>NZ_LYMI01000001.1 GCF_001660815.1 Xanthomonas nasturtii
ACGTACAACACTGCGCACCACACCTCATATAAATCCACACGGCGTGGCTTGGTGCGCTTGCGCGCTTGTTCCAGGATCGGCAGCACGTGTGCGAACTGCTCCCGGCTCATGTCACTCGGATAGGTCTTTTGGCGCATCCGCATAGTCTGCACTGATCTGCGAAGATCGTGAACAGGTTCTTAGATGTGTCCCGCCGACCACGACGTGTAGTAGCCGGCCACGCGTGGCGGGGCAGGCCGCTGCGCCAGCCAAAAGCGAGTGATGTCACCGAGCAAAACGCCTCCGGGCATGCGAGAATGCCTGCCCGGGAGTGATCCTGGGAATGGTGGATCCGTACAAGATGTTCGCGCGACCACCCTCAGGGCCACCCGCGCAATGCGGGTCGCCAGCGTGACAACCGATGCCTTCGGCGGTCACGCGCAGCAGCATCGGAGAGATGGCCGAGCGGTTTAAGGCACCGGTCTTGAAAACCGGCGAAGGGTCAAACCTTCCGTGGGTTCGAATCCCACTCTCTCCGCCATCAGTTTTTTTTCTCTGGCTTTAAGCCTGGCCGGCGGAACTCTCCAACCGGTCTCGCCGTGCTAAGCCGGCACGTAAGTGGCCGATCACGCAATCGGCCATCGCTCACAGCACCGTTGCGTTGACCTTGAAGACTTCCACTGCGTGGGTGAGTTGCGTGGAGTGCTCCTCCAGCGCACGCGCAGCAGTGCTTGCCGCCTCCACCAAACGCACGTTCTGCTGCGTGGTTTCGTCCATCTGGGCGATTGTGTGGTTGACCTGTTCGATGCCGCCGGCTTGTTCCTGCGAGGCGGCGGAGATGTGGCCCATGATGTCGGTGACGTGCTGGACGCTGGTGACGACCTCGCCCATGGTGGTGCCGGCCTTGTGTACGAGCGTGGAGCCGTCGGCGACGCGTTGTACGGAGTCGTCGATGAGCCGCTTGATTTCTTTTGCTGCATCCGAGGAGCGGTGCGAGAGGGTGCGCACTTCGGAGGCGACGACGGCGAAGCCTCGGCCTTGTTCGCCGGCGCGTGCGGCTTCGACGGCCGCGTTCAACGCGAGAATATTGGTCTGGAAGGCGATGCCGTCGATGACCGAGATGATGTCGGCGATGCGCCTGGAAGAGGCTTCGATGCCGGACATCTGTTCGATCACCTGGCCAACCACGTCGCGGCCTTCCGAGGCGATGGCGGCAGCACCGCGTGCGAGTTGGTTGGCGCGGGTGGCGTGTTCGGCATTCTGCTTGACGGTGGAGGTGAGCTCTTCCATCGAGGCGGCGGTTTCTTCCAGGTTGGCGGCCTGTTGTTCGCTGCGGCGTGCCTGTTCCTGATTGCCGCTGGCGATGTCTTCGGCCGCGAAACCAATGCTGTTGGACGTGGTCTGGATATGGCTGATGATGTCGGTGAGGCGGTGCACGGTGCTGTTGGCATCGTCGCGCATGGAGGCGAACACGCCGTGGAAGTTGCCGGACATGCGCACGGTCAGGTCGCCATCGGCGATCGAGCGCAGCAGCTCGGAAAACTTGGCCAGGTTGGTGTCGGAGGTGGCCATCATGGTGTTGAGGTTTTCCACCATCAGGCGGAAGTCGTGCTCGAACTTTTCCGGCTGGCCGCGTAACGCGAAGTTGCCTGCGCACGCGGCCTGGGTGAGTTGCTGGATCTGTGCGTTGATGGCCTGCAGGTTGCGCTTGACCTGCTGCATGGTGGTGGTGATGGCGGCTTTTTCGCCGGCATACTGTTCGATGTCCTGGGCGAGGTTGCCAACCGCGTAGTTGCCCATGACCTCGGTCATGCGCAGCTGGGTTTGTACATGGGCGTGCACCAGGGCGTTGGTGTCCTGCACCATGTCGCCATATTCGCCGGGAAAACGCTGCGCGTCGGTGCGGTAGCTGATTTCGCCGGCGTCGTGGCGCGCGGCCATGGTGCGCTGCGCGGAAATGACTTCCTGCAGGCGCCGCTGCATATGCTGCATGGCGTGCAGCAATTGCCCGGATTCGTCGCTGCTGGTCGGGATGTCCTGGCTACGCAGGTCGCCGTCGTTGATGCGTTCGGCCAAGCGCAGCGACTGGCGCAACGGCAGCACCACGCTGCGCGTGAGCAGGAATGCGATGGCCGCGCCCAGCAGCAGGGCGATGACGGTGGAAATCACCATCAGCATGGCGAAGCCGCGCGCGTTGGCGACGGCCTGCTTGGCAGCGGCGCGGTTCTTGGCTTCCTGCAGATCGATGAAGGCATTGATGCTGGCCAGCCAGGCGATGAAAGCCGGGCGCGCTTCCTGCAGCAGGCCCTGTTCGGCATGCGGTTTGTCGGCGGCATCGCGGAACCCGCGAACCTGCGCGATCAGCGGCAGGGTGCGCTGCTCGATGGCCTTGATCTGCCGAAGGATCTCTTGCTCTTTCGTATCGGTCGAGCTTGCGATCATGTCGTCGAGCGGTTGCGCCGAGCGTGCGTAATCGGCGGCAAGCTTGTCGATCGATTGTTCGGCGGCGTGGCGGTCTGCGGGGTCGTCCATCAGCACGACGTCGCGCAGGGCGATCGCGCGGTCGTGGACGCTGCCGCGGAAGTTGATCGCGTAGCGCTGCTTGACGCTGTTGACTTCGTTGATGGCGGTGAGCTGCTGGTCGATGCTGCGGACGCGCTGGATACCGACCACGGTGAGGATCACCATCAGGACGATAATCGCCAGAAAGCCGAGGGCCAGGCGCTGTCCAATGCGCAAATTCGAGAAGAAATGCATAGGGGTTTGATCGATGATCCGACGAGCGGAAGAGCGGGGAAGTCCCGGCAACTGCAGGGAGGCGAGTGCGCCTGGGATACCGCTGAAACCAGCGCAACTGCCGCCGCTTCGATGGTATCTCGACCTGATCGTTAACGACCGCAACCATTGGAACTGAAGCGGCAGCGCCTGCTGGTTCAGGTGCTGGTGGGGCTAGCGTGTCGCACCTCGAAGTTTCCGAGTGGCGTTGCCTGCACCACTGCCACGCAGGTCTCACGCCTGCATGCTCCGGCGCGCCTACCGATAGCGCGACAGATCCGGCGCCTTGATCGCCGGCGTCATCCACTTCGTTGCGATGTTCTGCACGCTGGGTTGGCTGGCCAGTTTGAGCGCGCCATGCAACAGATGGATGCCGAGCCGGCTGTGCGGATTCATCAGGCGCGGGCCGATCCAGTCCTGTCTGTCACCCAGGAGAAAAAATATCAGAAGTGATATTAAACGTCCTGGCCGTGGCGCTCCATGTTGACGATCAGCCGCTGCATCAGCGCGACGGTCTGCTGCACCTCGTCGGCAGAAAAACCTTCCAGCGCCACTGCATTCATGCCCAGCAATGCGCGGCCGCCGACGTCGGCGATCTTGCGCCCGCGTGCGGTGAGCGTCACCAGCGCAGCGCGGCGGTCCTGGGGGGTGGGGGTGCGCTTGATGAGCTTCAGGCCTTCCAGCTTGTCGAGCAGCGCCACCATTGCCGGCTGCTTCACCGCCGAAGCGACGACCAGATCGCGCTGCAGCATCGGGCCTTTCCACGACAGCAGCATGATCGGGCCGATCAGGGCCAGCGAAACGCCGTGCGGGCGCAGTTCGGCATCGACCAGCCGGTTGAACGCCCGCGCGGCGTGGTTGGCCAGGTAACCCGGCGCCACTGCGGCTTGCGGATGGATGAGTTCATCTTGATCGAGCATCTGTGTGACCGTGCGGTGCCCTGGGGCCATCGGGCGATTTTACGTGTCCTGCAGAGTCTGGCGGTGGGCCACGCCAATCGCGTGCGTTGGCCCTGGCGTCTTGGCTGCCTGCCGGCATTGGTCCGCAATGCGCGGCTTATAGACTGTGCGGGGCCGATGGCCGCCAAGCCGTCGTCACCGCAGCGCACGCTGTCTGGCATGGCACAAACGTGGCAGCGGAAGCTGCCCGATTCAGTCGTAGTACCCCACGTGGCTGGACGCCACCTGCCATAGGCCAGATGATGGGCGGCCGCGTGTGCGCTCGGCCTGGCCAACAAGCGATGCACACGTCGGCTACCTGGTCCCTTCAACGGTTGGAAACGATGCACCGATGCGTGAATGCTAACTTCGCCGCAGACCGCGCTGCCGGCCTGCGCCGCGGGCGCCGTGGCAACTGCCGCCGTGCGTTGCGGGCGTGGGTGGTATGAGCACAGCGTTTCCGCACGGTGGCAGCGTGATGGCGCAGGCGCTGCGCAGCTACGACTGGGCATCCACGCCGTTGGGCCCCACCGCGCAGTGGCCATCGCCGCTACGCAACGCGGTGGACCTGATGCTTGCCTCGCCCGAGAGCATGTACGTGGTCTGGGGCGAGGCACTGACCTTTTTTTACAACGATGCCTACACGCCGATCCTGGGGCCGCGCCAGGCGCAGGCGCTGGGCGCGCCGCTGCGCCAGTTGTGGGCCGATGCCTGGGACGCGGTGCGCGGGCCGATCGAGGCGGCGTTTGCGGGGCAGGCCTCGCGCTTCGAAGAAGTACCGATCGGCATGAACCGTTACGGCATGCCGGAGCAGACCTGGTGGACGTTCTCGTTTTCGCCGATCTATCTGGACGATGGCCAGGTGGGCGGCGCGTTCTGCGTCACCAACGAGGTCACCGCACGCAAACTGGCGCAGGCGCGCCTGGCCGACGAGCACGAGCGTCTGATCCGCCTGTTCGAGCAGGCACCGATGTTCATGGCGTTCCTGAGCGGGCCGCAGCACCGGGTCGAGTTCGCCAACCCGTGTTACTCGCGGCTGATCGGCCACCGCGATGTGATCGGGCGGCCGCTGGCCGAGGCGCTGCCGGAGGTGGTGGAACAGGGCGATCTGCGTCGGCTGGACGAGGTGTTCCGCTCCGGGCGCGCGTTCTCGGCCACTGCGCTGCCCTACAACGTGCAGGCAGTGCCGGGCGGGCCGAGCGAACGGCGCCTGCTGGACCTGGTCTATCAGCCCATCGCCGGTGCCGATGGCACCATCTCCGGCATCTTCGTGCAGGGCCTGGACATCACCGACCGCATCAGCCTGGAGCGCGCGGTGCGCGAGGCCGAAGTGCGCAACCGGCAGATCCTGGACAGCGTGATGGACTACGCCATCATCGCCACCGACATGCACGGGCGGGTGACTTCGTGGAATGAGGGCGCGCGCCGCATCCTGGGCTGGAACGAAGCCGAGATGCTCGGGCAATCGCTGGAGCGCACCTTCACCCCGGAAGATGTGCAAAGGCGGCAGATCCTCATTGAGGCCGCCGCTGCGCTGGAAAGCGGCAGCGGCATGGACGAGCGCTGGCACGTGCGCAAATCCGGTGAGTTGTTCTGGGCCAACGGCTCATTGATGGTGTTGCGCGAAGAAACCGGCGCAGCGATCGGCTTCGTCAAGGTGCTGCGCGACCGTACCGCCGAGCGGTTGGCCAGCGAGGCCTTGCGCAAGAGCGAGCGACGCCTGGATGCGCTGGTGCGCGCGTCGTCGCAATCGATCTTTTCCGCCAGCGCCGACTGGCGCGAACTACGCCAGTTGGTGGGCGACGGCGTGTTGAGCGATGCGCTGTCGGCCATGCCCGACTGGCAGGCGATGGTGCACCCGGACGACCGCGCACGGCTGGCGGAGGCCATCGCGCGTGCGATCGCCGACAAGTCAGGGCTGGACCTGGAATACCGCGTGCTTGGCGCCGACCAGCACGTGGGCTGGACGTTGATGCGGGCGATTCCGCTGCTGGACGAGCGCGAGCAGATTGCCGAGTGGTTCGGCACCGCTGCCGACATCACCGACAAGCGCGTGGCCGAAGAACAGCTGCGCCAACTCACCGAAACGCTGGAAGAGCGCGTGCGCGAACGCAGCGCCGCGTTGCTGCTGGCCGAAGAGAAACTGCGTCAAAGCCAGAAGATGGAAGCGGTAGGGCAGCTGACCGGCGGGCTGGCGCACGATTTCAACAACCTGCTCACCGCCATCAGTGTCGGCCTGGAACTGTTGCAGACGCGGATCGAACAGGGCAAGTACGACCGCCTGGCACGCTATGTGGAGATGGCGCAGACCAGCGCGGCGCGCGCCACCGCATTGACCCAGCGTCTGCTGGCGTTTTCGCGTCGGCAGACGCTGGCACCGACCGCGCTGGATGTGGAAGCGTTGGTGCGCGGCATGCACGACATCATCGCGCGGACGCTGGGGCCGTCGATTGCCTTGCAATTGCGCCCGGCTGCCGAGCAGTGGAAGGTGCTGGTGGACGCGCCGCAGCTGGAAAACGCGCTGCTCAACCTGTGCATCAATGCCCGCGATGCCATGCCTGACGGCGGCGAACTTACCATCAGCCTGCACAACCGCTCGCTGGACGCTGTTGCGGCCCAGCAACTGGAGCTGCCGGCCGGCGATTATGTGTGCCTGAGCGTGCAGGACACCGGCACCGGCATGAGCGCCGAGGTAATGTCGAAGGTGTTCGAACCATTTTTCACCACCAAGCCCATTGGCCAGGGCACCGGCTTGGGCCTGTCGATGATCTACGGGTTTACCCGTCAATCCGGCGGCCACGTGCGCATCGATTCGGAAGTGGGCGTGGGCACCACCATGGTCTTGTATTTGCCGCGTTTCAGCGGCGTGCTGGCGCAGGACGACGTAGCGCCCGCCGACCAGCCGCTGCAGCGCAGCGGCGCGCACAGTTGCACCGTCTTGCTCGTGGAAGACGAAACCGCCATTCGCGTACTGATGTCCGAAGTACTCACCGAAGCCGGCTACCGCGTGATCGAAACCGCCGAAGGCAGTGCGGCGGTGGAGCGCTTGCGCTCGCAAGAGCCTATCGATGTGCTGGTGACCGACGTCGGCCTGACCGGCAGCCTCAACGGCCGCCAGGTTGCCGATGCGGGGCGGCAATTGCGTCCGGCGCTGCCGGTGCTGTTCGTGACCGGCTACGCCGCCAGCGCCGCGGTGGGTGCCGGGCAGCTCGACGAGGGGATGGAGGTGCTGACCAAACCATTCCAGGCGATCGAGCTGGAACGGCGTGTGGTGCAATTGCTGGAGCGAGGCGCGCAGTAACGACGGCGAAGCGGTCGCTGCCGGCAGCTGCATCCAGGTCTGTCGTTCGGACATCGCTCCACAAGAGCCACATCGCGCGCACTTGCAGTGGCGGGTGGCTACAGCGCGGTTTCTACGATGCCCAGCAGGTCGCGCAGTGAAAACGGTTTGGTCAGCAGGCGCATGCCGGTATCCAGAAAGTCGGCGCGCTTGGCGATCTCGCCCGCATAGCCAGTCATGAACACGATGGGGAGCGCGGGGCAGATAACGCGTGCCTTATCGGCAAGGTCGCGCCCGTTCATGCCGGGCAGGCAGATGTCGGACAGCAGTAAGTCAAACGGACATGCCTTGTTGAGTTGCGTCAGCGCCTGTTCGGCGTCGGCGGACACAACGACCTGGTAGCCCTCATCGCCGAGGATATCTGCTGCCAGTTCGCGAATTGCGTCGTCGTCTTCGACCAAGAGGATGCGGGCATTCAAGAGTGCGTGGGTCACTGCGGTCCTCGAGCAATCGCACCGCTGCGATGTGCTTCCAGATGCACGGTAGGCGAGGCTGCGTGACGGGAACGTGGGATGGCGCACCACGGTGCGTCGCACCGTTCAAGCCACTTTCACGTGCCGATGCGTTTCCGAAAAAATACGGCAGCAATCGTGGTGATTTGCGCACAACTCGTGTGTGATGCCTGCGCTAGCTCAACCGAAGCAAGCTGATCAGTTCAGTCGCACCAACGGACCAATCACGTGCGCGTGATAAATTCAGGTCTATGAAGAACGTGACGCCGACGATCGCAAACCGCATCACTACTGGCAGCACCGGGCTCGACACCATCCTGCGCGGGGGGCTGCCGCCGAACCGTCTGTACCTGCTGGAAGGCCAGCCTGGCTCCGGCAAGACGACCGTGGCGCTGCAGTTCCTGATGGACGGAGCGGCCAAGGGCGAGAGTTGCCTGTACGTGACCTTGTCGGAGACCATCGACGAGCTCAACGAGGTGGCTGCCTCGCACAACTGGTCGCTGGCTGCGCTGCACGTCTTCGAACTGGCATCTGCAGAAGCTTTTCTGGGCGACGGACGGCAGCAGTCCATCCTGCATCCCTGGGAAATGGAGCTGGACGGCACCATCAAGCTCATCCAGGCCGAAGTGGACCGGATCAAGCCGACGCGGGTGGTGTTCGATTCGCTGTCCGAGTTGCGTCTGCTGGCGCAGGACTCGCTGCGCTACCGGCGCCAGGTGCTCGCACTCAAGCAGTATTTTGCCCCGCGCAACATCACGGTGTTCCTGGTGGACGATCTCACCGGCGAGAACGGCGAGCGCGATGCGCATCTGCACAGCCTGTGTCACGGCGTCATCTCGCTGGAACGCATGACGCTGGATTTCGGCGCGGCGCGCCGACGCATGCAGGTGCAGAAGTTGCGTGGTGTGAACTTCATCGCCGGTTACCACGATTTGACCATTACCACCGGCGGCATGCGCATCTATCCGCGCCTGATCGCCTCCGACCACCATGTGGCCTTCGTCGGCGAGCCGGTGCCCAGCGGCGTTGCGCGCATCGATGCGTTGTTGCACGGTGGCCCGTTGCGCGGCACCAGCACCTTGCTGACCGGGCCTGCCGGCTCGGGCAAGACCAATTTTGCGTTGCAGTTTGTCGCTGCCGCCTGCGAGCGTGGCGAGCATTGCTGCATCCTGGAGTTCGACGAGCGCACCGGCACGTTGTTGAAGCGCGCCGAAAGCCTGGGGATGGATCTGCGCAAGTACCTGGATTCAGGGTTGCTGGAATTGCACCAGATGGACCCGGCCGAGCTCACGCCAGGCGAGTTCGCGTGGGCGGTGCGTGCCAGCGTGGAAGAGCGCAACTGCCGCATCCTGGTGATCGACAGCCTTAACGGTTACCTGGCGTCGATGCCGCAGGAAAAGCAGTTGATGCTGCAGATGCACGAGTTGTTGTCGTATCTCAACCAGAGCGGTGTGACCACATTTCTGATCAACCCGCAGCACGGGCTGGTCGGGACCATGTCGACGGGGAATCTCAATATTTCCTACATGGCCGACACCGTTATCCTGTTCCGCTTTTTCGAGGCGAAAGGGCGCATCCGCAAGGCGCTGTCGGTGATCAAGAACCGCAGTGGCGCGCATGAAGATGCGATTCGCGAATTGCGCATCAGCGGGGGTGGTATTCACCTGAGCGAGCCGCTGGAAAAATTCCACGGCGTGTTGACCGGTACGCCGCAGTTCGTTGGAGACGAAGAACCGTTGCTGGATCGTCCCCTTGACTACCTGTGAGCCGGACGGTTCCATCGTCCACATCATCGCGCCGTTTGGTCGCGATGCGGAAAGCATTGCCGGCATCGTCGGCGAACGCGGGCTGACGCGCCGGGTCTATACGGCGCTGGACGCGCTGGCGGGAGATCTGCACGATGCGTCCGGTGTGGTGGTACTGACCGAAGAAGCAGTCGGCGGCGACCTGCACGCGCTGTCGCAGATCCTGCAGGGCCAGCAGGCGTGGTCGGATATTCCGTTCGTACTATTGCGCACGCCGCGGGGTTCGCACAATCAGCGGCACGCCCATCTGCCGGCGGAAATGACCAACGTCATCGAATTGGAGCGGCCGCTGAGCTCGGCGTCGTTGCTGAGCGCCATTTCCACCGCGTTGCGCTCGCGGCAGAAGCAGTTCGTGATCCGCGACCAGCTGGCGCAGCTGGCCCAAGGCCGCGCCGCCCTGGCACAGAGCGAGGCCGAACTGCGCCGCGTGACCGATGCCTTGCCGGTGCTGATTGCCTTCATCGACAAGAACCTGGTGTACCGCTTTGCCAATCGCTCCTACGAAGACTGGATCGGGGTGCCGCCTGCCGATGTGATCGGGCGGCCGTTGGTGGATGTGATGGGGCCGGCGGTGCTGGAAGAGCGCCGCGCCTGGATCGAGGCCGCGTTGGCCGGGCAGACCTTGACCATCGAGACCAGCTGGCCGCACGCCGATGGGCGCCGCCGCGATGCGGAGATCCGTTACATGCCGCGCTTCGATGCGGACGGCCAGGTGGACGGCTTCCATGTGTTCGCCACCGATGTGACCACGCGCACGCAGGCGCTGGAATCCATCCAGCAGCAGGCCAGCGTGCTGGAAGCCAAGGTGGTCGAGCGTACTGCCGAGCTGCAGCAGCAGATGCTGGCGCGCGAATCCAGCGAAGCGGCGCTGCGCCAGGCGCAGAAGATGGAAGCGGTGGGCCAGCTCACCGGCGGCATCGCACACGATTTCAACAATATGCTGACCGGCATTTTGTCTGCGCTGGATCTGGCGCGACTACGCATCGACCAGGGCCGCACCGAAGGGCTGGGCCGCTTTCTGGATGTGGCCTCGGCGTCGGCGTTGCGCGCAGCCGCGCTCACCCAGCGCCTGCTGGCGTTTTCGCGCCGGCAATCGCTGGAAGCGCGGCATCTGCACCTGAACGATCTGGTGGTGTCGTTGCAGGAATTGCTGGCGCGTACGCTGGGCGAGTCGGTGCGTTTGCAGACCGACCTGCATGCGCAGTTGCCGCAAGCCTACGTCGACGAAAACCAGCTGGAAAGCGCGTTGCTCAATCTGGCCATCAACGCACGCGACGCGATGCCCGACGGCGGCCAGTTGCGTATCGCAACGCGGCATCTGCAGGTGCAGGATCAGCCACTGGAACTTGGCCGTGGCGTCAGCCTGGCGCCGGGCAACTATGCGGTGGTGTCGGTGGCCGACACCGGCACCGGCATGGCGGCGGATGTGCTGGAACGCGTGTTCGAGCCGTTTTACACCACCAAGCCGATCGGCCAGGGCACCGGCCTGGGCATGTCGATGATCTACGGTTTCATGCAGCAGTCCAATGGCCAGGTGTGGGTGGAATCGCAGCCGGGTGCGGGCACCACGGTGAGCCTGTATCTGCCTGCCGGCGTCGACGTGCAAAGCGCAGTACCGCTGCCGCAGAACGGTGAGGTACTGGCCGGGCAAGGCCAGCAGGTGCTGGTGGTGGAAGACGACGAACAGGTGCGCTTGCTGGTGACCGAACTGCTCAGCGAGCTGGGTTACCAGGCCGACGTCGTGGCCGATGCGGATGCGGCGCTGCCGATCCTGGCCTCGCCACGACGGATCGACCTGCTGGTCACCGACGTCGGCCTGCCGGGCCTCAACGGACGCCAGCTGGCCGAAATCGCACGGCAGTCGCGGCGCGACCTGCCGGTGATCTTCATGACCGGCTACGCGGAAACCGCGCGCGATCGTGGCGAATTTCTCGCCGAAGGCATGAGCATGATCGCCAAGCCCTTCACGCTGGGCGAGTTCAGCGGAAAGCTGCAAGAGGTACTGGGGCCGTCCGCATAAATTGGCAGCTGGCGCGCAGGCGAAGGGCGCGATGAAGCGCTTGGCAGGCAGCCGCGCGGCAACATGCTTGGCGTTTGATCGAACTCTGTGAGTGCAATGGAGCGGTTGCGCTGAGTGCCGGGTCTATCCGCCTGGCCGGCGACTCGCCTGCTGCACCCGCTGTCCAGGCGCATATGCATCGCGCCCGCACTCAACCAATCAGGCCACAGCCGCTTGCTTCAGCGCGCCCCGCGCTCGGACTGCCGCGCGCCAGCCATCGATTCGGCCACCGCAATCTTGTCTGCCACCGCTTTCTGCATCGGCGAGCCTGTCTCCAGCAGGCTGTGCAGATGGCGCCAATGTGCGGTGGCGGCGGCAAAGTCCTGCTGTTGAAAATCGCTGATGCCGAGCAGCCACAGGCCGCGCTGGTTGTCCGGCTCGCGTGCGATCACCTGCTGCAGGCGTGCGCGCGATGCGGCATCGATGGCGAAATCGCTGTGCGTGGCCATATCTGCCGCCACCCAGCCGACGATGGCAGCGCTGATGTCGGGTGCGATCTTGAGCGCTTGCGCGTAGGCCGCGCGTGCGTCGGCGGGGCGGTTGTTCTGCTCGTGCGTCTTGGCTTGCTGCATCCACGATTCCAGCGCCTGTTCCTGCGCCGCGTCGGCAGCGCTGGCGGTCTGCGTTCGCTCGGCATCTGCAGTGGAAGCAGTGGGCGCGGCTGACGTTTGCGCGGTGGGCTTCTCCGCAGCGTAGACATGTCGTGCGATCGCATCAGGCGTACCGACCAGGCGATACAGGCCCGCCGTGGCGATCGGCAAGCCGAGCACCAGCAGAATCGGCAACGTATAGCGTGCATTGCCATTGCGTGCAGGGCGGCGCAGCAGCGGCACCAGCAACAGCAGCACCGCCAGCGCTACCAGCGCCGCGCTTGCGAAATAAAAGCCCGTCATCACCACTCTTCCTCAGCCTGCGGCGCCACCGGCGTGCCGGCGCGCGCACGTTTGCGCACGGTGTGGATCACCACGCCTGCACCGGCAATCAACAGCAGCACAGGCCCGAACCACAGCAGCCAGGTGCCGCGCTTGACCGGCGGGTCGTACAACACGAAATCCGAATAACGCTCGACCATGTACTGCTTGATCTGCGCATCGCTCCTGCCTGCCTGGATCTGCACGAACACCTGATGGCGCAGATCGCGCGCAAGGCTGGCGTTGGAGTCGGCCAGGTTCTCGTTCTGGCACACCAGGCATCGCAGCTGCGCGGTCAGGCGCTGATAGCGCGCTTCCTCGCTGCGGTTCTTGAACGGCAGCGGGTCCACGGCCTGTGCCGCCAGCGAGGGCGCCAGCAGCACGCCAAGCAGCAGTATCAGCAGCAGGCGTAATTGCCGGCCTTGCGTGCGCCAGTGCCAGCGCCAATGCACCTGCAGTGCGCGGCGAGCCGACGCCATCATGGCGCGGCCTTGGGCAGTGCGGCGATGGCGGGCAGCAACTCATCGTTGATGACATCGGGAGTCAACACGCCGATGTGCTTGTAGCGGATCACGCCCTGCGCATCGATCAGGAACGTCTCCGGTGCGCCGTAGACACCGAAGTCGATGGCGGTCTGGCCGGCTTCATCGGCGATCACCACGGCATACGGGTTGCCGAGCCGCGCGAGCCAGGCGGTGGCGTCCGCGGGAGCATCTTTGTAGTTGTAGCCGATCAACGGCACGCCGAGCCGGCTGGCCTGCGCCATCAACACCGGGTGTTCATGCACGCATTCGGCGCACCAGCTGCCGAACACATTGAGCACGTAAGGCTTGCCCAACAGCTGGTCACCGCTGACGCGTTGGTCGGGTTGATCCAGCCGTGGCAACGAGAACGCCGGTGCCGGTTTGCCGATCAATGGGGAAGGCACCTCGCGTGGGTTGTGCTGCATCGTCCACACGATGCCGAAGCCGAACAGCGCCGCCAGCAACAGGAAGCCCAGCAAGGGCAGCATGCGATTCACGGGTGCGATTCCTGTGCGATGGCGATGGCGATGGCCGCGTGCGCCGGTGAGGTGGCCGCCTTGGCCGCGCTGATCGGTGCACGAAAGCGCCGCGCGCAGGCGCTGACAAAGCCGCCCAGCATCATCAGCAGGCCGCCGGCCCAGATCCAGCGGATAAACGGTTTGTAGTACAGCCGCAGCGTCCAGTCGTATTCGATGTGTTGATCGTCCAGCGGTTCGCCGAGTGCGACGTACAGATCGCGGGTGATGCCCGGATCGATCGCCGATTCGGTCTGGATCCGTTCGCTGCTGTACAGGCGTTTTTGCGGATGCAGTTGCGCGACCACCTGCCCATCGTGGCTGACCTGCACGCTGCCTTGTTCGGCCTTCCAGTTCGGCCCGTCGACCAGTTGCACGCCGTCGAAGCGGAAGCTGTAGCCGGCGATCTCGGCGGTTTGCCCAGGTGCCAGCCGCACGTCGCGTTCGACCGACAGGCTTTCCGACACCAGGACGCCGGCAACGAATACAGCCACGCCCGCATGCGCAATCAACATGCCGGCCATCTCCGCGGGAAAGCGTCGGCCGCGCGGCATCTCATGCCAGCGCTTGTACACGTAAAGCGCGGTACCGGCAGCCACCCAGGCAGCCACGCCAATGCCTGCGATCGCCTTGGCCTGGCCGTCGGCAAACAGGCTGCCGACCAGCGCGCAGGCAATCGCCGCGATACCGGCGCGGGTGCCGAGCGCCTTCAATGGCGCGGCCTCGGCCTTGCCCCAGCGCAGGTACGGGCCGAACGGCAGCACCAGCACCACCGGCAACATCAACAACGGGAACAGCAAGCCGAAGTAGGGCGGGCCGACCGACACCTTGCCCAGGCCGAATGCGTCGGCGATCAGCGGGAACAAGGTGCCCAGCAACACCATTGCTGCCGCCACGGTGAGCAGCAGGTTGCCGATGAGAATGCCGGTTTCGCGCGAGGCGGCCGCGAACGGTTTGCCGCTGGCGATCCTGGGCGCGCGCAGTGCGTACAACAGCAACGAGCCGCCGACCACCGCAACCAGAAAGATCAGGATATACAGGCCGCGGCGCGGGTCGGCGGCGAAGGCATGCACCGAGGTCAGCACGCCCGAGCGCACCAGGAAGGTACCCAGCAACGACAGCGAAAATGCCAGGATCGACAGCAGGATGGTCCAGGCGCGCAGGCTGCCGCGTTTTTCGGTCACGGCCTGGGTGTGGATCAGCGCGGTGCCGACCAGCCACGGCATGAAGCTGGCATTTTCCACCGGGTCCCAGAACCACCAGCCGCCCCAGCCCAGCTCCGCATATGCCCACCAGCTGCCGGCGACGATGCCGGCGGTGAGGCAGGCCCACGCCACATTGGTCCACGGCCGCGCCCAGCGCACCCAGGCCTGTTCCAGCTCGCCGCCCAGCAAGGCCGCCACCGCAAACGCGAAGGCCACCGAGAAACCGACATAACCGGTGTACAGCACCGGCGGGTGGAAGGTCATGCCCGGGTCCTGCAGCACCGGATTGAGTTCGTTGCCATCCAGCGGAATCGGCGACAGCCGCCCGAATGGGTTGGAGGTCAGCAGGATGAAGGCCAGAAAGCCCACCGAGATCAGCCCCAGCACCGCCAGCACGCGCGCGGCGAAATGCTGCGGCAGATGCCGGCTGAAGGCGGCCAGCAACACCGTCCAGGTGGACAGGATGGCGATCCACAACAGCAGCGAGCCTTCGTGCGCGCCCCACACGGCGGCGAAGCGGTAATACCAGGGCAGGGCGATGTTGGCATTGGCGGCGACATAGCCCACCGAAAAATCCAGCGACAGCAACGACCACGCCAGCAGGCCGAACGCCATCCACACGAACACGGCTTGGCCCACGGCCGCAGGCCGCGCGATGCCCATCAATGCAGCGTTGCCGCGCCACGCACCGATCAACGGCAACGCGCCCTGGGCAAGCGACAGCAGTAACGCCAGGATCAATGCGATCTGGCCGAGTTCAGGCGTCATGGGCGGGTCGCAGGGTGTAACGAAGAAGAATCATCGAAGTGCTTGGCGCCAACCGGCAGCGCATCAACGCGGCGCGGCCAGCGGCACGGCGGTGGCGGGGATGGGCTTTCCGACATGGCCTTCGGCCATCGCGTCCTTCAGCTCTTTGGGCATGTAGGTTTCGTCGTGCTTGGCCAGCACTTCGTTGGCGACAAAGCGCCCGCCCTGCATGCGCCCGTTGGCGATCACCGACTGGTTGTCGCGGAACAGGTCCGGAAGAATGCCGGTGTACTCCACCTGGGTGGCGGCGTGTTTATCGATGACGGTGAAGCTGACTTTCAGCGAATCGGCCGCGCGCTGGATCGAGCCGGCCTTGACCATGCCGCCAAGGCGAAACTGCTGATAGCCCGCGGCTTCTCCGGCATGCACCTGGCTGGGGGTGAACAGGTAGCTCATGTTCCGTTGCAGCGCGAACACGATGAGGGTGACGGCCAGCGCAGCGGCGGCGATGACGCCGATCACCAGCCACAGGCGTTGTTTGCGGGTGGCGTTCATGGCGCGTCCCGCTCCAGTGCCGGTGCCGGTTGGTCGCGTGCGCGACGCGGTGCCTGCCGCTGCAACTGGCCGCGCAGTTCGCGCGGCAGGCGCCGCCGCCGTAACCAAGGCGCTGCAAGATCTGCGAGCAGCACCAGCACGAACAACGCATACGCGGTCCATACGTACTGGCCGTAACCGCCCATCGCCAGAAAACTGCTCATGCGGTGCGCTCCGTCAATACGATGCGGCGTGCCCAGTCCTTGCCGCTTTCCAGTGCGAGCAGGTCCACACGCACGCGGCCGAGCAGGCTGGCCAGGTAATAGCACTTGGTCGCCAGCATCATGGTCAGCAGCGGCCACAGCATGTCGGCGCCCATCTTGGAGGGGCCGAGCAGGCGCACGGTGGAGCCCTGATGCAGCGTGTTCCACCACACCACCGAGTAATGCACGACCGGCAGATTCACCAGGCCCACCAGCGCCAGTAAGCCGGCCGCGCGCATCGCCTGGCGGCGGTCTTCCACTGCGTAATACAGGCCAAGCACGCCCAGATACAGAAACAGCAGCAGCAACTCTGAGGTGAGCCGCGCATCCCAGGTCCACCAGGTGCCCCACATCGGCTTGCCCCACAGCGCGCCGGTGCACAAGGTGATGAAGGTGAACGCCGCACCGATCGGCGCCGAGGCCATGGTGACCACTTCGGCCAGCTTGATCCGCCACACCAGCGCAATGAACGCAGAAACGCCCATCGCCGCGTAGATGAAAAGACTCATCCAGGCGCTGGGCACGTGGATGAAGATGATGCGGTAGGCATCGTGCTGCTGATAATCCGGCGGCGCCAGCACCAGCCCGCCGTACGCGGCGACCAAGCCGAGCAGCAAGGCCAGCCCCAGCGCCCATGGGCGCGCAACGCCGGCGACGCGATAAAAGATGGGCGGCGAGCTGAGTTTATGCAGCCACAGGGGAATCCACTTGGCCATGCCGGTGCCGTCAGTTGGAATGTTTGGCGGGAGGCGCCAGCGCCTGCACCGCGGCGCCGGCGTTGACCTGCAACTTGCCGTCGGAGAGTTTGCTGGTGCGCTGCATGAGCTCGCGCAACGCCGCGGCATCCATCGATGGTTGCAGCGACAACAACAATGCAGCCATGCCGCTGACATGCGCGGTGGCCATCGACGAGCCGGAAGTGAAGTCGTAACGGCCGTTTGGCTGGGTGGTGAGGATGTCCTTGCCGGGCGCGCTCAGCACGCCCGCCATGGCCGGCGATGCGCTGCTGCTGCGGACCACCAGCACCCCGGGCACGTCATTGGGAAAGCCGTCCAGGCGCCCGTTCGGTGGCAGTGCCGCCACCACGATGCGGCCCTGTTGCACCAGCCGTTGCAGCATCTTGCTCAGCAGCGGGTCGGCCGGGCCGCCCAGGCTCAGGTTGATCACGCGCGCGGAGCTGTTGTTGATCGCCGCCAGTGCCTTGGCCAGGGTGAATGTGTTGCAGCGCGCCGTGGCGCCGACCGTCGGCGCATACCAGCAGGCCTTGTAGATACTCAACATGGCCTTGGGTGCCATGCCGACGATGCCTTGGTGATTGTTGCTGCCGGCGGCAATGATGCCGGCCACTTCGGTGCCGTGCGAATCGGTGCTGGTCATGGCCTGTTTGTCGTCGACCAGATCGTGCACGTCGCGGATGCGCGCCTTCAGATCGGGGTGGTTGGTGTCCACGCCGGTATCGACCACCGCGACCACCACGCCGCGGCCCTGGGTCACGGTCTGCGCGCTGGCCGCATCGGTGTCGATGAAGCCGCGTTGCATGTCCACATAGGGGTCGTTGTAGCCGGACAGCGACGTGGTCTTTTCTGCGGCATCGGCGGAGAACACCGAAAAATCCTGCACCGGCTGTACCAGCTCCACGCCCTCGTCGTCGGCCAGCGCGCTGACCAGCTCGTCGCGCGATACGCCAGCCGGCGGCTGCAGCACGGCGCAATACAGGCCCAGCGAGGTGATCGGCCAGGCCGAGACTTCGCGCAGTTTGTAGCGTTGCTTGATGCTGTCCATGCGCGCGGCAGCTTTCTGGCCGGCGCCGTAGTAGCTGGAGGCGTAGCCGATCAGGCTGGAGCCGGCGCGGGCCGGCGGCGCGGTGAGCGGGTTGGCCACCGCCAGCAGGATGTCGCGGCTGCTGTCGGGCGTCTGTGCATTGGCCGGCGCGGGAACGGTGCCGGCCACCTTGCCGGCCGGTTCCTGGAGGGGGGCGGCCGCCTGCGTGCTGGCGTGCGTGCCCAGGCCGGCCAGTGCGACGAGCAACCCGATGGCGAACAGACGATTCATGGCGCCGAGACGATCTCTGCCAGCCGGATACCCGGGTTGGCGCGGAGTTGCTGCACGGTCTGTTGCGGCTGGGCCGGCGGCTGCGGTGCGGCGGGCACCACGGTGTAGGCGCCCATTTCGTTCGGGCCGCCAACCACCTGCAGCTGCTGCGCATGCAGCAAGCGGTCCCAATCGGCCACGGTCATGTGGGCGTCCGGCACCACGCGGATGGCGCCCTGCGGCACCGGCAACGCGGTTGCGCTGCTGAGCGTGCGGTAGTCGTGCGAGGGGGCGGGCGAGGCCAGCTTGACGCCCATGACGCCCAGGCCGATGGCTTGCACCAGCGCCGCGGCGGCCAGCGCACGCACCGTCCAGCTGCCGGAGCGGCGGGCGGCCGGCAAGCGCGCGGGCGGGACCTGCTGCTCCGGCGCATCCAGACGGCCAAGCAGGCGTTGCAGCCCGGCGTTCGGGTCCGGCGCGACCGCAGACGGCAGCGCCAATGCCTGGCGCAGGCGGTTCTGCTGGGCGAATTCGGCGCTGCACGAGGCGCACTTGGCCACGTGCGCGATCAGCCAGGTGTTCTCTTCTTCGGTGGCGCTGTCCAGCAGCACCGCCGGCATCAATTCCCAGGCGTGCGAGCATTCCTTGCCAGGCGCGATGAAAAACGTCTTCATTGCATGGTCTCCGTGTAAGGGGCGCCGCCGGCCAGGCCGGGCAGCACGTTGCGTAATTTGACCCGGGCGTGGAACAGCCGGGCTTTGATGGTGCCGACCGGGCACTGCATGATTTCAGCCACTTCTTCGAGCTTGTGGCCGACGCCGTAGACCAGTTCGATCACCAGCCGCTGGTCCGGCGACAGCCGCTCCATGCCCTTGTCCAGCCAGTCGCGCAGCTCGCGGTCGTCGTTGTCGTCGGCGCTGGGGGCGTGGTCTTCCACCACGGCGGTGTCGTCGATGGCCTCGCCGTCGTGCTGGCGCAGGCATTTGAGCCCGCAGCGGTAGGCGATGCCCATGATCCAGGTGGACACCTGCGAATCGCCGCGGAAGTCGCCAGCTTTCTGCCAGGCGATCCAGAAGCAATCGTTGATGGCTTCTTCGATGATGTCCGGGCGGCGGGTCAGCCGCGACAGGAACCGGCACAGCCGGCCGTGGTAGCTGTGATACATGCTCGCCAGCGCGTCACGGTCGCCCGCGGCCATGCGGCGCAACAGCATGCGGTCGGTGGCATCGCCCAGGGTGTCGGTGTCATTCATCAAGGCAGGCATGGCTGGTAACTCACGTCAGTGCGCGCAAGCGGGCAAAAGGTTGCGGGTGGATCAGAAAGTCCGGGAGACCGTGCCCAGCCACGGGGTTTCGCCTGGGCCGCCCTGCATGCGCGGGGTATTGCTGCTGGTGAAGATGCGCTCGCCTTTCAGCGTCCATCCGGCGCGGCTCCACTTCAGTCCCAATTGACCGTACCGATAGCGGCCGGAGCGCGGCGCACCGTAGGCCATGGCCGGAAAACGCGAGGTGCCGGCTCCCAGTGACAGCGCGATATCGTTACCCAGCGGGATGTTGGCGGTGACGTCGAAGGCCATGTTCCACGGCGACTGGTCCGCACGCGGGAAGTTGAAGGCCGACAGCGAAAAGGTCAGAACGTCGCGGTAGGACCAGGCCAGGCTGGCTTCCTGGCGGTCGAAGGTGCGGGTGGAGCGGTTGGTCGGGTAGCCGTAGTAGAGCAGGCTGGCCTGCATCTGCCAGCGGTCGTCCAGCATCCAGGCGCGCCCGGCCTGGGCAGTGACCGCCACCGGGTCGCTCAGCGACGGCGACTGCAGCGCCACCGAGCTGGAGACCGACCAACCCGGCGCCGGCAGCCAGTAACCGGCGGCCTGCAGGGTGAGCTTGTTGGGCGCGATCGAGATGCCGCGGTCGATCAGCGAGGAGGTGACGGCGACCGCACCGCCCACGTTGGCGGCCAGCGCGCCGCCGCAGGCGCCGGTTGCCATTGCCAGCAACAGCGCCCGGGCCAGCTGGCGGTGCCGCCGTTGCAACTGCGGCTGCAGGTGCCGACCGCAAGGCCGCTGGTGCGGCGCGCTGCATAGCAGCTCAACGTGGTGGTGCGCGCCGGTGTCCATCAGTGCGCCCACGGCTGCCCGCCACCGACGCAGCGGCGCGCGTGTGATGGGAACGGCTTGGTAAGGGCAACGGTCGGCAATGGCGTGGGACGTGGACATTCAACGGGCGCCGATAGTGACCCATGACGCTGGGTGAGACCGCCGCGGCTGCGGCGGTTCCGTCCGTATACGCGAAGGTTTCGGCTCGGGCAATGCGGAAGCGTGCAGCTGCGCGGGTACCCAGCTGCCGGCCGCGGAGAGTGCGGCCGGCTGACTGTACCGGGCTTGAAGCAGGTGCCCTATGCAAGGTCACAGTGCAGCAACAGATACGTTCTGCCCGGAGCATTGCGCCTGCATGACCGGGGCAGGGCCAAGCGCGGCGCCCGTGCTTGTCTGGTCGCTTTGTGGCGGCCTGCCGGCCGCCTCAGTGCAGGCTGTTGAGGTAGACGATCAGTGCGTCGAGTTCCTTGCTGTCCTTGAGCCCCTCGTACTCCATCTTGGTGTTCGGCAGGGTGACTGTGGAGTCCTGTTTGAGGAAGTTCTGCAGGGTGGCTGTGGTCCAGGTGAGCTTGCTCGCCTTGAGATCTGCGGTGTAGCCCTTGAAGTCGGCCACGCTGCCGGCCGGTCGGTTGACGATGCCAAACAGCGAAGGGCCCTTCTTGTTCTTGCCGGCGGTTGCGCTGTGGCACTCGGCGCATTCGCTGGCGAACACGCTCTTGCCATCGGCGGCGCGTGCCGGAGGGGGCAGGGTCGTGCCGGCCAGCACCAGGCAGGCCAGCGGAAGGCACAACACGGTTTTGTAGGGTGAGTTCATGGAAATCCGTACGGGTGCGGGAGGGGTCAGAACGTCAGGTTGACCGACATGGTGAAGCTGTCGAGATCGCGCGGGTTGGTGATCGGCGGGCCGCGGAACACGTTGGAGGTGCTGCCGTTGAACTTGTCGAAGCGGAACCAGCCGGCCGACACGCGCAGGTTGGCGATCGTGGTGTAGGTGCCTTCCTTGCCGAACGGGGTCCAGTACAGCAGGATCAGATTGCTGGTGGTGTCGGGGATGCCCACCGGCGAATAACGCGCTGCATCGAACGAGCCGGTGTTGATCATGTGCGCGGCCAGCACGCCGTAGCTCTGCTTGTAGGCGTAGTTCACGCTGAAGGTCTGATCGCGCACGCTGCCGCGATCCAGCGCAGGCATGGTCGGGTCGGACGACAGCAGCGGGCTGCCGTATTTGCGGCGCTCGTAGATATTGACGTACGCCAGCGACGCCACATGCTCGCGGGTGCCGAGGAACTGATAAGTGAGGTCGTAGCCGAAATCGGTGAGGTCGTCGCTGGGCCCGTTGCGCGGACGCTGGCGGCGCGTGTTGAGCGCGGTCAGGCCCACCGAGAAGAACTGGCGCTTCATGTCCTTCATGTAGGCAAGACGCGCGTAGGTGGTGTCGCTGAGCTTGCCCGGGTCGCCATTGACCGGCCAGCCGAGGCGATCCTGCGCAGAGGGCGACAACGCGCTGTAGCTGCCCACTTCGCCGTACCAGTTCTTGTCGTACAACCCGTACACGCTGGCGCCGATGACGCGGTTGGACAACGCCGATGAGCTGAGCATGGTGGAGGCGCCGCCGTTGGAGGCCGGCGTCAGTGTGGATGCGTTCGGCAACACGTGCACCGGGTCGGAAATGCCCGGGTTGTTGTTGACGCTGACGCCGATCATGGTGTCCTTGCCGCCCAGCTGGAACGGCTTGCCGACGAAGCGCAGATCCACATCGTCCAGGCGCGTATCGAAGGTGGCGTTGCCGCTGTTGGTGGAGCGGATCTTCGAATAACCGCCGATGTTGTCGTTGACGCGGCCGCCCAGGTACAGGTCGGCCTGGCGCAGGCGCGCGGTGCTGTCGCCGCGGCTGGGGTTGTTGCGCGACCAGGTCAGCTGGCCGGAGACCGGGATCTTGGTGCCGTTGCCATCGGTGTCGGTGAAGCCGCCGAGCTTGAAGCGCATGCCGTACGGCGTGAGCGACGGACCGTAGGAACCGATGTGGCAGTCCGCGCAGGACGAGCCGGTCTGGCGCGCGAACGAGGGAATCGCCTGTGCCTGCGTGCTGGCCAGCAGCAGCAACGGGCCGGACACGCACAACAAGGACGTCAGGGAAGCGGTACGCGTGGCGGTGCGACGCGGGGCGGGCTGGAAAGCGGGCATGGAAAGTCCTTGTTCGACGGTGCGGGAGGCAGCGGTGCGGGAACGGGCGAGGAAATGGATCACGGAAGGCGATGTGCGGCGGTTCATGCGCGCTTGCCAGGCAATACGCGGCCCAGCAGACCGTCGCGCAACACCAGGTGGTGCCAGAGCGCGGCGCCGATATGCAACAGCACCAGCGCCAGCAGCGCCCAGGCGGCGTTCAAGTGCCACACGCCCAGGGTGTCGCCGAGGTCGCCGTCGGGGGCGACCAGCGCGGGCAGCGGGATGCCGAAGAAATAGACCGTCTTGCCGAAGGCGCTGCTCAGCGACCAGCCCAGCAACGGCAACGCCAGCATCAGCCCGTACATCGCCACATGGGTGGCGCCAGCGGCCAGACGCATCGGCAGCGACGCGGGCGGGCCGGGCGGCAGTGTGCGTAGACGCAGACGTAAACCGATGCGCAAGGCGAACAACACCAGCACCAGCAGGCCGAAGTGGCGGTGCCCTTCCAGCAGCCACTGACGCAGTGCGCGGCCATCCAGTTCGGCGCGCAGCAGGATCAGTGTGGCGGCCATGGTCAGGCACAGCACGGTGAGCCAGTGCAGCACGCGCATCGAGCTGGGCAAGGGCAGCACGCGTGCGGCCGGCGCCGGTTCCGGCAGCGGGCCTGCGCGGTTGGCGGAAGCGCTGGCGGGCGCCTGGGGGGATGGACTCATCTGATCTGTCTTCCGGTGGTGGTCGTTGGTTCCGGCAGTGCGTTCGCTGCCAGGCCTGGCTCCCCACGCCGGCCGAACGGCGGCCAGGTGAACGTGCACCGATATGTGCGGCCATGTCGGAAAAAGGTTGCGTCGCAGTGGATGTTTTGCTTGCGCGCGCCGCACAGCGAGGTGCTGCGATACGCGCAACTGCGCTTGCGCGTACCTCGCTTCGCAGCGCCGTGACCGCGCGCAACCTTTCGCGCAACCGGGCGCACTCAGGCATGTCGCACTACGTGCAGTCAGCGGTTACGCCCCTCCGATCATGGCCATCGAACGCATCCAGTTGCACACCCACGGTGACGATCGCGGGCTGCTCGTTTCATTGGAGCAGCAGCGCAATATCCCGTTCGAGATCCGCCGCGTGTATTACCTGTTCGGCACGCGCGACGGCGTGCATCGCGGCCAGCACGCGCACCGCCAGCTCAATCAATTTGCGGTGGCCTTGCACGGGTCGGTGACGATTCTGCTGGACGAGGGCAATGGCGAGAGCCCGAGCGAGGTGGTGCTGAACGACCCATCGCAAGGCCTGCTGCTCGGTCGCATGGTGTGGCGCGATCTGTACCACTTCAGCGCCGACTGCGTGCTGATGGTGCTGGCCGACCAACTCTACGACCCGGGCGATTACATCCTGGATTACGACCAGTTCGTGAGCGAAGTGCGTAGCGGGAAAAATCTTGTGGGCGCAAGCAAGAGTTTCATTCCCGATATCGAGCCTTTACTTGGAGTGCAATCGTAAGATGCCCGGGTTTATGGATGTGCCTTTCCTGGATTTGCGTGCAGTCAACGCGCGCTATGCGGATGAACTCAAGGCCGCTGCCGCACGCGTGATCGACGCCGGCTGGTATGTGCTCGGCAAGGAGCTGGCTGCGTTCGAAGAAGAATTCGCCAGCTATTGCGGGACCACGCATGCGGTCGGCGTGGGCAACGGGCTGGATGCGTTGTCGTTGATCCTGCGTGGTTATCGCGAGTTGGGCGTGTTGCGCGAAGGCGATGAGATCATCGTGCCGGCCAATACCTTCATCGCCACGTTTCTGGCGATCAGCCAGAACCATCTGGTGCTGGTGCCGGTGGAGCCGGACCCGATCACCTTCAATATGGACCCGGCCAGCGTGGAAAAGGCGATCGGGCCGCGCACGCGCGCCATCATGGCGGTGCATCTGTATGGGCAACTGGCCGACATGCCGGCGTTGCAGACGCTGGCCCATCGCTACGGCCTGTTGCTGATCGAAGACGCTGCGCAGGCGCATGGCGCGAGCGCACGGGGCCGACGTGCCGGCGCCTTCGGCGATGCGGCGGCTTTCAGCTTTTTCCCGACCAAGAACCTCGGCGCATTGGGCGACGGCGGTGCGGTGGTCACCTCGGATCAGCGCCTGGCCGAGCGCATCCGCGCGCTGCGCAATTATGGCTCGGAGGTGAAGTATCACCATCTGTGCCAGGGCGTGAATTCGCGCCTGGATGAACTGCAGGCGGCTTTTTTGCGGGTCAAGCTGGCCTACCTGGACGAAGAGATCGCGCTGCGGCGTGCAGTGGCGCAGCGTTATCTGCACGGCATCGACAACCCGCTGATCGTGCTGCCCACGCTGGTGGCCGAGCAGCAGCATGTCTGGCATTTATTTGTGGTGCGCAGCACCCAGCGCGACGCCTTGCAGGCGCATCTGTTGCAGCATGGCGTCCATACGCAGATTCATTACCCGGTGCCGCCGCATCGGCAGCCGGCGTATGCCACGCTGGGCAATGCTTGCCTGCCGCTGAGCGAGCGTCTGCACCAGGAAGTGCTGAGCCTGCCGATGGGGCCGGCGCTGGACGATGCGGCAGTTGCGCGGGTGATCGCCGCCTGTCAGACGTTCGGCACCCGCGCATGAATGTCGTGCGCAGCAGCGCCTACACCGGCGTTGCGACGCTGGCCAAGCTGCTGGCGGCGTTGGTGGTGGTCAAGCTGGTGGCGGTCTACGCCGGGCCGCAAGGCGTGGGCCGGCTGGGCCAGTTTCTCAACCTGATGTCGGTGCTCGCGGTCCTGGCCGGTGGCGGCATCAGCGCCGGCATCGTCAAGTACGTAGCGCAGTACCGCGATGACGCGCCCGCGCTGGCACGCTTACTGAGTGCGGCGCTGTGGTACGCGTTTTGTGCAGCCTGCGTGATGGCGCTGCTGGCTGTGGCGTTCAGCGGGGCGATTGCCGAACGCCTGCTGGGCGATGCGAGCTACCGTCCGCTGATCTGCGTGCTTGCCGTCGCACAATTGGGCATCGCACTGCTCAATTACCTGCTGGCGGTGATCAACGGCTTCATGGACGTGCGCCGGCTGGCATTCGTGCAGGTGTCTGGCGCCGTGCTGAGCGTGGCGCTGGTGGCGTGGCTGGCCAATCGTGCGCAATTGCAGGGCGCGCTGCTGGCGCTGGTGCTGGGCCAGGTGCTGTGGTTGCTGGCTGCGGTGCCGGCGCTGCGGCGCAGCCCGTATTTTCAGCCTGCGATGTGGCGCATGCGCTTCGATGCGCAGATGACCCGCCAGCTGGCGGTATTTTCGCTGATGACGCTCACCTCCACGCTGGTGCCGCAGCTGGTGACCATCATGGTGCGCGATCATCTGGCGCTGCAGTACGGCTGGCGGCAGGTAGGCTATTGGCAAGCGGTGAGCCGGGTCTCGGACGCCTATCTGCTGTTCTTCACTACCGCCATCAACGTGTACTACCTTCCCAAGCTGGCGTCGCTGCACGGCGCTGCGGCGCTGCGCCGCGAGCTGCGCAACGCCTATCGCTACGTGATGCCGGCGGTGATCGTGATGGCGTTGGGCGTCTATGTGTGCCGCGACTGGATCACCTGGCTGCTGTTCGATACGCAATTTGCTGCTGCAGCGCCGCTGTACGGCCCGCAGCTGCTGGGCGATGTGATCAAGATCGCCGCCTTCGTGCTGTCGTACGTGATGTTGGCCAAGGCGATGACGCGGCTGTTCGTGATGTCCGAATGCGTATTTGCGGCGAGCTATCTGGCGCTGGTGTACGTGTTTACTGCGCAGTTCGGGTTGATCGGTGCAATGTATGCCTTCGCCGCCAACTACGTGCTGTATCTGTTGTTCAACATCGTGGTCGTGCGGCGCTACCTGGGACGGACGGCATGAACGATCAGACGCCTGCACGTGCACGCTGGCCATTGGTCTCAGTGCTGATTCCGGCTTTCAATCATGCGCGTTTCGTGCAGCGCTGCCTGGACAGCGTGTTGGAGGACCCGTACCCGTGCAAGGAAATCGTCATCATCGACGACGGCTCCAGCGATGCCACGGGGGAAAAGATCAGCCAGTGGATCGGCGCCCATGGGCACCGGCTGCCGGTGCAGTTCGTGCAACGCGAGAATCGGGGGGTATCAGCAACGTTGAACGAGGCTGCTCGGATCGCGCGTGGCGACTACATCCGTATTGTTGCCAGCGATGACTACTTGGTGCCTGGTGGAATTTTGGTGCAGGTTAAATTTCTCGAAAAGCGCTCTGACAAGACAGCCGTCATAGGCGATGCCTGCGTGGTCGATGAGGAAGGACGGTGCATTTTGCAAAGCGCGATGCGCGATCTTCATCGTGCCCAAAAGAGTGATTATTTGACCGATGCCGGAATTCGTCGCGCTGTTATCGGGAAGTGGGCCGTCAGTGGCGCCGTTACGATGCTCAGGCGCCGTGCATTTGACAGTGGTATGCGGTGGAACGAGTCGCTCAAGATTGAGGACTGGGACTTATTTCTTCGATTGGTTTCGACTGACGCGCTCGCATTTTTGGATGTAATTGTTTCTGCGTATCGGCTGCATGGAACCAATGTCAGTAAGACACGGGATCTTGATAAGAGGATTGGAAATTTGACCGAATTTGCGCTGGTTGCCGAGTGTAATTCAGAAATTTTTACGGGTGCGGATTTTTGGTTGCTACGGGCCCAGTTGAGTATTATAAAAGCCAAGATATTTTTTTTGAAATCAAATTACTTCGCGGTGATTTGGCATTTGGCAGCCTACCTGATTAAAAGATCGATCGCTGTTTGTAGCTTCAAGCGAAGGGGGCTGAAGTGAGGCAGGCGCCCGCTTCTCTTCTGCGGAGACCGGCGACATACCTGACCCCGGCAATCTTTTTTAGTTGCATCGTTACGGCGGTGACTTACGAGTTGCCGAGTGGATATTGGCAAGGGCTTGCTTGGTTGCTCGCGGGGGCGAGCGGGGTTTTGGTCCTGGACCTATTGGCTGGGCCACAGCTTCCCTGTTCTTGTCTTTTTCGCCAATACAGGTACGCCGGCACCCGCGACGCGTTTCTGGCAATGGCACTGGCCGCGGTGGTGACGGTGTTTTGCATTGCCGACGTGGTGCTGTTTCCGATTCCGTTGTTCAGCGATCCATCGTCGTATGCCAGTTTGAGCCCGCTGCGCGCGCATGTGCGGCACATCTCCAACATGTGCTGGATCCTGCCGCCGATCGCGTTGCTGTGCGTGCGCCATCGCGGGCTACGCGCGGCGATGGTGGCGCTGGGCTTCGTCTTCCCGATCGTGGTGATCGACCGCAACCGCATCTTCGCCGGCCTGTTTTCGTTCGTGCTGGTGATGCTGTTGCGCCGCGAGCCGGCGCGCCGCCTGCCGTGGAAGACCATCGGGCTGCTGGTACTGGCATGCGGCGGCGTGTTTTCGATCCTTGGCGCGTTGCGTTCCGGTTCCCTGGCGACCGTGGCGTTGCCATTCAGCGCGTTTTACCGCGCCATGCCGCAAGGCGTGCAATGGCTGCTGCTCTATATCAGCGCCGGGCCGTACAACTTTGGCGCGATGCTGGCCAAGGGCTATGTCAACGCCAGTTTTCTGGTCAATCAATTGGTGCCGTTCAGTGGTTCGATCGCCACCGCCGACACCAGTATTCCGCTGGATGCGCCCAACATCAATGTGGGCACCGAGTTTTTCCCGTTCTTGATGGCCTGGGGCGCTCCCGGTGCACTGCTGGCGTTGCTGGCGTTGTATGCCGGGCTGGTGTGGAGCGTGCGCCGGCTCAACGGCTCGCTGTCGATCTTCCACGTGCTGATCTTCCTGCGCATTGCCTATGCCTGCCTGATGTCGCCCTTCGCGCCACAGGCGTTCACCTGGACCAACTTCGGCTTCATCGCGCTGTGCCTGGTGCTGCATGCCTGCACGGTGGTGTTGCCCAACCGTTTATCCGCACACCCGTCTGCCGCATAAGCGTGCAGCACGCCATTCATCGCCCCAGAGCTGCGCACCATGAATCAACACGACGAAATCTATCTGATCGACCTGTGGCGCATCCTGCGCCGGGAATGGCGCTGGGCAGCGGCAGTGCTGGTCGTGGTGCTGGGCCTGACCTTTGCGTTCACGCGCTTGGCCAAGCCACAGTGGGAAGCCGCCGCATGGATCCAGGTCGGCGAGATCGGCCCGACACCTGCCGGCCGCGACCCCAAGGTGGAGCCGTTTCAACGCGTGATCGACCGCATGAAAACGCGGCTGTTCCAGGATGCGGTGTTGCGCCAGGCGCAGGTGCCGCTGAAGAGCCGCGCTGCGCAGCTGTATCGCAACAGCCTCAAGCCGGACCCTGACCCGTACGCCAATCTGATCGGCGTGACCATCCGCGCCGAATCGGCACAGCAGGCGCGCGCGTTGGCCATGGCCACCGTGACCGCGCTGCAGACCTTGCATGGCGATACCAATGCGGTTGCGCTGGATCTTGCACGCAGCCGCCTGCACGGCTTGAGCGACGATCTGCGCGCAGCTACCCGTAACCGCGAGCAGCTGCAGCGGCAGTTGCAAGCCGGGCAGGGCGCGTCCGTCGCCACGCCGGCGCAGGTGTTGGCCGGCGTGCTGCTCACCGACAGCAACACCACCATCCGCGCCTTGAAGAGCGAGCGCGACGATCTGATCGCGCGCCTCACCGCGCGCTACACCTACCAGACCTCGCTGGCGTGGCCGCTGTACGTGCCCGACCGCCAGGCGTATCCGAATGCGATCACTGCCTGGGCAGCGGGCTTGCTGGCCGGGGCAGGGCTGGGCGTGCTGGCCGCGGTGCTGCGCAATGCGCTGCGTCGTCGTGGGCAGGCTGCTGCGCACGCTGGTGCGTGAGGGATGAAACGTGTATCGGCACGCTTGCGTTGGGCTGTAAAAAGCGCACCCAATCAACGGCGACCGGAAGACTGCAGAAGCCAGGCCGCACTTCGCATGTCTGCGTATCCAGCCAATTCGCCCCTGGCGAACGTGATCGCCTGAACCCGTTTGAGTACCGCCCGCCACGCTGCAACCAAACCGCCAGCACCCGGCACTCACGGGTCTATCAAGCGATGCCGCATTGGCGGCGTTGCGCCTGGAGAGTGTCGTGAGAACAGCAGGACGGGTGTGGGAGGCTGCGCATGTCGACGATCAATGAGCATGCCGCGCGGGGTGGCACGGTGGCGCCCGAACAACTGCTGGAAACGCAGCGTGCCTTCGACAGCGTTGCCCCCGACTACGACGGGCCACGCGGCAACAACGCGCTGATCCAGCGCATGCGCACCACGCTGTGGAACACGGTGGCTGCCGAGCTGCCGGTGGGCTCGCGGCTGATCGATCTGGGCTGCGGTACCGGCCTGGACGCTGGCCAATTCGCCAGCCGCGGGTATTCGGTGCTGGCCACCGACTGGTCGCCGGCGATGGTCGAGCGCACCCGCCAGCGCGCCGCCAGCCACGGTCTGGAAGAACGCCTCACCGCCGCGCATGTGGGCATCCAGCAACTCGATCGGCTGGAAGGCAGCTTCGATGGCATGTACTCCAACTTCGGTCCGCTCAATTGCGCACCCGATCTGCCGGCCGTGGCCGCCGAATGCGCGCGTCTGTTGCGCGCCGATGGGTGCCTGGTGTTTTCGGTGATCGGGCGGATCTGCCCCTGGGAAATCGGTCATTACGCCTTGCGCGGGCGCTTCAAGCGTGCCGCGGTGCGGGCTGCCAAGGGTGCAATTGCGGTGGGCATGAACGGCCACACCATCTGGACCTGGTATCACCTGCCGCGCGAGTTCTACCGCGCGTTCGAACAGCACTTCGTGCTTGAGAGTTACCGCGCCCTGAGCCTGTTCCTGCCGCCGCCGTATCTGGTGGATTTCTGCGAACGCAATCCGCGCCTGTCCGAGCGGCTGGGACGCTGCGACGACCGCTTGGGCGGGCTGCCGCTGCTGCGCGACATGGGCGATCACTTTCTGATCGTGATGCGCAAGCGCTGAGTGGAGATGCCGATGGCCATGGCCGATGTCTGCCTGCAAGGCGCACGCGCGATCACCTTGGCCGGTCCGTCGCGCAGCGCAGTGAGCATCCGCGCGGGGCGCTTCGGCGGCACGCTCGGCACCGGCACCTTGCGACTGGACCTGCACGGGCATGTGCTGGCGCCGGGGCTGATCAACGCGCATGAGCATCTGCAGGTCAACTGTGTGCCGCCGCTGCCGCAGGTTGCCCCGTTCGCCAACAGCTATGCGTGGATCGAGGCATTTCAGGCGCATTTCCAGCATCCGGCGGTGGCCGCGGCACTGCGCGAGCCCAAGGCGGTGCGGCTGCGCCATGGTGGCCTGAAGAACCTGCTGGCCGGCGTCACCTGCGTGGCGCAGCACGACCCATGGCATGCCACCCTGGACGAAGCGACCTTCCCGGTGAGCCTGCTGCGCGCGTTCGGCTGGAGCTATGCGCTGGGATGGACAGGCTACGGCCCGCCGGTGCAAGGCAGTTTTGCCGCAACTCCGGCTGCGTATCCCTGGATGATCCATCTGGCCGAAGGCACCGACGCTGTCGCGCGTGCCGAACTCGACGAACTCGATCGGCTGGGCTGCCTGGCCGCCAACACCGTGCTGATCCACGGCGTGGGCATGGGCGAGCAGGACATCGAGCGCGTGATCGCACGGGGCGCGGCCGTGGTGTGGTGCCCGTCCAGCAATCACGCGCTGCTCGGCCGCACGCTCGATCCGTGGCGCTTGTGCATGGCCGGCCGGCTGGCGCTGGGCAGCGATTCGCGCATCAGCGGCGCGCGCGACTTGCTGGAAGAACTGCGCATTGCCGGCGAGAGTGGGCTGGCGCCGGACCTGCTGCTGGGCATGGTCACCCATGATTCCGCACGCATCCTGCGCATGACAACGCGTGGGCGCATTGCCCCCGGTGCCGCTGCGGATCTGCTGATCGTGCGCGACCGTGGCGGCGAACCTGCCAACAGCATCATCGGTTGCGAGCGCAGCGCCGTGCGTGCGGTGATCCGCGATGGCAGGCCGCGCATCGCCGATCCGGATTTTGCGCCGTGGTTCGACGCAGCCGGCATTGCCACAGTACCGGTGTTGCTGGATGGGCGACCCAAACTGCTCGATGCCACGCTGGCCGACCCGGCGGTGCTGGCGCTCGAACCCGGCCTGCAGCGCGTGTCGCTGGAGCAACCGGCGCCGGCCACCGCGCAGCTTGCGCAGGCACTGGCCGGCAACGGTGTTTTTTCGTGAGCGCAGTGCCGGTGCTCGACCCCGCCGCAGCGTATGCGCTGTGGGCGCAGGCGTATCCGCCGCACGCGCATAACCCGGTGATGCTGGCCGAAGAACGCGCCATGCTCGCCTTGATGCCGGCCAGCCTGCAGGGCCAGCACGTGCTGGACGCCGGCTGCGGCAGCGGCCGTTACATGCTGCACGCATTGCACCGCGGCGCACGCCACCTCACCGGTGTCGATCTGTCGCCGGAGATGCTGCAGCGTGCCGGCATCGAGCTGGCAAGGGACTGGCCGGCCGCACGGATCGGCTTGCAGCACGGCAGCCTGGAGCATCTGCCGTTGGCCGATGCGGTGGCCGACCTCAGCGTGTGCGGGCTGGTGGTGGGGCATCTGCAACGGCTGTGGCCGGCGCTGGAAGAACTGCATCGTGTCACCCGCGTTGGTGGCATCGTGCTGTGCAGCGACGTGCATCCGATCGGCCACGCGCTCGGCTGGCGACGCGACTTCAAAGCCGATGGGCAGCACTACGCGGTGCGGCATACCCAGCATCTTTATAGCCACTGGCACGCGGCGTGCACCGCACTCGGCTTTGCAGTCGAAGCCGTTGCCGAGCCCATGCTGGACCCCGCGGACATTCCGGCCGGCGCGCGTTTCGACCAGACTGCGTTGCAGGTGCCGGTTGCACTGGTGCTGCGGCTGCGACGCGTCGCATGAGCATGACCTGGTATAGCGCAGTCGCATGCGGTGCGGTGCCTGCTGCCCGTCGGTGGCACGCTGCGGGTGCCGCCTTGGGCACGGCGCACGGCAGTACCGTTGCGTTGCTCGATGCGCAAGCGCCACGAGCCGCATGAGCCTGCACGTCGCACAGCTGAATCTGGTTCCCACGCCCGACGGCTTGAGCGCGGAGCAGGTGTTCGCGCAGTGGCCAACGCTGGCCGATATCGCCGAGGCCGTCGCCAGCGCAGGCGTACGCGTTTCGGTGATCCAGGCATCAACCCTAGACATCCGGTTGCGCCGCCTGGGCGTGGACTACCACTTTGCCGATCTGCGGCAGCGTGGCAGCGCAGGCCGTGCGCGCACGCTTGCCGCCCTGTTGCGTGAGATCGATGCCGATGTGCTGCATGTGCATGGTCTGGAATTCGCCGGCGATATGCGACGCCTTGCACGCCTGTTGCCGCAGCTGCCGATCCTGCTGCAGGATCATGCCAACCGGCCGCCGCGCTGGTGGAGCAGAAGCCTGTGGCGCGCACGCTACGCCGCCGCGGCCGGCATTGCGTTCACCTCGCTGGAGCTGGCGCAGCCGTTCGTGCGGGCGCGCCTGTTTCGCCGCAGCACGCAGCTGTTTGCGATCCCCGAATCGAGCAGCCGCTTTACGCCGGGCGACCGGTTGCAGGCGCGCGAGCAAACCCGCTTGCACGGCGACCCGTGCGTGTTGTGGGTTGGTCATCTAAGTGCAGGCAAGGACCCATTGTGCGTACTGGATGCGGTGGCCATGGCCGCGCGCCTGTTGCCCGGCTTGCGGTTGTGGTGCGTGTTCGACCAGGCGCCGCTGATGGACCAGGTGCAGCAGCGCCTGCGCGAGGACCCGCAGCTGGCCAGGTGCGTGCAGTTGCTGGGCAGGGTCGAACATGCGCGCGTGCAGGAGCTGCTGCGCGCTGCCGATCTGTTCGTTTCCGCCAGCCACGCAGAAAGTTGCGGCTATGCCGCACTGGAAGCCTACGCCTGCGGCTGCCTGCCGCTGCTCAGCGCAATTCCGTCGTTCCGTGCACTCAGCGATGACGGTGCGGTTGGTGCGTTGTGGCCGGTGGGCGATGCGACGGCATTGTCGGAGCTATTGCTACGCGTCTGTCGGCAACGTCCCTCGCGTGCACAGGTGCGTGCGCATTTCGACGCACGCCTGTCGTTTGCCGCGGTGGGCCAGCGCTGGGCACAGGCTTACACGCAATTACGCGCTGCCGCGCCGGAGCGCACCGCATGAAGCTGGCACTGGTGGTACCGGGGGGCGTGGATCGCAGCGGGGAAGTCCGCGTGATCCCGGTGTTCCTCACCTTGATCGAGTGGCTGGCGCGCAGCCATGCGGTGCACGTGTTCGTGCTGCATCAAGAGCCGCTGCCCGGCACATGGAGCCTGCGCGGCGCCACCGTGCACAACATCGGCGCCCGACGCACGCGGCTGCGCGCGATCGCTGCCATTCGCGACGAGCACCGGCGCGCACCGTTCGATGTGATCCAGGCGATTTTTTCAGGCTATTGCAGCTTGATCGCAGTGACCGCTGCCACGCTGCTGCGGCGTCCCAGCATGGTGCATATCGCCGGTGGCGAATTGGTCGCCCTGCATCGCATCGGCTACGGCGGCCGCCGCACGTGGCGCGCGCGTCTGCGCGAAGCGGTGACCCTGCGGCTGGCCGATCAGGTAACGGCGGCCAGCGCACCCATCATCAATTCACTGCAGGCACTGGGCATCGCTGCGCAACGCGTGCCGCTGGGGGTGGATCTGCGCGCCTGGTCGCCGGCGGCGCCACGTGCGCGCACCGGCGCAACCGCACGCCTGCTGCATGTGGCCAGCCTCAATCCGGTCAAGGATCAGCGCACCTTGCTGCAGGCGATGGCCGCACTCAAACGCGCCGGGGTCGCCTTCACCCTGGATATGGTGGGCGTCGACACCCTGGACGGCGCCATGCAGCGCCTGGTGCACGACCTTGGCCTGCAGCAACAGGTGCGCTTTCTCGGCTTCAAGACCCAGCGCGAGTTGCGCCCGATCATGCTGTCGGCCGACCTGCTGGTGCTGTCCTCCCTGCATGAAGCAGGTCCGCTGGTGCTGCTGGAAGCTGCCGTTGCCGGCGTTCCAACAGTGGGTACTGCGGTGGGCCACCTGGTCGAATGGGCGCCGGTCTCGGCGCTGGCGGTGCCGCCAGGCGACTGGGCCGGCATGGCCGACGCCATTCGTCAGGTGCTCGGCGACGACGAACTGCGCCTGCGTCTGGCCTGGGCGGCGCAGTGTCGCGCCGTCCGCGAAGACGCCGCGTTGACCACCCGCCTGTTCGAGCAGCTGTATCGCCAATTATGTGAGCAGCGGCCGCTGCGCTGAGTGCGCGGGTGCGCGTGGCAACGCAGGCAGCCGCCTGCGGCGATCTTGTGCAACGCTCTACGCTGCAACCTCAGGCCGGCTGCAGATATCCATCCAGCGCCGCACGCACCACATACAACATGTCGGTGCGCGGAACCGGGCGGGTCAGGCGCGTCATCAGGCGGCGCGCCTGGGTCTGCCGCACCCAGGGCTGGTCCTGCAGCCATAACTGGGTTTGCAGCATGTCCGCACGTTCCTTGCGGCTCTCCGCCGGGGGCACCACGCGGTTGTGCAGGTACTGCCACGCCTCGCCCCACGACCGCGACCACTCGATACCGGGCAACGCCGACAGCCACAGGTTGGAACACGACGCAGCGGTAAGCGTTTGCCGGGCTGCGCGCAGGCGCAGCAGGGGAGGGCAGACCGCATGCAGGCGCGTCATCACCGCAGCCGGCACCACTGCGCGGTAATAGCGTTGCAGCAACAGCAGTGGCGGCAATGCCCACCATGGCGGCATGGTGCTGTCTTCCCACAATTGTTCCCAGTCGCGCGGGCCCATGCGTGTGGCCAGCAACGCCAGATCGTGCAGGTGCATCAGGCGAATGCTGCGGTGGCAGATGCCGCCGGCCGCATGCAGCAGCAGGTGGCACATCAACGCACCGATGGACGGGTAAGGGTTCAAGCCGGGTTGCGGGCGCTCGGGCCGGATCCACGCAGTGATGTCCACGCGGCTCACCGGCAAACGTTCCTGGATACGCGTATGCAACTCGATATTGATCGGCGCATCGCGGTGTTCGCCCAAGCCGGCCACCGCCTCGCCCTGCAGCGGCTTGAAGACCTGATGCTTCCATTGCGCGAACGAAGCGACATAGCCGAGTTCGCACAACAGCGCAGCGGCCGCAGGCGCGTGCTCCGGTTCTACCAGCAGGTCGATATCGGCCATCGGGCGGTCGCCGGGCAGATACACGCCCAGCCGATGCAAGGCGGTGCCTTTCAGGCCCACCAGCGCGATACCGGCATGACGTGCGGCGGCATCGATACGGGTCAGCAGCAGCGCGATGCGTCGATGGCGGTCTTCCACATGACCACGTTGCTCGCTCAGGAAGGCGTTCCACTCGGGGTTCTGCCACAACGAGCGGCGCTGCAGCAACGGCGACACGCCATGCGCCGCTGCCGCTGCAGCAGCCAGCTGCCATTGCAGCCGGTCCCACTGCGGCACTGCGTCGCCCGGGCGGGCGAGCTCCTGAGCCAGCCGCTCGGTGGCCGTGTGCAGGCGGTGCTTGATGGTGCGAAGGGAAGGCTGCATGCGCGCGTAGTCCGGTCAGGCGAAGCGATGGATGAAGAGCGTGAGGACGCGCAAGCGCTAGCCCACCAGCACGGTGGCCAATTGGCGTGGCTGGCGCGTAGCGCTGTGGGTCAGTGGCTCGGTGCGGTGTTGGCCTTCGCAGGCAATCAGGGCCGACCAGCGTGCTTCGAGCTGGTCCGAGGCCTGCGCAAACGCATCGGCCGTCATCGTGGCGCGCGCCTGTTGCAGATCGACCTGCGTGTGCAACAGGTCGCGCACGCTGCGGTAGAACTCGGAGTCGTACGCGCCATGGAACATCATCGCCAGGTCGTCGCTGTCCTGCCAATGGGTCTTGCCGCCGAGCTGATTCTTCACTTCTTCATAAAATTTGGTGCCGGGCAACGGGTACGAAACGCTGACCCCGATGATGTCCGGGTTGGCCTGCGTCACCAGTGCGCGTGTGGCCAGAATGTCGTCGAGTTCTTCGCCCAGATAGCCGAGCTGGATAAAAAAGCCCACGCGGATCCCCTGCGCACCCAGGCGCTCGCGCGCGGCGATCACCTCGCCAACCTGCGTGCCCTTGGTCATCTTGTCGAGAATGCGTTGGCTGCCGCTCTCCGCGCCGATCCAGGCCTCCGCGCAACCGGCGCGTGCCAGTGCGGCGGCCATGCGTTCGCTGGCAAGATCGGCGCGGGTCTGGATGGTGAACGGAATCGCGCCGTCGGCATCGCTCAACCGCTGCGCAAAGGTCTCCACCCAGTCGATGTGGAAGCCGAAGATATCGTCGGCCATCCAGATATGCTCGGGCTGGAAACTGCGTTTGAGGTGAATCATTTCTGCGGCCACCTCTTCGGCGCCGCGACGTTTGTAGTGATTGCCCCAGATCGGCTTGGCGCACCAGTTGCAACGGAACGGGCAGCCGCGCGAGGCGGCCATGTTCAGGCTGAAGTAGCCATGCCGCTGCTGCCAGAAGCGCCGGTAGCGCGGCATGTCGACCAGATCCCATGCCGGCAGCCCGCTCAGGCGCGCGTCCGGCGGCTGCGCGCCGGGATGCACGCGCGTTGCCGCAGGCTGGCTGGTGGCGATCTGCGCCACGCCTGCCAACCAGTGTTCGATGGCGATGTCCGGCTGTGCTTCGACGCGCTCCAGCAACGTGATCAACGGGGCGATGCCTTCGCCGATCAACACCGCATGCGCGCCTGCAGCCAGGAACACATCCGGGTTGTCGGACGCATCCGAGCCGGCCACCAGCACGCGGCAGCCGGCCGCACGCGCCTGCCCGATCATGCGGCACGCCGCCTCGCGCATCCGGCTCAGGCACATCTTGGTGAGGAAGTTGAAGTTGTCTTCGTAGAACACCACCAGATCCGGCTGCGCCGCGTGCAGGGCAGCGCTGTAGTCCTCCACGTCGTCGGCCAGCATCGCATCGAACAGACTCAATGCATGCCCGCGCTCGCGCAGCAGCGCGGCGATCTGCAGCGTCGCCAATGGCGGATAGGGCTTGCCGCGCTCCCATTGCTTGGGGTCGTAACGCAAGAAATACGAATGACTGACCTGGATCTTTAGCATCTGCACAAGGCTCTCGTTCTGGCGCCAGGTGGGCGCAGCGGCGGCGTGCGCAGACACCGGCATTCGGCTCGGCAGTAGGTGCGCATGCAGGCGGCTTTGGTTGCGCCGCTGCGCTGCGCGGTTGCAACGCGTTGTGCATCGGCATGGCGGCCGGTGATGCAACCTTTCTGTAGGGAGTCAGCACACACCGGCTGAATCAGAGCATTGGATACGGGCATGCCGCAGTCGGCTGCGTGGGCGCAACACACGCCGGTGAGCGATGGCACGCTGGCCTTCGCAGCAGGGGCTGCAGTGGCGGCAGATCCGTTCGGCGAACAGCGGCCGCGGCGCCTGGTCGTGCGTCGGCAGATTCTCGGCGCGCTGTTCCATTTCCAGAGCGATAGCGAAGCGCTATTGGCGCTGGTCGATGCCGCCTATGCCGGCCTGCCGGCGCATCGCTTGCCCGGCGCGCCGGACTTTCATGTCACGCTGGACTTGCTGCCGCGTGCGCCCGGCAGCATCGGTGCAGAACCGCCGCCGGTGCGTACGCATGCCAGCGGCGGCCTGCTGTGCGGCGTCATGGATGGCCACAACTACCTGATGGTTTCGGTGCCGCAGCGCCGCGCAATGCTGGTGGTTTCCGAGGACATGCTCGCCCATGCGTATCACGTGCGTTACGAATTGATCGAATTTGCGGTATTCCTGCTGGCCGCGCGTGGCATCGGCTTGGTGCCGCTGCATGGCGCCTGTGTCGGTCACCGCGGCCGCAGCGTGCTGCTGCTCGGTGCCAGCGGTGCCGGCAAATCGACGCTGGCCTTGCACAGCCTGCTGCATGGCTTGGACTTCATTGCCGAAGACGGCGTCTTCGTGGCGCCGGACAGCCTGCTGACGACCGGTGTCGCCAATTTCCTGCACTTGCGTGCCGAAGCGCTGGGTCTGGTCGACGCGCAGACGCGCGCGTGGATCGCGGGATCACCGGTGATCCGGCGCCGCAGCGGCGTGAAAAAATTCGAGGTCGATATTCGCCATGGCCACGCGCATCTCGCGCCCAGGCCAATGCAGTTGCATGCGGTGGTGATGGTGTCCAGAACGCCGGCCAGCGCATCTGCGCAGCGCCTGGTTCCGTTGCCGGCCGAGCACATCGCCGCCTGCCTGGCCCACGATCAACCGTATGCAGCGGGTCAGCCCGGCTGGCAGCGGTTTGTCGAGCAGGTAGAGCGCATCGGCATGTTCACCCTGCACCGTGGCACGCATCCGCAGGCGTCGGTGGATGCGCTGCTGCAGCTGTTGCAATGAGCAGCTGCACGCGAGCGCGCGGTATGACGAGTACACAACAGGCCGTCGTGGCGCGCTGGGGCATGCATGTCGCGCGCGGCTGAACTGCAGGCAATCTCAGCGCAGCAGCGCATGCGCACTGCGCTGCGCCACTTCGCAAGCACCCTGGTTCCGGCCGACATGCCCACCATCGCACTGTATGTCGCGTTATCGCTGGCTGCCGCGCTGGTCGGCAGTATCGTGGCGGTGTGCCTGTTGCCGCTGGTGCAACCCGGCCACAGCGTGCAGCTGGCTGGCTATCGTCTGGCATTGCCAGGCGGGCTGGCGATGCAGGCGGGCCTGTTCGTGGCGGTGAGCCTGCTGTTTGCCGCATTGCGCTGGCAGAGCGCGCGGCTGGCTGCGCGCTTGACCAGCCGTTATGCCATCGGTCTGCGCGGACGCGTGCATGCGGCGCTGATCGACGCGCCGCTGCCGGCCTTGTCCGGCGCCAGCTCGGCCGAAATCGCCAATGTGCTCACCTACAACATCGAGATCGCCACGCAAGGCTTCAGTGCTGTGCTGCAGCTGCTGATCGCGGCCATCACCGCGCTGGTGAGCGTGTGCATCGCAGTGCTGATCGCACCTGCGCTCTTGATCGCCACTCCGCTGCTGGTGGTGCTGGCATGGTTGGGCCTGCATTCCTCCAGCAGCGACGCACAGGCCCGCATCAGCCGTGCCTATGTAACCGACATGACGCAGCTGTTCTGGTTGAGCGAGGATTTTCCGCGTCGTTTGCGCCACGTGCGCTCGTTTCAGCGCGAAGACCTCGAAACCCGCCATTACGAGCGCATTTCGGCGCGATTGGGGCATGGGTATGCACAACAGCAGGAGCTGGTCGCCGGCAGCCGGCTGTTGCTTGAGCTCACTGCGGTGGTCGCCATCGCCGGCATCCTGGTGCTGGCCAATCGCTGGCAGGGTGCCGATCGCGCTGCGCTGATCACCGTCAGCTTGTTGCTTGGTCGGTTGCTGCCGTACCTGGTCACCACACGGCAAAGCGTGCAGCAATTGCGTTCGGCGTGGCCGGCGCTGCAGCTGTGGCGCCGCTACGTGGACCTGGGCGCTGCGCGCGCACACGCCCCACAAGACACCGCGGAGCCACTACCGGCCGCGCTGCATCTCGAACACATCGGGCTGGCGCCGCCGCTGCCGCAACTCGCCATCGAATCGTTGTTGTTGGTGCCGGGTCAGATGACGCTGGTGGTCGGCGCCTCCGGCGTGGGCAAGAGCAGCCTGATGGATGTCCTTTCCGGGCAGACGCCGCCGGCGCAATTCGTTGCGCACATGGGCGGGCGCCGGCTGACGTTTTCGGCTTATGGATATCTAATGCGACACAGCGCCTACATCGGCCAGGGTGTGCGGCCATGGCAACACACGGTGCGCGATTGCCTGCAGTGGGCGCTGCCCGGCGCCTCCGACGCACGCATGTGGGAGGTGCTGGCCGATGTCGGCCTGCGTGCGCGCCTGCAGCGCGACGCGCAAGGTCTGGCCACGCCGATCAACGCGCACGCTGGGCGCCTGTCGGGCGGCGAATCGCAACGCCTGCTACTGGCGCAGGTGCTGCTGCGTCAGCCGACCTTGGCGCTGCTGGACGAAGCAACCAGCGCCCTGGATGCCGATGCCGAGCATCAGGTGCTCAGCACTTTGCGCGCGCGCCTGCCGCACACGGTGCTGGTGGTGGTCTCGCATCGCACCAGCCTGGCCGCAGTAGCGGACCGCACGCTGGAATTGGGCGCTGTGCGTGCTACGCCAATGCACGCCAGCGCGCCGGAGTGCGCTACGACACCGCATGCGAGGAGCGCGTCACGCACGCCGGCGCCTTTCGGACCTCGCTAGTGGCCGGCAAACGTGTCGAGCAATCGTCATGCCTGCATCGACAGCGCGTAGCGCTGCGCACCTACGCCACCGCAGTGTGCGCACCGTGCTCATGGCCCCCCAGCTTGGCATTACAGGGTTGTTTCGTTAGCTGCGCTTAGCCGGCAATATCTTCCAGCGCACGATTGCGCGTGCGTGGGCCGAACAGCGCAATCACGCTCGCCACGATCGACATGCTGAGCGCGATGAAGGCCAGCACGCCATGGCTGCCGACCTGCGCGAGCAACCAGCCGATCAGCACGCTGCTCACCGCCGTGGAGAGGCGACTGAACGAATAGCAAAAGCCCACCGCACGCGCGCGCAGCCCGGTCGGGAACAGTTCGGCCTGATACCCGTGGTAGGCAAAGCTCATCCACGCATTGCAGAACGCAATCATCGCTCCGCACAGCACCATGCCGACAGCCTCATGCTGCAACGCGAACAGCCCGCCGAACAGGACCGCCCCCAGCGCCGATGCGGTGATCTGCCATTTGTTTTCCCAGCGCTGTGCAAAGCGCAGCAACAGCAGCGGCGCCAGCGGGTAAGCCAACGAGATCGCAAAGGAATACGCAAGGCTCTTGGTCACCGCGGTGCCCTGCGCCGAGATGAGCGCCGGCAGCCAGTTGCCGAAACCGAAGAAGCCGATCGCCTGGAACACATGGAACACCACCAGCATGCCGATGCGCCCACGATACGGCGCGCGCCACAGCAGCGTGCTTGGCATGTCGCCGGCAGGCGAGGCTGCGGCGACCTGTGGCTCGGGCAATGGGGTGCCAACGTCGTGCAGGCAGCGCGCCTCCAGTGCTGTCACCACTGCATCCGCTTCCGCATGCCGGCCTTGTGCGGCCAGCCAGCGTGCCGATTCGGGCAAGCGGCTGCGCAGCCACCAGATCCCCAGCGCAAATACACCGCTGAGCAATACCACCCAACGCCAGCCGCTCACGCCCAGTGGTGCATGCGGCACCAGCATCCACGCGGTCAGTGCGACGGTGGGCACCGCCAGAAACTGCACGAAGAACGCAAACGCGAACGCCGCGCTGCGCATGTGCCGCGGCACCAGTTCGGACAGATAGGTGTCGATGGTCACCAGCTCGATCCCCAATCCGATGCCGACCACAAAACGCAGCACGATCACACCGGTGGCGGTGCTTTGCAGACCCATCGCCACGGTGGCGGCGGTGTACCAGATCAAGGCGAAGGTAAACACTGGCCGACGCCCGAACCGGTCGGCGAACGGACTCAACAGCGCGGCACCCACAAACAAGCCAAAGAAGGTAGCCGCTGCAAAGGCCGCCTGATCGGACATGCCGAACGCCCCGTCCGCACCGCTGGCAAAAATGCCATCACGGATCAGCCCGGGGCTGATGTAGGCGGTCTGGAACAGGTCGTACAACTCGAAGAACCCGCCCAGCGCCAGCAACCCTACCAACCGCCATAGCGTGGCACTCGCCGGCAAGCGATCGATCCGCGCTGCAATCAGTGCAGAAGGCGAGGGCGGTGCAACGGCAGGTGCGTCGATCGGGGACATGGGCAGACAGGCGTAGACAGGGTGGCGCCATCATAGCCAGCGTCCAGATCTCACAGCGGCCACGCTTCGTCGAGCAGTCAAAGGGTTCGTCTGCAAGCGCGATGGCGCTGGGCGTGAACGTGCGGGTAGCGGCAAGGGCAGCAACCACACCCACACCAAAACCAACGGACAGCACGCTCAGTCAGCACCGACCACCAACGCGCTCACGTAATAGACCTCTCGCCCGGGGCAAGAGGGCACGGTGTGCGCGCCCGGTGCACATGCTTTGGAGTGCCCCCGCGGCACAAGCGCGGACCGGCGCGCGAGAGGGGGAGAGGGGGAGAGGACGCCGAGCGGAACCCTCGTGCATTCAACGTCCACCAGGCTTCGCCCGTACCCTCATCCGGCGCTATGCGCCACCTTCTCCCGATGGGAGAAGGATAAAAGCCCCTCTCCTGCGGGAGAGGGGTTGGGGTGAGGGTCCCTGTGCCGAGAGTCGAGCAGGCCACGAAGCACTCCGCCTCATTGCGGCGCCCCGGCATGCATGCAGAGGCGCCTGGTATCGAAATGATGCAATTGCACTCCGACGCCGACGCCGACGCCGACTCCGTACTCGCACCTGCACCTGCACCCACGGAAGCGAAGCCAGCGCGAACAGGCCGTCACATCACCCATGCGCCGCACCCGACCAGCACCCGCAACACCCTCACCCTCACCCTCACCCTCACCCTCACCCTCACCCTCACCCTCACCCTCACCCTCGCCCTCGCCAAGCTCAACAACGCATCTACCACTACTCAGCCCCCCGTTGTCCGACTCCTGGAATGCTGTAATCCCCTCAGCACCCGCCAGGCGGCTGGCAATGCCGCCCGGGCAGCCCCATCTCTTGCACATCATTCTTTCCCGGAATCATCCGATGCCCCCCATTTCCGTGCTCGATCTGGCGCCGGTCTGCGAAGGCAGCGACACCACCCACGCCTTCGCCAACATGCTCGATCTGGCCCAGCACGCCGAGCGCTGGGGCTACCAGCGTTACTGGCTGGCCGAACACCACAACATGCCGGGCATCGCCAGCGCCGCCACCGCGGTGTTGATCGGCCATGTCGCCGGCGGCACCACGACCATTCGCGTGGGCGCCGGCGGCATCATGCTGCCCAATCACGCACCGCTGCAGGTCGCCGAACAATTCGGCACGCTGGCCTCGCTGTATCCACAGCGCATCGACCTGGGCCTGGGCCGCGCGCCCGGTACCGACCAGCCCACCGCACGCGCCTTGCGCCGTTATTTCGACAGCGCCGACCACTTCCCGCAGGACGTGGCCGAACTGATGCGCTATTTCGCGCCGGCGGTGCCAGGGCAGTTGGTGCAAGCCGTGCCCGGTGCGGGGCTGAACGTGCCGGTCTGGCTGCTGGGTTCGAGCCTGTTCAGCGCACGCCTGGCGGCAGCGATGGGATTGTCGTTCGCGTTCGCCTCGCACTTCGCACCCGACGCGATGGACGAAGCGGTGGCGATCTATCGCCGCGAATTCCGCCCGTCCGCACAGCAGGCCAAGCCGCACGTGATGCTGGCCTTGAACGTGGTGGCAGCCGACACCGAAGCGCAGGCACGTCGTCTGTTCACCACCCAGCAACAGAGCTTCGTCAATCTGCGGCGCGGCAAGCCGGGCAAGATTCCGCCGCCGATCGATGACATCGACAGCTTCTGGCAGCCGCATGAGCGTTTGGGTGTGGAGCGCGCGCTGGCCTGCACGGTGCTTGGCGATGCCGAACAGATCGGGCAGGGCGTGGTCGATTTCATCGAGCGTCATCGCCCCGACGAACTGTTGTTCACCGCCAACATCTACGACCATGCCGCGCGGTTGCGTTCCTTCGAAATCGCCGCTGCGGCATGCCGCGAGCTGGACGTGACCACAGCGTGATTCACGTCGCTTTGCGCGGCGATCCGTTGTGATGCGTGCACATCCATTGGGAACACCCGCATGCAATTTCAGGAACGCAGCGAGAGCATCAAGCAGTTGGCCGCGTTGATTCGCGGCGTGGACATCGCGATGTTCACCACCGTGTCGGCCGACGGCAAACTGGTGAGCCGCCCGCTGGGCACGCAGGAAGTCGAATTCGATGGCGACCTGTGGTTCGCCACCGCCGCCGACAGCCCGAAAGTGGCGGAAATCGCCGCCGACCCGCGCGTCAATGTGGCGTATGCCTCGGCGTCGAAAAATACCTATGTATCGGTGGCCGGCACCGCACGCGTGGTCCACGACCGCGCCAAGATCGACGAACTGTGGTCGCCGGCGATGAAGGTATTTTTTCCGGGCGGCAAGGACGACCCGAACCTGCGTTTGATCCACGTGCGCGCCGAATCGGCCGAATACTGGGATGGCCCCAGCGGCTTGCTTGGCAAGGCGCTGTATTTCGTGATGACGGCAGTGACCGATGACACCGCCAGCCTCTCGGACAACCGCGTGGTCGATCTGAAGTAACGCCCGAGTCTGCCACCGCGCCGCACGGCGCGTAAGCCCCTCTCCCCGCGGGAGAGGGGTCGCCGAGGATGCAATGCTGCGATGCGTTACAAAGGCCCACGTGCTGTATAGCCAGCCAGGCCTGATGCAACCATCTCTTGCAGCACTGGAAAACGCGTGGCCACACACGTTACACACCGTGCAGCCACTGCAGCCCTATCTCCAGGCCGCCGGCCACCAGTCGCGAATCAGATCCACCAGCTGGTCGGAGGTGACGCCGAACACGGCCACCGAGATCAATGCAGCTGCCCAGCCCACCAGCATCAACGCGCCATCGCGCTCGAGCAGGGCCAGCGCAAACAGCAGCAGGATCAATCCGAAAATGTAGTTGGTGAACGGGATCGGCAGCGTCAGCAAGATGCCGACCAGCACCAGCAGCAAGCCGGTGAACACCTGCGCCGGCATCCGGTCCAGCATGCCGTGCAGGCGCGGCTTGAGCAGGCGATCCAGGCGTTGCAGCGTCGGGCCCAATTTGGCCACGAAGCGCTGGCTGGTGCGACGGCGCGGCCCACGTTCGCCGATGAAGCGCGGCACCCACGGCTTGCGCAGGCAGCACATCATCTGCACGCCGATCAGCACCGTCAGCGGGCCGCTGATGCCGCCGGCCACGCCGGGAATCGGGATGAACGACGGCAGGATCGCCAGGAACAAAAACACCCCGAACGCGCTCTGCTGCAGGTCGGCCAGGATGTCGCGCACGCGCAGCACCTGTTCCGGGTCGCCGTCGCTGAAGGCCGCCAGCAGGCTGCGGATGCCTTCGTTGCGGTAGCGCATCTGCTCGTCGCCGGAATCGTCGGATGGCGGCACGCCGTTATCCGACGATGTCATCGCTGTCCTCGTCGCCGATACGGCTCAGCAGCAGCTTGTCCACGCGCGCGCCATCCAGGTCCACGATCTCGATACGCCAGCCGGCCCAATCGAAGAATTCGCCGGCCTGCGGAATGCGCCCGAAGTAGTAGATGCACAGGCCTGCCAGCGTGTGGTAATCGCCTTCGTCGGCCTCCGGCAACTCCGCGCCAAGCACCTCGCGCAGCTCTTCCACCGGCAGCGAGCCATCGATCAGCAGCGAGCCGTCCGCGCGCGTCACCACCAGCGCATCTTCGTCGGTGTTTTCCACCGCCTGCAGCCGGCCGACCACCGCGCCCATCAGGTCGCTGATGGTCACCAGGCCGCGGATTTCGCCGTATTCGTCGACCACCAGCGCCATCGACTGCTGTTCTTCGCGAAAGATCTCCAGCAGCTTCATCGCGTGCGTGGATTCGGAGACGAACAAGGTGTCGCGCAGGGCCTGGAACAGATTTTCGCCGTGCCCGCCCAGGCGCGTGACCAGCGATTTGACTTCCAGCACGCCGGCAATGTCCTGGTCGCTGCCGCGGTATACCGGGTAACGCGAAAATTCGTGCTCGCGCATGACCGCGAAGTTACGCTCCGGCTCGGCGTTGGCATCCAGCCAGGCGATGCGGTTGCGCGGCGTCATCAGGCTGTCGGCGGTGCGGTCGCCCAGCCGCATCACGCGATTCATCATGTCGCGCTCGTGCGCGTCGATCACGCCGGCCTCGTGGCTTTCGGCCACCAGCATGCGGATCTCTTCTTCGGTCACCGACGCCGACTCGTCCTTGCCCATGCCCAGCATGCGCAGCACCAGCCGGGTGGAGCGCGCCAGCACCCACACCCCGGGTGCGGCAATTTTGGCCAGCCACGCCATCGGCACCGCGACCACCCCGGCAATGTCTTCGGAATTGCGCAGCGCCAGCCGCTTGGGTACCAGCTCGCCGAAGATCAGCGTCAGGAAGGTGATCAAGGCCACGGCCAGGGTGCTGCCGATCACCACCGAATAGGGCCGCGGCTTGCCGACCAGTTCGAACGAGGCCGACAACGCCGGGAACACGCCCTGCAGCCAGCTGGCAATGGCCTCACCGATCGCTTCGCCGCCGAACACGCCGGTCAGGATGCCGATCAGGGTGATGCCGATCTGGACCGTGGACAGGAAGTTTTCCGGGCTTTCGGCCAATGCCAGGGCGCGCGCGGCGCGCTTGCTGGAGCCGGCCATCTGCTTCAGGCGGCTCTTGCGCGAGGTCATCAACGACATCTCCGACATGGCGAAGAAGCCGTTCAACAGAATCAGTGCGACAACAATCAGAAACTCAACCACGGGCGTCTTCCCCGGTCAGTGAAGGGGAGGGCGGGGGAGCGCAGGGGCTACCGGCGGGCGCACAGGCCGGGCGGCAACACGGGGGGATAGGGTCGTCTTCCATAGGGTGCGCCCGAAGGCGCGCGGGCATGTTACCAAACCACAGGGTGGTTCGAGCCGGGAAATGCCGATGTGAAGGCCGCTCCGGGCGCGAGATACCCAGAGAGGTCATGGAACGGTCATAATTCGCGCTTGGCGTCCGTCTCTCCCTCGACGGCAGGAAGTTGTCCACCCATGTTCTCGTTGCAGACCATCTTCGGTTCCGGCAAGCAGTTCTATTCGCTTCTGAACGAAGCGGCGCAGGCCGCCTACGACAGCACCAAGGCGTTGCACGCCATGATGCGCGCGTCCGACCGCCAACCCGCGCTGGACGCCTTCAAGCTGGCCCGCCTGCGCGAACGCGCCGCCTCCGACAAGATCGGCCAGGCGCTGGTGGACAGCTTCATGACCCCGATCGAGCGCGAAGACATCGAAGCGCTGGGTTCGGCGTTGTACAAGATTCCCAAGCAGGTCGAAAAATTTGCCGACCGCTATTCGCTGGCGACCAAGCACCTGGAACACATCGACTTCGCCCCGCGCGCGGCGATGCTGGAGCAGGCCGCCGCGGTGGTGGTGGAAATGGTGGCCGACCTGCCGGACATGAACATCGACCGCATGACCGCGCTCAACGACAAGCTGCGCATGCTCGAAAACGAAGCCGACCGGCTGATGCTGGAGTTGTACCGCGACATCTATTCCGGCCGCCTGGACACGCTGCAGATGTTCCTGCTCAAGGAGTTCTTCGAGATCCTGGAAAAAGCCATCGACCGTTGCCGCGAGGCAGGGGTGGTGGTGTACCAGATCGTGTTGAAGAACAGCTGAGGTCGCCGCGTGCTTACCCTTGTTCTGGTGGTGATCCTGGCCGCGTTGGTGTTCGAGTTCATCAACGGCTTCCACGACACCGCCAACTCCATCGCCACGGTGGTCGCCACCAAGGTGCTCTCGCCCGGTTGGGCGGTGATGCTGGCCGCCGGCATGAACCTGATCGGCGCGCTGACCGGCACCGCCGTTGCACTGACCATTGCCTCGGGCCTGCTCAACACCAATGTGGTCGAAGTCACCCCGCAGGTGATCCTGTGCGCCTTGCTGGGCGGCATCATCTGGAACCTGATCACCTGGTGGAAGGGCCTGCCGTCCTCGTCCTCGCACGCCTTGATCGGTGGCCTGTGCGGCGCCGGCCTGGCCGCGGCGCACAACAACTGGGACGCGCTGATCTGGTCGGAAAACATCGGCAACTGGGCCAAGAACAAGGGCCTGTTGTGGAAGGTGTTCGTACCGATGATCACCTCGCCGATCGCCGGCTTTTTGCTCGGGATCGTGGTGATGCTGCTGCTGTGGGCGATCATCGCCGGCATGTCCAAGCTGGGCGGCCCGATCGGGCGGCTGGCGCGGCCGCGCTGGGTCAATGCGTTCTTCGGCAAGGCGCAGATCGCCTCGGCCGCGTACATGGGCTACGCGCACGGCCACAACGACGCGCAGAAGACCATGGGCATCATCGCCATGACCCTGATCGGCGGGCAGTCGGCCGGCGCGCTGGACGATCTGCCAAGCTGGCTGTCGTTCCTGCATCCGGGCACCGGCCTGGCCGCCGGCGACGGCATCCCGATGTGGATCGTGCTGACCTGCGCGGTGGTGATGGCCGCCGGCACTGCCTCCGGCGGCTGGAAGATCATCAAGACGCTCGGCCACAAGATGGTCAAGCTGCATCCCATCCACGGCTTTGCCGCCGAAACCAGCTCTGCGACGGTGCTTACCGTTGCTGCGCACTTCGGCATGCCGGTGTCGACCACGCACAGCATTTCCACCGCGATCATGGGCGTGGGCTTTGCCAAGAACCCGCGCTCGCTGCGCCTGGGCGTGATCGAGCGCATCGTCTGGGCCTGGATCCTGACCATCCCGGCCGCCGGCGGTGTGGCGTACCTGATCCTGATGCTGTTCGAGCTGCTTGGCTGGACCTGAGCCGGTGTCGCGGCGCGGTCACGCGCCGCTGTCACGCTGCGCTGTTATTGCGCTGGGGACCTGCCGTGACCGGGTCTGCCTGTGCGTGCTGAGTGAGAACCTTCCGCGATGATGCTTGCACTGGTGTGCGTGTTGTTCGGCTTGGCCTGGTTGATCGACCGTCGCGGCTTGCGTCGGTTCTCGCGTGTACTGGCCGGCGCAAGCCTGGTGTTGGTGTTCGCGGTCGGCTGCGGGCCGCTGCCATCGTGGATGCTGCAGAACCTGCAACGCACCGGGGTCAACGATTTCAATGGCTGGCGCGCGCGCAACGTCATCGTGCTGCTGGGCGCCGGTACCGTGCGTCCGGAAGGCCGCGATGCGGTGGCCGAGGCCAACATGTTCGCATATGGTCGTATCGTCGAATCGGCGCGGCTGTACCGGCAATGTCGCCGCAGCGGTGGCGATTGCAAGATCGAGATCAGCGGCGGCGACGCACGTGGCCTGGGCCTGTCGGAGGCGGTGGTGTATCAGCGCGTGCTGATCGGGCTGGGGATCGATCAGGCGGATCTGGTCATGGAGCCGTCCAGCATGAACACCTGGCAGAACGCGCAGTTCAGTCAATCCTTGCTGCGCGCGCACCGGCCCGATCGCGTCGTGCTGGTGTCCTCGGCCACGCATCTGCGCCGCGCCGCGCTGTACTTCCGCCACTTCGGGATCGATGCCACTCCGGTGCGCGCCGACTGGCTGACCGCCACCTGGTCGATCCTGCCGCAGAGCTACAACTTCACCCTGGCCGATGTCGCCTTGCACGAATATCTGGGCATCGCGCGGTATCGGCTTTACCAGTGGTTGGGCTGGAACGTGAAGGCGACCGAGCCCGGCGCGGTCTAAAGCGTCACGACACGCTCGCTCCATTGCCGGAGGTCACCAGTACGTCCGGCGCTGCATGCGCTCAGCGCGTTTCGTACATCGCCTTGACGTCGCGACGGAACGCGGCCTGGCTGTCGGCGCGGTTGTAGAACATGTGACCACCCGGATACTCGCGCACTTGCACGCGCGTGGGGTCGCCCATCGCCGGCATCTGGTCCACGGTCAGCACCGAGCCCATGAACGGGCAGGAGAGATCGTTCCAGCCGTGCGCAATCAATACGCGCAGTTCCGGGTCGATGGCCACCGATTGGCGTAGTTGCGTTACCGCGCCCTTGCGCAGTTCGTCGTTCCAGTCCCACAGCTTGTTGACGTCGTAATTGAGCGCTTGATAACGCGCGTCGACCTTCCAGCCGACCACGCGGGTGACGAAGTCCACCATCGCGGTGGTGGTCGGCGCGATGATGCTGTCCAGCAGCGGGTCGTTGGCGCGTTGTTCGGCATCGTTGGGGAACGGGTCGAAGGCGGTCACGTTGGAGTCGTAACGGCTGCCCAGCTCGCCCTTGTCGCGAAACACCTCGCGCAGATACGCCTGGGTTTCCAGACGTCCGCCGGAACGCCGCACATACGCCGGGTCCAGCCCGGTCATGCGGGTCACCTGCCGCAGCATCGCTTCGGTCGCCTGCGGGTCGCTGCGTCCCTTCATCAACGCCACCGCGTAGTCGCCGCGCGTGTAGTCGATCACCTGGCGCATGGCGCTGTCGCTGAGCTGGCCCTGGCGCTCCAGATGCGCAGCAGCGATGGAGGGCAGTGTCAGCATCCACGCCAGCGGGGAAACATCGCCGTTGTCGTCCAGGGTCGGGTTGAGAAACGGCGACACCAGCACCACGCCGTTCATCGCCACGCCCAGCCGCGTCTGCAGGAAATGGGTGATGCGCGGGCCGCGGAAGCCGCCGTAGCTTTCGCCCACCAGATACTTGCGCGCCTGCAGGCGGCGATTCTTGAGCAGCCAGTCGTAGATCACGCGCGAGAGATATTCCACATCCGCCTGCGGGTTGTAGAACTGTTTCTTGGCATCGTCGTCGCCGATCAATGCGCGGCTGAAGCCGGTGCCCACCGGGTCGATGAAGACCAGGTCGGTGAAGTCCAGCCAGGTGCCCGGGTTGTCGCGCAGCGTTACCGGTGCCGACGCACTGTCGCCTTCGGCGCCGAAGCCGACAATCTTCGGCCCGATCGCGCCCATGTTGAGGTACACCGAGGAGGCGCCCGGCCCACCATTCAACGCGAAGGTCACCGGACGGTCATTGCCATCGACGGTGTAGGCGGTGAACACCACGTCGCCGGTGGTCTTGCCCTGCGCATCGCGTACCGGCAGCGTGCCGACCGTAGCGGTATAGCTCAGGCTGCGGCCGGCCACACGCGTGCTTTGGCGCACGCTGACATCAGCCGGCAGCGGTGCAGGCTTGGACGCCGACGCATCGGCTTTCTCCTCGCTGCTGGAGTCGCTTTGACGATCGTCTTTATCTGGCGCAGCTCCCAGCGCCGCCCCGCTGAGCAGGAGGCAGGCCAGCAGGCTTGCACGGAAAAATAAGGGCATGAGCATCGACGCCGGAACAGGGGAGCGCTGATGCTAGGCCGCTGCAGAGCCCGGTGGATGTGCAGGAAGGCATGGATGGCGCGTTGACCGATGCAGCATGCTTGGCTTGGAGCCGGATGTGCTGCGGCAAGGCGCCGTCTGACCTGAAAGGTGAGGTCTGCGCGGTCCGCTGAAACACGCATCGACCTAAAAGAAGACCGATGCCACTCCCTTCTCCCCCCGGGAGAAGGTGCCCCGCAGGGGCGGATGAGGGCACGGGCGAAGCCGCGTGCGACTAATTCCACAGTGGCTTCGCCGCGTACCCCCACTGCAACCCCGCTATGGGCGCGGGCGCTTCAAGTCACGCGCGCCAATAGCGTGCCAGCCCTGCCTTTTCGCCCCGCAGGGGGAAGTGCCTTGAGCTTCTGACTTTTAGACTTCCAGCGACGCCAAATCGCCCTTGGTTTCCAGCCACTGCTTGCGGTCGCCGGCGCGCTTTTTCGCCAGCAGCATGTCCATCAACGAACGGGTCTGTTCGCCGTCGTCGATGGTGAGCTGCACCAGCCGGCGCGTGTCCGGGTGGATGGTGGATTCGCGCAACTGCTGCGGATTCATCTCGCCCAGGCCCTTAAAGCGGGTGACGCTGATCTGGCCCTTCATCTTCTCGCGCGCAATCTTGTCCAGCAGCGTGGTCTTTTCTTCTTCGTCCAGCGCGTAGAACACCTGCTTGCCCACGTCCACGCGAAACAGCGGCGGCATCGCCACGAACACATGGCCAGCCGCAACCAAGGCGGGGAAATGCTGCAAAAACAGCGCCGTCAACAGCGTGGCGATATGCAGGCCGTCGGAGTCCGCATCGGCCAGGATCACCACCTTGCCGTAGCGCAGCCCGGTGATGTCGTCCTTGCCCGGGTCGCAGCCGATCGCGATCGCCAGGTTATGCACTTCTTCCGAGGCCAGTACGCTGCCGGAGGCCACTTCCCAGGTGTTGAGGATCTTGCCGCGCAGCGGCAGGATCGCCTGGAAATCCTTGTCGCGCGCCTGCTTGGCCGAGCCGCCGGCAGAATCGCCTTCGACCAGGAACAGTTCGGTGCGCGACAGATCCTGGCTGATGCAATCGGCCAGTTTGCCGGGCAGGGCCGGGCCCTGGGTCACTTTCTTGCGGACGATCTGCTTTTCGGTCTTCAGCCGAGCACTGGCGCGGTCGATGGCGATCTGCGCGATCTTCTCGCCGATCTCCACGTTCTGATTCAGGTACAGGCTGAAGGCATCGTGCGCGGCGCCTTCGATGAAGCCGGCGGCCTGGCGCGACGACAGCCGCTCCTTGGTCTGCCCGGAGAACTGCGGGTCGGTCATCTTCAGGCTGAGCACGAAGGTGACGCGGTCCCACACATCTTCCGGCGCCAGCTTGACGCCACGCGGCAGCAGGTTGCGGAAATCGCAGAACTCGCGCAGCGCATCGGTCAGGCCCGAGCGCAGGCCGTTGACGTGGGTGCCGTGCTGCGCGGTGGGAATCAGGTTGACGTAGCTTTCCTGCACCAGCTCGCCTTCCGGCACCCAGGCCGCGGCCCAGTCGACGATCTCGGTGTCTTTCTTGAGGCTGCCCACGAACAGCTCGGCCGGCAGCATCTCGTGCTGGGCCATCTCGCCTTTCAGGTAATCGCGCAGGCCGTTTTCGAAGTGCCAGCTATCCTGCTCGCCGGTCGCTTCGTCATGCAGCTTGACGGTCAGCCCGGGGCACAGCACAGCCTTGGCGCGCAGCAGGTGGCGCAGTGCACGCACGTTGAATTTGGGCGTGTCGAAATACTTCGGGTCGGCCCAGAAACGCAGCCGCGTGCCGGTGTTCTTCTTGCCGACGGTGCCGACCACTTCCAGCTTGGACGCAGCGTTGCCGTCGCGGAACTCCATGCGGTGTTCGCTGCCTTCGCGCTTGATGAACAGCTCGACCTTGGTCGACAGCGCATTGACCACGCTCACGCCCACGCCATGCAAGCCGCCGGAGAAGGTGTAGTTGCGGTTGTTGAACTTGCCGCCGGCATGCAGCCGGGTCAGGATCAGTTCCACACCCGGAATCTTCTCTTCCGGATGGATGTCCACCGGCATGCCGCGGCCGTCGTCGGAGACTTCACAGCTGCCATCCTTGTACAGGGTGACCTCGACCTGCTTGGCGTGGCCGGCCAGTGCCTCGTCGACCGAGTTGTCGATCACTTCCTGCGCCAGATGGTTCGGGCGCGCAGTGTCGGTATACATGCCAGGACGGCGTTTAACCGGGTCCAGGCCCGACAGCACTTCAATATCGGCGGCGTTATAACGGGTGTTCATGCATCTCGTTGGTACGTGAAACGACGCGCCAGTGTGGGGGCTGGGCCGATTTTTTGCACGCGACAGGCGTTCAGTGCGGGGCCGGGTGGCACTGGCTACCCTGGCGTTGGTTTCGGAATGAAACGTCCCCACCTGAGGATGTCACCGATGCCAAAGAGGACGCCATGAAGTTCAAGCACATCCTGATGCTCACCCTCGGTGCGGCCGCAGTCGCAGCGCTCCCCGCCATGGCCCAGGCAGCTCCGCAGCAGACCGGGCAGGGCGCCACCGCACAGAAGGCCGACGACGCGAAAGCCAAGAGCGAAGCCGAGCGCAAGGCCGAGCGCCGTGCCGCCGCTGCCGCGCAGAAGCCCAAGGCAGACAGCGCACCGCGCGAGGAAGAGGAAGAAGAGAAGCCTGCGCGCTGATTCTCCTGCGCACCAGGCATTCGATACATGGACGCCCCGGCTACGGTCGGGGCGTCTGCATTTGCGGCCTGCATGGCCGGCGTTTTTCAGTGTGGGATGACATCCTCGTCACACAACCCTTGGGCATTCGCCCATCACCCGCTAAACTATGGCTTTCCGGGAGGCTTCAAGCCCCATGACCCCCCTGATTTTCGTTACCGGCGGCGTAGTGTCCTCGCTAGGCAAGGGCATTGCCGCCGCTTCGCTTGCCTCCATTCTGGAAGCGCGTGGCCTCAAGGTCACAATGATGAAGCTGGACCCGTACATCAATGTGGACCCGGGCACGATGAGCCCGTTCCAGCACGGTGAGGTGTATGTCACCGACGACGGTGCCGAAACCGACCTGGACCTTGGCCACTACGAGCGCTACGTGCGCACGCGGCTGTCGCGCAAGAACTCGGTGACTACCGGTCGCATCTACGAGAACGTGATCCGCAAGGAGCGCCGCGGCGACTATCTGGGTGCCACCGTGCAGGTGATCCCGCATATCACCGACGAAATCCGCCGTTGCATCGACGAGGCCACGGCCGGCTTCGATGTGGCGTTGATCGAGATCGGCGGCACCGTTGGCGATATCGAATCGTTGCCGTTCCTGGAAGCGATCCGCCAGGTGCGCACCGAGCGTGGTGCCGAAAAGGCCATGTTCATGCACCTCACCCTGGTGCCGTACATCGCGGCGGCCGGTGAGTTGAAGACCAAGCCCACCCAGCATTCGGTCAAGGAACTGCGCTCTATCGGTATCCAGCCGGACGTGCTGCTGTGCCGCTCCGAACAGGCGGTGCCGGATTCGGAACGCCGCAAGATCGCCTTGTTCACCAACGTTTCCGAGCGCGCCGTGATCAGCTGCCCGGACATCGACGTGCTCTACGGCATGCCGCTGGAGTTGCTGCGCCAGGGCCTGGACGAGTTGGTCATCGACCAGTTCAAGCTGCGCGACAAGGTGGCTGCCGCCGATCTGTCCGAGTGGGCGGCGGTGGTGGATGCGGTCAAGCATCCGCTGGACGAGGTCAACATCGCCGTGGTCGGCAAATACGTCGATCACCAGGACGCTTACAAGTCGGTGGCCGAAGCGCTGCGTCATGGCGGCCTGCGTCAGCGCACCAAGGTCAACCTGAAGTGGCTGGAAGCGCAGGATCTGGAAGGCAGCGACATGGCCGCCTTGCAGGACATCGACGGCATTCTGGTGCCGGGTGGGTTTGGCGATCGCGGTTTCGAAGGCAAGGTGCAGACTTCCAGATACGCGCGTGAGCACAAGGTGCCGTACTTCGGCATCTGCTACGGCATGCAGGCGGCGGTGGTGGACTATGCGCGCCATGTCGCCGACCTGGACGCGGCCAACAGCACCGAGAACGATCGCCAGTCGCCGCATCCGGTGATCGGCCTGATCACCGAATGGCGCACCGCCACCGGCGAAGTCGAAAAGCGCGACGAAAAGTCCGATTTGGGCGGCACCATGCGGCTGGGGTTGCAGGAGCAGCGGCTCAAGCCGGGCACCCTGGCGCGCGAGGTCTACGGCAAGGACGTGGTGGCCGAGCGGCATCGCCACCGCTACGAGTTCAACAACCGCTACCGCACCCAGCTGGAAGATGCCGGTCTGGTGATTTCCGGCAAGTCGATGGACGACACCCTGGTGGAAGTGGTCGAACTGCCGCGCGACGCGCACCCGTGGTTCCTGGCCTGCCAGGCACACCCGGAATTCTTGTCCACCCCGCGCGACGGGCACCCGTTGTTTATCGGCTTCGTGCGCGCCGCGCGTGAGAAGAAGGCGGGCGGCAAGTTGTTGAAGGAAGCGCGTGCGTGAGCTGTTCCTTCCGCTGTCGGGAGAAGGTGGCGCGAAGCGCCGGAGCGCCGTAACACGGCGGAAGATGACGGTCCTGATGAACGCGTCGCCATGCGCCTGCCAGGCAAACCATCTTGCTTCAGCAGTGCCTCGCAACCGTACCCTCACCCCAACCCCTCTCCCGACGGGAGAGGGGTTCTCAGATCCAAAACGGGTGGCGACCGCCTTCTCCCACCGGGAGAAGATGCCCCGTAGGGGCGGATGAGGGTGCGCCGCAATGCACTGGAAGGTGGCAGCCATGACGAGCGCGTCGCTACGCGCCAGCCAGGGCAAGCCACCATGCTTCAGCAGTACTTCGCAAACCATACCCTCACCCCAACCCCTCTCCCGATGGGAGAGGGGCTTCAATCGAAATAAGGTGACCTGATGAAACTGTGTGACTTTGAAGTCGGCCTCGACCAGCCGTTGTTCCTGATCGCAGGCCCCTGCGTGATCGAGTCGATGCAGCTGCAGCTCGACGTGGCCGGCAAGCTCAAGGAGATCACCGGCAAGCTCGGGGTCAACTTCATCTTCAAGTCGAGCTTCGACAAGGCCAACCGCACCTCCGGCACCAGCTTCCGTGGCCCCGGCCTGGAAGAAGGCCTGAAGGTGCTGGACGCAGTGAAAAAGCAGATCGGCGTGCCGGTGCTCACCGACGTGCACGAATACACCCCGATGAACGAAGTGGCCGCCGTCGTCGATGTGCTGCAGACCCCGGCTTTTTTGGTGCGCCAGACCGATTTCATCAAGAACGTCTGCGCTGCCGGCAAGCCGGTCAACATCAAGAAGGGCCAGTTCCTGGCGCCATGGGACATGAAGCCGGTGGTGGACAAGGCCAAGTCAACCGGCAACGAGCAGATCATGGTCTGCGAGCGTGGCGCCTCGTTTGGCTACAACAATCTGGTCAGCGACATGCGCTCGCTGAGCGTGATGCGCGACACCGGGTGCCCGGTGGTGTTCGATGCCACCCACTCGGTGCAGTTGCCGGGCGGGCAGGGCAGCAGCTCCGGTGGCCAGCGTGAATTCGTGCCGGTGCTGGCGCGCGCAGCGGTGGCGGTCGGTATTTCCGGCCTGTTCGCCGAAACCCATCCGGATCCGTCCAAGGCGCTGTCCGATGGCCCCAATGCGTGGCCGTTGGACCGCATGGAAGAGCTGCTCGAAACGCTGATGGAACTGGACGCGGTCACCAAGAAGCACGGGTTCGCGCGCTTCGCATGAGTTCCGACCCCTGGGCGGCGGCCGCGTTGCGCCGCCAGCGTCGGCACTGGCGGCAGTGGCCCTGGGGCTGGTTGGCGTTGGGTCTGTCGCTCGCTGCATGGGCCTGCCTGGCCGTCATGGCCTTCCTGGTGACCGCCAGCATCGGCATGCCGGGCGACGGCAACCATGCCATGCAGGCCACGCGCATTCCGATGTTTGTCACGCTGTTGGTAGGCGTGCTGGTGACGCTGGGCGGTCTTGTTGCCAGCCCGGTCGCGTTCTCGCTGCGTCGCCAGCCGGGCGCTGCCGCCATGGGCTTGGCGCTGCTGCTGCTCTTGCTACTGCTGTTTTGCTTGTCGCTGCTGGGCCTGAAGGCCTAGCTGCATAGTCTCGCCAGCCTGCCATGCATCCGGCTCCATGCGATTTGGCAATGGACCGGTGTGCAGCGATAATCCTGCAGCTTGTTTCCGGTGTCCTTCCCCCTTTACTGGTAACCGATCGACCTATGACCACTATCGCCAAGATCCTCGCCCGCGAAATCCTCGACTCCCGCGGCAATCCCACGCTGGAGGCCGAAGTCACGCTGGACGACGGCTCGTTCGGCCGCTCGGCCGTGCCCTCGGGCGCCTCGACCGGCACCAAGGAAGCGGTGGAGCTGCGCGATGGCGACAAGACCCGCTACCTGGGCAAGGGCGTGCGTCATGCGGTGGACAACGTCAACGGCACCATCGCCGAGACGCTGAAGAATTTCGACGCGGCCGACCAGCAGGGTCTGGACCGTCGCCTGATCGATCTGGACGGCACCGAGAACAAGGGCCGCCTGGGCGCCAACGCGCTGCTGGGTGTGTCGCTGGCCGCCGCGCATGCCGTGGCTGCCTCGCGCAAGCAGCCGCTGTGGCAGTACCTGTCCACCATCACCGAGTCCGACGTGAAGCTGCCGGTGCCGATGATGAACATCATCAACGGCGGCGCGCATGCCGACAACAACGTCGATTTCCAGGAGTTCATGGTGCTGCCGGTGGGCTGCAGCTCGTTCTCCGAAGCGTTGCGCGCCGGTACCGAAATCTTCCATTCGCTCAAGTCGGTGCTCAAGGGCCACGGCCTGAGCACGGCAGTAGGCGATGAAGGCGGTTTCGCACCCGACTTCCGCAGCAATGTCGAAGCGCTGGACACCATCCTCGAAGCGATCGGCAAGGCCGGTTACACCGCCGGCGAAGACATCCTGCTGGGCCTGGACGTGGCCTCCAGCGAGTTCTACGACAACGGCAAGTACAACCTGGTCGGCGAGAACAAGCGCCTGACCAGCGAGCAGTTCGTCGACTTCCTGGCCGACTGGGTGGCACAGTACCCGATCATCAGCATCGAAGACGGCCTGGCCGAGGACGACTGGGCCGGCTGGAAACTGCTGACCGACCGTGTCGGCAAGAAGGTGCAGCTGGTGGGCGACGATCTGTTCGTCACCAACCCGAAGATCTTCAAGCAGGGCATCGACTCGGGCACCGCCAACGCGATCCTGATCAAGGTCAACCAGATCGGCACGCTGACCGAAACGCTGGAAGCCATCGCCATGGCGCACGCAGCCAACTACGCCTCCATCGTCTCGCACCGCTCGGGCGAAACCGAAGACACCACCATCGCCGACATCGCCGTGGCCACCACCGCCACGCAGATCAAGACCGGCTCGCTGTGCCGCAGCGACCGCGTTGCCAAGTACAACCAGCTGCTGCGCATCGAGCAGGCATTGGGCTCCGGCGCGCGTTACGCCGGCCGCGACGCGTTCGTTTCGATCAAGCGATAAGCCGTGCGCAACTGGCGCTGGCTACTGCTGGTGCTGGCGGTGCTGCTGGCGTGGCTGCAGTACCGCTTCTGGTTCGGGCCTGGGAATTCCGGTGAAGTCATGATGCTGGAAGCCCAGGTCGCGCATCAGACACAGGACAACGAAGGTCTGCGCCAACGCAACCAGGCGTTGGCAGCAGAGGTGAAGGATTTGAAGGACGGCGAGGCGGCAATCGAAGAACGCGCACGCAGCGAGCTGGGCATGATCAAGCCGGGCGAAACGTTCTATCGCGTGGTCGAGGATGCGCCGCTGCCCGCACCTGCAGCACCTGAAACAGCGGCCCCCGCACAGCAAACGCCTGCCTCCGCCGATCCGGTGGACCATCCATGACCGGTTCGATCTGGGCCATCGTGCCGGCCGCTGGGCGCGGCACGCGGTTTGGCGGGCCGCTTCCCAAACAATATTTGCATGCCGGCGGTCAGCCATTGATGGCCTACACGCTGGCGGCGTTGGCCGCGCATCCGGCCGTAGCCGGCATCGTGGTGGCGATTGCCCCCGGCGATGCGGACTGGCCCGGCTGGACCGCCGTGCAGTCCAAACCGGTGTTGACCTGCCTGGGTGGCGCGACCCGCGCAGCCTCGGTGCTGGCTGGCTTGCTGGCATTGCCCGAGAGCGTGCGCGCCGACGATTTCGTGCTGGTGCACGATGCCGCACGGCCGAATCTGGCCCTGGCCGATCTGGACCGCCTGCTGGAAATCGGCCGCGGCGATCCGGTCGGTGCAATCCTGGCCGCACCGGTGCGCGACACGCTCAAGCGTGCCGGCGACGATGGCGGCATCGACGGTACCGAACCACGCGAACGCTTGTGGCGTGCGCTCACACCGCAACTGTTTCGTCGCCATCAACTGATCCGCGGGCTCACCGAAGCCGCGGCGGCTGGTGTGGACGTCACCGATGAAGCGATGGCGATGGAGCGGATGGGCTTGCGCCCATTGCTGGTGGAAGGCGCCGAAGACAACTTCAAGGTGACCACGCCGGTGGATCTGGCGCGCTTCGAATTTGAACTTGCCAATCGGGACCGGGGACCGGGGACCCGGGACCCGCTGCAATCCGGTTCAGAGAGTTCCGCCTCTGCTTTTCCCGGTCCCCGGTCCCTGGTCCCCGGTCCCGAAGAGATCTAACACTCCATGTCCTTCAATTTCCGAATCGGCCAAGGTTATGACGTGCATGCGTTCGGCCCTGGCGACCATGTGATGCTCGGCGGGGTGCGCGTGGCGCACAGTCACGGCGTACTCGCCCACAGCGATGGCGATGTGGTGTTGCACGCGCTGTGCGATGCGATGCTGGGCGCACTGGCGCTGGGCGACATCGGCCGGCACTTCCCGCCCTCCGACGAACGCTGGAAAGACGCCGACAGCGCGCAGTTCCTGCAGCATTGCGACGGCTTGCTGCGCGAGCGCGGCTGGCGCGTCGGCAATGCCGACATCACCGTGATCTGCGAGCGCCCCAAGGTCGGCCCGCACGCGCTGGCCATGCGCGAACGCATCGCCGGCCTGTTGGCGATCGAACTGGATGCGGTCAGCATCAAGGCCACCACCAGCGAACAGCTGGGCTTCACCGGCCGCGGCGAAGGCATCGCTGCACAGGCTGCGGTGTTGCTGGGCAGGATCGCTGCCTGACGGAGGACGAGTAAGGCAGCCGCGCCAACCACCAAGTCGGCGCGGCCGGTGCTCGGTAGCGCGTGCATCACACTTACGCCGTCGTAGCGCGCATCTCGTCCACGCGCATCTGACGACCACCGGCCAGGTTTTTCGCCGCATCCACTCGCATGCACACGGGCGCGTCTCGGCGTCGCAACGCGACACCACCGCGCCGAGGCCCTCGGCACACTGCGCACGATCTGTCGGCGCGAAGGTAATCACAGCATGAGCGATACCTCTTTTCTGCCGCGCGCACATGGCGCTGCAGTCCTCAGTGCGGTAATGCGCAGCACGCCCGAAGATTTCCAGGTCGATGAATTACCGGCCTTCGAGCCTTCGGGCGAAGGTGAGCATTTGTTGCTCACGGTGCGCAAGCGTGGCCAGAACACGGCCTATATCGCCAAGAAGCTCGCGCATTGGGCGGGCATTGCCGAGATGGGCGTCAGCTATGCGGGCTTGAAGGATCGCCATGCAGTGACCACCCAGCGCTTCAGCGTGCATCTGCCCAAGCGCATCGCACCGGATATCGCAGCGCTGGACGATGGCGAGATGCAGGTGGTCGACAGCACCTGGCACAACCGCAAGCTGCAACGCGGCGCGCTGCACGGCAACCGATTCGTGCTGACGCTGCGCCAGGTGCAAGGCGAGCGCGAGGCGATCGAGCAACGCTTGCAGGCAATTGCCGCACGCGGCATCCCCAACTGGTTCGGCGAACAGCGCTTCGGTCGCGATGGCGGCAACGTGGCGGCTGCGCTGGCGATGTTCGGCCATGTGCAAGCGGCCGATGGAACATTGTTGCCCGCGCCGGCATCGAAGCGGCGGCTGCGCAACGATCAACGCTCGATGCTGCTGTCGGCGGCGCGCTCGGCCTTGTTCAATCGCGTGCTCGGCGCACGCGTGGCGCAGGGCAGTTGGGATGGCGCGCTGGACGGCGAGGCATGGATGCTGGACGGCTCGCGCAGCGTTTTCGGCCCGGAGCCGTGGAGCGAGGCGCTGGCAGAGCGGCTGGCACGTTTCGATATCCATCCCAGTGGCCCATTGTGGGGCGCTGGCGCGTTGCGCTCGACCGATCAGGCGGCAGCGGTGGAGCAGGGCGCGTTGTCCGACCCGCAATCGGAAGCACTGCGCTTCGGCCTGGAAGCCGCAGGCTTGAAGCAGGAACGCCGCGCGTTGCGCTTGCGTCCGCAAGGTCTGGAGCACCGATGGCTGGAGGCGCAGACCCTGCAGCTCGAATTCGCGCTGCCACCTGGTTGCTACGCCACCGCAGTGCTGTGGGAATTGGGCGAGGTGTCCGACGCAGGCCGTTTCAATGCTGGCGTGCGCGCCGAAGAATGACGACATGCGGCCGCCGGTCGCTCGCATCGCGCAGCGGTCGATCGCGACCTAATGCCGTTGCTCGCGCAGGAACGGCCCTGGCCGCGACGGCCATCACCATAAGGCCGATAGTCGGGGCATTGACCGGGGGTGAGCTGCACAAGCCTGCCAAACAAGCATCACCCGCATCAATGCGACCCACACGGGCCAGGCGTTCCCGTGACCGCATCAACGCGCGCAATTGCACTTCTACGCCGCGCGTCATGCGCTCGCCGCAATCCGTCTAGCGCCGCGCCAGCAACACCAGCAGCGCGCCGGTGCCGCCCTGCGTGGGGGGCGCCGAATGAAATGCCAGCACGTCGTTGCGTTGACGCAGCAGCCGGTCCATCAGGTTCTTCAGCACGGGCGCACCGTTGTCGGACTGCAGGCCCTTGCCGTGGATGATGCGCACGCAACCATATTCGTGCGCATGCGCTTCCTGCAGGAACTGGCGTAACAAGGCCTCGGCCTGCGTTGCGGTGGCACCGTGCAGATCCAGTTCGTCCTGTACCGAAAACTGCCCGCGCTTGAGCCGTTGAAACAATCGGGTGGGAAGATTCTCGCGCCGGTAACTGGCGGTGTCGCCGGCTTCCAGTGGCGCGCTGTCACGTAACAGGCGCGCAAATTCGGTGTGCGCTTGCGCCTCGTCGCGCTCGGCCATGCGCGCGCGTGGCTTGGGGCGCGGCTTGGCGTTGGCCGGTGGGGCGACTTCACGAATCGGCTTGACCGCGCCGATCGCTGCGCGGAACAACGCGCCGTCGTCTTCGTCTTCAGGGTGCGACATCACCACAGCGTACCCGGTTCAAGCGCAGACGCACGCGAAGATCAAGCGCGAAGGCGCAGGACGCATTCCGGTATCATGGCCGGGTTTTCCGAGGAGTCTCATGCGCGTACTGGTTAGCAACGACGACGGTGTCGACGCCCCCGGCATCCAGATATTGGCCGAGGCGCTGCGCCATGCCGGTCATGAGGTGATGGTGGTCGCGCCCGACCGCGACCGCTCCGGCGCCAGCAATTCGCTGACCCTGGATGTGCCGATCCGCACCCGCCGCATCGACGCGCAGACCTGCGCAGTGGCCGGCACGCCGACCGACTGCGTGCATCTGGCACTCACCGGCATGCTGGATTACGACCCCGACATCGTGGTCTCCGGCATCAACAACTCGGCCAATCTGGGCGACGATGTGATCTATTCGGGCACCGTGTCCGCCGCGATGGAAGGCCGTTTTCTGGGCCTGCCCGCGGTGGCGGTCTCGCTGGTGACGCATAACCACGAAGCGCATCACTACGAAACCGCCGCGCGCGCTGCGGTAGAGATCGTGGCGCGCCTGAAGTCCGACCCCTTGCCTGCCGACACCATTCTCAACGTCAATGTGCCGGATCTGGCCTGGTCGGCAGTGCTCGGATTCGAAGTGACCCGACTCGGCAATCGCCACCGGTCCGAACCGTGCGTGCCGCAGCGCGATCCGCGCGGCCGTACCGTCTACTGGGTCGGCCCGGCCGGGCCGGAGCAGGACGCCGGCGCTGGCACCGATTTCCATGCCGTGCGCACCGGGCATATCTCGATCACGCCGATCCACGTCGATCTCACCCGCTATCAGGCGCTGGAGACGGTGGCCGGTTGGGTCGGTGGGCTGACCGCCTCGCTGGATGCACCGGCATGACGCCGAGGCTGCGCATGCTGCAACCGGAATCGGTCGGCATCGGCATGACCTCGCAACGCGTGCGCGACCGCCTGGTCGAGCGGCTGCGCGAGGCCGGCATCCAGGACGAGGCCACGCTCAATGCCATGCGCACCGTGCCGCGCCATCTGTTCATCGATGAGGCGCTGGCCTCGCGCGCCTACGAAGACACCGCGCTGCCGATCGGCCACGGCCAGACCATCTCCCAGCCCTGGGTGGTGGCGCGCATGACCGAGGCCGTGCTGCAGGTGGCACCGACCAAGGTGCTCGAAGTGGGCACCGGCTCCGGCTACCAGGGCGCGATCCTGGCCGCGCTGGGGCTGGAGGTGTACACCGTCGAGCGCATCGGCGACCTGCTGCGGCAGGCGCGCAAGCGCTTCCGGCATCTGGGCATGAACGTGCGCAGCAAGCACGACGATGGCCGCATCGGCTGGCCCGAGCATGGGCCCTACGACGCCATCGTGGTGACCGCTGCGGCACCGGCGCTGGTCGATGCCCTGGTCGATCAACTGGCGGTCGGCGGGCGCCTGGTCGCCCCGGTCGGTGGCGCCTCGTCGCAATCGTTGGTGCAGCTCACCCGCGGGGCCGATGGCACGATCGAACAACAGGTTCTGGCCCCGGTCACGTTCGTCCCGCTGTTGTCGGGCATGCTGGATTGATCCCATGAGAGTTCCTCGATGAAGATTTTCGGGCCGTTGTACGACGTGGCCATCCGTTGGTCGCGTCATCGCCGCGCACCGGCGCTGTTGACCGGCCTCAGCTTCGTGGAGGGCTTCATCTTTCCGGTGCCGCCGGAAGTGATGCTGGCGCCGATGTCGCTGGCCGAACCCAAACGCGCGCTATGGTTTGCAACCTTGAGCCTGCTGGGCTCGATCTGCGGTGCATTGGTCGGTTATCTGCTGGGCCATTTCGCGTTTGCGGCATTGCAGCCGTTGATCGAATGGCTGGGCTGGAGCGCAAAGATCCAGACGCAGATCGAAACTTTGCGCGCGCTGGTGGCCGAGTCGCCGTGGAAGGCGTTCTGGGCACTGGTGCTGGTCGGCTTCACGCCGATCCCGCTGAAGATCTTTACCTGGGCTTCGGGCGTGGTCGGCGTGCCGATCCTGCCGTTCATCGCCAGCATGCTGGTCGGTCGCGGCAAGCGCGTGTATCTGGTTGCCGGTGCGATCCGCCTGGGCGGTGCGCGTGCCGAGGCGGCGCTGCACCGCTGGATCGAACCGTTGGGATGGGTGGCAATGGCGGTGCTGGCAGTCGGCGCAGGGTGGCTGGTGTGGAAAACAACGAACGGATGAGCAAGTTGCAAATGAATTCGGTACGTAAGACAGCAGTCATGCTCCTGGTCGCAGCCGGCCTCACTGCCTGCAGCAGTGCCACGGTGGTGCGTTCGCCTGGAGCCGGCGGTGGTGCGGCATCCTCGCGTCCAAACGCGGCGCCACGGCCATCGGTGCCGCGCCCGGGTGCGACGGTGACCGTCCAGCGCGGCGACACGCTCTATGCCATCTCGCGCCGGACCAACATCACTGCGCCGGATCTGGCTGCCTGGAACGGGCTGTCCTCACCGAACACCATCTATCCCGGCCAGACCCTCAAGTTGTACCCGGGCGGTGCCAGCAAGCCGGGTGCCAGCGCACCGGTTGCCGGCACCGTGGTTCCGCCGCGTCCGGCCGCGCCGATCGTCGCACCGGTCAGCAGCGGGTTCCCGTGGCGCTGGCCGGCCGATGGCGTGGTGGTCGGCACCTTCGTCACCGGCGAAACCACCAAGCAGGGCGTGGACATTGCCGGCGCCAGCGGCCAGGCCGTGCGCGCTGCCGCCGATGGCGTGGTGGTGTATTCCGGCGCCGGCCTGGTCGGCTATGGCGAGCTGATCATCATCAAGCACAATGACCAGTGGTTATCCGCGTACGGGCACAACCGCAAGCGCCTGCTCAACGAGGGACAGAGCGTCAAGGCTGGCCAGCAGATCGCCGAAATGGGCCGCAGCGGCGCAGCGCGCGACATGTTGCACTTCGAGATCCGCTACAACGGCAAGCCGGTGGATCCGCTGCTGTATTTGCCGAAAAAATGATTGGGGAGTCGGGATTCGGTATTCGCAACAGCCCTGGCTGTTCGTACCGGGGCAGGGAGCGCGTTTTTCGCCTTGGCAGTTGGCCGCCAATTGACGCATTGGTCCGGTCTGGTGATTAAACGCGCAGCCTTGCTAAAGCCCGCTCCTACCAATCCCCACTCCCGATTCCCACATCCCGCCTCAACCCATCAGCCCGGCAACACCATCGCCAACGCGACCCGGCGGCCTTCGCTGGCCAGCACGTTGTAGGTGCGTGCGGCGGCGGCGTTGGTCATCGCTTCCAGGCCGATGCCGCGGGTCAGGCAGGCCGCCAGAACCTCGGTCTTCGGAAACTGCTGACGCTCGCCGGTGCCGAGCAGGATCACTGCCGGGCTGAGCGCCAGCACTGCGTCCATATCGCTCGCCTGGAGTTGCTCCAGGGATTGCACCGGCCAACGCTCCACCAGCTCGTCCGGCATCAGGATGAAGCTCTGCTGCAGAATCTGGTCGTTCACCTTCGCATGGCGGCCATCGGCCGCGCGCAGCGCATAGGCGTAATCGGGGTGTTCCTGACTTAAGGGCATGACGAACTCGTTGGCTCAGCCGCGCGGCAGCACGATCTGGCGCTTTTCCTTGCTGGGGCGGTACAGGATGGCGACATGGCCGATGCGTTGCACCAGCGCACTGCCGGTCTGCTCGATCAGCTCTGCAATCAGCGCATCGCGGGTCTCACGATCCTCCGAGGCCACCTTCACCTTGATCAGTTCGTGGCGCTCGAGCACTTCCTCGAGTTCGGCCAGAAATGCCGGCGTGACCCCTTTACCGCCGGTTTGCAGCAGTGCCTTGAGATCGTGGGCCTGGCCGCGCAGGAAACGGTTCTGGGCGGAGGTGAGAACAATGGACATGCAGGATCGAAGGGAAGCAAAGGGTGTTCAGGGTATCATGGCGACCCGTTCGGACCCCCGTTGCCAATGCCTTCCCGCAGTAAAAGCAGCCAGCGCTGGCTCAAGGAACACTTCGCCGACCCTTATGTGAAGAAGGCCCAGGCCGAGGGCATGCGCTCGCGCGCGGCCTACAAGCTGGAAGAGCTGCTGCAGCGCGACCGGCTGCTCAAACCGGGCATGGTGGTGGTCGATCTGGGCGCGGCGCCCGGCGGCTGGTCGCAGCAGGTGCGCAAGTCCATGGGTGACAGCGGCAGGGTGGTGGCGCTGGACATCCTGGACATGCCGGCCCTGGCCGGTGTGGAGTTCCTTCACGGCGACTTCAGGGAGCAGGCCGTCCTATCGCAATTCGAAGCGATGCTGGGCGATGTGCCGGTGGACCTTGTTCTGTCCGATATGGCCCCCAATAAGAGTGGCATGGATGCGGTCGACCAACCGCGGATGATGCACCTGGCGGAACTGGCGATGGAATTTGCCGACACCCACCTCAAGCCGGGCGGGGCGTTCCTGATCAAGCTGTTCCAGGGTGTTGGGTCCGACGACTACATTCGCGAGCTTCGCCGCCGCTATGACAAGGTGACGATTCGCAAGCCGGCGGCCTCGCGCAAGCGCTCCCCGGAAGTTTATGCGCTCGGTCAGGGCAAGCGTGTCCAGATCAAGTAAGCTGCCAACGACCACCGTATTTCAAGCATAAGAGTAGAGGGCACCGGAGCCAATGAGGATGAACGACTTGACCAAGAATCTGCTGCTGTGGGTGGTCGTCGCAGTTGTGCTGATGGTTGTCTTCCAGAGCTTCTCGCCGCGGATGGCAGGCGGCGTCGGCCCCGACTCGATCACCTACACCCAGTTCCTGAAAGAAGTGGACTCCGGGCGCGTCAAGTCGGTGGACTACACCGATGAGACCAACCTCGCAGTCAATGCGATCCGCTTCAAGCGCACCGACGGCAGCGAAGCCACCGTTTACGGTCCGCGCGACGACAAGCTGGTCGACGTGCTGTACAGCAAGAACATCGAAATGACCCGCCAGAAGCCGTCCACCGGGCCGGGCTTCTGGTCGCTGGTGCTCAACTTCCTGCCGGTCATTCTCATCATCGGCTTCTGGCTGTTCATCATGCGCCAGATGCAGGGCGGTGGCGGCGGTGCCAAGGGTGCGATGAGCTTCGGCAAGTCGCGCGCCAAATTGCAGGGCGAAGACCAGGTCAAGATCACCTTTGCCGACGTCGCCGGTTGCGACGAGGCCAAGGAAGAAGTCGGCGAGCTGGTCGACTTCCTGCGCGACCCGACCAAGTTCACCAAGCTGGGCGGCAAGATTCCGCGCGGCGTGCTGATGGTCGGCCCGCCGGGTACCGGTAAGACCCTGCTCGCCAAGGCGATCGCAGGCGAGGCCAAGGTGCCGTTCTTCAGCATCTCCGGCTCGGACTTTGTCGAAATGTTCGTCGGTGTCGGTGCCAGCCGCGTGCGCGACATGTTCGAGCAGGCCAAGAAGCATGCGCCGTGCATCATCTTCATCGACGAAATCGATGCGGTGGGCCGTCATCGCGGCGCCGGTCTGGGCGGCGGTCACGACGAGCGCGAGCAGACCCTGAACCAGTTGCTGGTCGAGATGGACGGCTTTGAAGGCGGCGAAGGCGTGATCGTGATCGCGGCCACCAACCGTCCCGACGTGCTGGACCCGGCGCTGCTGCGTCCGGGCCGTTTCGACCGCCAGGTTGTGGTCGGGCTGCCGGACGTCAAGGGTCGCGAGCAGATCCTGCGCGTGCATATGCGCAAGTTGCCGCTGGCCGACGACGTGGTGCCGATGGTGATCGCCCGCGGTACTCCTGGCTTCTCGGGCGCCGATCTGGCCAACCTGTGCAACGAAGCGGCATTGTTCGCGGCACGCGGCAGCGAGAAGGAAGTCCGTATGGACCACTTCGACCGTGCCCGCGACAAGATTTTGATGGGCGCCGAACGTCGTTCGATGGCCATGAGCGAAGACGAAAAGACGCTGACCGCGTATCACGAAGCCGGCCACGCCATCGTTGGCCGCCTGGTGCCGGAGCACGACCCGGTCTACAAGGTCACGATCATTCCGCGCGGCCGCGCACTCGGCGTGACGATGTATCTGCCGGAAGGCGACCGTTATTCGATGAACCGCGTGGCGATCGAGTCGCAGCTGTGCTCGCTGTATGGCGGCCGTGTCGCAGAAGAACTGATCTTCGGCGGCGACAAGGTCACCACCGGTGCGTCCAACGACATCGAGCGGGCCACCAAGATGGCGCGCAACATGGTCACCAAGTGGGGCCTGTCGGATGAGCTCGGCCCGGTGGCCTACGGCGAGGAAGAGGACGAGGTGTTCCTGGGCCGTTCGGTGACCCAGCACAAGAACGTGTCCGACGAGACCGCGCGCAAGATCGACGAAGTGGTGCGTTCGATCCTGGACAAGGCCTACAGCAAGACCAAGACCATCCTTACCGAGAATCTGGACAAGCTGCATGCCATGTCGCAGCTGTTGCTGCAGTACGAAACCATCGACGTGCCGCAGATCGACGCCATCATGGAAGGCCGCGAGCCGCCGCCGCCGGCGGGTTGGGGCAAGTCCGACAAGGACGGTGGCAACAACAACGACAAGGGCAGCCCGCGTCCGTTGCCGCCGATCGCCGGGCCCGCCGAGCAGATCTAAGCCGGTCAAACGCTGATCTGCACAGGCATCCGTCAAGGCCGGGAAGCGATTCCCGGCCTTGATGCGTTATCGGGCCGCGCCAGCGCCCGCGTGCGAGCGATCGCAACCACCCCAGGAGACACTGCCCGATGTTCGATACCGCCCTCACACTCGATTGCGCCGGCCGCAGCCTGCGACTGGATGCGCCGCAGGTGATGGGGATCGTCAATGTCACGCCCGACTCGTTCTCCGACGGCGGCCAGCATGCGACCTGCGAAGCGGCGATTGCGCATGGGCTGTTGCTGGTGGAACAGGGCGCCGCGGTGCTGGATATCGGCGGCGAATCCACGCGCCCGGGCGCTACGGCGGTGTCGGTTGAAGAAGAACTGCAGCGGGTGATTCCGGTGATCGCGGCGCTGGCGCAGCGCACCAGCGTGCCGATCAGCGTGGACACCTTCAAACCGGACGTCATGCGCGCAGCGGTCGCGGCCGGCGCCGGCATGATCAACGACGTCCATGCGTTGCGTTCGCCCGGCGCGTTGGAAGCGGCCTCGGAGCTGCGCGTCCCAGTGGTGCTGATGCATGCGCGCAGCGCACCGCACGCCATGCAGGACACGCCGCACTATGACGATGTGGTCGGCGAGGTACACCGGTTTCTGGCCGAGCGCATCTTCGCCGCCGAGATGGCCGGCATCGACAAACGCCGGCTGGTACTGGATCCGGGTTTCGGCTTCGACAAGACCACCACGCATAACCTCACCTTGCTGGCGCAGCTACAACGACTGCAGGAATTCGGCCTGCCGGTGCTGGCGGGGCTGTCGCGCAAGCGCAGCATCGGCGAGTTGACCGGCCGCGAGATCGCCGCCGAACGCATCCACGGCTCGGTGGCTGCACATCTGATCGCCGCACAGCACGGTGCGCTGCTGCTGCGCGTGCACGATGTGGCGGCGACCGTGGATGCGTTGAAGGTGTGGAACGCGATGGCGGCCATTCCCGTCCCGCGTGTCAGCGCCCCGGCCGCGCCGACGATCCGTTGGCCGGACGAGGACTGATGCCTGCCGACCAACGCCCCTTGGCGATCGCCCTGATGGGCCCCACTGCCAGCGGCAAGACTGCGCTGGCGCTGGAAGCTGCACAGCGCTGGGATGGGGAAATCGTCAGCGTCGATTCGGCATTGGTGTATCGCGGTCTGGAGATCGGCGCGGCAAAACCGGACGCGGCGATGCGCGCAGCAGTTCCGCATCATCTGCTCGACCTGCGCGATCCCTGGCAGGTCTACTCGGCCGCGGAGTTCGCCACCGATGCGCGGCGGGCGATCGCGCAGATCGTGGCACGCGGCAAGTTGCCGATTCTGGCTGGCGGCACCGGGCTGTATTTTCGTGCGCTGCTGGACGGCCTATCGCAATTGCCAGAGGCCGACCAGGCGGTGCGCGCGTCCATCGCGGCCGAGGCCGAGCAACTCGGTTGGGCCGGCTTGCACGCGCAGCTGGCACGCGTGGACCCGGTCGCGGCGGCACGCATCCACGCCACCGACCCGCAGCGGATCCAGCGGGCGCTGGAGGTCTACCGCGTCAGCGGGCGGCCCATCAGTTATTGGCAGGCGCTACCGCCGGGGCCGCGGCTGCCGGTGCGGGTGTTGAAGGCGGTCCTGGCGCCACGCGAGCGTGCGGTGCTGCATGCACGCATCGAACACCGCCTGGACGCCATGCTGGCGCAGGATTTTCTGGCAGAGGTGCGGCAGTTGCGGGCGTTACCACAGATGCAGGCGGTGGCCGCACCGCTGGATCTGCCGGCAGTGCGCGCGGTGGGCTATCGGCAGGCCTGGGAGTATCTGGACGGCGCCGGCAGCCTGTCCGAGTTCCGCGATAAGGCGGTGCAGGCGACCCGGCAACTGGCCAAACGGCAACTCACCTGGCTGCGTGGCGAGCTCGACGCACGCTGGTTCGACCCGGAGCGTGATCGCCATCAATTGGAAGACGCACTTGTCGGCTTCCTCGGTGATCGTCCCGCTGTGCGGCAGGCTTCAGGCGTGTAACATCCCGTTTCCGGGGCCGGCTGGGGATGGCAGGTGTCGACCGGGACAATAAGAACAATAATGAAGAGGATTTTTCGATGGCTAAGGGGCAATCTTTACAGGACCCATTCCTCAATGCGCTGCGGCGCGAGCGGGTGCCGGTGTCGGTGTATCTGGTCAACGGCATCAAGCTGCAGGGCACGATCGAGTCGTTCGACCAATTCGTGGTCCTGCTGCGCAATACCGTGAGTCAGATGGTGTACAAGCACGCTATTTCCACGGTGGTGCCGGCGCGCAACGTGCGCGTGGGCCCGGGTGGTGGGTATGTGCAATCCAATGAAGGCAATCAGGCGGAAGATGACGACGTCGAGCAGTAACGGAGTAGTGCGTGTTTGATCGGTCCCGCAAGGGTGAACACGCGTTGTTGATACAGACCCACTCCGGTGGGCCTGCCGAAGACGATGTGCTTGAGGAGTTCGCCGACCTTGCAAAGTCGGCGGGCGCCACGGTGGCGGCCACGCTCACCGCGCGCATCGATAAACCTAGCCCGTCGACCTTGATCGGTAGCGGCAAGCTGGAAGAGGTCAAGGCCGCTGCCGAGGCCACCGGCGCGGATCTGGTGTTGGTCAATCACACCTTGTCGCCCGGCCAGGAGCGCAACCTCGAGCGGTATCTGGAGCGGCGCGTGATCGACCGCACCGGGCTGATCCTGGACATCTTCGCGCAACGCGCGCGCAGCCACGAGGGCAAGCTGCAGGTGGAGCTGGCGCAATTGCGTCACATGGCGACCCGCCTGGTCCGCGGCTGGACCCACCTGGAGCGTCAGCGCGGCGGCTCGATCGGCCTGCGCGGCCCCGGCGAAACCCAGCTGGAAACCGACCGCCGCCTGCTGCAAAAGCGCGTCGAGCAGTTGCAGGCGCGGCTGGAAAAAGTCGAGGTGCAGCGCACCCAGATGCGTCGCGCGCGGATGCGCAGCGAACTGCCGCGCATTGCATTGGTGGGTTACACCAATGCCGGCAAGTCGACGCTGTTCAATGCGTTGACCGGCGCAGGGGCTTACGTGGCCGATCAATTGTTCGCCACGCTCGATCCCACCGTGCGCCGCATCGCGTTGCCGGGCGGTAGCGCGATTCTTGCCGACACGGTCGGCTTCGTGCGCGATCTGCCGCACGAACTGGTTGCCGCATTCCGTTCGACGCTGTCCGAAGCGCGCGATGCCGATCTGCTGTTGCATATCGTCGATGCGGCCGACCCGCTGCGCGAAGAACGCATCCTGCAGGTGGATGAAGTGTTGCAGGCCGTTGGTGCCGGCGATCTACCGCAGCTGTTGGTGTTCAACAAGATCGACAAGATCGACGGCGCCGAAGTGCGCCACGATGCGCAGGACGGCATTCCGGACCCGGCACGCCGCGAACGTGTCTGGGTGTCGGCGCGCGACGGGCGTGGGCTGGAAGAATTGCAGCATGCGCTTGGTCAGCGGCTGGACCTGCGCCATCTGACCGGCCAGCTGCGGCTACCGCCATCAGCCGGCCGCCTGCGTTCCAGGCTGCATCAGCTGGAAGTGGTGCGCAACGAGCAGTCCGACGAGGAGGGTTGGTTGCTCGATGTCGATCTGCCGATGGTCGAAGCCGAACGGCTGGCCGCTGGCGAGGACGGCGCGCCCTTGCGCGCGATGCTGCCGGATCGCCGCGAAGACTGGGAAGCCTGATGGACGCAGCACAGTCGGCATGGCGCCACTGTGCTGCTGCTTCGATGTAACAGGCAGGCAGGGCGTGCGTGTCTCCGTGCGGTAGTTGCGACCTCCGGTCTTGGCCTGGCCGGGCCGGTGGACCTGGGCGCTGCGGCAGATTCCATGCGTAACGGCGCCTCGCAGCGCAGGTTTCCTCAGCAACGCTCCGCCATGGATGCGGCGCTCAAGTGACTTGGACGTTGCGGCCCTGCAGTGCAACGGCGTGCCGCAGCTAGGTCGCTGTACATCCGATGCCCACTGGTTTCGAACCGCCGCCGGTCGGCCGCACAGTGCCACTGAACCTGGGCCACCTTGCAGCACGCTGGAATCGACGCCAGCCGCAGACAGCGACGACGAATTGGGCTAAAACGTCCGCTGCTCCTCGATTACCGTGCCCATGTCCGTCTCCGCCGATTCCGAACTGCAGCAGCTGGCCGAAGTCCTCGGGCAGCAATTGCTTGGCGCGCGCGAGCGCCTGGTTACTGCCGAGAGCTGTACCGGCGGCTGGATTGCCAAGGCGGTGACCGATGTCGCCGGCTCCTCGCACTGGTTCGATTGCGGCATGGCCGCCTACAGCTACGAGGCCAAGCAAGCCTTGCTCGGCGTCCGCCCGCAGACCCTGGAAGTGCACGGGGCGGTCAGCCGCGAAACCGTGATCGAAATGGTCTCTGGCGCGTTGGTCAATTCCGGCGCGAGCATCGCGGTGGCGGTGACCGGCATCGCCGGGCCTGGTGGCGGCAGCGACGATAAGCCGGTCGGCACGGTATGGATCGGCTGGAAGCGCCGCGGCGGCTATGCCACGGCGCAACTATTTCAGTTCAACGGCGACCGCGATGCGGTGCGTCGTCAGACCGTGGCCGCCGCATTGCGTGGGTTGAGCGCACTGCTCTAACAGCCACGCACAGATGTGTCGGCACGCATTGGCGCGTTGCACAGAGTGTGACCCTCAACGCTGCCATTCTCTCGTTCGGCTGAGTGGGGCGTGGCGTTGATGCATGTCTGCAATGCACGATCGGTTGCGGTGCATTCGTCGTGCGCGGCGCATGTTCTGCTGTTTGTGCTTTTTCGATGCGCTCAACCCGGTAAGGTGTGATCTCACGCGTGCGGTGGCGCTTGCCGCAGCACGTCGCGTTCGCTCTCTTTCGGGGTACAAGCATGAGCACGGAACACCATCGCCGTGGCGCGCTCGCGCTTGCACTGTTTGCCGTTGCGCACGCAGCGCCGCTGTATGCGCAGACCGCAACGCAGGCAGGGCCGGAGGAACCGGCCACTTTGGCGGCGCTCACCGTTACCGCGCAAAAGCGCGAGGAATCGCTGCAAAACGTGCCAGTGGTGGTGTCAGTGCTGCCGGAGCTGCTGCTGCAGGACAGTGGCGTGCACGACATCAAGGAACTGCAGGTGCTGGTGCCGGGCCTGATCGTGACCAGCAGTCAGAGCGCTGCGCAAACCACCGCGCGCATTCGCGGCATCGGCACCGTTGGCGACAACGCCGGGCTGGAATCCTCGGTGGGCGTGGTCATCGACGGCGTGGCACGCGCGCGGAATGGCGTGGGTTTTGCCGATCTTGGAGAACTCGAACGTATCGAAGTCCTGAAGGGGCCGCAGGGTACGGTGTTCGGCAAGAACACCTCGGCAGGCGTCATCAACGTGGTCACCCGGCGCCCCAGCTTCACCCGCAGCGCCGATGCGGAAATCACCGTTGGCAACTATGGTGCACGTGGTCTTGCTGCCGCGTTCAACGATGCCTTGGGCGACACCAGCGCCTTGCGGGTATATGCCGCCAGGCGGCAGCGCGATGGCTTCGAACAGGTGGTGACCGGCCCCGGCCCGCGTACCGCTGGCGACGACGGCGACCAGAATCTGCGCACCGCACGGGTGCAACTGCTGTGGGAGCCTAGCGACGATCTCGACATCAACCTGGCTGCCGACTACACCACGCGCGATGAAAACTGCTGTGTCACCGTGACCACCGAACGCGGGCCCACCGCCGCGTTGATCGATGCAGTGACGCCGGGCGGACAGGGCACGATTGCGCGCGCCGACCCGCAACGCCGGCGCGCCTACAGCAATCGCAGCACTGGGCAGCGGATTGATGACAAAGGCATTTCGGCGCATGTCGACTGGACCACGCCCTGGCTTGGCGAGGCGGTCCTGACCTCGATCACCGCCGTGCGCGACTGGAAGTCCGTCAATGGCCTGGATTTCGACTACGGCACCGCCGATATCCTGTACCGCGCCCCGCGCGAAGACGAAATGCTGACCGGCTTCAAGACCGTGAGTCAGGAGCTGCGCCTTGCCGGGACGAGCGCGCGTGTGGACTGGATGGTCGGTGCGTTCTATGCCGACGAAACCCTGCACCGCAACGAGTCGTATCGCTTCGGTACTGCCTACGAGCCTTACCTGTCCAGCGTGCTGCTTGCGCGCATCAACCCGGCGCTGGCAGCGCGTGCGGATGCACCGCGCTTTCTGGCCGATACCACCGGATTGCCGGCCGGCACGCTGTTTCGCGGCCAGGGCAGCCAGGACCGTTTTCGACAGGATGGACGCAGCATCGCGTTGTTCACCAACAACACCTGGCATGCCACCGATGCGCTGGATGTCCTGGTGGGGCTGCGTTACACCTACGAAAACAAGGCATTGCAGTCGGCATTTCAGAATCCTGACGGCAGCCCCGCCTGTGCGAGCTATTTCGCGCCCAATGGTCAGGTCAGCCCGCTCGCCGTGCAGCGGATTGGCGCCGCGCTGGTCGCACGCGGCGTGCCGGCATCGGCGGTGCCGGCCATCGCCCCGCAGGTGATCGGGTTTACCTGTCTGCCATGGGCCAACGTCGCCCAGGCAGGTCGCCTGACCGAACAGGAACGCACCGAGCGTGAGTGGTCCGGAACGGCCAAGCTGGCATACCGCTGGAACGATGCGCTGATGACCTATGTGTCGGCCGCGCGCGGCTACAAGGCCGGCGGTTTCAATCTGGATCGCGTGCAGTCGTCCAATGGCTTGTCCAGCGGCGTGCAAGGCATCCTGCCGGTCGACGACACCGCGTTCCCGGGCGAGTTCGTCAATAGTTACGAACTTGGCGCCAAGACCACCTGGCTCGGCGGCAACCTGCTGTTGAACGCCACGCTGTTCTATCAGGATTTCAGCGATTTCCAGCTCAACAATTTTCTCGGCACCAGTTTCGTGGTGCGCGCCATTCCCAGCGTGGTGTCGCGCGGTGTCGATACCGAACTTCTCTGGCAGGGCGCCGTGCCCGGCCTGATGCTGCAAGGCGGGCTCAGCTACACCGATACCGCGTACGGCGATGACCCACTGCCGGACGCGGACCTGGCCCTGCTGCCCGGCAGCCGTCTGAGTTTCGCTCCGCGCTGGTCGGCCAACCTGTCGGTGACCTACGAGCACGCGCTGGGCAATCAGCTGACCAGCCGTTTCCACCTGGGGGCAAAGTACAGCTCCGCCTACAACGCAGGCACCGATCTGGATCCGCAAAAGGTGCAACCGGGCTACACCTTGCTCAATGCGCGGTTGGGCCTGGGTGCCGACAACAAGCGGTGGCTGCTGGAAGCGTGGGCGGAAAATTTGACCAATGAAACCTATCGGCAGGTCGTCATCGATGCGCCGCTGCAGGCCGGTTCGTGGAATGCATTTCTAGGCGCGCCGCGCACCTATGGCGTGACGCTGCGCTTGCGCTACTGAGGTGCGCGCATCTGGCTGATGCGCGCTGCAGATTGCGTAAGGCGTTGCAACCTGCGCTGAGCTTCGAACGGGCGAAGGCGCGACAGCGGCAGACAGATCGGCTACAAACAAGGCCTCGTTGCCAACCAGTGTGCCAATGCGTTCGTTGCTTGCTCCCGTCTCATCTTCTCCAGCGCTGTGGGCCGCTGCGCAGTGCAGTGTCACGTCGCGTCTTAGTGCAACGCGTCTGCGGGCGGTGCGCTGATGTGGGAAGCGCTTGGCACTGTGCGTGATCTCGGGCGTCTGCAGGAAATCGCCTCGGTCCTGATTCGTTATGGCTTCGGTGATGTGGTGCGGCGTATCGGCCTGGCCGATGTGCTCGAACGCGCCGGCAGGTTGTTGCACTGGCATAACGCCGAGGGCCGGTTGCGCATGTCCGCGGCGATGCGGGTGCGGCGTGCACTGGAAGAGCTCGGCCCGACCTTCGTCAAACTCGGGCAGGTGCTGGCCACGCGCGTGGACCTGCTGCCGCCGGAGTGGATCGAGGAATTGAGCGAGCTGCAGAACGCGGTGCCGGCGCTGCCGTTCGAGCAGATCCGCCCGCAGTTGGTTGCCGCGCTCGGCATGCAACCGGAGAGCGTGTTCGCGCGCCTGGACGAACAGCCGCTGGCGGCCGCATCGCTGGCACAGACGCATCGCGCGTGGCTGGCCGATGGCACGCCGGTGGTGCTGAAGATCCGCCGCCCCGGGATCGGCGACACCATCGATGCGGACCTGCGCCTGCTCGCCCGGCTTGCCGAAATCGTCGAGACCCGCGCGCCGGATCTCAAGCGCTATCGCCCCGCCGAAGTGGTGCAACAGTTCACCGTCTCGTTGCGACGCGAGCTGGATTTCGCTGCCGAGTGCCGCAACGCCGAACGCATCGCAGCCAACTTCGCGCACGATGCGCAGGTGGTGGTGCCGGCGGTGTACTGGGAGTGGACCTGCGAGTCGCTCAACGTGCAGGAATTCATCGACGGCATTCCAGGCCGCGATCTGCTCGCCGTCGATGCGGCCGGCCTGGACCGCAAGGCGCTCGCACGTGCCGGCGCCGGCATCGTGCTGAAGATGGTGCTGCAGGACGGCTGCTTCCACGCCGACCCGCATCCGGGCAACATTTTCTATCTGCGCGACGGGCGCATCGCCGTCATCGATTTCGGCATGGTGGGGCGTGTCTCCGAGCAGCGCCGATTCCAGGTGGCGCAACTGCTGCACGGCATGGTCAGCTACGACGCCGAAGCGGTGATCGACGTGCTGCTGGAATGGGCTGGAACCAGCCTGGATATCGACGAATCGCGCTTGCAGCAGGACATCGGCGCATTTGTCGACGAGTATCGCGGCGTGCCGCTGAAAGAGCTGCGCATCGGCGCCATGCTGGGCGACGTCACCTCGATCCTGCGCGACCACGGGCTGACGCTGCCGTCGGATCTGGCGCTGATGATCAAGGCTTTTCTTACCCTCGAAGGCATGGGGCGTCAGCTCGACCCGGATTTCGACATGGCTACCGAGGCGCGCCCGTATCTCGAACGCGTGGTGCTGCAGCGCTATGCGCCGCGCGCAATCGTGCGGCGTGGCCGGCGTACCGTGACTGGCGCGATCGATCTGCTTGGCGACCTGCCGCGCGATCTCAAGCGCCTGCTGCAGGCCGCACGCCGCGGCAAGCTGCAATTGCAGATCGAGACCCGCGCATTGCGCGAATTCGGCGAGCAGGTCGACCGCGCCGCCAACCGGCTCACGATGGGCATTGTCACTGCCGCACTGGTGATCGGCTCCTCGATCGTAATGAATAGTGTCGGCGGCAGTGCCAGCCGCTGGTTGCTGGCGCTGGGCGTGGGCGGCTTCATCGGCGCGGCGCTGTGCGGCATCTGGATCCTGTTCTCGATCTGGCGCAGTCGGCGCTAGGACGCTGCGCAAGGCACCTCGGGGCCATGTAACCAGGAAGTGGCCCAGCGCTTGCGCAGGCGCTCGTTAGTAGTAATACTACTAACCATGGACCTGACCGATACCCAGCAAGCAATCCTGGCCTTGATCGCCGAGCGCATCGATGCCGATGGCGTTCCGCCTTCGCAGACCGAAATCGCACGCGCGTTCGGCTTCAAGGGCGTGCGCGCCGCGCAGTACCACCTTGAGGCGCTGGAACAGGCCGGTGCGATCCGCCGCGTCCCAGGTCAGGCCCGCGGGATCCGGCTGGCCGGGCAGGGCGCGCATGCGCGCACAGCGCCGGTGAGCGAGCCGGTACGCGACGATGTGCTGCGTCTGCCGGTGTTGGGCCGCGTTGCAGCGGGGTTGCCGATCGGTGCCGACATCGGCTCGGACGATTTCGTGGTGCTGGATCGGGTGTTCTTCTCGCCCTCGCCGGATTACCTGCTCAAGGTGCAGGGCGATTCGATGCGCGACGAGGGCATCTTCAACGGCGATCTGATCGGCGTGCACCGCACCCGCGACGCGCGCTCGGGGCAGATCGTGGTGGCGCGGATCGACGAGGAGATCACGGTCAAGCTGCTGAAGATCGGTAAGGACCGGATCCGGCTGCTGCCGCGCAACCCGGATTACGCGCCGATCGAAGTGCTGCCGGATCAGGATTTTGCCATCGAAGGCCTGTATTGCGGGCTGTTGAGGCCTAACCGCTGAAGTCTGTGCCGATGGCAGCGCTGGCTTTTTCCCGAGCCGGCATTGCAGGATTTCCCGCTGCCGCGCGATATTTCGCCCCCCTAATCTGAGTGTGTCGCCTGCAGTCTCAGCCTGTGCGATACACCGCCGCTACATTAGCCCCACACCGAAATCACTGACGAGGATCACCCAGATGGACGAGAACAAGAAGCGCGCCCTTTCCGCCGCACTGAGCCAGATCGAAAAGCAATTCGGCAAGGGCTCGGTCATGCGTATGGGCGACCGCGTCATCGAGGCGGTCGAAGTCATTCCGACCGGCTCGCTGATGCTGGACATCGCCCTGGGGATCGGCGGCCTTCCGAAGGGTCGCGTGGTCGAAATCTACGGGCCGGAATCCTCGGGCAAGACCACCCTGACCCTGCAGGCGATTGCCCAGTGTCAGAAGCTGGGCGGCACCGCAGCCTTCATCGACGCCGAGCATGCGCTGGACCCGATCTATGCGGCCAAGCTGGGCGTCAATGTCGACGACCTGCTGCTGTCGCAGCCGGATACCGGCGAGCAGGCGCTGGAAATCGCCGACATGCTGGTGCGTTCGAGCTCGGTGGATATCGTGGTGATCGACTCGGTCGCCGCACTGACCCCGAAGGCAGAAATCGAAGGCGAAATGGGCGACCAGCTGCCGGGCCTGCAGGCACGTCTGATGAGCCAGGCGCTGCGCAAGCTCACCGGCAACATCAAGCGCTCCAATACGCTGGTGGTCTTCATCAACCAGCTGCGCATGAAGATCGGCGTCATGATGCCGGGCCAGAGCCCGGAAGTGACCACCGGCGGCAATGCGCTGAAGTTCTACGCCTCGGTGCGTCTGGATATCCGTCGTATCGGCGCGATCAAGAAGGGCGACGAGATCATCGGCAACCAGACCAAGATCAAGGTCGTCAAGAACAAGCTGGCGCCTCCGTTCAAGCAGGTCGTGACCGAAATCCTCTACGGCGAAGGCATCAGCCGCGAGGGCGAACTGATCGACATGGGTGTGGAGGCCAAGCTGGTCGACAAGGCCGGCGCTTGGTACAGCTATGGCGATGAGCGCATCGGTCAGGGCAAGGACAATGCGCGTACTTACCTGCGCGACAACCCGCAGGTTGCAGTGCGGCTGGAAGCCGAGCTGCGCGAGAAGTTCCAGCCTGCCGAAGCGCCGCGCGAAGCCGGCGACGACGCAGAGAAGGAATAAGTTCTCGCTGCTAGACATCGTCCGTCGCCGGGAGTCGGCGATGGTGATGGATGGATCGTCGCGTGCCAGTGGTAGGCGACGCTTCCAGCAACCTCCGTTTGCACCCGGTGCCAGGGCTTGGGGCAGACGACATTTCAAGTTTTTCTATCGCGAGGACGGCGGAGTCAGTGCCGTCGCTTCTCGCGGTAGATCTATCGAAGGCCAGGAGGGCAGGCGCCAAGGATGGCGCATGTGCTGCTGTGTGATTTTGGCGATTCAGGACACCACACGATGGACGAGCAAGAGCCCGCACCGAAGCGGGGGCGACGGTTCAAGGAGCAGACGCCGGTCCAGCGCGCACTCGGTCTGTTGGTGCGGCGCGAGCATTCGCGCAAGGAATTGAACCGCAAGCTGCTGGCACGCGGGATCGAGCCGGACGCAGCGCAGGCAGCCGTCGACCGTCTCAGCGATGAAGGCTGGCAGGACGACACCCGTTTCGCTGCCGCCGTGGTGCGGAATCGCGCCGGCTCGGGTTATGGCCCGCTGCATATCCGTGCCGAACTTGGAACCCATGGCCTGGATAGCGACGCCATCAGTGCCGCCATGGCGACCTTTGAGGGCGATTGGACCGAAAATGCGCGCGATCTGATCCGCCGCCGGTTCGGTGAACAAGGCCCGGTGGACCTTCCACAGCGGCGCAAGGCTGCCGATCTGCTGGCCCGGCGTGGTTTTGATGGCAACAGCATTCGCAGCGCCACGCGCTTCGACCTTGAGGACTGAGGGCGTCAGGCCTGCTACCCTTCGCGGATTCAGGTTGTTCCGCTCATCTGCGCCCACATCTCATTGGGTGACCGGGACTGCCGCCCGCCCAATGCCAGCTCATGAACGCACCTGCCAAATTCAGCACATCCCAGATCCGTAGTGACTTCCTCGCGTTTTTCGAGGGGAAGGGCCACACCATCGTGCCATCCGCGCCGCTGGTGCCGGGCAACGACCCGACCCTGCTGTTCACCAATTCCGGCATGGTCCAGTTCAAGGATGTCTTCCTCGGCGCGGAAAAGCGCAGCTATGTGCGCGCTGCGGATGTGCAGCGCTGCTTGCGTGCCGGTGGCAAACACAACGATCTGGATTCGGTGGGCTACACCGCACGTCACCACACCTTTTTCGAAATGCTCGGCAATTGGTCGTTCGGCGACTATTTCAAGAAAGATGCCATCGCCTGGGCGTGGGAGCTGCTGACCCAGGTCTGGAAGCTGCCGGCCGACCGCTTGCTGGTCACCGTCTACCACACCGACGAGGAAGCCTTCGCGTTGTGGCGCGACATGATCGGCATTCCGGAAAGCCGCATCGTGCGCATCGGCGACAACAAGGGTGCGCCGTACGCGTCGGACAATTTCTGGCAGATGGCCGATACCGGCCCATGCGGCCCGTGTACCGAAATCTTCTTCGACCACGGCGATCACATCGCCGGTGGTCCGCCGGGTTCGCCGGACGAAGATGGCGACCGCTTTATCGAAATCTGGAACCTGGTCTTCATGCAGTTCGATCGCCAGCCCGACGGTACCCTGGTGCCGCTGCCGGCGCCGTGCGTGGATACCGGCATGGGGCTTGAGCGCCTGGCCGCGATCCTGCAGCACGTCCACACCAACTACGAGATCGACCTGTTCCAGGCGTTGATCGGCAAGGCCAGCGCGCTGACCGGCATCACCGATCTGGAGAACAAGTCGTTGCGGGTGATCGCCGATCACATCCGTGCCTGTTCGTTCCTCATCGTCGACGGCGTGCTGCCCTCCAACGAAGGGCGCGGTTATGTGCTGCGCCGGATCATCCGGCGTGCGCTGCGTCATGGCTGGATGCTTGGCGTGCGCCAGCCGTTCTTCAGCAAGATGGTGCCGACGCTGGTCGAGCTGATGGGCGAAGCCTATCCCGAGCTGGTAGTGGCGCGGGACACCGTGGCGCGCGCGTTGCTGGCCGAGGAAGAACGTTTTGCCGAGACGCTGGATGCCGGCATGAAGATCTTCGACGAAGTCGCATCGCGCTCGCAGGAAGTCATTCCCGGTGCCGATGCGTTCCGCCTCTTCGACACCTACGGTTTTCCGGTCGATCTGACGTCGGACATTGCGCGCGAGCGCGGCTTGCGCGTGGACATGGAGGGCTTCGAGTTCGCCATGGAACGCCAGCGCGAAACGGCGCGTGCGGCTGGCAAGTTCGGCGGCGGCGTGGCATTGCCGGCCGACCTGGTTGCGAGCATGTCGCCGACGGTGTTTCTGGGCTACGAAGCGCACGATGCCGATGCACTCAAGGTCGTGGCATTGCTCAAGCAGGGCCGCCCGGTCGAACATGCGGAGGCGGGCGACGAGGTGATCGTGTTCACCGACCGCACCCCGTTCTACGCCGAGTCGGGTGGCCAGGTCGGCGATAGCGGCCAGCTGAGCGGCCCTGGCGTATCGATCGAAGTCGCCGACACCCAGAAGTTCGCCGGTCAGTTCCATGGCCATGTTGGCCGCATCGGCGAAGGCGCACTCGCGCTTGGCGATGTGCTGGCGGGCGGTATCGATGCGCAACTTCGCGGCAAGACCATTCTCAATCATTCGGCCACCCACCTGTTGCACGCCGCGCTGCGCGAAGTGCTGGGAACGCATGTGCAGCAGAAGGGCTCGCTGGTCGCGCCCGATCGCCTGCGCTTCGACTTCTCGCACTTCCAGCCGATCAGCGCTGATGAGCTCGCTGTCATCGAGCGCAAGGTCAACGCCGAAGTGCGCACCAATCACGGTGTGGAAGTGCACAACATGGCCATGCAGGAGGCGCTGGATTTTGGCGCGATGGCGCTGTTTGGCGAGAAATACGGCGAAAACGTCCGCGTGCTGAAGATGGGTGGTTATTCCACCGAGCTGTGTGGCGGCACCCATGTCACCCGCACCGGCGATATCGGTCTGTTCAAGATCACCTCCGAAGGCGGCGTGTCGTCGGGTGTGCGCCGTATCGAAGCGGTGACCGGGCAGGGCGCGCTCGATTATGTGGCCGACGAAGAACGCCGCTTGTTCGAGGCAGCCCATCTGCTCGGCGGGAATGCCAACGAGGTGGTGGACAAGGTGCGCGCACTGACCGAGCGTCAGAAGCGGCTGGAGCGCGAGCTGGAATCGCTCAAGGCCAAACTGGCGTCCGGTGCTACGGCTGATCTGGGCGCTGGCGCGATCGAGGTGGCTGGGGTCAAGGTTGTCGCGGTGCGGCTGGAAGGCTTCGATGCCAAGGCGCTGCGCGATGCGATGGATCGCCTCAAGCAACAGCTTGGCGATTCGGTGATCGTGCTGGCGGGCGCGTCTGGCGGCAAGGTCGCGCTGGTCGCCGGCGTGAACGGCAGCCCAACCGGCAAGGTGAAGGCAGGGGAACTCCTCGGCCATATCGCCAGTCAGATCGGGGGCAAGGGCGGTGGCCGTCCGGATCTCGCCCAGGGTGGTGGCGAGGACGGGCCCGCCCTTGCGACCGCACTCGACGGTGTGCCCTCCTGGGTCAAGCAACACTTGGGCTGAACACTTGTCCTGCTATGCCTTGCTGGCTGGCAGGATGTCCCGCTACCATTTCCGGTCTATTCCCTTACCTAGGGCGCGTCTCACTCAGGAGGCCGTCGATGCTGGTGGGAAACCCACCGGTTCCAGGAGATTTGTAAAATGTTGATCCTCACTCGCCGGGTAGGCGAAACCTTGATGATCGGCGACTTGGTCACCGTGACCGTTCTCGGCGTCAAGGGCAATCAGGTGCGCATCGGTATCAACGCACCCAAGGATGTGGCTGTGCATCGCGAAGAAATCTATCAGCGCATCCAACGTGGGGATGAGCCGGTTGCCTCCGGCGCGCATCACTGCGACGATTCTTCGAATTGATCGTTGTAAAGGGTTTACGTTAGCCCCTCTTACCCGGTATTCTTCGCGGCCTGCCACGGACATCGCGGCAGGCAGCAAAAACTGGAGCGATGCCCGAGCGGCTGAAGGGGCTCCCCTGCTAAGGGAGTATAGGGTCAAAAGCTCTATCGAGGGTTCGAATCCCTCTCGCTCCGCCAGTGTTTTAGGCGCCCGCAAATCCCTGATTTGCGGGCGTTTTTATTTGTGCTGCAGGCACTTTCGTGGTGGCCGCGTTGGCGGCTGCCGCACAGCATCCTGATGGCGGCAACCGTCGCCAACGCCGCTAGTGGACCCGCTGATACGCGCTGACGTTGGCGCATTTCTGCCAGTGTGTTCCGGGACCGTGCTCAGCTCGCTGCGTGCACAGCAACGTGGTCGTGCTCTTGCTTCGCGCGGCATCGTTTGTCGATAGCGCGTCTGGGCAACTTGATCGTTCGAACTGGCTGCGCTACGCGCTTGCATCGATTCTTTCCTGCGACGCTCGAGTCCTACATCGAGTTCTCGCTGGACGGCACGGTGCTCGCGGCCAATCAAAATTTCCTGCAGGTGATGATGGGTTACCGGCTGGAGGACATTCGCCGAAAACACCACGGCATGTTCGTGGATGCGAGCATGCGCCAGTCGCCTGCGTATCGCGCGTTCTGGGGTTCGCTCGGGCGTGGCGCCTTCGATGCGGGCCGTTACCGGTGCATCGGCAAGGACGGCAGGGAAGTGTGGATCCAGGCGTCCTACAACCCGGTGCTCGACGAGCTCGGGCGGCCCTACAAGGTGGTCAAGTACGCGACCGACGTGACCGATCAGGTGCGCTCGGCCGAGCGTATGCGCGATCTGATGCGGCAGACCATGAGCATTGCGCAGAACGTCCAGCGCGAGGCGCACCATATTTCGGCCAGCAACCAGGAGTTGGTCGGCCGCATGTCGCTGCAGTCCGCCGCGGTGGCGCAGACCTCAAGCACGATCGATCAACTGGCTGCGACCGTGCGCACCAATGCTGAAAATGCAGGTTCCGCGCGCCGCATGGCCGAAGAATCGGCCACGGTCGCGTGGCGCGGTGCCGATGTCATCGCCGATGTGGTCAAGACCACTGCCGGCATCCGCTTGGCGACCGATCGCATCGGGCAGATCATCGAGGTGATCGACGGCATCGCGTTCCAGACCAACATCCTGGCCTTGAACGCAGCGGTGGAAGCGGCGCGTGCCGGCGAGCAGGGACGTGGTTTTGCCGTGGTGGCGACCGAGGTGCGCAGCCTGGCGCAGCGTTGCAGCGTGTCAGCCAGGGAGATCCGCTCGCTGATCGACAACGCGACCGATCAGGTGGGCGATGGCTCGCGCCTGGCCGAGCAAGCCGGTGTGGTGATGCAGGACATGGTGACCTCGGTCCTGCGCGTTACCGCGACCGTCGAGCAGATTGCCGCTGCCAGCCATGACCAGGCCCAGGATATTTCCACCGCGAACACCGCGTTGCAGTCGATCGGTGTGCAAGCGCGCGACCAGGCGCAGATGGTCGACGATCTTGCGCGCTCGGCGCGCGTGCTGGAAGGCGATGCGGATGCGCTGTTCGCCTTGGTCAATGGCGATGCGGGCGGCGCTGCGGTGCATGTGGACGCGCCGGCTGCGCAGCATGCAGGCTCGAAGGCGGCGTGATTGCGTCGCGCGCACAAAACAAAACCGCGTATACGCGGGCTTTGTCCGTCTCAGTGTCAGCTGGCGCATCGCGCACCAGGGCTGTGCACTGCGCGATTACCTTGGGCGGCTGACTAAGCTACTGCGCAGCGACCATGCGGGTGCGGCCGGTGCCCGGAGGTGCATGCACCCTGTGTGCACTGCGGTTCCTGTGTGCCGTCCACGCCCGCCTGATGATTGCGCGCTACGTTGGTAGCCGCTCCTGGCCGCAGGCGCTTACTTCGGCAGGTCGAACACCAGTACTTCGGCATCGCGGGCATCGGCCAGCACGATTTCCGGCTCGCCGAGGATCTGGACGGCATCGCCGGCCGCCAGTGCCTGCCCATTGACGCTCAGGCTGCCGCGGGCCACCTGCACGTAGCCGATGCGGCCTTCCGCCAGCGGCTGCTGCAGGCGCACCTCGCCGTCGAGGATCGAGGCGTACAAGCGTGCATCCTGGTGCAGGCGCAGCGAGCCGGCGTCGCCATCGGGCGAGGCGATCAGGCGCAACTGGTTGCGCTTGCTGTCGGCATCGAAGTGCTTTTCTTCGTAGCTCGGCTCGATGCCGGCGCGATCGGGCATCACCCAGATCTGCAGGAAGTGCACCGGTTCGCTGGCCGAGTGATTGAACTCGCTATGGGTCACGCCGCTGCCGGCGCTCAGGCGCTGCACATCGCCGTAGTGCAATACCGAGCCGGTGCCCATGCTGTCCTTGTGCTCCAGCGCGCCGCCCAGGACATAGGAAATGATCTCCATGTCGCGGTGGGCGTGGGTGCCGAAACCTTCGCCCGGCTGCACCTTGTCTTCGTTGATCACGCGCAGCGGGCCGATGCCCATGTGGCGCGGGTCGTGGTAGCTGGCAAAGGAGAAGGTGTGGCGCGAGGACAGCCAGCCGTGTTCGGCGCGGCCGCGGGTTTCGCTCTTGCGGACATTCAACATGCTGCTTCTCCTTGAAAGATTCGAATTGGCGCTGGGGGGTTAATCAGTGTCCCAGCGGCTTGATGCGTAGTCTCTGCCTCTGCGGGCCAGACAAAAAGCGAGTAGATTTGGCCGCTATCATCGAAAAAATCGAACAATGAAAATCAGCCTGGAAGCGCTGCAGATCCTGGATGCCATCGACCGCCGCGGCTCGTTTTCCGCGGCAGCCAAGGTGCTGTTCAAGGTGCCTTCGACGATTTCCTACACGGTGTCCACGCTGGAAGAGGATCTGGGCGTGCAGCTGTTCGAGCGGGTGGGGCCGAAAGCCATGCCCACCCAGGCGGGGCGCGAACTGTTGCGCGAAGGACGCCATCTGCTGCGTGCCGCGCAGGAGCTGGAGGTGCGCGTGCGGCGAGTGGCCTCGGGCTGGGAATCGGATTTCGCGATCGGGCTGGATGCGGTGTTGCCTGCGAGCCTGCTGCAACCCCAGATCCTGGACTTCTACACGGTGGCCGACAGCACGCGGTTACGCGTGTTGAGCGAATCCTTGTCTGGCGGCTGGGAAGCGCTGCTGGACAGGCGCGTGGACCTGATCGTGGCGGCGGGCGAAGGCCCTAGCGGCGGCGGCTATGTCGCCGAGCCGATCGGTCGCTTGCGCTTCGTGTTTGCGGTGGCGTCCACGCATCCGCTGGCGAGCGCCGGCGGCGTGCTGGGCGCGGCCGAGCTGGCCGAACACCGGGCGATCGCGGTGGCAGATTCGGCGCGGCGCCTGCTGCCGCGTACCGTCGGGCTGCTGTCCGGCCGCGATGTCCTCACCGTGCCGGACATGCGCAGCAAGCTGCTGCTGCAGTTGGCCGGTGCCGGCTACGGCTTCCTGCCCGAGCCGTATGCGCGCGGGGCGCTGCAGGATGGCCGGCTGCGCGAGGTGCAGGTGGAAACCCGCAAGCCCGACGAAACCTTCTACCTGGCGTGGCGACCGGGCGAAGAGGGCGAAGCGCTGGGGTGGTGGCGGCGTGCCTTGCGCGGCGAAGGCCTGTTCGACCGCTGGCTGGATGCTTTGGCCGCAACGTATCGTTCCGCTGCTGCCGGGCGGTCGCAGTTGTGACGGAAGGCGGATAATGGCCGCTCGCCGTCGCGCAGGGTCGTCGCATGCAAGGCTTGATCGAGCAGTACGGATTGGCGCTGGTGTTCGCCAACGTGCTGGCATTGTCGCTCGGGCTGCCGGTGCCGGCCTTGCCGACCCTGGTGCTGGTGGGAGCCGGCTACGCCTTGCAGGGCGGTAGCGACGCCTGGCTGGCCGGGCTTGCAGCGTTGGCGGTGTCCGTGGCCGCCAGTCTGTTGGGCGATCTGGCCTGGTATCTGGCCGGGCGTCGCTTCGGGAACCGCACCTTGCAGTCGCTGTGTCGGCTGTCGCTGTCGCGCGATACCTGCATGAAGCAGACCGAGCGCTTCTTTTCGCGTTGGGGTGTGCGGGTGCTGGCAGTCGCCAAATTCGTGCCGGGCTTGTCGATGGTGTCGGTGCCGATGGCCGGTGCGATGCGGGTGCGCCCTGCGGCGTTTCTGCGCTACGACGCCTTCGGTGCATCGCTGTGGGCGCTGGTCGGCTTGAGTGTGGGCGCTGTGTTCGCGCATCAGGTGCAGGACGTGCTGGCCTTTCTGTCCGAGCTCGGTTCGGGCGCGGTGGTGGTGCTGGCGGTGTTGCTTGCCGGCTATGTCGGTTGGCGCTGGTGGCGGCGGCACAGCCTGCTGCGATCGCTGGAGCATGCGCGGATCGGGGTGGATGAGCTGGTGCCGTTGCTGGACGGCGACGAAAGCCTGCGGCCGACCGTGCTGGATATCCGTGCGCCGGGTTATCGCGACCTGCAGCCGTACAAGATTCCTGGCGCCGTGTTTGCCGACGAGCGCCAGCTGGTGCAGATCCTGGCCAGCGTGCCGCGCGATCGCAGTGTGGTGATCTATTGCGCGTGTCCGGACGAGGTGTCTGCGGCGTGGCTGGCCGGGCGGATGCGCGAACGCGGATATGGCGATGTGCGGCCGTTGCTGGGCGGTCTGGATGCATGGCGCGACGCCGGGCATCCGGTGACATCGCTGTTGCCGGTGGTGGTGGTGGCCGAGGCGAGCGCGGTTGCGGCCACGGTTTGATTGCGCTGCATGCAGTGCCCGCGGCGTAGGCGAGCGTTTTGCTATGGCATCGGTACCGTGCGATGGAGCGCCACCATGCGATGCAACGCGATTGCGCAGCCATCTGCATCAACAAAAACCACAGGCAAAAAAAAAGACCAGCAAGCTGGTCGTTTTCTTCAAGATTGGTGCGCCCGGAGAGATTCGAACTCCCGACCGCCTGGTTCGTAGCCAGGTACTCTATCCAACTGAGCTACGGGCGCATATCTTGTTTGGCTTGCAGATCTGAGGCAGTGCGATCGGATCTTTTTGACTGAAAAAACCGCGGTCGATTGCCGTCTTTTCGTATTCTGAAGATGGTGCGCCCGGAGAGATTCGAACTCCCGACCGCCTGGTTCGTAGCCAGGTACTCTATCCAACTGAGCTACGGGCGCCTCGTCAGGAGCGGAATTATGCGCATGGCCAGCGTGCCCGTCAATCCCTTTGTGAACTTCGATCGCCGTTGACGGCATCGCCAAGCGCACTGCGCAGCGCAGCGGCCACGGCCGCAGGCGTTTTCATCCAGGCGAAATGATCGCTGCGTGTTCCCAGTTGCATGGCATCCAAGGTCACGCTGTTTGCGCGTGCCCGCGGCATCTTGTCGAGCAGTGCACGCAGCGCAGCTGCCGGGCCGAAATTGTCGCGCGCAAGAGTGACCGCGCGGATCGGCACGCGCAGCGCACCCAGCGCCTGTTCCAGATCCCAAGGTGCGCCTGCCGCGCGATAGCGGTTGCTGCGGCCGACCTGCGCCCAATCGGCAATCAAGCTGCGTGCTTCGGTGCCGCCGAAGCCGAGCTGGCGGCCGTGCAGAACTCCCTGCATGCGTGCCAGCCACGGCAACAACCGAAACGCCACGGGCAGGCCGTAGCGCATTGGCGCGGGAAAATTGCGCCAGTACGGCGAGCCGCTGGCAACCAGCCAAAGCTGGGCAAGCTGCGCCGATTGCAGTGCGGCATGGCAACACGCGAGCTGGCCGCCAAGGCTGTGTCCGCCCAGCACGCGCGGCAGCTGCGGGTCGTGCCGATCGAGCAGGACATGGCTGGCGGGGAGATCGTCGGCAAGCAGCGTGCGATAGCCCCAATCGTGCTGACGCGATGGGCGCAGCGTGCTGCTGCCATTGCCGCGCCATTCGTGCAGATACACCGCGATGCCGGTGGAGGCGAGCGCCTGTGCGAAGGGGTGGTAATGCCGTGCGGCCACGCCCAGCGCCGGCAGCCACAGCAGCGCTGCAGTTGGCTGCAGTGGCGCGCAACGGATCACCTGCCAGCGATGTCCATCTGCAGCGCTGGCGAGCAAGCTGCCGGTGTGCACGTGCTCGCTCATGCGCCGGGCGCAGCGCCGAAGTGGTCGAGCACCAGCACATCGCTATGGCCGGGGCGCTGGCCGAGACGGATGGCGCGTGCAACGTAATCGATCGCCGCTTCGCAGGCATTGAGCAAGGACAAGCCCTGACACAGCTGCGCGGCGATGGCCGCCGACAGGCTGCAGCCGGTGCCGTGCGCGTCGACCTGCAGGCGCGGATGCATGAACACATCCTGGGTGACGCCGTCATCGAAGCGGTCGATCACGCGTGCGCCTTCGTGCAGATGTCCGCCCTTGAGCAGCACTGCGTTGGCGCCCAGCTCGAGCAAGGCGGCGGTGGCGTGTTCGGCGGCATCGGCGCTGTCGATGCGGCGGCCGGTCAGCAGCTCCGCTTCGGGCGTGTTGGGGGTGATCAACGTGGCCAGCGGCAGCAGGCGCGTGCGCAACGCGTCCAGCGCAGTATCTTCGAGCAGGCGCGCGCCGCTGGTGGACACCATCACCGGGTCGAGCACCACGAACGGCGGGCGATGGCGTTCGAGCAGGTCGGCCACGCAATGGATAACCTCGGCATTGGCCAGCATGCCGAGCTTGACCGCCTGGATCTCGAAATCGGCAAAGCACGCATCCACCTGCGCCTGCAGGAACGGAAGCGGCGGGATGTGTACGGCGGTGACGGCGCGGGTGTGTTGGGCGGTCAGTGCGGCGATGGCAGACAGCCCGTGCACCCGATGCGCGGCGAAGGTCTTGAGGTCGGCCTGGATACCGGCACCACCGCCGGAATCGGAGCCGGCGATGGTCAATGCGGACAGCGTGCTGGGCGTGGTCATGCGCCGATTCTGCACTGCCCGATTGCGGCTGTGCAGACTCGGTATCTCAACGCTGCCCGCACCTGCCGGTGCTTACCGCGGCGTCACGGCGATCCATTCACCGCAATCTGCGAAAACGCACCGGTCTGGGGGTCGTACAACGCCCCCCAGAAGGCACCGCCGCCGTCGCAGACCTTGATCGCTTCGCGCGCCGGTTTCACCGGCGGGTCGTTGGGCAGCTTGAACGCATTGATGTAGATCAGTTGCTGGCCCTGGATCACCACGCCCACGTACTGGCGGTCGAACTCGCGCGGCTCGGCAATGGTTGGCGTCAACGCATCCTGCCGGGATTCGAGCTGCTCGATCTGTTGATGGCTCGGCTCCCAGTAGCCGGTGATCCGGCCCGGATGACGCGCCGGACTATCGCGCGAGCAGGTGTCCAGCACCTGCTCGGCGACGCTCTGGCGGGTGATGATCCACGACTGCCCGTTCTTGAGATTGGTCGGCACGCTGGAGGGACCCTGCGTGGTGGCGCAGCCGGCCAGCGCGAGCACGGCCAGCGCCACCGCACCGCGAAGTGCGCGCATCACAACACCTCCGAGGCGAAGTCGGCCAGACGCGAGCGCTCGCCGCGCCGCAGCGTGATGTGCGCGCTATGCGGCCAGGCCTTGAAGCGGTCCACCGCGTAGGTCAGGCCCGAGGTCGTTTCGGTGAGGTAGGGCGTATCGATCTGTTCGACGTTCCCCAGGCACACGATCTTGGTGCCGGGGCCGGCACGGGTGATCAGCGTCTTCATCTGCTTCGGGGTGAGGTTCTGCGCCTCGTCCAGAATCAGATATCGCGACAGGAAGGTGCGGCCGCGCATGAAGTTCATCGAACGGATCTTGATGCGGCTGGCGAGCAGGTCGTTGGTGGCCGCGCGGCCCCAGGAGCCGCCATCCTGATTGTGGGTCAGCACTTCCAGGTTATCGGTCAGCGCGCCCATCCACGGGGTCATCTTTTCTTCTTCGGTGCCGGGCAAAAAGCCGATGTCTTCGCCAACGCTGACGGTGGCGCGGGTCATGATGATTTCGCGGTAGCGCTGCTGGTCCATCGTCTGCGCCAGGCCCGCAGCCAGCGCGAGCAGGGTCTTGCCGGTGCCGGCGGTGCCCAGCAAGGTGACGAAATCGATCTCGGGGTCCATCAGCGCATTGAGTGCGAAGTTCTGCTCGCGGTTACGCGCGGCGATGCCCCAGACCGCATGCTGGGTGTGGCGGAAATCGTCCACCAGGCACAAGGTGGCCTTGCCGCCGCCGATCCTGGCCACGCGCAGTTCCACTTCGTCCTCGCCCGGCAGATACAGGTACTGGTTGTGATGCCAGTCTTCGTCGTCGGCCAGCACGATTTCGTAATGGGTGCGGCCACGCTCGTTCCAGCTGCGCAAGTCTTCGTTGTGCTTCTGCCAGAAGTCTTCCGGCAGCTCGATGGCGCCGGTGAACAGCAGGCTGAAATCGTCCAGCGCGCGATCGTTCTGGTAGTCCTCTGCATTCAGGCCGCTGATGTAGGCCTTGATGCGCAGGTTGATGTCCTTGGACACCAGGATGACCGGCATGTCGGGGTGTTCTTCGCACAGCGCCAGCACCGAGGCCAGGATCTTGTTGTCCGGAATCATCGCGCCGAAAGTGCGGCCCGGGTCGATCGGCTTGATCTGGAAATACAGCCGGCCGATCGCGGCCTGGCCCTTGAGTTGGATGCCCTGCGGATGGCTGAGCAGGATGCCGGCCTGGATCTGCTCGGCGTTGGTGTTTTCCAGCAACTCATCCAGGAAACGGCTGACCTGGCGCGCGTTGCGGCTGACCTCGGAGGTGCCCTTCTTGGCGTTGTCGAGCTCCTCGATCACCTGCATCGGCAGGAATACATCGTGTTCCTCGAATTTGAACAGCGCGGTGGGATCGTGCATCAGCACGTTGGTGTCCAGCACGTAGATGCGCTTGCCTCGGGTCATTGGGTCTTCCAAGTGATGGAGCAGGGGCGAGCCATCACGCCTGCAGGTGCAGGGTGATGGAGGACGCGGGAAGCGAGGGGTGTCACTGTTTGGCGTGCGCCTTTACTGCGGCCAGCACGGCCTCGGCATGGCCGGCCACCTTGACCTTGCGCCAGGCCTGCACGACATGCCCCTCGGGCGACAGCAGGAAGGTGCTGCGCTCGATCCCGAGCACCTGCTTGCCGTACATGTTTTTTTCCTTGATGACGTCGAAGGCGCGGCACAGCGCTTCATCGCCGTCGCTGATCAACGGGAAGGTGAAGCCTTGTTTGGCGCAGAAATTGTCGTGCGACTTCACCGAATCGCGCGAGACACCCAACACCACCGCGCCGGCTTTCTTGAACTGCGGCAGCAATGCGTTGAAGTCCAGGCCTTCGGTGGTGCAGCCCGGTGTGCTGTCTTTAGGATAGAAGTACAGCACCAGCCAGTTGCCGGCATAGTCGCGCAGGGTGGTCTGGGTGCCGCCGGACAGCGCCAGCGGCAGATCGAAGGTTGCAGCGGGCAATTCCAGTACAGCGTCGGTCATCGTTGCTCAGCCCAAAGTGGAGGGGCGTACGGCGCGGTCATGCCGGGCCGACGTCCATCCCATCATAAGCAGCCACATGGAAACGTTTGGCAAGTGCGTCGAACTGCGCATTGCGCTGATTCAGCGACTCGATGGTGTGGTGCTCTTTCTTGTCCACATGCAGGAAATACGACTCTTCATCGTCGCCATCGTCTTCGTCGCGTTCGCCGAGAAAGATGTCGATGACGCGGTAGCCGTCCTGGGTCAGCTGCTCGGCAAGTTTCTGCAACGGTTGCTGCGCCGGGTCGGCGAAGAAATATTCCCAGCGCAACGGGCCGTCGAGATTCCAGTCGGTCTCGGAGCGGATGTGGTCGAACATCTGTTTCAGCGCGGATTGGGCGATGGCCATCGGTGCGTCTGCCTTAGAACTTCATCGGGTCCATGATCGCGTCGAGATTGAGGTGATCACAGAATTCAAGGAAATCATCGCGCAACGCGGCGATGTGCATGTTGGCCGGCACCCCGATGGTCACCTGCGCAGAGAACATCTCCGCGCCGGTCTGCATGGCGCGGTAACGCGTGCTCTGCAGGTTTTCGATGGTGATGCCCTGGCGGTCGAAGAAATCGGCCAGCTGGAACAGGATGCCGGGCTTGTCGGCGGCAATCACTTCGACGATGTAGGGCAGCAGATTGGATTGGGTCTGCTTGGGGCCGGTGCGGTACCACACCAGCTTGAGGCCTTCCTCGCGTTCGAGCCGGGTCAGCATGGCTTCGAGCTTGGCGACCGAATCCCAGGAGCCGGTCGCCAGTGCGGTGACCGAGACATCGCGTCCCACCGTGGCCAGGCGAGCGTCCACGAGATTGCAGCCGCTGTCGGCGATGCGGCGGGTGACGGGCAACAGGGGGGACTCCGGATGCGTCGTGTAGGCGTTGATCAGGAGGTGATTTTCGGTCGGCGAAGGCCGGGGTGTAGAGTCGGTCAAAGGGGCTTCCGGCATTGCATCAGGCTGAATGGCCGCCCGGGCAGGCGCCCTGGCGGTGACCAGCATACTTGCCCGTGGTTTCGCGCCGCAAGTAACATGCAGGCGTTAGCAACCCGCGCGTGCGCGGGCCTTTTCCCGTCACGTAAGAGCAACAGAATCTTGTCCCTTTCCGGCATCATCACCGCGCTGGCGAGCCCCTTCGGGCCGGACGGCGCACTCGACCTGGATGCCTGGCGGCGGCTGCTGGAGCAGCAGCTGCATGGTGGCGTGCAGGGACTCGTGGTTGCCGGCTCCACCGGCGAAGCCGCCGCATTGAGTGACGACGAATACGACACGCTGCTGCGCGCGGCGGTGGCCCAGGTGGCCGGCCGCGTGCCGGTGCTGGCCGGGACCGGCCTGTCGGGCACGGAAAAAACCATTGCGCAGACACGCCGCGCCGCCGCGCTGGGCGCGCAGTACGCGCTGGTGGTGACGCCGCCATACGTGCGTCCGACCCCGGCCGGCTTGAAGGCGCACTTTCTGGCGGTGGCCGATAACGGTGGGCTGCCGGTGGTGCTGTACAACGTGCCCGGCCGTACCGGCTGCGATCTGCTGCCGGAGACGGTGGCCGAACTGGTCGATCACCCGAATATCGTCGGCATCAAGGAAGCGCGCAGCGAGCCCGAGCGCGTGGCTGCGCTGGTCGCGTTGCGCAGCGACAGCTTCGTAGTGCTCAGTGGCGACGACGGCAGCGCGGCGCAGTCGATGCTGTCCGGCGCTGCCGGGCTGATTTCGGTGGCCTCCAATGCGCTGCCGGCGGCGTACCGGCGCCTGTGCGATCTGGCCCGCGACGGCCAGCGCGACGCCGCCCTTGCCTGGGACGCGCGTCTGAGCGAATACCACAGCTTTTGCGGGATCGAATCCAATCCCATCCCGGTCAAGGCGCTGCTGCAGCGCGCCGGGATCGGCCACGGCCTACGTTTGCCGTTACTGCCCCTTTCTGCGGCGCACCAGCCTGCCGCCGACCGCCTTGCCGCCGACGCGATTGCGTTGGAAGCGCTTTCCAGCCGCGAAATGCTCGCGGCCTGACTCAGGAGATCTATCGATGCGTCATTCCGTTTCCCCCGTCCGCGTGCTGTCGCTCGCGTTGCTGGCGACCGCCACCGTCGCCGCCACGAGTGGTTGCAGCTGGTTTCACAAGGGCGCGCGCGGCGACTATGCGCTGGCCCCGGAAGCCCGCCCGCTGGAAGTGCCGCCGGATCTGAACCTGCCAGACACCTCCGGTGCGATGAAGGTGCCAACCCTGGCATCGACCACCCAGCAGAACAACACGCCGCCATCGGCAAGCGCCAACAGCGGTTTCACCGTGCCGGGCGAACGCGATGAGGTGTTCGGCAAGGTCGGCACGGCGCTGGCCGAGATTCCCGGCCTGACCATTGCCAGCAAGGCGCAGATGCTCGGTTCCTACGACGTGAGCTACGAGGGTTCCAGCTTCCTGGTGCGCGTGGTCAAGGTCGATGCCGGCAGCTATGTGTCGGCCGTGGATCCGCGTGGCATGCCGGCCACGGCGGCGGCGCCGGTGGCGGTGATCAGCTCGCTCAAGAGCAAGCTTGGCGGCTGAGGCTGGTTCAGTTCGCTGGATAGCAAAATGGGCGGCGTGGGCGCCCGTTTTGCGTTATGCGGTGCTGGTTGCGGCTGCGCGTGAAGCGCTGCGTCGGGGCGACGCTGGGGCTGATCGCTTCGGTCAGCGCTGCAGCAGCGGCAACTTGTTCGGTTTGCCATCCCATTCGGCGGCATCGGGCAATGGTTCCTGGCGCACGGTCAGCACCGGCCAGGCCTTGGCGAGTTCGGCATTGAGTGCGACGAAGGCTTCCTGGCCTGCCGGGACGTCGTCTTCGGGATAGATCGCGTTGGCCGGGCATTCCGGTTCGCACAGGGTGCAGTCGATGCACTCGTCCGGGTCGATGACCAGGAAGTTCGGGCCGACGTGGAAGCAATCCACCGGACAGACCTCGACGCAGTCGGTGTATTTGCACTTGATGCAGTTTTCGGTGACAACAAAAGGCATGGCGGAATCCGGCGTTTAGCCTGTCAATTCTAAAGCAGTCGGGTGATGGGTGTGGGGTTGACGCGCTTCTGCGTTGGGCTGATTCCTTCTCCCGTCGGGGGACGGTGGCGCGCAGCGCCGGATGAGGGTGCGCGCGAAGCCTCCGGGTTATCCACCATTCTTAGTGGCTTCGCCCCCGTACCCTCACCCCAACCCCTCTCCCGGCGGGAGGGGGGCTTTAGTTCCTTCTCCCGTCGGGAGAAGGTGGCGCGCCAGCGCCGGATGAGGGTACGGGCGAAGCCTCGTGCAGCTGAAAACACGATGGCGGGCTGCGATCACCTGCGTCTCCCCCGCGGCCTCCTCCAGCCCCTTCCGCAAGCGAAGCCGGGGGCTTCATGCATCGGGATTGCCGGTCAAACCAGCCCGCGCTGCCTGGCCAGCGCGAACAACCCTGCCGCAGCCAGATCTTCCGGATGCCGCTGGCTTTCGACGCCCAGATGCTGCAGCCCCACTGCATAGCGCTGGGCCAGGGCGGGGCTGCCGACCAGGTGCACGGTGGCGTGATCGCCGCGGTGTTCGCGCAGTTCGTGGCCGATCAACAGGCCCGAGAGGTAGGACGGCAATGCCTTGGAGGACAGGCGTTCGAACAGGCCGAGCGTGCGGGTGCCGAACAGGTGGTGGCTGAGGCCGCCGGGAGCGGCGCTGCGCTCGACACCTTGCAGGAATGCAGCGGTGTCCAGCTCGGCGTGATCGTCGTCCATCAGCTTGCCGAGAATGCTGTGTTGACGCAGCACGGCATACAGCTCGCCGGTCATGACAGTGGCGAAGCCGGTCAGTTGGCCGTTGGCGATCCGCGCCCACTTGCTATGCGTGCCGGGCAAGCAGGCGACATGCTCACCGTCGCCAAGTGCGGCGATCAGGCCGACCAGCTGGGTTTCTTCGCCGCGCATCACGTCCGGCACGCCGTCGTATTCGCCGGTGCTCACGCCCGGCACGAACCACAACATACGGCCGGGCAGCAGGCTGTCTTCGCGGCGCATGGCCTGGGCGAGCGCGGCGGTGTCGGCCGGGCAGGGCAGGTAGGCCTGTTCGACCCAGCCGTTGCGGCTGCCGATCATGCCCGAGAGCAGCAGCGGGCCGTCCCAGCCGGCGATCAGGGGGGTGAGCACCTCGGCGAAGCGGCCCTGACAGGCCAGGATGCCGTCGCTCCCGCGGCGCTGTTCCAGCACGGCGCCGGTCGCGTCGAGCAGGTAGGCGCGCAGGCTGCTGGTTCCCCAATCGATGGCGATCATGCGCTGGCCACCCGGCTTTCGGGCAGGCCGGCGATGGCGACGTCGCAGACGAACAGGCTGCCGGCTTCGGGCATGCGTGCGAGTTCTTCGGCGCTATGGTCCAGTCGCGAGCTGATCACGTGCAGACGGTCCAGCGCGGCGCCACCGAAGGCGCTGCAGGTGGGGTGCTTGACCGGCAGTTGCACGATGCGCTCCACGCTGCCATCGGGGCGATAGCGCACCACCCGCCACGCACGCCATTGCGCATTCCACAGGTGGCCTTCGGCATCGATGATCGAGCCGTCGGGTTCGGCATCGTCGCGGTCCAGTGTGGTGAACACGCGGCTGTTGCTGGTCTGCGCGGTTTCGGCGTCGTAGTCGCAGCACAGGATCTGCGGGCGCACCGAATCGCAGTAGTACAGCGTGCGGCCGTCGGGGCTGAAGCAGATCGAGTTGGGGATCGATACGCCCGGCAACGGCAATGCCCGCAAGCCATGCTGCAGCGAGAACTGGTAAATCGCTCCGCGTGCGGCCTTGGCGTCGTGCTCGTCCATGGTGCCGAACACGAAGTTGCCGTTGCGATCGGCGCGGCCATCGTTGCTGCGGGTGAGCGGGTTGTCCGCTTCCACATCGGCCAGTTTTTCGAAGGGCAACGCGTCGGCTTCGGTATTGTCCGGATCGACAAGACCAATCGCCTTGGCCAGCGCGATCAACACGCGGCCATCGTCCATCAGGCCGATGCAGCCGGGGCGGTCGGGCAGGGTCCAGTAGCGCGTGTGCGCACTGGCCGGATGCTGCCGCCACAGGCGTTTTTCGCTGATGTCGACCCAATACAGCGCCTCGCGCTGTGCGCACCACAGCACGCCTTCGCCATGCGTGCAGCGGCTGTCGACCGCCAGCACGGCGGTGTGTTCGGGCGTGCTCACCATTCGGCGATGCTGCCATCGGCGTGGCGCCACACCGGGTTGCGCCAATCGGGCGGATTTTCGTTTGCGCGCTTGAGCATGTCTTCGTTGATTTCCACACCGAGCCCGGGCTTGGGCAGGGCGGCAATGCTGCCATCGATACACTGAAAATCGTCTTTATTGATGACGTAATCGAGCAGATCGGCGCCTTCGTTGTAATGGATGCCGATGCTCTGTTCCTGCAGCACGGCGTTGTGCGAGACGAAGTCCACATGCAGGCACGCAGCCAGCGCGATCGGGCCGAGCGGGCAGTGCGGGGCGAAGCCGACATCGTAGGCTTCGGCCATCGCGGCGATCTTGACGCATTCGGTAATGCCGCCGGCATGCGAGAGATCGGGCTGCACCATGCCGATACCGCCGGCGCACAGCACGTTCTTGAATTCGAAGCGCGAGAACATGCGCTCACCGGCCGCCAGCGGAATCGAGGTGCTGGCGGCCAGGCGCGGGTAGTACTCGGCCTGTTCGGCCAGCACCGGTTCTTCGACGAACAGCGGTTTGAACGGTTCCAGCTCGCGCAGCAGCGCCTTGGCCATCGGCGCGCCCACGCGGCCGTGGAAGTCGATACCGAAGTCGATGGTGTTGCCGAAGGCTTCGCGGATTTCGGCCACCTTGACCACGGCAGCGTCGACCGCGCGCGCGCTGTCGATCAGCTTCATTTCTTCGGTGCCGTTGAACTTGAAGGTGTCAAAGCCCAGCGCGCGGTAGTCGGTGATCTGCTGGATGATGGCGCCGGGGCGGTCGCCGCCGACCCAGCGATAGGTCTTCATGCGGTCGCGCACCAGCCCGCCCAGCAACTCGTACACCGGCACGCCCAGCGCCTTGCCCTTGATGTCCCACAACGCCTGGTCGATACCGGCGATGGCGCTCATCAGGATGGCGCCGCCGCGATAGAAGCCGGCGCGGTACATGGTCTGCCACAGGTCGTTGATGCGCGCCGGGTCCTTGCCGACGACGTAGCCCGCCAGTTCGTGCACGGCAGCTTCCACCGAGCGCGCGCGGCCTTCGATGACCGGTTCGCCCCAGCCGGTGATGCCCTCGTCGGTTTCGACCTTGAGGAACAGCCAGCGCGGTGCGGCGTGGTAGGTGGTAAGGCGGGTGATCTTCATCCTTGCAGTTCCTGGTAGGCCTGCACGAAGGCGCGTGCATGCGTCTGGGTTGTTTCGAGCGATTGCGCAGGTTTGTACAGTTCGCCGCCGATGCCGGCGCCGGCCGCGCCCTGGGCGAGGAAGCCGGCCAGGGTCTGCGGGCTGACGCCGCCGACCACGTACACCGGGATGTGCTTGGGCAGCACCGAGCGCAGTGCGCGCACATGCGCGGCGCCATAGGTCGCTGCCGGGAACAACTTGAGAATGGTGGCGCCGGCGTCGATGGCGTCGAACGCCTCGCTGGCGGTGGCAAAGCCCGCCACCACGGTCAGCCCGCGCGATACCGCATGGCGGATCAGCGACGGGCGCGTGTTGGGGGTGACGATGAAGCCCGCGCCGATCTCGGCCAGGGTGTCGACATCCTCATTGCGCAGCACGGTGCCGGCGCCGATCCAGGCGCGTTCGCCATACGCCTGCTGGGCCAGCGCAATGCTCTGCTCCCAGCGCGGCGAGTTGAGCGGGATCTCGATCGCATCGAAACCGGCGTCGATCAGCGCGCCGACGTGGGCTAGCGTTTCTTCCGGCGTGATGCCGCGCAGGATGGCGACCAGGGGCAGGGCGAACGGGCTGGCGGTGGTATCTGAAGTCATGCGGTTACTCGCGGTAGAGCCGGAAGCGGCCGTTGGCGACCGGGTGGCCGGCAACGTCGGGGGAAGTTGCGCGAACGCGCGGCGCAGCATGCCGGGCTGGCGCGCAGATCGTGGAGAAGAGTGGGGCCACAAAGATGGTGGTACGGGCAATGACGGCGCGCCATCGAGACAGGCGTGCGCTGTCCTACAGCCTGCAATCGGCGGGCAAGATGCCGTCATCGTCGTCCACCTCCGGATATAGGGCGTGCGTGTTGCCACCCGATGCCGGGCAGGTCACGTCTGTTCTGGCCGCGCCCGGGAGGTAGGGGCTCCTGCTGCGGCGTTCGATAGCCTCGCGCGGAGAGATATGTGCTGCAAATGAAATTTTCGGCATATTCTATTCCTCCGACGAATACACGGCCGCAATCGCACTCCATGGCAAATTCCGGTACTCCCTGGTTCAACGCAGCCCGGCTCAAGACGCGCCAGCTCCTGCTACTGCTGCATCTGCACGAACAGCGCTCGGTCCTGCGTGCGGCCGAGGCCGCCAGCATGACCCAGCCGGCCGCCTCCAAGCTGCTGGCAGAAATGGAAGACATGCTGGGGGTGAAATTGTTCGAGCGGCACGCGCGCGGCGTGGAGCCGACCTGGTACGGCCATGTGCTGATCCGGCGTGCCCGTGCGGCGATGTCGGAGATCGGCCGGGCGCAGGAAGAAATCGCCGCGTTGCGCGCCGGGCGGATGGGCCAGGCCTCGATCGGAACCGTGGTCAACCCCGGTACCAACCTGGTGCCGCAGGCGATCGCAGAGGTCAAGCGCGAATTCCCCGACATCCTGGTGCGGGTGGAAATGGACTACAGCCGCCCGCTGGTGGCCAAGTTGCTGGACGGGCAGCTGGACATCGTGATCGGCCGCATCCTGGGGCCGGAAGGCGTGGGCGAGCTGGAATTCGAACCGCTGGCCGACGAGCCGCACTCGGTGATCGCGCGCGCCGGCCACCCGCTGGCCAGCCGTGCCGGCCTGCAACATGCCGATCTGGTGCGGCATGGCTGGATCCTGCCGCCGGCCGACAGCGTGCTGCGTGCGCGGCTGGATTCGATGTTCATGGAGCATGGCGTGCAGACGCCGACCAACGCCATCGAGACCTCGTCGCTGCCGGTGACCTCCACGTTGCTGCGTGGTACCGACATGCTGACCGCGTTGCCGGTGGAGTCGGTGGCGCCGCTGATCCAGGCCAAATTGCTAACCGTGTTGCCGATCGAACTGGGGGTGCGGATGGAGTCGTTCGGCATCATCCGCCGGCGCGATTACATTCTTCCGCCGGGCGCTGAGCGCATTTTGCAGGCGTTGCGTACCACTGCCCGACGTTTGTATCCGGGGCTGCGGGCGCCGGAGTCGTCGGTCTAGTCGGTATCTTCTTCGCGCCGGCCTAATTGAAAATCCGCTTCATCGGGCGACGATGACAACCGGTGCTGATGCTTACACCGGGGCCGCAGCATGAGCGGCCTGAGCCAGACTCGCAGCAATGCGATCCGGCGCAGCAGCCAGCGCAAGATGTCGCCGACTGCCGCGCGACGGCGCGCAAGGCATCGCCCTGGTCCTTGAGACGATAGGGGGCATCGTGTACTTGCCGTCGGAGTCAGCGCGGTTTGACCTGCCGATACTGGCGGCGATCGCCGTAGGCCGGGCCCTTGGTCTCGACATTGGCGCATAGCCGGCCGTTGTACAGGGTCACGTCGGCAGCGTTGTAGGCGCGCAACAACTCCGCACGCAACTGGTTATCTTCGATTTGCTGGCGATAGTGGGCCAGCAACCATCCGCCGCCGCCCAGCAACACCAGCAGGCTTCCGACCACGACCGCCGCGCCTTTCCACAGCAACAGCCGCTGCGCACGTTCGATGCGCTTGAGTTGATCGGGCAGGGACTGCGCACCTCCCCCGATCAAGCTACCGGCGTGCTGCAGCCGTTTCTCGAACCCGGCCACCGACTGGTCCATCCCCTGTTGGACATTTCTCACCAACGTATCGGGGACGCGCTGCAAGGTCTGCTCTGCCGAACGGGTCATCACCCCGGGCAAGGACTGCGCCACCTGTTCCAGCTGCTGCGCAAGGCGGCGTTGCTGTTGCTCGATTTCACTGCAGCGGCGCTCAAACTGCTCCATGAGCGCGGCGGTCTTGCTGACCGGCGTCAGTGGATCTTTTGCATCCATTGTGCCTCCTGCCTTTGCTGCTGCCAGTTGTTACATGCTGCGCCCACCGATGCGCATCGTTTCTTGCTGCTGTTGCTGCTGTGCCTGCATTGCCTGCTGCGCTGCCTGTTGTTCCTGCTGGTTTACCGTCTCGATGGCCTCTGCGCGCAACGCGCGGCCGGGTGGTTCACTGGCCAGGATCTGCGTCATCTGACGGAATTGATCGCGGTCGCCGCTCTGTGCGGCGATAAGCATGCGGTCCAGGAAAGCCTCCGGGTCGTCACGCAGGGAGGGCGGCTTGTCGGCCGCTGCCCGCGCCTGCGGTGCATCCGCCTTCATCGGCGCATGCCACTGCTCAGGCGCATGGCTGCGCTCGCGCTGTTGCTGCAATTGCTGCATCTGCTGCTGCCAGCTTTGCGGCTCGGGAGCGCCGTTGTATCGCGCGAACGACGGCACCGAGGGATCGGTGCGTTCCGGCGACACCGCCACCGGGCGCAACGGAAACTGTGCGTGCAAACCGGTATCCAGGGCCTGGGCATCGGTGCGATTGACGCTGCCCGTGGTACCCGCCAGGTCCTTCACATGTGCGCGTTGGCCCAGCGTGGTCGCCACTGCGGTGGCGTAGAAGGACTGGTGCTGCTCGGACTGGTGGATGACGTTCATTTCAGGGGCGGTGGACACGGTGCGCGGTGTCAGGAACGGAGTGTCACTGAGGGTGTTGACGTAATCGGTGAGCAGGTTGCCGTTGCGCACGGACAGGCCATCGAGCCGGTAGGAACCGCCGATATCCGAATGCGCGCCCGGATTGACCAGATTGAGCAGGCGGCCATCCCGGGTGCGGCCCGGATCGATGATGTCCTTGGCCGGGAAGAGATCGCGGCGCTCGTCGCGGGCGGTGAGTTGCAGGCCCGACACCACCGACGGCGGCAGGCGCGTGTCGCGCAGGTTCATGTCGCCGGTAGCCACCGGGTCCATCAAGCCCACCACCTGCGCGGTCCGGCCGGGCGGCACCAGCGGCGGGTGGGTTGGGCTGAGTTTTAGGATTTCGCCGTTCGGGCCTTTTTCGATCTGCATGTCCCTTGGGTTTTGGATCCCACGCTCGTGGACCATGCGCGTGAACATAGCGGCGGTGACAGCGCCACGGCTGAAGCCGGTGGAGACGATGCTGATCTCGGCTTGGGGGTCTTCCTTTTTCCAGTCGTTGGCTTGGGTGATGAACTTTAAGTACATCTCTTCCATCCGTGGTCCATAGCTATAGCCCAGACCGCCGTCGAGGTTGCGAGTAGAGGCATCGTCCTGGGTGCCTACGCCTGGGACGTAGTGGCCATTGACATTGCGTAAACCGGAAAAATTGGTTGCCTGTATTTGATCGTACATGACGCCGATGTTGGTGATGTGCTCGGGATCCTTGTTCTTGTCATTGCCGGTGCCATCGAAGCAGGCTACGAACAAACGAGTATGAGGATTCTTCTGGCTGACCAGCAGCGGTGCCTGGAACTGTGCCAGCGCATCGCGGCTTTTTTGGTAAGCAGCCAAATCCTGTGCAGTCGCCGGATAGGTTTCCACACCATCGGCCCATTTCTTCTCGTCACTACGATCGTTAGCCATTACATGCTCCCTGGCGAAGACGCCATCAGTAGGTCTTGGTGTAGGCGAGGATCAGGTCGTTGCGAAAATAACTATATTCGTTGCCCGGCTTCTGTTGCACAGTCGTCTGCACCATCGCCTTCATATACACATTGATAGTGCGGTCGTTCACTTCCAGGATGATGTCCGGAGGTATATCGGCCTTTAGGATCGGCGGCAACTGCTCCTGCGGCACCTTGTGCAGCACTACCTTGTCCTTGAAGATGGCACCGAGGTCGACCAGTGCATGATGCGGCTGGCCATCCTTGGAGCGCCAGGACACTTCCGCAGGGTGCGGGAAGTTCGGGAAGTTGCGTATACCGATCGTACCAGCGTGCATATTGTCAGGGTAGATATCTCCGAGGGACGCAGAGGAAATTTGTTTGACATCCTCAGGATAATCAGCCTCGTACCTGCCATTGTAAAGTACCTTGCAACCGAACGTATCGTAGCAGCCGGCACCGAACGCATGTTTGCTAAACGGAATCGGTTTGCGGGTATCGATATGCACGGTGTTATGCGCATCGACCGGGATATTCTCAATCAGATGGGTGGCGGATGAATCGTAGGCAGGCGTGTTCATGCGTGAACATCCAGTCAGAGGGTGGGCAAAAACAGCGCACAAGAGCAGGGGAAGCGCTGCACGGTGCTGCGGGATGCTGGGAGGTCGCATAGCCATGAAGCCACCTGTGGAAACGAAAGAACAGCCTACTATCCGCAGTGTGCTAGTGGTAGTGCGGAACCGTCGTGGAGCGGCTCAACGCATGGCGGCTGTGTTGGTGGTCTGCCAAAAATCCCGTGCAGTCGCCGGATAGGTTTCCACACCATCGGCCCATTTCTTCTCGTCACTACGATCGTTAGCCATTACATGCTTCCTGTCGAAGACGCCATCAGTAGGTCTTGGTATAAACGAGGATCAGGTCGTTGCGGAAATTGCTATATTTGTTACCAGGCTTTTGCAATACCGTGGTATCCACCATTGCCTTCATATACACATTGATAGTGCGGTCGTTCACTTCCAGGATGATCTCCGGAGGGATATCGGCCTTCAGGATCGGCGGCAACTGCTCCTGCGGCACTTTGTGCAGCACTACCTTTTCCTTGAAGATGGCACCGAGGTCGACCAGCGCATGATGTGGCTGGCCATCCTTGGAGCGCCAGGTCACCTCAGCGGGAGGAGGGAAGTTCGGGAAGTTGCGAATGCCGATCGTATTGGCTTTAAGATTGCCAGGGTAGACGTCACCCAGCGAAGCCGATGAAATTCGCTTCTCATCTTCGGGAAAATTGGCTGCATACCTGCCGTCGTACAGCACCTTGCAGCCATAGGTGTCGTAACACATCGCCCCGAACGCGTGGTTGCTAAATGGAATCGGCTTGCGGGTATCAATATGCACGATGTTATGCGCATCGACCGGGATATTCTCAATCAGATGGGTGGCGGATGAATCGTTGGCAGGCGTGTTCACGCGTGAACATCCAGTCAGAGGGTGGGCAAAGACAGCGCACAACAGCAGGGAAAGCGCTGCACGGTGCTGCGGGATGCTGAGAGGTCGCATAGCCATGAAGCCACCTGTTTGAAGGGAACAATAGCCTAGTGCAGCTTGCTTTCCGGCATGTGTTCAGCACACGCGGTTGCCCTTGTATTGCTGTGACCTGCCAGGCGTTACGTGGCAGTTCGCTCCCTCGCTTCCATCTGTGGGCCATCGCTATAGCTCAGGCCACCATCGAGGTTGCGGATCAAGGCGTCGTGCTGAGTGCCTGTGCCTAAAACGGAGTAGCTGCCGATGTTCTCAACGCCGTCACGCATTACAGTCTGCACCTGATCATCCAGAGTGCCGATACGCTCGGGCTCCTTGCACTTGATCATTGCCGGTACCATCGAAGCCTGCCGCGCACAAGCGGGTGTACGGATTCTTTTTGCTGACGGCCCAGTACCTCTACAGCACGTCCTGCCGATCGAACTGGGGGTGCGGATGGAGTCGTTCGGCATCATCCGCCGGCGCGATTACATTCTTCCGCCGGGCGCTGAGCGCATTTTGCAGGCGTTGCGCACTACTGCCCGACGTTTGTATCCCGCGTTGCGCGGGCCGGAATCCCGTACGTAACCGGGCTCTTCCATTCGTATTCCCTCACGGAATACTGGCCTGTGAATTTTTCATTGGTTGACGGTGGTGCGCACGCCTATATGTGTGCACCAGATCCCATGCTGAAGCGTACGTGAAGTCGGGCGGGTGATCGGTGGCCAAGCCGCCATGGAGTGAGCGGGTGGAGCGGGCGTCAGCGCCCGCCCCCCACATGATCCTGCGGGTCGTTCGCATCGTTCGCATCGTTCGCATCGTGCGACACCGCGACAACCTGTCTTCAGTCGTCTTGCGTCCTGGGAGGGATTCAGATGCATCAGTTTTCAAGCCATGCCCCGGCAGGTATGGGCGTGCGCGCGCGTCGTACCCCACGTCTGCATCATTCCGCCATGGCCATCAGCATCGGTTTGCTGCTTGCCGCACCGGTGTATGCACAGCAGGCGCAATCGTCCCAGAAGGCGTCTTCCAGCACCGCTGGCAGCAGCGCGGTGGACCTGGACACGGTGGAAGTGCGCGGTGTGCGCGCCAGCCTGATCAAGTCGCAGGTGATCAAGCGCGATTCCACCCAGATCGTGGATTCGGTCAGCGCCGAAGACATCGGTGCGTTGCCCGACCGCAGCGTCACCGAAACCCTGCAGCGCGTCAGCGGTGTGACCATCGACCACTTCGCCGCGCGCAGTGACCCGGATCACTTCTCGGCCGAAGGCAGTGGCGTGATGATCCGCGGCCTGACCCAGGTACGCGGCGAGCTCAATGGGCGCGACATCTTCAGCGCCGCCAGCGGCCGTGGCCTGAGCTTCGAAGACGTGCCGGCCGAGTTGATGGCCGGTGTGGACGTCTACAAGAATCCCTCGGCAGAAATCATCGAAGGCGGCCTGGGCGGCACGGTCAACCTGCGTACGCGCATGCCGTTCGACAACCCGGGGCGCATCGTCGGCGGCAATGTCGATTACAACTACGGCGACATGAGCAAGACGTACAAGCCGTCGGCCTCGTTCCTGTTCAGCGATCGCTGGCAGACCGGCATCGGCGAAATGGGCTTCATGATCGATATCGCCCATTCGGAGCTGGCGACCCGCTCGGACGGTATCCAGGTCGAGCCGTATGTGCGCCGCACCGACGACGCCGTGCTGGCCGGCAGCGGGCGCAGCGAAGTGTTCGTGCCGGGCGGGGTGAACTGGCGCCAGCTGGATTTCGAACGCAAGCGCGACGGCATTGCGGCCGCGTTCCAGTGGAAGCCGAGCGATCAGACCGAGATCTACGCGCAATACCTGCGCTCGCGCTACGACATGAACTGGCAGGAGCGCGCCGCGTTCTTCAACGACAGCAACAACAGCATCAGCCCGGCGCCGGGCACCACCTTCGAATACGACGACAACGGCGTGTTCCAGCGCGGATCGCCGGTGTCCAACTCGTGGCGCGGGCTGCTCACCGGCGATGGCGTGCGCTTCAATACCGACAACCGCTATTCCGAGCAGCGCACCACCACCTCGGACCTGTCGGTGGGTTTCAGCCACTATTTCAACGACAACCTGCAGATCAAGGGCGACGTGCAGCTGGTGCAGTCGGAGAACGACCAGCTGGATTTCACCGTGTTCAGTGCGACCTATCTGCCTGGGCTGACCTATGACGTGTCGGGCAAGTATCCGAGCGTGCAGATCGCCAACCAGGGCTTCACCCAGGACCCGTCCAATTACTTCTGGGCGGCGGCGATGGATCACCTGGGGCATAACCGCGGGCGGCAGCTGTCCACGCGGGTGGATCTGGAATACACCTTCCAGGACAGCAGCTGGTTGCGCTTCATGCGCTTCGGTATGCGCGCCACCGACCGCAACCAGACCAACAAGAACTCCGGTTACAACTGGGGCGTGCTGTCGGACAACTGGGCGGCCATTCCTGGCAGCGCGAACGGCTTGGCCAACATGTCGCAGTACCTGCCCAACGAGTCGTCGCAGTTCACCTTTTCCGACTTCTTCCGTGGCGGCGTGAACGTGCCCACCACCCTGGTGGTGCCCAACGGCAGCCTGGTCACCAACTACCGGCGCGCCTCGCAGCTGCTGCAGCAGCAGATCGTGGCGCTGCGTGGCTCTGGCTGGGCGCCGGACCAGTACCAGCCGCAGGACACCAACCGTCAGTTCGAACGTACCCAGGCGGCGTACGCGGCGCTGTACTTCGGCAATGACGAGGCCTTGGGCGTGCCGGTGGACGGCAATATCGGCGTGCGCCTCGTGCAGACCAAGACCCAGGCCGAAGGTTTCGGCCAGTTCCAGAATCTGGCCGGGCTCAATGTCTCGCCGGAATTGCAGGCCCGCTATACCGGCCAGTATTTCGACAACAACTCGCAGGGCAGCTACACCAACGTGCTGCCGAGCCTGAACCTGCGCTTCCGCTTCACCGACACACTGCAGTGGCGTATTGCCGCCTCCAAGGCGATGGCGCGCCCGGATTACACCCAGCTGCAGCCCTTCGTGCTGTTGAACGTGGAAACCGACGACGCCGGCAACGCCACCAACTTCGTTGGCACCGCGGGCAATCCGACCCTCAAGCCGATGACCGCCAACCAGTTCGATACCGCGCTGGAGTGGTACTTCGACACTAGCGACATGCTGTACACCACGCTGTTCTACAAGAAGGTCAAGGACTACTTCTCCACCCAGACCCGCAGCGAGACCTACGACAACCGGCAGTGGCTGGTGACCCGGCCCTACAACACCGACGAGGGCACCATTCGCGGCGCCGAAGTGGGCTACACGCAGTTCTTCGACGAACTGCCGGGCTGGATGAGCGGGTTCGGCATCAATGCCAACTTCACCTTCGTCGACAGCAAGGGCGGGGCCAACACCGCCATCGACCCGTACACCCGCACCACGGTGGAAGGCGTCGAGCTGCCGCTGGAAGGTCTGTCGCGGCGCAGCTACAACCTGGCCGGCATCTACGAGAAGGGCCCGTTGTCGTTGCGGCTGGCCTACAACTGGCGCTCGCGCTACCTGCTGACCACCAGCGACGCGGCTACCCGGTTGCCGACCTGGGCCGACGACTACGGCCAGCTGGACGGCTCGTTCTTCTACCGCTTCAACGAACACCTGCAATTGGGTATCCAGGCCAACAACCTGACCAATACCGAGACCAAGGTATTGATGGGGCCGACCTCGTATGAGGGGGGCGAGGTGGATACGCGGCTGTACACCCGCAGCCAGTTCGTCAACGACCGGCGCTACTCGCTGGTGCTGCGCATGAATTGGTAAGTGCGGGCGATCACGCCGGCAGCGTGCGCGGGCTCGCAGAGTTGAGCCCGCCATGTCCAGCTCGGTCGCTTGGCCCCGCAATGCCAGAGCGGCCGGGTTTCCTAGTGTTGCTATAGCTTTAATGTATACCCTTCCAGGAATATTTCATTGGTGTGGCGTGATGGCTGCGCCCTATGCTCCGGCCGCAGCCGCCAGGTACGCCTCTTCGGGATTACCACGCATCCAGTCAGCCCCGGCCCTTGCCGTGGCCGGATGCCAGGCCAGCAACAACGACGGGCAGGGCGTTCGCGCACCGGCTCGCTAAAAACAAGCAGTACATGCGTCCTGGGAGGGAGCACCATGTCAGTGCAACATCGCCACATTCCGGCAGGCCGGGCTGTGGGTCAGCGTTCAATCCGTGATTTCCGCCGCTCCGTGATGGCCATCAGTGTGGCCACGCTGCTGAGCGCGCAGGCTTATGCGCAGGATGCGACCACCACTGCCGCACCGGCGTCGGATGCGACCACCCAGCAGCTGGACACGGTGCAGGTCACCGGCACCCGCAGCAGCGTCACCAAGGCGCAGCTGGTCAAGCAGAACGCCGAGCAGATCGTCGATTCCATCGTTGCCGAAGACATCGGCAAGCTGCCCGACAACAACGTCGCCGAGGCGCTGCAGCGCATCTCCGGCATCCAGATTTCGCGCAACTACGGCGAAGGCAGCTCGATCGCCATCCGCGGCCTGACCCAGGTGCGCACCGAGCTCAATGGCCGCGACATCTTCACCGCCAACGACGGCCGTGGCCTGAGCTTCGAAGATGTCTCGGCCGAGTTGCTTGGCGGCGTCAACGTGTACAAGAACCCGTCCGCCGACATGATCGAAGGTGGCCTGGGCGGCACCGTCGACCTGCGCACGCGCCTGCCGTTCGACTATGAAGGCCGCAAGATTGCCGGCAGCGTCCAGTACAACTATTACGACCTGGCCGACGACGGCAAGCCGGCGTTCTCGGGCCTGTTCAGCGACCGCTGGCAGACCGGCATCGGCGAGATCGGCATCCTGGTGAACTACTCGCAGCAGAAGAGCCCGTTCCGCCAGGACACCATCTCGATCGAGCCGTGGTACACCCAGACCGACCTGCCGGGCTATGAAGGCCAGGAAATCTCGGTGCCGCACGGTGCCGGTATCAACACCACCGTCGGTGAGCGCGAGCGCAAGACCGGCGCGTTTGCGATGCAGTGGCGTCCGAACGATTCGGTGGAGGTCTATACGCAGGTACTGCGTTCGGACTACGACTTCAGCTGGCACGACTATTCGTTCTTCGCGTTGACCGGCGCCAACCCGATGCAGGGCACGCCCGGCATCCAGGTCAACGACCGCAACGAGTTCGTCAACGGCACCTTCCAGAACGTGCCGGCCGACTCCAACACCAGCCTGACCGAGCGTCATTCGGTGACCACCGATTACTCGCTGGGCGCCAAGTGGACGGTCAACGAAAAGCTGACCCTGAGCACCGACTTCCAGTATGTCGATGCCACCACCACCGGCACGCGCTACATTGTGGCCACCGGCTTGAACAACACGCCGTTCTTCAACGTCGACTTCCGTGGCGACCTGCCCAAGTTGTCGGTGACCGACGCCAGCGGCGCCGAAGGCTTCCTGGCCGACCAGAACAACTACAACGGCTGGCGCTGGCACCTTGACAACAAGGATGACAACAAGGGCACCGAGTTCGCCTGGCGTTCGGACATGGATCTGGCGTTCGACAGCGATTTCGTGCGCAGCTTCAAGGCCGGTGTGCGTTACACCGACCGCGATGCCGAGACCAAGGGGGGCGTGTTCCGCTTCATGTGCATCAACGGCTGCGCGGGCACGCCGTTCTCGCAGTTCCCCACCGTGGGCGTGGTAACCAACCCGATCACCGATTTCTTCCGCGGCGAGAGCAGCACCTTCGGCCCGACGCTGACCGCTTCCGATGCGGCCGTGGCCAACTACGAGCAGACGCTGGCCACCTTCGGCGGCACGCCCCTGGAGTTTGCGCCCAACAACATCAACACGCAGAACGAGAAGACCTACGCGGCCTACGGCGTGCTGCGCTTCGGCGTGGATGGCGACATCCCGTTCGACGGCAACATCGGCGTGCGCGTGGTGCGTACTGAGGTGAGTTCCATTGGTGTGCGTACCGGAACTGCTGGCGAAGGCGGTGGCTTGATTCCGGTGAGTGCGCAACAAACCTACACCGACGTCCTACCAAGCTTGAATCTGCGTTGGATGCTAAGCGATCAGTTGCAATGGCGCTTTGCTGCCTCACGCGGCATTTCGCGACCCACATTCGATCGGCTCAATCCTAATTTGACGTTGAGTAGCGGAACCTCCAATACAGGTACCGCAACGCGCACCGGCACTGCTGGTAATCCTGAGCTGGAGCCGGTCAAAGCCGACCAATTCGACACCGCGCTGGAGTGGTACTTCGGCCAGGGCTCGATGATGTACGGCACCTTGTTCTATAAAAAGGTCGAAGGCTTCATCGCCAATGCAGTTTTTAATGAGGACTATCTCGACGAGAACGGCAGCCCTGTTCCTTGGCAGATCACCCGTCCGGTCAACGGCGATGCCGGCAAGATCCGCGGTGCCGAACTGGGCTACACGCAGTTCTTCGATTTCCTGCCGGGCTGGCTGAGCGGCTTCGGCCTGCAGACCAACTACACCTATGTCGACAGCGAGGCGCCGAGCCCCACTGCCACCGACACCAACGGGCAGGCGCTGACGGTGCCGCTGGAAGGCCTGTCCAAGAACAGCTACAACGCGATCCTCAGCTACGAAACGGCGCGCTTCCAGGGCCGTGTGGCCTACAACTGGCGTAGCGACTGGCTGGTGACCACCGCAGGCAACGGCACCGGCAACCTGCCGGTCTACAACAAGGGCTTCGGCCAGCTGGATGCCTCGCTGCGTTTCAACATCAATGACACCTGGTCGATCTCGCTGGATGGCGTGAATCTGCTCGATACCCGCCGCGAAAGCTATCTGGGTAACGAGTCGCGCTACCGCGACTTTGTGATCAACGATCGTCGGTATGGCCTGACCTTGCGGGCCAGCCTGTAGAACGCGCCGTAGGAAGTGCGTCTCCGGTCCGGCGAGCTGTGCAGGCAGCTCGTTGGGCCGGTGTTTTTCCTATCGATGGCCACGCCATCGATCGCGAAGGGAGCCGGAGGAATGATCGCCATGATCGATCCGCCTACTAAGCGCCGTCTTTCCGCAGCAGACGCATGCCGGGCCACGCTGGCCCTGATGCTGCTGTTGCTCTCCGCCACGTCCTGGGTGCGTGCGGCCGAGCCCGCCACGCAGGGTCCGTATCACTGGCGTAGCGTCGCCATTGGCGGTGGCGGTTTTGTCACCGGCGTGCTGTTTCATCCCGCCGAACGCGATCTTGCCTATGCCCGTACCGATGTCGGTGGTGCGTACCGCTGGGATGCGCAGGCGCAGCAGTGGGTGGCACTGACCGATTGGTTGGGTGCCGACGACTGGAATCTGATGGGGATCGATGCCTTTGCCGTCGATCCTGCCGACCCGAGCGCGCTGTATCTGGCCGCGGGTACCTATATGCACGAACGCGCCGGCAATGCAGCCGTGCTGCGCTCGTTCGACCGCGGCCGCAGTTTCGAGCGCGCCGATCTGCCGTTCAAGCTCGGTGGCAATCAATTGGGCCGCGCCAATGGCGAGCGGCTGGCGGTGGACCCGCACGATGGCCGTGTGGTGTTGCTGGGCTCACGTGATGCAGGCCTGTGGCGCAGCGACGATCGCGGCGCGCACTGGGCGCGGGTGGACGCATTTCCTGCCGATGCACTGGCTGGCGCCACAGCGCGCAACCATGTCGGACGCGAGCAGGCGGTGGGGATCGCCTTTGTCGTGTTCGACCCCGCCAGCGGCCGCGCTGGCAACCCGACACCGCGCATCTATGTGGGCGTTTCCACTGCGCAAACCAGTCTGTATGTTTCCGAAGATGCCGGCCGCAGCTGGTCGGCGGTGGCCGGGCAACCTGGGGGGTTGCGTCCCAGTCACATGGTCGGTGGCAGCGACGGGCAGTGGTATCTGAGTTATGGCGACCAGCCCGGCCCGGACCTGATGGCCGGCGGCGCGTTGTGGAAATACACCTCGGCGCAACGCCGTTGGCGCGAGATCAGCCCGATCCCGCAACCGGCCAGTGGCGATGGTTTCGGCTGGGGTGCAGTGGCGGTGGATCCGCAGCAGCCGCAGGTGTTGCTGGCCAGCACCTTCCGCCGCCGTAGCCCGCGCGATGAGCTGTTCCGTAGCAGCGATGGCGGGCGCAGCTGGACACCGTTGCTGGCGGGCGCGCAGTTCGATCACAGCGCCGCGCCCTGGACCGCGCAGGCTACGCCACACTGGATGGGCGCGCTGGCGATCGATCCGTTCGACAGCAACCACGCGCTGTTCGTCACCGGCTACGGCATCTGGGCCTCGCGCAACCTGCAGGATTTCGCTGCGCGCCAGCAGCCACTGCAGTGGTGGTTCCAGGACCGTGGGCTGGAAGAAACCGTGCCGCTGGATCTGCTGAGCCCGATGGCCGGGGCGCATCTGCTCAGTGCGCTGGGCGATATCGATGGCTTCCGCCACGACGACCTGGACAGCGCGCAGCTGCAATATGCAGGCCCGCGTCTGACCAATGGTGAGAGCATCGATGCTGCGGGCCAGGCGCCGCAGTGGGTGGTGCGCAGCGGCACCGTGCGCGATCGCCGCAACAACGAGATCCGCGCGCTGTATTCGCAGGATGGCGGCATGCACTGGGCCGCCCTCGCCAGCGAGCCACCGGGCGGGCAGGGCGCCGGCACGATTGCCATCGCGGCCGACGCGTCGCACGTGGTGTGGGCGCCGGAACACGGCGGCCATTGGCGTACCGTCGATTTAGGCAAGCACTGGTTGCGCGTGCAGGGGCTGACCGCTACCGCGGTTGCGGTGGCCGACCGCGTCGATGCGCAGCGCTGGTACGCGGCCGATCGCGTGAGCGGGCATCTGTACGAGAGCCGCGATGGCGCGGCCAGCTTTCGCGATACCGGGCAGCAGGTCGGCAGCCCGGCACGCGATGAACGCGCGCGCCCGCAACTGCGGCCCGACCCTTGGCATGCGGGCGTGGTGTATCTGGCCAGCCCGACCCTGGGCGTGATGCGCTGGCAGAACGGCCAATTGCGCTCGCTCTCCAAGCCGGACGAAGCGCGCTCGCTGGGCATCGGCAAGCCGCTGCGCGCGGGCGCGCCACCGGCCCTGTATCTGGCCGGGCGCGTGGAAGGCGTGGATGGCATCTTCCGCTCCGATGACGAGGGCGCCCACTGGCTGCGCATCAATGACGACGCGCATCGCTTCGGCAGGCCGTATAGCGTGACCGGCGACCCGCGTATTGCTGGCCGCGTGTATTTCGCCACCGGCGGCCGTGGCATCTTCTATGGCGACCCACGATGAGCGCTGCATGCCTGCGCGCGTCATCGCGCTGGCCTACTGTGTACGGCGGCGCATGCCGTCGCCTTGCTGCGCGCCGATTGGCTGCGCCGACTCTGGAGATCACTGCATGACCGTTTCTTTCGTTCGTCGTAGCTGCTTGCTGGGCCTGGTGCTGGCCAGCCCGGCCGCGTGGGCATTACCGACACTGCCACTGCTGTTCGCCGATGGCGCGGTGCTGCAGCGCGATCAACCGATGCCGGTGTGGGGTTGGGCGTCCCCGAATGCGGCGATCACCGTCAGCTTCGATGGCAAGCGCGCCACCACCAAGGCCGATGCGACAGGGCAATGGAAGGTCAAGCTGCCCGCGCACACAGCCGGTGGCCCCTACATGCTGCGTGTGCAAGGCGACGGTGGCGACGTGCAGGTGCGCGATGTGCTGGTCGGCGATGTGTGGCTGGCCAGCGGGCAATCGAATATGGAATGGCCGCTGGCCCAGGCCAGCGACGGTGCGCAGGCGGTGGCCGCGGCCAACGACCCGCAGCTGCGCCATTTCAAGGTGCCCAAGTCGTGGTCGGTGCAGCCGGAAGCACGCCTGACCGGTGGCGAGTGGAAGGCGGCCACGCCTGCCAATGCCGGTGAATTCACGGCGGTTGGTTACTTTTTCGCCAAGGAGCTGCGTGCCAGCACCGGCGTGCCGATCGGCATCGTCAACAGCACCTGGGGCGGCAGTGCCATCGAAGCGTGGATGGATGCGGCGTCGCTGGGTTTGAATGCCGACCAGAACCAGGGTGCGATCGAGGCGATCAAGCAACGCGACGCTGCCGCGCAGGCGGCCACCGGCAAGCGCATCGCGCGCTGGCCCAAGGTCGACGGCGATATGCCGCAGTGGCGCGAAGCGACGTTCGACGACAGCGACTGGGACAGCATCCCGACCACCCAGCAATGGGAAGCCAGCGGCTATGACGGCATGGACGGCATTGCCTGGTACCGCACCACGGTGACCCTGAGCGCGGCCGAGGCCAAGGCCGGTGTATCGCTGGGTGTGGGCCAGATCGACGACTCGGACATCACCTACGTCAACGGCCAGCAGGTGGGCAGTACCGAGAAGCAGTGGAATCTGCCGCGCGTCTACAAGGTGCCGGCCGCAGCGTTGCATGCCGGGGTCAATCACATCGCGGTGCGGGTGGAAGACCTCAGCGGCGGTGGCGGCATGCATGGCCCGGACGAGCAGCGCTTCGTGCAGACCAATGCCGGCGACAAGCGCGCACTGAGCGGGTGGAAGTTCCGTCCCGCCGCGGTGCGGGTGTCGTTGACCGACAACAAGAACCAGCTGCCCACACTGCTGTACAACCAGATGATCCACCCGCTGCAGCCGTTCCCGGTCAAGGGCGTGATCTGGTACCAGGGCGAAACCAATGCCACCGACAGCGGTGCGGTGAAGTATCGCGAGCAGTTCGCGGCGATGATCCAGCAATGGCGCGCCGAACGCGGCGACAAGCAGCTGCCGTTTTTGTGGGTGCAGCTGGCCAACTTCAAGGCCGGCGGCGACAAGGGTGAGCTCAGCCCGTGGGCGCTGTTGCGCGAGTCGCAGTCCAAGACCTTGGCACTGCCGGCGACCGGGCAGGCGGTGATCATCGATATCGGCAACCCCACCGACATTCACCCCACCAACAAGCGCGATGTCGGGCATCGCCTGGCGCTGGCCGCGCGGCATGTGGCCTACGGCGAAGCGCTGGTCTACAGCGCGCCGCTGTTCACGCAGGCACGTTTTGACGGCGGCAAGGCGGTGTTGCGCTTCGACCTGCAGGGCAGTGCGCTGCAGGTGCGTGGTGGCGGTGCGGTGCAGGGTTTCCGCATTGCCGGCGCCGATCAGCGCTTCCATCCGGCCACCGCGCAGATCGAAGGCGACCGCGTGACCGTGCGCAGCGATGCGGTAGCCGTACCGGTGGCGGTGCGCTACGGCTGGAGCGAGAACCCCGACGACGCCAACCTGATCAATCGCGACGCCCTTCCCGTTTCCCCCTTCCGCACCGATACCTGGTGACACGGAGTCTTATGTCCATGCATTCCCCCGTTACGCGTGTGATCCCTTCGTCCACTGCACGCCGTTGTCTGCGTCCGCTGCTGCTGTCTGCGTTGACGCTGGCACTGGCGGCCTGTCAGTCCGGCGAGCAGGACACCGCTGCAACATCCGCCGCAACCACGCCGGCCGCCAATACCGCCGCCACGCCGGCAAGCGGCGCAACAGCGCCGGCCGCGCAGACGCCGATGCCGCAGTTCGTCAGCAAGGACGGCAAGCATGCGTTGATGGTCGACGGCGCGCCGTTTTTGATCCTCGGCGCGCAGGTCAACAATTCCAGCAACTATCCGGGCGTGATGGACAAGGTGTGGCCGGCGATCCAGGTGCTGGGCCCCAACACCGTGCAGGTGCCGATCGCCTGGGAACAGGTGGAACCGGAAGAGGGCAAGTTCGATTTCTCCTTCGTCGACACGCTGCTTACCCAGGCGCGCGAACACAAGGTGCGCCTGGTGCTGCTGTGGTTTGCGACCTGGAAGAACAATGGCCCGGCCTATGCGCCGCTGTGGGTCAAGGCCGACAACCAGCGCTTCCCGCGTGTGATCACCCGCGAGGGCAAGGCGATCGGGTCGCTGTCGCCGCATGCGCAGGCCACCCTGGATGCCGACCGCAAGGCGTTCGTCGCCTTCATGCAGCACCTGAAAAAGGTGGACCCGCAACACACCGTGATCATGATCCAGCCGGAAAACGAGCCGGGCACCTACGGCAGCGTGCGCGACTTCTCGCCGATGGCGCAGAAGCTGTTCGACGGCCCGGTGCCGGAGGAACTGCTCAAGCGCCTGAACAAGCAGCCCGGCAGCTGGGCGCAGGTGTTCGGTGCCGATGCCGATGAATTCTTCCATGCCTGGTCGATCGGCCGTTACATCGACCAGGTGACCGAAGCCGGCAAGGCCGAATATCCGTTGCCGATGTACGTCAACGCCGCGCTGCGTGGCCCGTTCAATCCGGGCCAGCCCGGCCAGTACGCCAGCGGCGGCCCCACCGACAACGTGCTCGATGTGTGGAAGGCCGCCGGCCCGCATATCGACCTGCTGGCGCCGGACATCTACATGCCCGAATACCGCATGTACACCACGGTGCTGGAGCGCTACGCGCGGCCGGACAATGCCTTGTTCGTCGCCGAAACCGGCAACCGCCCCGAGTACGCGCGCTACCTGTTCCCGACCTTGGGCCACGACGGCATCGGCTGGTCGGCGTTCGGCATGGATTACACGCGCTATTCCAACTACCCGTTGGGTGCCAAGCACGTCAACGAAGAAACCCTGGCACCGTTTGCGCTGGGCTTTGATCTGGTCAAGCGCGGCATGCGCCCGTTCGCCAAGGCCGCGTCCGAAGGCAAGCTGCACGGCACCGCCGAAGAACCCGGCCAGGCCGTGCAGGAGCTCAAGCTCAACGACCGCTGGAGCGCCACCGTCACTTACGGTGTGCCGCAGTTCTGGTTCAAGGGCGAGCCGCCGGGCAACCCCGAGCCGATCGGTGCTGCGCTGATCGCCGAGCTGGGCCCGGACGAGTTCCTGGTCACCGGCTACCACGCGCGCGTGACCCTGCACCCGGCCAGCGAAGCGACCGCCAACATGATTTACGACCGCGTCGAAGAGGGCGTTTACGAAGGCAATGACTGGAAATTCGAGCGCAACTGGAATGGCGACCAGACCGACTACGGTGTCAATTTCTCCAGCGCCCCGCAGCTGCTCAAGATCAAGCTCGCCACCTACAAATAAGCAGAAAAAAACAGAAACCCATGCGCTGCCGCCCCCGCGGCAGCGCCTCGCAATTCAAAGGGAGTGACCATGCAAACCACCATCCGTTCCGCCGGCACCGTGCCTGCCAACCGGCGTACACCGCTGGCCCATTGCCTGGCGTTGTCGCTGGCCCTGCTGGCCAACGCCGCGCATGCGCAGGAAGTGCGCAAGGCCGCCGATGGCGTCACCGTGGTGCCGAGCGCCAAGGGCGCCGCACCGGTGCGCCTGCAGGTGGTCGATAGCGGCATCATCCGCGTCAGCGCGGACCCGGACGGCGACTTCGCCCGCAGCCCCAGCTTGATGCGCGTGCCGGTGCAGGGCGACACCGCCTTCCAGGTGGCCGAGCAGGGCGACAGCGTGCAGCTGAAGACCGGCAAGGTCACCGCCACCGTCTCCACTGTCGATGGCCATGTCAGCTTTGCCGATGCCAATGGCAAGCCGGTGCTGGCCGAAGTGGCCGGCGGGCGCAGCTTTGCCCCGCTCAAAGTGGAAGGCAAGCAGTACCTGAGCGTGCGTCAGCGCTTCCAGTCGCCCGATGACGAAGCGCTGTACGGCTTCGGCCAGCACCAGCAGGGCTGGATGAATCAGAAGGGCCGCAACGTCGAGTTGCAGCAGAACAACATCGACATGGCGGTGCCGTACCTGGTGTCCAGCCGCAACTACGGCCTGCTGTGGGACAACAACTCCATCAGCCGCCTGGGCGACCCGCGTGGCCTGCAGCCGTTGCCGAAGACGCTGAAGTTGTATGACGCCAAGGGCAAGGCCGGTGCGCTGACCGCGCGCTACGCCATCAATGGCAAGCAGATCGTCGAGCGCCGCGAGAGCGAGGTGAACTACCAGTACATCAGCGACCTGACCAAGTACCCGAAGAAGGCGATCACCAAGGACAAGAACAGCCGCATGCAGGTCACCTGGGAGGGCGAGATCGAAGCGCTCACCGGTGGCGAGCACACCTTCTCGCTGTATTCGAGCGAATACGCCAAGTTGTATGTGGACGGCAAGCTGGTGGTCGACCGCTGGCGCCAGAACTGGAACCCGTGGAATCACGAATTCAAGCTCGATCTTGAGCCGGGCACGCGCCACACGGTCAAGGTGGAATGGGACTTGATCGACCCCAGCTACATCGCGCTGCTGCACCGCGACCCGCTGCCGGCTGCCGAGGCAAAGGACCTGTCGCTGTGGTCCGAAGCCGGCCAGATGATCGACTATTACTTCGTGTCCGCCGATTCGTACGACCAGGCCGTGGCCGGCTATCGCGAACTCACCGGCAAGTCGGTGATGCTGCCCAAGTGGGCCTACGGCTTCTGGCAGAGCCGTGAGCGCTACAAGAGCCAGGACGAGCTGGTCGGCGCAGTGGCCGAATACCGCAAGCGCAAGCTGTCGCTGGACAACATCGTGCTCGACTGGTCGTACTGGCCCGAAAATGCCTGGGGCTCGCACGATTTCGACCCGAAGCATTTCCCGGACCCGGATGGCATGGTCAAGGCCGTGCATGACATGCACGCCCAGATCATGATTTCGATCTGGCCCAAGTTCTACCCCACCACCGCCAACTACAAGGAACTGGACGCGGCCGGTTTCATGTTCAAGCGCAACGTGGAAGTGGGTGAGCTGGACTGGATCGGCAAGGGCTACAAGAACTCGTTCTACGACCCGTATTCGGAAAAGGCGCAGGCCATCTACTGGCGCCAGGTCAACGAAAAGCTCAACAGCAAGGGCTTCGATGCCTGGTGGATGGACGCCGACGAGCCGGACGTGCATTCCAACCTGGACATCGCCGAGCGCAAGGCACGCACCACGCCGAACGCGCTGGGCTCGTCCACCGAGTACTTCAACTCCTACCCGCTGCCGCATACGCACGGCGTGTATGCGGGCGACCGTGCGGCCGACGACAAGCGCGTGTTCATCCTTTCGCGCAAGGGCTATGCCGGCACCCAGCGCAATGCGGTGGCGGTGTGGAGCGGCGATATCGTCTCGCGCTGGGACGACATGCACGACCAGATTTCTGCCGGCGTGAACATGGCGCTGTCGGGCCTGCCCAACTGGACCTTCGACATCGGCGGCTTTGCGGTGGAGAAGCGCTACGAGAACCAGGACCCGGCGCATCTGCCGGAATGGCGCGAGCTCAATACGCGCTGGTTCCAGTTCGGTGCGTTCGTGCCGATCTTCCGCTCGCACGGCCAGTTCCCGTATCGCGAGATCTGGAACATCGCCCCCGAAGGCACGCCGTTCTACGACAGCATGGCCTACTACAACCGCCTGCGTTACGCGTTGCTGCCGTACATCTACAGCCTGGCCGGCGATACCTACCAGCGCGATGGCGTGATCATGCGCGGCATGATGATGGACTTCCCCAACGACGCGAAGGCGCGCGACATCAACGACCAGTACCTGTTCGGCCCGGCATTCCTGGTCGCACCGGTGACCCGCTTCGGCGCCACCTCGCGGCAGGTGTATCTGCCGGCCGGCACCAGCTGGCTGGATTTCGCCACCGGCAAGCGCTACGAGGGCGGCCAGAGCATCGAAGCTGCCGCGCCGATCGAACGCATGCCGCTGTTCGTGCGTGCCGGCTCCATCGTGCCGACCGGCCCGGTGCAGGAGTACGTGGACCAGATCCCGGATGCGCCGCTCACCGTGGTGGTCTACACCGGTGCCGATGGCCAGTTCTCGCTGTATGAGGACGATGGCAAGGGCTACGGCTACGAGAAGGGCGAGTTCAGCCGCATTCCGCTGGCCTGGAACCAGGCCAAGGGCGAGCTGAGCATCGGCAAGCGCGAAGGCAGCTGGACCGGCATGCAGGCCGAACGCACCATCAACGTGCGCTTCGTCGATGGCCCGCGCGACGACGCCGGCGCACTTGCGCCCAAGACCGACACCAGCATCCAGTACGACGGCAAGCCGGTCAGCGTGTTGCAGCGCAAGATTGCGTCTGGCAAAGCACGTCGTCGATGATTGCAGGTTGTGGTCAGTCGATGAGCAAGCAGATGCCGGAACGCCGCAAGGCAGTCGCGGGCGGTTCCGGTGATGCAGCACGGCGGTGGCCGTGCTGACCCGTCGTGAACTGTGCAAGGCAACCGGGGCCGCGCTTGCGGTCCTGGGTGCCGCACCCGTGGCTGCACAGGCGGCGGGCCCTGCAAAGGCCGGCGGTTTGCCAGCGGTGGCGCCCGCCGATGCCTTGCAGCTGTGGTATCGCGAACCGGCCAGCGAATGGGTGGAGGCCTTGCCGGTGGGCAATGGCCGTCTGGGTGCGATGGTGTGGGGCGGCATCGCCCACGAGCGCCTGCAACTCAACGAAGACACCTTGTATGCAGGCGGGCCCTACGATTCCACCAACCCGGAGGGATTGGCGGCGTTGCCGCAGGTGCGCGCGCTGATCTTCGCCGGGCGCTATGCCCAGGCCGAGCAACTGGCCGATGCCAAGCTGCTCTCGCGCCCGCTCAAGCAGATGCCGTATCAACCGCTGGGCGATCTGCTGCTGGATTTCGATCGTGCCGATGGCATCAGCGAGTACCGGCGTCAGCTCGATCTGGATACCGCCGTGGCCACCACCACGTTCCGCTCCGGCGGCGCGGTGCACACGCGCGAGGTGTTCGTCTCGGCGCAATCGCACTGCATTGTGGTGCGCTTGTCGTGCGACCGGCCACGCGCGATTTCCCTGCGCGTGGGCATCGACAGCCCGCAAAGCGGCGAGGTCACCGCGGAGCAGGGCGGGCTGCTGTTCAGTGGCCGCAACGGCAGCTTCGCCGGCATCGAAGGCAAGCTGCGGTTTGCCTTGCGGGTATTGCCGCAGGTGAAGGGCGGCACGGTTACCGCGTTGCGCGACCGTCTGCGCATCGAAGCGGCCGATGAAGTGGTGCTGCTGCTCACCGCCGCCACCAGTTACCAACGCTTCGATGCGGTCGATGGCGAACCGCTTGCATTGACCGCAGCAAGTTTGAAAAAAGCCGCCAAGCTGGATTTCCCGGCGCTGTTGCGTGCGCATCTGGCCGATCATCAACGCCTGTTCCGGCGTGTGGCAATCGACCTGGGCAGCAGCGACGCGGCAAGCCTGCCCACCGGCGAACGCGTGCAACGCTTCGCAGGCGGCAACGATCCGGCACTGGCCGCGCTGTATCACCAATACGGCCGTTACCTGTTGATCTGCAGTTCGCGGCCCGGCACCCAGCCGGCCAACCTGCAGGGCATCTGGAACGACCTGATGCAGCCGCCGTGGGAAAGCAAGTACACCATCAACATCAACACCGAGATGAACTACTGGCCCAGCGAGGCCAACGCGCTGCACGAGTGCGTTGAACCGCTGGAATCCATGCTGTTCGATCTGGCCAAGACCGGCGCGCACACCGCAAGAGCGCTCTACGACGCGCCCGGTTGGGTGGTGCACAACAACACCGATCTGTGGCGCCAGGCCGGCCCGATCGATGGCGCCAAGTGGAGCCTGTGGCCGATGGGCGGGGTGTGGTTGCTGCAGCAGCTGTGGGACCGCTGGGATTACGGCCGCGACCGCGCCTATCTGGGCAAGATCTATCCGCTGTTCAAGGGCGCGGCGGAGTTCTTCGCTGCCACCCTGGTGCGCGACCCGCAAACGGGCGCAATGGTCACCAACCCCTCGATCTCGCCGGAAAACCAGCACCCGTTCGGCGCGGCGGTGTGTGCCGGGCCCACCATGGATGCGCAGCTGTTGCGTGATCTGTTCGCGCAGTGCATCGCCATGAGCAAGCTGCTCGATGTGGATGCGGATTTCGCCCGGCAGCTGACCACGCTGCGCGAGCAGTTGCCGCCCAACCGCATCGGCAAGGCCGGCCAATTGCAGGAGTGGCAGCAGGATTGGGACATGCAGGCGCCGGAGATGCAGCACCGGCATGTTTCGCATCTGTATGCCCTGCATCCGTCCAGCCAGATCAACTTGCGCGATACGCCCGAGCTGGCCGCCGCCGCCAAGCGCACGCTCGAAATCCGTGGCGACAACACCACCGGCTGGGGCATCGGTTGGCGTTTGAACCTGTGGGCGCGGCTGGCCGATGGCGAGCATGCGTATCGCATCCTGCAATTGCTGATCTCGCCCGAGCGCACCTACCCGAATCTGTTCGACGCGCATCCGCCGTTCCAGATCGACGGCAATTTCGGCGGCACCGCCGGCATCACCGAAATGCTGTTGCAAAGCTGGGGCGGCAGCGTGTTTTTGCTGCCCGCATTGCCCGGCGCCTGGCCGCGCGGCAGCGTGCGCGGTCTGCGTGTGCGCGGCGGTGCCAGCGTCGATCTGGAATGGGATGGCGGTCGCTTGCAGCAGGCACGGGTGCACAGCGATCGTGGCGGGCGTTATCAACTGTCCTACGCCGGGCAGACCCTGGACCTGGAACTGGGCGCAGGCCGCACCCAGCAGGTGGGACTCAACAACAACCGATTGGTGAAGCAATGAGCTTGTACGTAGGACTGGACGTGGGCACGCAGAGCGTCAAGCTGGTGGCCTACGACGCGCAGGACCGCGCCGTGGTCGCCACCATCGCAGCGCCGATGGAGCTGATCAGCCGCGACGACGGCACCCGCGAGCAACAGGCGCAGTGGTGGATCGACGGCATCGTGCATTGCTTTGCGCAGCTCGATGGCGAACAGCGTGCGCGCGTGCGCGGCATTTCCGTGTCCGGCCAGCAGCACGGTTTTGTGCCGGTGGCCGCCGATGGCAGCGTCACCGCACCGGTCAAGCTGTGGTGCGACACCAGCACCGCGCTGGAATGCGACGAGATCATGGATGCGGTCGGCGGCGCGGCAGGCAGTGTCGCAACCGCCGGCAACCCGATCATGGCCGGCTACACCGCCTCCAAGTTGCCGTGGACGCGCAAGCACCGTCCCGAGGCATACGCCGCGATGACCACGGTGATGCTGCCGCACGACTACATCAATTTCTGGCTCACCGGCGAGCGCTTTGCCGAAGTCGGCGATGCCTCCGGCACCGGCTGGCTGGATGTGCGCACGCGCCAGTGGTCCGAGCGCATGCTCGGCGCGATGGATGCGCAGCGCGACCTGCGTGAGGCATTGCCGCCGCTGGTGGAAACCGGCGCGGTTTACCCATTATCCGATGCCGCGGCCGAGGCACTGAACCTGCCGGCCGGCGTACGTGTCACCACCGGCGGTGGCGACAACATGATGGCTGCCATCGGCACCGGCAACGTGGTGCCGGGCCGCCTGACCATGAGCCTGGGCACCAGCGGCACCTTGTTCGCCTACGCCGATCACCCGGTGGTGGACGACGAGGCACGCTGGGCGGCGTTCTGCTCGTCCAGCGGCGGCTGGTTGCCGCTGATCTGCACGATGAATTGCACCGTCGCCACCGAAGCGGTGATGCGCATGTTCGCCATCACCCGCGACCAGACCGAAGCGATGATCGCCGACACTGCGCCGGGCGCCGACGGCCTGGTGTTGCTGCCGTTCTTCAACGGCGAGCGCACGCCCAATTTGCCCGATGCACGTGGCTGCCTGTTCGGTATGGATCTGCACAACACCACCGCTGCGCATTTCTATCGTGCCGCGATGGAAGGGGCGACCTATAGCCTGCGCAACGGCTTCGACGCCTTCGTGGCGGCCGGCCTGCAGTTCGACACCATCCTGCTCACCGGCGGCGGCAGCAAGAGCGCGCAATGGCGGCAGATGGTGGCCGACGTGTTCAACCTGCAGGTCGTGGTGCCGACCCAGCCCGAAGGTGCGGCCTTCGGTGCGGCGCTGCAGGCCCTGTGGGCCTGCGACCGCGACGATGGTGGCGATGCCGCGCTGTCGGATGTGGTGCTGGAGCACCTGCAGGTGGACGATGCGCTTGCCGCGCAGCCCGACCCGCAGCGCGTGGCCCAGTACCAGCAGCATTACCAGACCTTTCTCAAGCATCTGCAGGTCGTCAGCCCGCTCTACGCCGGCTGAGCGACACGCCTTTTTCTACAACTCCCCCAGCAGCAAGGACATCACACCCCATGAGCAACACCGTTTACATCGGCGCCAAGGAATATTTCCCCGGCATCGGCAAGATCGGCTTCGAAGGCCGCGACTCCGACAACCCGCTCGCGTTCAAGGTCTACGACGCCAACAAGCAGATCGGCGACAAGACCATGGCCGAGCATCTGCGCTTTGCCGTGGCTTACTGGCACAGCTTCTGCGGCAACGGCGCCGATCCGTTCGGCCCGGGCACGCGCGCGTATCCGTGGGATATCGGCAACAGCGCGCTCGATCGTGCCGAAGCCAAGGCCGATGCCGCATTCGAATTCTTCACCAAACTCGGCGTGCCGTATTACTGCTTCCACGATATCGATCTGGCACCGGATGCCGATGACATCGGCGAGTACGAAAGCAACCTCAAACACATGGTCGGCATCGCCAAGCAGCGCCAGGCCGACACCGGCGTCAAGCTGCTGTGGGGCACGGCCAACCTGTTCTCGCACCCGCGCTACATGAATGGTGCGTCCACCAACCCGGACTTCAATGTGGTGGCGCGTGCTGCGGTGCAGGTCAAGGCGGCGATCGATGCCACCGTTGAATTGGGCGGCGAAAACTACGTGTTCTGGGGTGGCCGCGAAGGCTATGCGTGTTTGCACAACACCCAGATGAAGCGCGAGCAGGACAACATGGCGCGCTTCCTCACCCTGGCACGCGACTATGGCCGCGCGATCGGCTTCACCGGCAACTTCCTGATCGAGCCCAAGCCCATGGAGCCGATGAAGCACCAGTACGACTTCGACAGCGCCACGGTGATCGGTTTCCTGCGTCAGCACGGCCTGGACCAGGATTTCAAACTCAATATCGAAGCCAACCACGCCACGCTGTCCGGCCACAGCTTCGAGCACGACCTGCAGGTCGCCTCCGACGCCGGCCTGCTGGGCAGCATCGACGCCAACCGCGGCAACCCGCAGAACGGCTGGGATACCGATCAGTTCCCGACCGACCTGTACGACACCGTCGGCGCGATGCTGGTGGTGCTGCGCCAGGGCGGGCTGGCACCGGGCGGGTTGAATTTCGATGCCAAGGTGCGTCGCGAATCGTCCGACCCGCAGGATCTGTTCCTGGCCCACATCGGTGGCATGGACGCGTTCGCACGCGGGCTGGAGGTGGCCAACGCATTGCTGACGTCTTCGCCGTTGGAGCAGTGGCGCGCCGAGCGTTACGCCAGCTTCGACAACGGCGCCGGTGCAGACTTTGCCAACGGCACTAGCACGCTGGTGGATGTGGCCAAGCACGCCGCCGGCAATGCGCCCAAGCAACTCAGCGGCCGCCAGGAAGCCTACGAAAACCTGATCAATCAGTATCTGACGCGTTGATGTCCCGTGGCCGGCGGCGCACTGCGCGTCGTCGGCCGATGTCGGCCACCCCCGTGGCCGCTCCTTTGCATGCTTCCAGGTGAACCCATGTCCAGTGTCTCCGTAAACGGCGCCCCCGATGCCGGTGAGAACACCCGTTTTATCGTCCTGATCAGTTGCGTAGCCACGATCGGAGGATTCTTGTTCGGTTTCGATAGCGGCGTGATCAACGGCACTGTCGACGGCCTGAAGCAGACCTTCAATTCCAGTGCCGCCGAGACCGGCTTCGAGGTCGCCTCGATGCTGCTGGGTTGCGCCATCGGCGCCTTCTTTGCCGGCCGCCTGGCCGACCGCTGGGGCCGCCGCGCGGTCCTGATCATTTCTGCAGCGCTGTTCCTGCTCTCGGCCATCGGCGCCGGCGCATCGCACAGTTCCGCCTTCTTCATCTTCGCGCGCGTGATGGGCGGCTTTGCCGTCGGCGCGGCAAGTGTCATTTCACCGGCGTATATCGCCGAGGTCGCCTCCGCGCGCTATCGCGGCCGGCTCGCCACGATGCAGCAGATCGCCATCATCAGCGGGCTGTTCTGCGCGTTCCTGAGCAATTACCTGTTGGCCAACGCCGCTGGCGCGTCCACCGAGCCGCTATGGGGCGGGCAGGCCGCATGGCGCTGGATGTTCTGGATGCAGGCGATTCCGTCGCTGGCATTTTTGCTGCTGCTGCTGGTCATCCCGGAAAGCCCGCGCTACCTGGTGGTCAAGGGCCGTCGCGAGCAGGCGCTGGTAGTGCTCAAGCGCCTGTACGGTAACGCGGCTGCGCAGACCAAGCTGAGCGAAATCTCCGGCTCCATGTCGGCCGACCAGCACAAGCCCAAGTTCTCCGACCTGATCAACAAGGCCACCGGCAAGGTGCGCCCGATCGTCTGGATCGGCGTCGGCCTGGCGGTGTTCCAGCAGCTGGTCGGCATCAACGTGGTGTTCTATTACGGCGCGGTGTTGTGGCAGGCGGTCGGCTTCTCCGAACAGGACGCCTTGCTGATCAACGTGCTCTCCGGCGGCCTCAGCATTGGCGCCTGCCTGGTCACGGTGATGCTGGTCGACAAGATCGGCCGCAAGCCGCTGCTGTGGATCGGCTCGGCAGGCATGGCCGTCTCCCTGGCCCTGGTGACCTACGCGTTCGCCACCGCTTCGCTGGATGCCACCGGCAAGCTCGCCATGTCCGATGCCATGGGCATGCTCGCGCTGGTCGCCGCCAACGTCTACGTGGTGTTCTTCAACGCCTCGTGGGGCCCGGTGATGTGGGTGATGCTGGGCGAAATGTTCCCCAACCAGATCCGCGGCTCGGGCCTGGCCATCGCCGGTGCCGCGCAGTGGACCTCCAACTTCGCCATCACCGTCAGCTTCCCGATCCTGCTCGGCAGCATCGGTTTGGCCGGCGCCTACGGCATCTACACCGTCGCCGCCTTCATCTCGGTGTTCTTCGTCCTCAAGTACGTCTACGAGACCAAGGGCAAGGAACTGGAACAAATGGAGGGCTGATCGCCTCTGTATGCCGATATCGGCATGGAAAACGAAGAAGGCCGCGCACTGCGTGGCCTTTTTTGTACTTCGGAGTTGCTATCTCAGCAGCCTGCTACATCTCTTGGCGGCGCAATCCCCGGTATCAGACCTGGGGCGCCAAGTACAGGGCGCTGCATCCGCCACCGACGAACTCGGCAATTACTTCATGTAACTCGCCTCGTCGCAAGGCGCGCAGCAACTTGATTTTAGAGGCGCTGTCGCGTACCGAAAGCAACATCACCAAAGGCCGCCATGCCATCGCAGCCGCCACCTGGAAATCCACGTCGCTTTCGGCCTCGCGCAGGAAGCCGGTGACCTGCCCGTCGGTCAAACGCTTGTTTACTTCCAATCTCCTTCGGGGTAGGGAATTGGACTCCAAACTGGGGTGCTACTCAAAATCGGGGGGACGTCGCAGGCCCAGCAGTCCTTGGAGACACGGATCACGCGGCGCATGGGCATTGCAGCCGCCACGATGCTCGTAGCGGGTATGTTGGGCCTGGGGCGGTGGCCTACTCGGTGGGCATCATCAACGAAAAGCGAACCGAACTTGCACAGCTTCGAGCGTCCATCGATTACCTGGACCGCGTGTCGCGTGCGGACGTGGCTCCCTGTGGCGAAGGTCGGCTTTGTGCCACCTTTGAGAAAAACGGTCCGCGTTACTGCAAACAACGGCAATACCGGGTAATCAACCCGCGGCCGATGTCCGCATCGCAATGACTGCGACAGTGCCTATCGCTTGCTGCCGAAGCCATCGTTCATCCATGTATGGGGCTAATGCACCAGCAAAGTGCAATGCGCGTCGTTAAACGCACACGCTACACGCCAGAACGTACACGCCGTTATCGCAATGTGTGCGCCATCGCTATACTCCGTTTAGCAATTCCCTCCAGACTAGGATGCATCGTGGAACCAAGGAGTGGTGGTATGGCAGTAGCTAAAGAGCTTGTCAGGGGCATGCTGATCAGCGTGTGCTACTGCTTGGCGTTCTTGTCGCTTTGGTATTGCTCAATCGACCAATGGTATCTGCCGGTTGGCTTGCGTGTGGTCACCCTACTGTTCAGGCCATATCGCGAATGGCCTTTTCTTCTGGCAGGGGATGCGGCCGCAATGCTTTGGTTGCGCATACCGCTTTCGCTTAATCAGGGTTACGACATGACGTGGGCCTATCTGAGCCCTGTCCTGCATTCGCCGATGATCGCCTGCTCTATCTGGCTAGCGAAACATTACGGACGGAAGCTGATCCAGCAAACTCCTTTTTTAATCCCGTTTGCAATCGCTGTTGCTTTATGTAATTCGCTGTGGAGCATTATTCTCAATGCCTCACTCGGTGGGCCGAGTACAGAAAATTTAGTTATATCCCTTTTTCGCTATTGGTTGGGTGGGTATCTTGGAATATTGAGCTTTTTGCTTCCAGTTTTGCTTTGGTCGCCTCAGAGGCGAGGGCCGACACGTATCGATCTGCCCAGAGATCTCGGAATGTCGGTCGTTAGCATTCTGGTGCTGTTCTACACCCTTGGCTACACCCAGCTGCCATTGCTGCGTGAGATGTTGATGGCGGCATTGATCGGGCCGGCTATTTTCCTTACCCGCCGTCATGGCTGGACGGGGACTGCTTTAGGCACCTTACTTGCCAATTTTGCATTGGCCATAACGTTGCCAAAGACTTATGAGATCGGTTACTACAATCCGACGCTGTTTGTTGTGCAAGTGTTTCACGTAGTTGTCAGTGCTGCCCTCTTTATTTTTAGTGCGAGGCTTGTTAAGCCTGTAAAGCGCTTTGATACTATCCGGCGAGTCAGGGCTGATGCCCAGAAGGCTGTTCGAGAAAGTTATCTATCCGCAGAAAGGATGCTTCGGAATCGGGTTGTTGATTATTCTGACGTCAATGTTCAGATGAATCGCATGCGGAAGTCAGTGATAGCGGATCTTCGTGAGCGTGGGCACCACGCTGCTGCAATGGAAATGACTCGCTTTGCCGTACTTGAGTCTCAGCTTCTACAAGAATATGTCGCAGCGTTATATCCTTTGGAAATTGAGACGCATGGCCTGTTTCGAGCGCTGCGCTCGCCAGCATTTGAACGGCTGAATTCCACAAAGTTTGATTGCTTACTGCATGGCGATAGCCAATCGTTAACACTTGGCTTGCAGCTGGCCGCCTATCGTTGCGTCCTGAATGCACTAGAGCTGCTACCTGTAGCGAACAAGCACTTCATACACGCACGTGCCTGGCGTGGTAGGGGGGCGCAAGGTGTCGTCATAAGAATATTTTCGGACACGTCGTTGGTGAATTACGTACGGCGTGAGTCCCCGGAAGCTGAGGCTGAATTTCGCGCCCGTCTTAAATCGCATGGCGGCATATTCAGGCGCCGCCATGCGTTAGTGCTCACCTTCTTGGTTGCAGAAGCATCTGCCGTTATTGCGACGGAGAAACCTTCCAATTTTCCGCGTTGGCTTGCCGCTCGACATGTACGGTGAAATTAGCAGTCCGGTAAACCAGGCGCGCATTGGGGCCTAGTGCGGTGACAGCTGCCGTCGGCGTAGAGCCCGCCCAGATCGAATTGACTGTGGGCAATATGACTCGATCGGCGTCCTTGCCCATTGGCAGCACCCACATTGCTTCGTCGACGCGTGCTACAACCGCTCTGACAGTTCCTTCCGTATCGTTGATCTGCAGGTATGTCACCCCATCACGTTGGAACTCGTAGATCGACCACGCGGGATCCAATGTGAGGTTGGTGGCTGCTGTCGGGTTGCGCTCACCTAGTCCACTGGTTGCACGCGCACCTATACCGCCTGCGCAGCACCCCCCGGTCTGAGCAAATACTTGGCCGACCATCAAAACGCCGGCCAGGAAGCAAATGGTCTTCATTGCGATTTTTGTCGTTCCCATGATTGTCGCCTTCCCCTGCTAGGGGCGATTCTGCCTGCGATTCAGGCTCGCCTACGTTACTTCCATAAAGCGGACGGGTGTGGGAGATCACACAAAAATTGCCGACAGTGACTCTGTCTTGCGCACTTTCGATTTTTAGGTGGGACTAACTCAGCCTTTATCTCCTGCCAATATCTTATCGACTGCAGTGCCCTAGAGGATATGCAGAGTCAGTTATTTGACAGTTGGCCTACTGTCGACACTGGTCTCAGCGAAAAGTCGCGTTCGTCTTAACGTCGGAAATTAAGAGCCGCCGGATGGTAAACCTGCCGTCTTGCTCAGTTCGCTAGGAGTGCGAATCTTGACGAGGTTTTTGAACGCTATAACCCAAGCGACCTAGCGCTTTGCTCCAAAATCCTGCAGCGCATGCCGAAACCACTCAATCACCTGCTGGTGATGCGCAGGCCCCCAGCGACGCAGGAACTGCTGAGTGTGGTGATCGGCAGGGTCTTGGAGCGCTGCGAGGCGCCGGGCAATGAAGGTTGCTGTCAGGGGCTGGGCGCAGTCGATCTCAATGCAGCGACGCCAGGCGTCGTAGGTCTCGGGGATAGGGTGGGACATGGGCGGCTTCTGGACGAGGAGATGAACACGGGGGCGCAGGAAGGCGGCAACAGGCTTGCTTTTGCTGAAGAAATGTTACTTTATAACACTTCATCTTCGCCGCGCAGTCTTACCTCCCGTGTTCTGCCTTCTCCTGTGGTGCAGCTGCTGCCCTGAATCGCACCGCGCTCTGCGCTGCCGTTTGCTGTGGCGGGTCGATTGCTTGAGTTGTGAGGGCAGGGCGTGATGAAGCGTCGGCATCTGTTACAGGGTGGAGCTGCTGCATTGATGCTTGCACCGACCTTCGGGGCTGCGCGGGGGCTCCCGGCCTTGCGGGGATACCGCGTGCAACAGCAGGGCGAGTTGCTTCTCCTGCGGCTGGAGCTGGGTGCGCAGGTGGCCTACCGCAGTTTCAGGTTGTCCGATCCTGAGCGCGTGGTTATCGATCTCTCTGGCGCGTCGCCGCAGTCGCCTCCTATCGATCCGATGCCCGCCGGCACTGCGGTAACCCGCATACGCAGCGCGCCGCATCTGGATGGTCTGCGCGTCGTGCTGGATCTGCAGCAGCCCTGTTCAGTCGACATGCGCTGGGATGGCAGTGCGCTGGTGCTGGAGCTGGCCACCATGCCCGGTGGCGCGGCCCTGACCGTCAGCGACCATGCTGCTGAAACAGCGCCCGCAGACCCGGCCCGTTCGCGCCTGCATCCCTATGTCGTCGCCATCGATGCCGGCCACGGCGGCAAGGATCCGGGCGCGGTCAGTGCCGATGCGCGTTACGAAAAACATGTCGCCATGGCGGTGGCCGGGCGGCTGCATCAACGCCTGGCCAACGATGCACGCTATCGGCCCACCATGATCCGCAGCGACGACCGCTTCGTGCCGTTGCATGAGCGCGTGTTGATTGCACATCGCCACAACGCGGATTTGTTCGTCTCCATCCATGCCGATGCCGCGCCAACACGCCAAGCGCGCGGCGCCTCGGTGTTTGCGCTCTCTCAGACTGGTTCCAGTTCGGCACTGGCGCGTTGGATCGCCGATAGCGAGAACGCGGCCGACGACATGGGCGACACCGCGCGCCGGCTGCGGGTGCCGAGCAATCCGGTGCTGTCGCAGGTGCTGGCCGACCTGTCGCTGAGCGGCACCATCGCCAGCAGCCTTGCGTTTGGCACGTTGATGCTGGCGCGCCTGCAGCAGGTGACGCAACTGCACCAACACCAGGTCGGGCAGGCCGGCTTTGCGGTGCTGAAATCGCCGGATATTCCCTCGTTGCTGGTGGAAACCGGCTTCATGAGCAATCGCGACGATTGCCGGCGCCTGTGCGGCGATACGCATCAGGACGAGCTGGCGCAGACGCTGCATGCGGGCATCGACGACTACTTCGCTGCCTTTCCCGGTCGCGCCTGAGCCGCGATCGCCACCTTTACCCTTCGACGAGCACCCGATGTCCGCCACGCTTCCCGATGTTGCCGTTACCGAACTCTCCGCCCTGAGTGCGCCGTTGCGCTGGGTGGGCATGCAGGACATCGCCATCCCTGTGCATCTGCAAGCTGGCGGCGCCGGGCTTGCCGCGCGCGCCAGCGTGCAGGTCGATCTGCCGCGGCCCGAGCTCAAGGGCATCCATATGTCGCGGCTGTATCGCCTGCTGGACCTGCATCTGCAGCAGCCGGTGTCGCCGGCCATGCTGTCGCAGCTGCTGCAGGCGCTGGTCGCCAGTCATGCCGATTGCGGGAGCCGCGCGGCGCGGCTGACGCTGCGCTTTGACATGCTGCTGCGCATGCCGGCGTTGCGCAGCGAAGGGCTGAGCGGCTGGCGTGCCTATCCGGTGCACATCGTCGCGCACCGCAGGGCAGGGCACACCACAATCCAGCTACAGGTCGATGTGCTGTACGCGTCCACCTGCCCATGTTCGGCGGCGTTGTCGCGGCAGTTGCTGAGCGATGCGTTCGTGCAGCAGCACGCCGGGCGCGAGGCGCTGCCGCTGCAGGAGGTTGCGCAATGGCTGCAGGAGCACGGTTCCTACGCCACCCCGCATAGCCAACGCAGCGTGGCGCAGGTGCGCATTGAGCTGGGCGCGGAAACGCAGCGCTTTGCGATCCGTGAACTGCTCGATCTTTGCGAGCAGGCGCTGGCAACGCCGGTGCAGGCCGCGGTGCGGCGGACCGACGAGCAGGAGTTCGCGCGCTTGAATGGCGCAAACCTGATGTATGTCGAAGACGCAGCGCGACGCCTGCGCAAGGCGCTGGCAGAGCACCACGCGACCTTTGATGTGGCAGTGCGCCATCTGGAAAGCCTGCATGCCCACGACGCCGTCGCCGAAACCGGCAGCGACGCCGAGTTACCTTCTTTAGCTGCCGTGTGAGCTGAGGCCATGTACTGCAAACTGCCGAGGCGTCCGGCACGACTGGCGCGCAAATCAGGTATGGCGACCGCCTCAGCAAGGCGCGACGAACGCGGCATGCGTGAGGCATTGCTGTTCGACCCGTCTGTGTTTCTTCTGCTTTTGTGGCTGATGTGAGCGACGCGACGGTGAGCGATGTGGCCCCTGGCATCTGCCGTGCGATGCCTGCATGCGCTTGAACCAGGAAGCGATGGCGGTCGTGCGGCATCTCATCCAGACCAGCACGGCCGCATGGGACCCACGTTCAACGCGAGCACTCCAGCAGCGCAGGACGGCAACCAATTTCGACCACTTGGTGCGCCCGGGCCGTGTCGTCCAGATCCAGGCATGCGCGCGAAGGCCGTCGCGGCCTGCCGCACAACGGCGCAGTCCACACCAAATGCAAATTGCCTGCAACACAACGCAAAAGCCCCGCAATGCGGGGCTCTGGCGTTTCTGCAGTGAGACGAGAGGTGGTGCTCCCTAGGGGGCTCGAACCCCTGTTTTAGCCTTGAGAGGGCCACGTCCTAACCATTAGACGAAGGGAGCGCTTTTGTCACGTCTTGTGCAGCGCGCTAGTATAGTGAGGTAATAGCCGTTGGGCAATCCTGCAACACAAGACGGAAGCGCCATCATCGAACCCTCAGTTACATCTCCGTTCACGCTGCGCGTCATCCCACGCGATCAGCACACCATCTCGCGCAAGGACATCAGCCCCAACGCGCTGCGCGTGCTGTACCGCCTGCGCGAATCGGGCTTTGGTGCCTACCTGGTCGGCGGCGCGGTTCGCGATCTGCTGGTCGGCGGCCACCCCAAGGATTTCGACGTGGCCACCAGCGCCACGCCGGAAGAGGTCAAGGCGCTGTTCCGCAACTGTCGCCTGATCGGCCGACGGTTCCGTCTGGCGCACGTGGTGTTCGGCCGCGAAATCATCGAAGTGGCCACCTTCCGCGCCAACATCGACGATGGCAGCGGCGACCGCGAACTGGATAATGGCCGGCTGGTGCGCGACAACGTCTACGGCACCATCGAAGACGACGCGATCCGCCGCGACTTCACCTGCAACGCCCTGTACTACGCGATCGAGGATTTCTCGGTGCGCGATTATTGCGGCGGCTTCGAAGACGTGCAGGCGCGCCTGATGAAGTTGATCGGGCACCCGGAGCTGCGTTACCAGGAAGATCCGGTGCGCATGCTGCGCGCGGTGCGCCTGGCGGCCAAGTTGAATTTCGACATCGAAGCCGGCACCGCAGAACCCATTCCGCGCCTGGCCGGGCTGTTGTCCGAAGCCGCGCCCGCACGCCTGTTCGAAGAAATTCTCAAGCTGTTCCTGTCCGGGCACGGTGTGGCCAGCTTCGAGGGTCTGGAGCGTTACGGCCTGCTCGGCGCGCTGTTTCCGGAAAGCGCGGCGGCATTGAAATCCAACCGCAGCGGCGCGTTGCGCGCCATGGTGCTGGAAGGTCTGCGCAATACCGATGCGCGCGTGGCCAACGACGAGCCGGTGTCGCCGGCCTTCCTGTTTGCGCTGCTGCTGTGGCCGGCGTTCTGCCGCACCTTGATGGGGCTGCAGGCGCAGGGCGTGCAGCCGGAAGATGCGCAGCGCCGTGCGGCCGACCGCGTCACCTTGCATCAGCTGGAGCGCGTTGCATTGCCACGCCGCTTCTCGCTGCCGATGCAGGAAATCTGGCTATTGCAGACACGCTTCTCCTCGCGTCAGCGCAAGCGCGTATTCCGCACCTTGTCGCATCCGCGTTTCCGCGCGGCATTCGATTTCCTGGTGTTGCGTCAGTTCGCTTCGGCCGACCACGCCGCCGATGTGGAGTTCTGGCGCGAGGCGCAGAAGTCATCCGGCCAGGAGCTGGTGGATGCGATCGAATCGGCGCAGGTCGATCACGAAGGCGACGAGGGTGCACCGCGCAAGCGTCGCCGCCGCCGTCGTCGTACCGGCGCGCCTTCAGGCGAGTAGGGCATGCAGACCGCCTTTGTCGGCCTGGGCGCCAACCTGGGCCCGGCCGAGGCCAGCGTGCGCGCGGCCATCGCCGCGCTAGGGGTGTTGCCGCAGACCACGCTGGTCGCGGCCTCGCGGCTGTACCGCACGCCGGCCTGGGGCCGCGAAGACCAGCCCGATTTCATCAATGCCGTGGCCCGGCTGCGCACCGATCTTGCCCCGCTGCCGTTGCTGGAGGCCTTGCTCGGCATCGAACAGTCGTTCGGCCGCGAGCGTCGGGCCGGCGAGCGCTGGGGCCCGCGCACGCTGGATCTGGACTTGCTGCTGTATGCGGACCAGGTGATCGATCTGCCGCAGTTGCAGGTGCCGCACCCGCATCTGCACGCCCGCGGCTTCGTGCTGCTGCCGTTGTCGGAGCTTGCACCGGAGGCGATCATTCCGGGCCATGGAACAGTGCGGCACGCCCTGCAAGCCATCGATGTCTGCGGGCTGGAGCCGATTGGGTAGATAATGGCGGGCTTATCACCCCACGTAATGACTTCATGAGCAGCCACGCCGACAGCAAGCCCTGGACCGTGCCCGCCTTGGCGCAGGCCAAGCGCGAGGGTCGAAAACTGGTCATGTTGACCGCCTACGACGCCGGCTTTGCGCGCAGCTTCGACGCCAACGGCGTGGACCTGATCCTGGTCGGCGACTCGCTCGGCATGGTGGTGCAGGGCCACGATTCCACCTTGCCGGTGACCACGGCCGACATGGTCTACCACACCGCTGCGGTGGCACGCGTGCTGGAGCGGGCCTTGCTGGTGGCCGATCTGTCGTTCCAGGCCGATGCCACGCCGCTGCGCGCGCTCGATGCGGCAACCCAGCTGCTGCAGGCAGGTGCGCAGATGGTCAAGATCGAAGGCGCCGGGCACAAGCTCGAGGTCATCCGTTACCTGGTCGAGCGCGAGATCCCGGTCTGCTCGCACCTGGGGCTCACCCCGCAATCGGTGCTGCGTTTCGGCGGCTACACGGTGCAGGGCCGCGGCGAAGCCGGCGAGCAGTTGCGCCGCGATGCGCAGGCGGTGGTCGACGCCGGTGCCAGCCTGGTGGTGCTGGAATGCGTGCCGACGCCGATCGCCGCACAGATCAGCACCGCGCTCGGCGTGCCCACCATCGGGATTGGCGCAGGCCCCGGTTGCGACGGCCAGGTACTGGTGATGCACGACATGCTGGGCCTGGACAGCGGCCACCGCCGGCCCAAGTTCGTCAAGGATTTCCTCGCCGAAGGCGGCTCGGTCGCCGGCGCGGTGCGTGCCTACGCGCAGGCCGTGCGCGACGGTAGCTTTCCCGATGCAGAGCACGCGTACGCCGCATGATCCAGACGCTGACCGATCTTTCCGCACTGCGCGCCCTGGTTGCTGGCTGGAAGCGTGAAGGCTTGCGCGTGGCGCTGGTGCCCACCATGGGCAACCTGCACGCCGGCCATTATTCGCTGGTGATGCTGGCGCGCCAGTACGCCGACCGCGTGGTGTCCAGCGTGTTCGTCAACCCGACCCAGTTCGGCCCCAACGAAGATTTCGCGCGCTACCCGCGCACGCCCGAGGCCGACCTGCGCGGCCTGGAAGATGCCGGGTGCGATGCGTTGTGGCTGCCCGACGTGCACACCATGTACCCGCTCGGCACCGCGCTGGCCACGCCCATCCATGCGCCCGGCGTCAGTGACGTGCTGGAAGGCGAGTGCCGGCCGGGGCACTTCGATGGCGTGTGCACGGTTGTGGCGCGGCTGTTCAACCAGGTGCAGCCGGACGTGGCCGCCTTCGGCAAGAAGGATTACCAGCAGCTGGCGGTGATCCGGCAGATGGTGGCCGACCTGGCGTTTCCGATCGAGATCCTGGGCGGCAGCATCGTGCGCGAGGCCGATGGCCTGGCGATGAGTTCGCGCAACCAGTATCTGTCGGCAGAAGATCGCCCGACCTCGGCCAAGATCCGCAAGGTGCTGCTGCAGATGCGCGACAGCTATGCCGCCGGCACGCCGCGTGCGCAGGTGGAAGATGCGGCCAGCCATGCGCTGGAGCAGGCCGGTTTCCGGGTCGATTATGCGGTGCTGCGGCTGCCCGACCTGAGCGAGCCGGGCGACAGCCACGCCGGCGCGCGCGTGGCCCTGATCGCGGCCCGCCTGGGCAATACGCGTTTGATCGACAACCTGGAATTCTGAGCGGGCTTGCGCTGCGGACGCAGCGCCTGGCTTCAGCAGCAGCGCCAGCGAACCGATGCGAGTGCGTTTTCGCACCGCGCCGGCCTGAAGCCCTCACCACCGGCCGCAGCGCGAACCGGTGGGGGCGGGTGCTTTCCGCTAAAATGCCGGCTTTCCTTTTGTCGTTGCCTTCCGTCCATGCATCTGTCCCTGCTGAAAGCCAAGATCCACCGCGCCACCGTCACCCACTCCGAACTCAACTACGAAGGCTCGATCGCCATCGACGGCCTGCTGCTGGAAGCGACCGGCATCCGCGAATTCGAACAGGTGCATATCTGGGACGTCACCAACGGTGCGCGTTTCAGCACCTATGCCATTCGCGCCGAAGACGGCAGCGGCATCATGTCGCTCAACGGCGGCGCGGCGCGTCATGTGCAGGTAGGCGATCTGATCATCGTGGCGGCGTTCGCCAGCATGAGCGAAGACGAAGCCAAGACCTTCAAGCCCAATCTGGTATATGTGAACGCGCACAACGCGATCTCCCACACCAACCACAGCATCCCCACGCAGGCCGCATGACACAGACCAACGGATTCGACGCGCTTCACGCCCACGCCCAGCGCCTGCGTGGCGCTGCCATCCCCGCATTGCTTGCCGCCGAGCCGGAACGGCCGACGCAATACGCCAGGCAAGTCGGTCCGTTGTATTTCAATTTCGCGCGCCAGAAGTACGACCGCGCCGCGCTCGATTCACTGTTCGCCATCGCCCGCGAGCGCGATCTGGCCGGTGCGTTCCAGCGCCTGTTTCGTGGCGAGCAGGTCAATGTCACCGAACAGCGCGCGGCCTTGCACACCGCGTTGCGCGGCGATCTGACCGACGCGCCGGTTGCCTCCGAGGCGTATGCAACGGCTGCGCAAGTGCGCCAACGCATGGGCGATTTGATCCAGCAGCTGGAAGCCACCGATGTCACCGACATCGTCAGTGTCGGCATCGGTGGTTCCGACCTGGGCCCGCGCCTGGTCGCCGATGCGTTGCGTGCGCCGTCCGGTGCGCGTTTCCGCGTGCATTTCGTGTCCAATGTCGATGGCGCGGCGATGCAGCGCACCTTGGCCACGCTGGACCCGGCGCGCACCGCCGGCATCCTGATTTCCAAGACCTTCGGCACCCAGGAAACCCTGCTCAACGGCGGCATCCTGCATGCCTGGCTGGGTGGCAGTGAGCGCCTGTACGCGGTGAGCGCCAACCCCGAACGCGCCGCCAAGGCCTTCGATATCGCACCCGGCCGCGTGCTGCCGATGTGGGATTGGGTGGGTGGACGTTATTCGCTGTGGTCGGCGGTCGGTTTCCCGATTGCACTGGCGATTGGCTTTGAGCGTTTCGAGCACTTGCTGCAAGGTGCCGCGCAGTTCGATGCGCACGTGCTCAACACCCCGCTGGAAGAAAACGTCGCGGTGCTGCACGGGCTGACGGCGGTGTGGAACCGCAACCTGCTCGGTAGCGCCACGCACGCAGTGATGACCTACGACCAGCGCCTGGCACTGCTGCCGGCGTATCTGCAGCAGCTGGTGATGGAGAGCCTGGGCAAGCGGGCCAAGCTCGATGGCTCGGCGGTGGACAGCGACACCGTAGCGGTGTGGTGGGGCGGTGCGGGTACCGATGTGCAGCACAGCTTTTTCCAGGCGCTGCACCAGGGCACCAGCGTGGTGCCGGCCGATTTCATCGGCACCGTGCACAACGACGACCCGTATGCGGAAAACCACGTCGCGCTGATGGCCAACGTGCTGGCGCAGACCGAGGCGCTGGCCAACGGCCAGGACAGCAGCGACCCGCACCGCAGCTATCCGGGCGGCCGCCCGAGCACGGTGATCCTGCTCGATGCGCTCACCCCGCAGGCGCTGGGTGCGCTGATCTCGATGTACGAGCACAGCGTGTACGTGCAGTCGGTGATGTGGGGCATCAACGCGTTCGACCAGTTCGGCGTGGAGCTGGGCAAGCAGCTGGCGAGCCAGTTGCTGCCGGCGCTGAAGGGCGAAGCGGCCGAGGTGGCCGACCCGGTGACGCGCGAGCTGCTGGGCAAGCTGCGCGGCTGAGCCAGGCGCAGCGCGCGTGACAGGGAACGGGGCCTGCGGGCCCCGTTTCCGTTTGCAGCGGCCAACGAAACGCGTGCGCTCATCTCAGGCCGGCGAGGCCCGTGCTGGGGCGGCATGCATCACGCGTGCGTTTGGGTCTGAGTGCGTCTGCGTCCACCTGATGACTGTCTGCTCCGTTGTTGTCAGCCTGAGCACCCTTGTAACCAGTCCAAAATAGACAAATTTCCCAAAATGGACGTTTTGGCGTAGGCTGAAATCACCCACTTCGCAGGATCGTCCTCATGTCCCGTCATCAGGACTTGCCCGAGCTTGAAAAAGCGCCAGCGGCCGACATCAAGATCAAGGGTTGGCCCAGCCTGATGCGCAAGGTGCGCACCCACGGCGCGGTGGTCATCACCAATCACAACCACCCCGAAGCGGTGGTGGTGGATGCCGAGGAATACCGGCATCTGGTGCGGCAGGCCAGTGCGCTTGCCGATGCGGCCACGCGCGCGCAGTCGCTGCAGGCCTTGCAGGCCAAATTCGACGCGCATCTTGCCGCGGTCACCGATGCCGCGGTGCTGGCCCAGGTGATCGCCAAGCCCGCACGCCGTGGTCGCAAGATCGCCTTGGGCCCGTCGCTCTGATCGATGGGAAATATCCTGGTACTGGCTGGCGTCAACGGCGCCGGTAAAAGTTCATTGCTGGGCACCTTGCTGCAGGAAGACGGCGCCAGCTGGTACAACCCGGATGCCTTCACCCGGCAACTGGTGGAGCAGGGCTGGACACTGGAAGAGGCCAATGCCCAGGCCTGGCAGGAAGGCGTGCGACGGCTGCGCCAGGCGATGGCCGACGGCAGCGATTTCGCATTCGAAACAACGTTGGGCGCGACCACCATTCCGCGCCTGCTGCGCGAGGCCAGCGTGCAGCACACGGTGGCGGTCTGGTTCTGCGGGTTGGCGACGGTGGACCTGCACGTCCAGCGCGTGGCAGCACGGGTCGCTGCCGGCGGCCATGCCATTCCCGAGCACAAGATCCGCGCGCGTTACGACACATCGCGCGCCAACCTGATCGCGTTGCTGCCGCATCTGGCAGTGCTGCATGTTTACGACAACAGCGCGCCGGCCGACGCGGCGGGTCAGGCGGCGCCGACGCTCGTGCTGGAACTGGACCGCAGCGGCCTGCACTACCCGCAAACACCGGCAGAGTTGGCGCAGGTGCCCGATTGGGCCAAGCCCATCGTGATGGCGGCATTGGAGACGCGCCGCGTGTCTTGAACTGCGCATCCGGGCTGGCCTGCGCGAGTCGCCTGCCTGACGCGCACCGCGCTGGAAATAAGAGCGGCTAGTAAAACGACGTCACACCGGTCTACCGCGGGCCGGCATGCCTCGTCTTGATAAGACCCGCCAGCCAACTGTCTGGTGCGGTGTCCTCGCCGATTGCGGGACCGTTGGCGGCATGGATGCCGCCACCGAGCTCCTGTGGACGGGTTGACGGCGTGTCCCGCGAGCGGTGAGGGCACCGCGCGCTCGACGCTGCGCGATGGCCATACATCAGCGCGCCCTCATGCAAGCGCCTGTCGCGCAGTCGATACGACCGACGAAACAAGATGCCGCTCGCAGCGCATTGCCAGCACTGCGAGCGACGACGCCTGCGCTTACGCCTTGCCCAACTGCACTGCCACCGGATCGCCGGTGAGATAGCCCACCGCTGCGCCGAAGCGGTTCTTGTAGTGGGCACGCACCAGCGGGTCCAGTACCGGCTTGACGATGTCGTGCAGCGGGCTTTCCCAGTCACCGGGATGCTGGAAATTGCTCATCACGTAGGTCCAGCCGTGGATCTGGTCGACTGCGTGCAGGCCGGTGGATTCGGCGCCGGCCGGCACCGACAGCACGCGTGTCAGTGCGCCGCTGTCCACGTTGTAGGCCCACAGGAAATTGTTGACGTGCAGGCTGCTGTCTTCGCCGATGAACAAGGTGCGCAGCGCTTCGGAGAATTTGAGGTTGTCCGGGTTGGCCAGGCGCTCCGGGTCGGCCAGGTTGCCCAGCGCGTCGGCCTTGGCCAGATCGTGGCCGGTGAGGGCCGCCGGGGCGGCCATGTCGATTGGCACCCAGTCGCTGTGGATTGGTGCGCCGTGGCTGTCGCGTTGGCCGCCGCGCAGATTCAGGGCATACACCGCACCGGCTTCCGGGCCCTGTACTTTTACATCGCCCGAGCCGTTGCGCATGCTGGTGACGATGTAGGACATCGCCATGTAAGCGACCTTGTCGCGTGCGTTGACGGTGGTTCCTTCAAGCTTGGTGAAGCCCAGGCTGCCGCCGGCCAGCGCGGCATAGCGATGGGTTTCCAGATAGGTGGCGGCCTTTTCCATGCCCGGTTTGATGCGGATCCAGTTGAAGGTGCCGTTGAACGGGATCTTGGTGAACGAGGCATCGCCAAGATCGCTCAGGTGCACATCGAGGATGTCGGCGGCAGTGAGGCGATCGGCCAGGGCCTGGATTTCGGCACTGGTGGCGTGGCCCAGCTTGATCCAGCTCAGCGTGGCCGCACCCGGGCCGATGCCGGAGGTCTGGTGCCAACGCCCGACGTACAAGGTGCCGGCCGACAGGTCGGCCTTGCGGTCGGCAATGAACATGAACAACCCACCGTTGGTGGCGTCGTCACCCATCAGCACGGTGCGCTGGTCGGGCATCACCTGCACCAGTTCGTGCGAGATGCGGCCCAGGCAATAGTGCTTGCGCACGCTCCCGGTTCCGTCCGGGTGCACGGTGATTTCCGGCAGGTGGCCGTAGTGATACGGATTGGCTTTCTCCGGGTCGCCGTACAGATGCGTGCTATAGCTGCGGAACTGGGTGTTGCCGGCCAGCGCGGTGGCGTCGGGCTCGTACTCTTCGCTGGACAGGTGGGTATTCCATGGCGACAGGCTGGCGCCGCAGGTAGTCCATAGCCCGTGCACCGGCGCGGTGTCGACATTGTGGTACTTCACCAGCGACAACTTGCCGGTGGCCGGGTCCTGGTCCAGCGTCAGTACCGCGATCGGCGCGGGCAGGTGGCGGTTGGTGTCGTTGCCGGCCTGGTCGCGGGTGGTGTATTCGAACTGCACCACCGCAAACACGTGGTTGCCCTTGACGCCGGGTACCTTGGCATTGGGCAGGGTCAGCAGCGAGGAGCTGTCCGGGCAATCGGAAAAGAACGGCCGCTCGGCACCGGGTTTGGAGCGGTCGATGATCGGTCGGTGCCGGATGTCGTAATAGCCGCCGGCCAGCACGGTGCCGCCCTTGCCGTCGGGCACCTGATCGCCGGTGACGAAAAACGGGTGATACGCCAACGCATAGCGCTGGGTGCTGCCGTCGCTGCGCGCCACGGTCAGTGCCGAGCCGACCGTGGTGGTGGCCATGGCCGCCGGGTTGGCCAGGCTGGGCGCGGGCATGCCGTGGAAGGTGGCCGAGACCAGGTGGGCCGGGGTTTCCGATGGCCGCAACGGGCGCGCGGCCAGTGCGGCACCGCCAAGTTGCTCGAACGCGGCGGCGCTGACATTGCCGAGCGGCAACAAGGGAACGGCTGCCAGCAGCTGCATCAGGCGGCGACGTGAGGGATCGGGGGAGGCGGACATCGAAACTCCAGGCAAAGGCAACGATCAACAATGGCAATGACACATCGGCAAGCCGGTCACGCTAGGCCGGCGGTATGACAGTTGTTTGACGGCGAGCCCACCCGTTGGCGTGCGTTCGGGCACGCCCGCACAAGCGAGCGCAGCAGCAGGCCCGGCGTGGGCGGGGGCTGCGCACTGCCCGACCCTGCGGGTGGTGCGTTGCAGCAAAGTGCGGCTGCGCGGAATGCCAAGCGCGGCAGCGGATTCGGCAGTTTTCCGTGGTTTCACAGGTGCTGCCGGTATTCCAAGGCTATAGCCCCGGCCAATAAGTTGCCGGCCATTTGGCATATGGACAGCTGTTGTTGACAGGGTAGGGGAATCACGCAAGCGTACGCCGCCTAATGGCCTGCGGCGCAACGCATCGCCGTGGGAGAACCACCCTGGAGACCCGGATCTTGGACAAGCTGCTTCGTCGTACCGCCGCGCCCGTCGCGCGGCGTGCCCTCTCTCTGGCAACCGCTGCGGCGGTGCTGATGCTGGCCGCCTGCCAAGGCAAGGACACCGCTGCCGAGGCGAGCAAGACCGCCCCGGCCAGCACGCCTGCGGAGTCTTCGACCACCATCCATCCGGACCAGTGGCCCTCGCCGAAGTGGCCGTTCGCGCAGGACGCGGCGCTGGAGCAACGCATCACCGAGGTGATGGCCAAGATGAGCGTCGAAGAGAAGGTCGCCCAGACCGTTCAGGGCGACATCGCCAGCCTGACCCCGGACGACGTGCGCAAGTACCGCATCGGCTCGGTGCTGGCCGGCGGCAACTCCGATCCCGGCGGCAAGTACAACGCCAGCCCGGCCGAATGGCTGAAGCTGGCCGACGCGTTCTATGAGGCGTCGATGGACACCTCCAAGGGCGGCAACGCGATCCCGATCATCTTCGGCATCGATGCGGTGCACGGCCAGAGCAATATCGTCGGCGCCACGCTGTTTCCGCACAACATTGGCTTAGGGGCCACGCGCAACCCCGACCTGATCAAGAAGATCGGCGAAGTCACCGCTGCCGAAACCCGCGTCACCGGCATGGAGTGGACCTTCGCGCCCACCGTGGCGGTGCCGCAGGACGACCGTTGGGGCCGCAGCTACGAAGGCTATTCCGAATCGCCGGATGTGGTGGCCAGCTTTGCCGGCAAGATGGTCGAAGGCGTGCAGGGCACCCCGGGCACCCCGCAGTTCCTGGACGGCAGCCACGTGATTTCCTCGGTGAAGCATTTCGTCGGCGACGGAGGCACCACCGACGGCAAGGACCAGGGCGACACCAAGGTGTCCGAAGCCACCATGCGCGACATCCACGCCGCCGGTTACCCGCCGGCGATCGCCGCCGGTGCGCAGACGGTGATGGCCTCGTTCAACAGCTTCAACGGCGAGAAGATGCACGGCAACAAGGTCATGCTGACCGACGTGCTGAAGGGCCGCATGAACTTCGGCGGCTTCGTGGTCGGTGACTGGAACGGCCACGGCCAGGTCAAGGGCTGCACCAACGACAACTGCCCGGCCTCGTTCATTGCCGGCGTCGACATGGCGATGGCCGCCGACAGCTGGAAGGGCATCTACGAAACCGAACTGGCAGCAGTGAAGTCGGGCCAGATCTCGGCCGAGCGCCTGGACGATGCGGTGCGCCGCATCCTGCGCGTCAAGCTGCGTCTGGGCCTGTTCGAAGCCGGCAAGCCGTCCAAGCGTCCGCTCGGTGGCAAGTACGAATTGCTGGGCGCGCCGGAACACCGCGCCATCGCCCGCCAGGCGGTGCGCGAGTCGCTGGTGCTGCTGAAGAACCAGGCCGGCATCCTGCCGCTGGATCCGAAAAAGCGCGTGCTGGTGCTGGGCGACGGCGCCAACGACATGGGCAAGCAGTCCGGCGGCTGGACGCTGAACTGGCAGGGCACCGGCACCAAGCGCAGCGACTACCCCAATGGCAACACCATCTGGGAAGGCCTGGACAAGCAGATCAAGGCGGCCGGCGGCAAGGCCGAGCTGGCCGTGGACGGCGCCTACAAGACCAAGCCCGACGTGGCGGTGGTGGTGTTCGGCGAAAACCCGTATGCCGAGTTCCAGGGCGACATCGCCACCTTGCTGTACAAGCCGGGCGACGAGAGCGAGCTGGCGCTGATCAAGAAGCTCAAGGCCGAAGGCATCCCGGTGGTGGCAGTGTTCCTGAGCGGGCGTCCGTTGTGGATGAACCAGTACATCAACGCGGCCGATGCATTCGTCGCCGCATGGTTGCCGGGCTCGGAAGGCGAAGGCATTGCCGACGTGCTGCTGCGCAAGGCCGATGGCAGCGTGCAGAACGACTTCAAGGGCAAGCTCAGCTTCTCCTGGCCCAAGACCGCGGTGCAGTTCGCCAACAACGTGGGCCAGAAGGATTACGACCCGCAGTTCAAGTTCGGTTTCGGCCTGACCTACGCCGACAAGGGCGACCTGGCCGCGCTGCCCGAGGAATCGGGCGTGTCCGGCGAGCAGTCGGTGGGCGGGGTGTACTTCGTGCGCGGCAAGCCGGCACTGGGTATCGCGATGCAGCTGTCCAATGCCGGCCAGGCCAATATGCCGGCCACCACGCTGCCGGTGGGTCTGTCCGATGGCAGCCTGAAGATGACCGCGGTCGATCACAAGGCGCAGGAAGATGCGCGGCGTCTGGTCTGGTCCGGTGCCAAGGCGGCCAGTGTGTTGCTGGTGTCCGGCAAGCCGGTCGATGTCTCGCGTGAGAGCAACGGCGATGTGCAGTTGCAGCTGACCCTGCGCCGCGACAGCGCGGTGACCGCGCCGGTATGGCTGGGCGTGGGCTGTGGCGACAAGTGCGGCGGCCGCGTCGATGTGCACAAGACCCTGGCCGCACTGCCGCAAGGCCAGTGGAAGGTGGTCGGCGTGCCGTTGAAGTGCTTCGCAGTGGCCGGTGCCGACGTGACCAAGCTGACCCAGGTGGCCAGCATCGAAAGCGCTGCCGCGCTGGACCTGGCGGTGTCGAAGGTGTCGCTGGGCGCGCTCAACGAAGCCGAAGTCACCGTCGACTGCGCGGTCAAGTAAGCGGCATTCCCGCAGGCACGCCTGCGGGAATGCGGTAGATCAGACGAAACAGGTGCGTCGCCAGTGTTGGCGACGCGTTACAGCGGCCACCCTCATCGGTGGTGTCATCAGCCGCCGCGGGACGCGCGCGTCGATCGGCCGGGATGGCCTGCAGCTGCGGTTCGCCGCGCTGCCGTGGCGCACGCTGTGCGTTGCGGCGGCATTCTGCAGGCTTGTCCGGCGCTCGGCGCACACCCCAGAGCCAGACAGGAGAGTGCAGTGGGTTTGGCGACGTTGGATATCGTGATTGTGCTGGTCTACCTGACCGGCATCTTCGTGCTTGCGCAGTGGGTCTCGCGCGAGAAGGCAGGCCATAGCAAGAGCGCCGAGGACTACTTCCTGGCGAGCAAATCGTTGCCGTGGTGGGCGATCGGCGCCTCGCTGATTGCCGCGAACATTTCGGCCGAACAGATCATCGGCATGGCCGGTTCGGGCTATGCCATCGGTCTTGCGATTGCCTCCTACGAATGGATGGCGGCGCTGACGCTGCTGATCGTGGGCAAGTTCTTCCTGCCGATCTTCCTGCGCAACGGCATCTACACCATGCCGCAGTTCCTGGAGCAGCGGTACGGCAAGTGGATCCGCACGCTGATGGCGGTGTTCTGGCTGCTGCTGTACGTGTTCGTCAATCTCACCTCGATCCTGTGGCTGGGGTCGATCGCGGTCAGCCAGGTCACCGGCATGGACCAGACCCTGGCGCTGGCGCTGATCGGCGTGTTCGCACTGGTCTACCAGCTGTATGGCGGTCTTAAAGCTGTCGCGCTGACCGACATCGTGCAGGTCACGCTGCTGGTGCTGGGCGGCCTGCTGGTGGCCGGGTTGACCCTGGCGCGGATCGGCGATGGCGCCGGCGTGCTGGCCGGCTTCAAGCACCTGTGGAGCGCGCACCCCGAGCACTTCCACATGATCCTGACCAAGGACAACCCGTTCTACAAAGATCTGCCGGGCCTGAGCGTGCTGCTGGGCGGGCTGTGGGTGATGAACATCAGTTACTGGGGTTTCAACCAGTACATCATCCAGCGCGCACTGGCGGCCAAGAACATCGGCGAGGCGCAGAAGGGCATGGTGTTTGCCGCGTTCCTGAAGCTGCTGATGCCGCTGGTGATCGTGGTGCCGGGCATTGCCGCGGTGGTGCTGGCGCCGGATCTGGCCAAGCCCGACCAGGCCTATCCGACCATGATGCAGTTGCTGCCGACCGGCATCCTGGGCCTGGTGTTCGCGGCACTGGTGGCGGCGATCGTGGCCTCGCTGGCGTCCAAGATCAATTCGGTGGCGACCATCTTCACCCTGGATTTCTACGCCAAGTTCCGCCCGCAGACCGAGCAGAAGCAGCTGGTGCGTGTGGGCCGGATCGTGGCGGCGGTGTCGGTGCTGATCGGCATCCTCACCGCGCGGCCATTGCTGGGCAACTTCGATCAGGGCTTCCAGTTCATCCAGGAATTCACCGGCTTCTTTACGCCGGGCGTGGTTGTGATCTTCATGCTCGGCCTGTTCTGGAAGCGTGCCAACGAAGCCGGCGCGCTGACCGCGGCGATCGGTTCGGTGGTGTTGTCGTTCGCGCTCAAGTTCGCCTGGCCGGAACTGCCCTTCATGGACCGCATCGGCGTGGTGTTCGTTGCGGCGCTGGTGCTGGCGGTGGTGGTGTCGTTGCTGACCGCGCCCACGCAGGCACGCGACCTGATTCGTACCGACGATGTGGCCTATGGCACCACGCTGGGCTTCAAGGTCGGCGCGGCGGGCGTGATCGCGATCCTGATCGTGCTGTACACGGTGTTCTGGTAAGCGCCGTCGCTGCAGATTGATGGTGTGAAACGCAACGCGGCGCGGCACCCGGGTGTCGCGCCGCGCTGCGTTTAACGCTTGCAGTTTGGCCATCGCTTGGAGCGGCTGCCAACACGTAGCAAGCAGTTGTCAGGTGGATGCGGACGACGCACTCAGAATCGTGCTGTTCGCGGGGGTACATGCCGATGCCGAGCAGTAGCCGCGCGCGGATGGCGACTGTGCAGTCGTGTTGGTCGCTGCGCTTAGACGCGTGCGGCGGCCAGGCTTTCGGCAAGCAGGTTGGTCGGCGCGGCGTGCTGATCGTGCCACGGCGTTTCCAGCCAGGTTTCCAGCGCTGCGGCCGGCATCGGCCGGGCGATCCAGTAACCCTGGCCTTCGTCGCAGCCCCAGGCGCGCAGCTGCGCGTAGGCCTCCGGCGATTCGATACCTTCGGCAACCACACGCTGGCCCAGGCTGTGGCCGAGCTGGATCATCGCCGGCACCAGGGTGCGGTCGGTGCGGTTGTCCGGCAGCGAGCGGATGAAGGATTGATCGATCTTCAACGCGCTGGCCGGCAGCTGCTTGAGGTAGCTGAAATTGCTGTAGCCGGTGCCGAAGTCGTCGATGGCGATATGCACGCCCAGCGCCGCGATGGCGGCCAATTGCTCGGCCAGGTGCTCCGGGTGACGGATCATCGCGCTTTCGGTGAATTCGATTTCCAGCCGGCGCGGATCCAGCTTGTGGCGATCCAGGCCACGCCGCAGCAGGCCCGCAAAGCCGGGGCGATCCAGGTCGGCAGCCGACACGTTCAAGGCCAGGTTGAAGTCCAGGCCTTGCTGCTGCCAGCGCGCGGCCTGGGCTATGCCGTTGTCGATGACCCAGGCGGTGATGCGGTTGATCAGCGCGGTTTTCTCGGCCATCGGAACGAAGTCCGACGGCATCACCGGGCCGATCATCGGGTGTTGCCAGCGCAGCAGCGCTTCCACGCCCACGCAGCGGTGGTCATGCAGGTCCACGCGCGGTTGATAGTGCAGGCGCAGCTGGCTGGCGCTGTCCAGGGCGGCAGGCAGGGCGGCCAGCAGGCGGAAGGTATTGCGCTGGACCACATCGTGCTTGCGCTCGTACATGCTCCACGCCTGGCCGCGCTCGCGCGAAACATCTACCGCGGTGGTCAGCGAGCGGATGGTGTCGGCAGCGCCATAGCTGGTCTGCAATGCCACTGCGCCGATCGAGGCCACGGCGGTGTGCGGGATGCCTTGATGCTCCAGCGGCTCGGTGAAGGCTTTCGATACCTTGGTGCACAGCGTGGCCAGGCGCTGGGTTTCGGCCTGGGCCAGAAAGCCGAAAGTGGTCGGGTCGAGCCGGTACAGCATAGTGGTGGCGGGCAGGTAGGCCGCCAGGCGACGCTGGGCCAAGGCCACATAGCCGTCGGCGTAATCCCAGCCCAGCGCCTTGACCATGTCGCGGAAGTAATCGCTGCCGCAGATGTCGATGGCCACCGCCGTGGTGGCCGGAGCGGTGTCGCGTTGCGACAGCCAGGCATCCAGGTCTTCGCTGAAACGCGAGCGATTGGGCAGCCCGGTCGGGCCATCGCGGTAGGTGGTGCTGCGCAGGTTTTCCACGCGCAGCACGGCAAGGTCGCGCAGGCCTTCCAGCTGGGTGATCGCCGCCGCATCCAGTCCGGGGCGCGGGCTGGTGCCGATCACGCACAAGGTGCCGATGCTGTGGCCGTCGTGCAGTTTCAGCGGCGCACCGGCGTAGAAGCGGATGAACGGCGGGCCCAGTACCAGCGGATTATTGGAAAAACGCGGATCCAGCTGCGCATCCGGCACCACCATCACTTCGTCCGAGCGGATCGCGTGCGCGCAGAACGCCTGGCTGCGCGGCGTCTCGCGCGCTTCCAGTCCAACGCGTGCCTTGAACCACTGGCGGTGTTCGTCCACCAGCGAGACCAGCGCAATTTCCGCACCCAGGCTGCGCGCCGCCATGGCGGCAACGGTGTCGAACACCGGGTCCGGCGGCGAATCCAGCAGGCACAAGCCTCGCAGCACCGCCAGCCGAGTCGACTCGTCGAGCGTGGGCGGAAGGAGGGATTCGACGGAGGCGGGCAGGGAAGGCATGTGCTCGTATCGGCCTGAAGCGCAATCCCTTGATCGGCAATGATTGACTCCGTTCAGTTGATGTCGGATGGGCCGGGGGGGGGATGCGCCGGTGTGGAACGTTGCGGCAAGCGAAAGAGCGCAAACGCATGGAGGCAACGACGCAGGCGTGAGGAAACGCCAAGTGGAAGAAGCGAAGCATCCAACGTGCCTGCGACGTCATGACGTTGCGACGTCGGGGCCACGCGACTTGAAGAGCGACTGGACCAGAGCAGCTACCGACAGCGCACCGGTTGGCAGAGCGCCGTAGCGACAGCACGATACAGCGACACAGCCGAAGAACGCCGCAGCCGAAGCGCTAGAAAGACACTGCGCGCGTTGCGCAAATCAGATGGTCGATGCAACGGCGCGGCGCTGTCTCCACGAAACAATCGCTGATCCGCTTCAGCGGGAAAGTGTGATCACAACAACGCGCGTGGCGTATGCCGGTTGCGGTCACAGAGCTAAATATTGCGCGTGCGCTGCCGATCACTATTTGTCCGCAGCGGATTGCCGCTCGACGCAACTATCCGCCCTTGGTCAGCCGACCAACTAAGCGCCGATAGATATTTGCTTCTGTGATGCGCGTTTGACTCAGCTGCGGCGTGAATTGACACATTCTTCACTCGCGCTGTGAATCTCGCCATCGCGTTCTGTCATCCCCACGTTTGGAGTCGTCGTGAATTCATTGCTGTCTTTCGCACAACGCACGCTGCTGGTGATCGCCGGTCTGGCGCTGTCTTCTGTCGCCCATGCAGGGCTTACGGTGTCCGGGACGCAGCTGCGCGAGTCCAACGGCAATGCACTGGTGTTGCGCGGTGTCAATCTTCCGCATGCCTGGTATGCGGGCCGCACCGATGCGGCATTGGCTGCGATCGCGGCGACCGGCGCCAACAGCGTGCGCATCGTGCTCAGCTCCGGCTACCGCTGGACGCGCACGCCGGAAGCTGACGTGGCACGCATCATCGCGCGCTGCAAAAGCCTGGGCCTGATCGCGGTGCTGGAGGTGCATGACACCACTGGCTATGGCGAAGACACCGCGGCAGCCAATCTGGTCAACGCAACCAATTACTGGGTCAGCATCCGCAAGGCACTGGTTGGCAACGAAGACCATGTAATCATCAATATCGCCAACGAACCATTCGGCAACCGCCTGAGTGCAAGCGAATGGGTCAACGGCCATGCCACTGCAATCGCTGCCTTGCGCAAGAACGGATTGACCCACGCCTTGATGGTGGATGCGCCGAACTGGGGCCAGGACTGGCAGTTCTACATGCGCGACAACGCCGCCGCACTGCTCACGCGCGACAGCCGTCGTAATGTGATGTTTAGCGTGCACATGTACGAAGTATTCGGTAGCGATGCGACGGTCAATAATTACTTGCGCGCTTTCAACGATAAAAAGCTGGCGCTGGTGATCGGCGAATTCGGCGGCGACCATCGTGGTGCGCATGTTGATGAAGCGGCCATCATGCGGCGCGCGCGCGAATACAACGTTGGCTACATGGGCTGGTCATGGTCGGGCAACGACAGCAGCACGCAATCGCTGGATATCGCAATGGGCTGGAATGCCGGGCGGTTGAGCACCTGGGGCCGCCGCTTGATCCTGGGTACAGATGGCATCGCAGCGACCTCGCGCAAGGCGCGTGTGTTCGGCCCGCGTTGAGATTCAAGCCCTGCGGTCAAGGTCTGTGGTTGGGTGGATAGCTCACTGGAAGGCAGTCGATCTGCGAGTGTCCTGCAGGTCCCTTGCCCGCCCACCATCGCGGGACACGCTACAAGCAGGTCCGTGTAACTCTGGCGCGGCATCCATGCCGCTCGAGGTCCCGCGATGGTGGGCGGGCAAGGGCCAGTCGAGATGGTCGGTGTGCAGAGTTTTCAAAACAGCGACCGATTAGATCGGCGGCGTGGTGTCTTCGCTCTTCAACAAAACCACCAGCCAACTGTCTGGTGCGGTGTCCTTGCCGATTGCGGGACCGTTGGCGGCATGGATGCCGCCACCGAGCCCCCATGGACGGGTTAACGGTGTGTCCCGCGAGCGGTGAGGGCACCGCGCCCTCGACCGGAATGTCCCGGTGAGGCCACGGCACATTCAGTCAGCGCGTCCTTGCGACAACCTCGCTATGTCTCAGCGCCCGGGCTCGCGCAATGGGCCCGGGCTTGGCCGCTTGGTCAACTTGCGCTGCAGCGAGCGGCGATGCATCCCGAGCAGGCGCGCGGCTGCCGAGACATTGCCGCCGGTTTCGTGCAGCGCCTGCTGGATGTGCTCCCACTGCAGGCGACTGAGCGGGGTCATCATTTCCTGTGCGGTTTCTTCTTCGTCCGGCTCGGGCAACTCGTCGTCTTCCTCGCCCAGCGCACGCATGATGGTGGGGATATTGGCCGGCTTGGGCAGGTAATCGTCGGCACCGAGCTTGATCGCCTCCACTGCGGTGGCGATGCTTGCGTACCCGGTGACGAGCAGGATGCGCATGTCGGCACGGATCTCGCGCAGCGGCTGGATCAGGCTCAGGCCCGAATCGTGGCCGAGCTTGAGATCGATCAACGCAAAATCCGGCAATGCGCGGCGTGCGGTTGACAATGCGCTGGCCGCATCGGTGGCGGTGAGCGTTTCCACACCGCGGCGCGCGAGGCTGCGTTGCAGCGTGCGCAGGTACAGGGTGTCGTCGTCGACCAGCAGGCCGGTGCGGATCGGGGGGCTTGTCATGCGAGTGCCTCGTGTTCGGAGAGCGGCAGACGGAAACCGACGCGCGCGCCGCTGCCTTCGGCGGGCAGCATCCACAACTCACCCTGCAGGCGTTCGACGGTGGCATGCGAGAGCGCCAGGCCTACACCCATGCCGTCGTGCTTGCCGCTGTTGAACAAGGTGCCCGGCAACATCGCTTGCGAGGTGTCGAAGCCGGGGCCGTAGTCGCGTACTTCGCCGCTGAGGTGGTCGTGTTCCACCCGCAGGGTCAGGTCGATCTGCGGCCGCCCGGCGCGTTCGCCGGCATCGGCGGCGTTGTTGAGCAGCACCATCAGCAGATGGCTGACGCCGGGCTGCAGCATCAGCCGCATCGGCGCATCGTCGTTGCGGCGCAGCTCGATGGTGGGGCGCACCAGGCGCCATTGTTCGAGGACTTCCTTCACTGCCACTTCGCGGCTCAGGTGGCCGTTGTCGGCAGGCGCGGCCAGGGCCAGCACGCGTTCGTGGCACTGCACCAGCAGTTCGCGCAGGGTGTCCAGGTCTTCGCGCAATTCGCCTTGCTCGCACTGGTCGGCGATGTCGTCCACCAGCAGGGTCATGGTCGCCAGCGGCGTGTTCAGTTCGTGCGCGACCGACGCCGCATGCGTGGCCAGCGCCACGATGCCTTCGTTGCGCGCGAAGCGTTCGCGCAGGGTGGATATCTCGCGCTCGCGTTCGCGCATCGACAACGCCAGCCGGGTGGCAAAGGTGAGCACCACCACCGTGGACAGCAGGAAGTTGGCCGCCATGCCCCACATGTGCAGGCTCAGCGGGTCGAAGCTGCCGTACGGCAGCGGCAGGCCGAATGCCGCGCTGATCACGTAGCCGGCCACGCACGATGCCGCCACCGCCATCGCCCAGCCCAGCGGCAGGGCCAGCGCGGCCAGCGCGATCAGCACCAGGAACAACGAACCGAACGGGTTGGCGATGCCGCCGCTCCAGCCCACCATCCAGGTCAGCACCGTCACATCGACCAGGATGTGGCCGAACTCGGTGGCCGGGCCCACCGCGCCACGGTGGGCCACACGCAGCTGCGCATACAGGTTGAACACCGCCAGTGCGGCCACGCCGGCCCACAACGGTTGCTGCGGCAGGTTCAGGCCCATCAGCCCGGTGGCGACCAGGATGGTGGCGGCCTGGCCGGCGGTGGCCAGCCAGCGCAGGCTGCACAGGGTGCGCAGGAAGGAAGCGTCGGAGGTGTTCATCACGGCAATGCTATGCGCTCGGGGAGGTGGTGGCCTGCGACAAACCGTCGCATCGGCCCGGAGGACGGCCGGTAAGGCGCTTCAGCTGTGAGCGCACGGCGGACAGGCTAAAATACCGCGATGCATGACGCCGTGACCCGCCCAACCGCTCCCGCCGACGCCACCGCCTGGCCGCGCCGCATCACCCAGGCCGTCAAGGTCGGCAGTGTGATCGTGGGCGGCGGCCATCCGGTCGTCGTGCAATCCATGACCAACACCGACACCGCCGACATCGCCGGCAGCGTCAAGCAGGTGGCCGACCTGTGGCGCGCCGGCTCGGAAATGGTACGCCTGACCGTCAACAACGCCGAGTCCGCTGCCGCCATCCCGCGCATCGTGGACAAGCTGCGCATGATGGGGATCGAGGTGCCGTTGATCGGCGACTTCCATTACAACGGCCATCAGTTGCTTGCTGCCGAACCGGCCTGCGCCGAGGCGCTGGCCAAGTACCGCATCAATCCGGGCAATGTCGGCTTTGGCAAGAAGAAGGATCTGCAGTTCGCGCAGCTGATCGAATTCGCCATCAAGTACGACAAGCCGGTGCGCATCGGTGCCAACTGGGGTTCGCTGGACCAGTCGCTGGCGGCGCAGCTGATGGACGAAAACTCGCAGCGCGAAACGCCCTGGGATGCCGGCCGCGTGCTGCGTGAGGCGCTGATCCGCTCTGCGGTGGATTCGGCCGAGCGTGCGGTGGAGCTGGGTCTGGCGCGCGAGCGCATCATTCTGTCGGCCAAGGTGTCCGGCGTGCAGGAGCTGATCGCGGTATATCGCGACATGGCCAGCCGCTGCGACTTTGCGCTGCATCTGGGCCTGACCGAGGCCGGGATCGGCAGCAAGGGCATCGTGGCCTCGGCGGCGGCGCTGAGCGTGCTGCTGCAGGAAGGCATCGGCGACACCATCCGCATCTCGCTGACCCCGGAGCCGGGACAGTCGCGTACCCAGGAAGTGATCGTGGCGCAGGAACTGCTGCAGACCACCGGCCAGCGTGCGTTTACCCCGATGGTCACTGCCTGCCCGGGCTGCGGCCGCACCACCTCCGAGTTCTTCCAGGAACTGGCGGGCGTGGTGCAGAACCACGTGCGCGCCAAGATGCCGGAGTGGAAAATCTCCAACCCCGGCGCCGAGAACATGACGCTTGCGGTGATGGGCTGCGTGGTCAACGGTCCCGGTGAATCGCGCCACGCCAATATCGGTATCTCGCTGCCGGGCACGGGCGAGGCGCCGTCGGCGCCGGTGTTCATCGATGGCGAAAAAAGCGTCACCTTGCGCGGCGAAAATATCGCCTATGAATTCATCGATTTGATCGATCAATACGTCGAACGCACCTATGTCCGCCGCGCCGGCTGAATCGCGGGCCGGATTCAAGCGGTGGCTGCGCAGCAATGCCTGGCGCATGGCGCTGCTGTTCGCCGGGGTGTTGCTGCCGCTGGGCTTGTTCGTGGACCTGGCCGATGAAGTCCATGAGCTGGAAAATTTTTATTTCGACGAGCCGCTGCTGTGGAGCATGCGCAGCATTGCCACGCCCGGGCTGGACGCGTTTTTCGGGGTGATCTCCAAGCTGGGCTACCAGTACGGCGTGATTCCGGCCGATATCGCCATCGTGCTGGTGCTGCTGGTCTTGCGCCGCTGGCGCGAGGGCACTTTCGCGGCAGCGGGATTCGCTGGCTCGGCGTTGTTGAACATGGGGGCCAAGCAGGTGTTCCAGCGCGACCGCCCCAGCCTGTGGGAATCCATCGCGCCAGAGAGCACCTTCAGCTTTCCCAGTGGTCATGCGATGGGCTCGATGACGCTCGCGGCGGTGGTCATCGCGCTGGCCTGGAACACGCGCTGGCGCTGGCCGGTGACGATCGCCGCCAGCGTGTTCGCGCTATTGGTGGGCACCTCGCGGATCTATCTGGGGGTGCATTACCCCTCCGACATCCTGGGCGGCTGGTCGGCCGCGCTGGTATGGGTGGTCGGCCTGTATCTGGTGATGTTTCGCGGTGCCCGGCGGCCGCACTGGCGCAAACCGAGCGCGGCGGTGGCGGAGCAGCCCGGGCACTTGCCGTTCGCAGATTAAGAGCGGCCGGGAAGCTCCCGTCGCCATAGCCGGGCGCCAACGATGGTTCCGATGGAGGCCAGCAACATCACGTAATACGCCGGTCCCATCGGGTGCTGCTTGAGCAACATCACCACCACCAGCGGGGTCAGGCCGCCAAACACGGCGTAGCCCAGGTTGTAGGCGAACGACACGCCAGACAGGCGGATCACCGCTGGAAACGCTTCGACCATGACACGCGGGATTGCGCCCAGCACACCAAGCGCGGCGCCCAGCAGCGCATACAGCGGGAACAGCAACTGCGGGTCGCCGGCAAAGCGATAGAACAGCCATGCGCTCGCGCCCAGGAGCACGCTCCCACCCAGCAGCACGCGGCCGTTGCCCCAGCGATCCGACAGCGCACCGGCCACCACCGAGCCGATGGCCTGCAGCAGTACCGCCAGCAGATTGGCCTGCAAGGCGACCGCCGCTGGATAGCCATAGGCGCTTTGCAGCAGGGTAGGCGTCATCAGCGACACCACCAGCACCGCCGCTGCCACAATCCAGGTCAGCCATAACGACAGCGCCAGGCTGCGCGGGTGATCGCGCATCACCACCTTGAGCGGCGTCTCGCGCGCCAATGCACGCATCGCCACCATCTCGGCGAACACCGGGGTCTCGTGTAGCCAGCGGCGCAGGTACACCGACAACAGGCCGAAGATGCCGCCCGCCAGGAACGGCAGACGCCAGGCGTAGTCGGCGATCTCCTGCGGCGTGTACACGCGATTGAGCGCCCCGGCGCTGAGCGAGCCGAGCAGCACGCCGGCAGCCAGGCCCGCAGTCAGCGTACCGCAGGCCAGGCCTCGGCGCTGCGCGGGGACGTGTTCTGCGACGAAGACCCATGCGCTGGGCACCTCGCCACCGATCGCGGCGCCTTGCAGCAAGCGCATTGTCAGCAGCAACAACGGTGCGGCCAGGCCAATCTGCGCATAGGTCGGCAGCACACCGATGGCCAGCGTGGGCAATGCCATCAAGCCGATGCTGAGCGCAAACATGCGCTTGCGGCCGAGCAGATCGCCGAAGTGCGCCATCACGATCCCGCCCAGCGGACGGATCAGGTAGCCGGCCGCAAAAATGCCGAAGGTCTGCAACTGCCGCGTCCATTCCGGAATGCCGGGAGGAAAGAACAATTCGCCCAGCACCTTCGCGAAAAAGATGAAGATGATGAAGTCGTAGAACTCCAGCGCGCCGCCCAGCGCGGCCAAGCCCAGCGTCCTGTAGTCGCGGCGTGTCAGGTGGTTTGCTGCGGCGGTGCCAAGCGCGTTATGCGTGTTCATGCAGCTGCGTCCTGTTGCGGTTGGTGACGCGCCTTGCCAGTCACAGTGTTCGCGGCGTGACATCCAATGCTAGCGCGTCCTGCGGCCTCGCCCGGTATGCCGATTCTGTATCGCAGCCATGGCTATGCGGGCGTTTCGGTCGTCTGGACATGCCTGCGCGTCTGCGCCGGGGTGCTACTCGCCCGGCTTGGCGCCTTCCACCGGCGCATGCGTGGCGGCGCGGCGCGCCAGCACGGTTTCACGATGGGCGATGTAGACGTTGGCACCGATGATGATGGCCGCGCCGAGTACGGTGTGGCGTTCGATCGCCTCGCCGAACAGCCACCAACCCAGCAGCGCCACCAGCGGCAGCTGCATGAAGCTGATCGGCTGCAATGCAGAGACCTCGCCCAGCTTGAGTGCGCGCGTCCAGAACAACTGCCCGGCCGTGCCGAAGATGCCGGTGGCCACCAACCACAGCCAGTCGATGCCCTGCGGCCAAGTCCACTGGAACAGCGCCGGAATCAGCGACATCGGCACCCAGAACACGTAGGTGTAGAACACCACCGTGTCGGAGTCGTCGCTGCGCGAGAGCTGCTTGATCTGGATCGCAACGATGGCGCTGATCACCGCCGCCAGCAGCGCAATCAGCAAGCCGGGCGTAAAGGTGGACGAACCCGGCCGCAGGATCACCAGCACGCCGATAAAGCCCGCCGCCACTGCCAGCCAGCGCCGCATGCGCACCTGCTCGTGCAGCCAGATCACTGCCAGCACGGTGACGAACAGCGGTGTGGCGTAGGAGAGCGAAATAGCCTGCGACAACGGCAGATGGCCGATCGCCCAGAACCCGCACAGCATCGAGGCCAGACCAATCAGGGTGCGGGCGAAATACTGCGGCAATTGCCGGGTGCGCGGCAGCGCCTTGCCGGGCCGCACGATCAAGGGCAGCAACGCCAACAGCCCGAATGCATTACGAAAGAATGCAATTTCGGTCGTGGCAATGGTGCTCGATGCCAGGCGAATGGTGATCGCCATCAGGCCGAAGGCGAAGGTACTGGTGAGCATCCACAGCGCGGCACGTCGCGAGACCTGCGCTGCAGTCACCAATGCGCTCCGATGATGCGCGGTTCCGGCTCCAGAATGACCGAATAGCGCTCGCGCACCGACTCGGCGATGCGCCGCGCGAAATCCAGCAACTGCGCGCCACTGGCGGTGCCGTAATTGACCAGCACCAGCGCATGCTCGGGCGACACGCCGGCATCGCCCTCGCGGCTGCCTTTCCAGCCGCACTGCTCGATCAGCCAGGCGGCCGACAATTTGCCCTGGCCTGCATGCTCGCCCGGGTACACCGGCAGGTCGGCAAAGCTGGCCTGCAACGCGGCAATCTGCTCGCTCGGCAGCAGCGGGTTCTTGAAGAAGCTACCCGCATTGCCGAGCACATCCGGGTCGGGCAATTTGCGTCGACGGATATTGATCACTGCCTGCGCCACATCGGCAGAGCCCGCCAATTCAGCACCCATGCTGGCGAGTTCCTCGCGGATGCCGGCGTAGTCCAGCCGCAGCTCGTGCAGCAATGGCAGATTGAATTCCACCGCCACGATCAGATAACGCTCGGGCTGCTGCTTGAACACGCTATCGCGGTAGCCGAACGCGCAAGCGGCCGCATCTAGCCGCACGAACTGCTGGCTGTGGCGATCGAAGGCTTCCACCACGTGGATGAAGTCGCCCACCTGCGCGCCGTACGCGCCGATGTTCTGGATCGGGCAGGCGCCCACGGTGCCCGGAATCAATGCCAGATTTTCCAGGCCAGACAAGCCTTGCTGCAGCGAATACAGCACCAGCGCATGCCAGTTCACGCCGGCACCGGCACGCACGATGGCGTGGTCAATACGGTGCGCGATGATGGCGGTGTCGCGGTTGTCGAAACACAGCACGCAGCCAGGCGGGTCGCCGGCCAACAACACGTTGCTGCCGCTGCCCAGCACCAGCAGCGGCTGGCCGGCGATCTCCGGCGCGGCGAGCGCCTGCGGCAGTGCCTCGGGCGTGTGGACGCTGAGCAACCAGCGCGCGGTGGCCTCCACATGGAAGGTATTGAGCGCGCGCAATGGTGCATGCTCGCTCAGCTGCCAGCCCACCTGCACGGCCTCGCTCATAACGGCGACACCGCGCCACCGCTCGGCGCTTCGCGGCGGCGCCGGATCGCGTCGACGCAGTCGCCGATGAGCTGCGGCCCGCGGTACACCAGGCCGCTATAGCATTGCACCAGGCTCGCACCGGCTGCCATCTTGGCCACCGCATCGGCGCCGGAGTTGATGCCGCCCACGCCGATCAACGGAATCGATTCCGGCAGGCGCGCGCGCAAGCGTCGCAACACCAGGGTGGATTGCCCCAGCAGCGGCGCACCGGACAGCCCGCCGGCTTCCGCAGCCAGCGGGTGATTGGCGATCAAGGTGCGCGTCACCGTGGTGTTGGTGGCGATCACGCCATCCACCGCCACATCGGCCAACACACGTGCAGCGGCATCGATGTCGCGGTCGTTGAGGTCCGGCGCCACCTTCACCAGCATCGGCACGCGCTTGCCGTGTTGCGCACCCAGCGCTTCCTGGGTTTCACGCAAGTCGGAAATCAGGCGGCGCAGCGATTGTTCTTCCTGCAATTCGCGCAAGCCGGCGGTGTTGGGCGAGGAAATATTGACCGTGATGTAGTCGGCCAGCGGATACACGCGCTCCATGCAATAGCGGTAATCGCTGGTCGCGTCGTCGTTGGGCGTGTCCTTGTTCTTGCCGATGTTGATGCCGAGCAGGCCGCCACGGCGGCGCGCGCGCTGCACGTTGGCCACCAGCGCATCCACGCCCAGGTTATTGAAACCCATGCGGTTGATCACCGCCTGATATTCGGGCAGCCGGAACATGCGCGGCTTCGGGTTGCCCTCCTGCGCACGCGGCGTCACCGTGCCGATCTCGACAAAGCCGAAGCCCAGCGCAAGCAACGCATCGATGTGCTCGCCATTCTTGTCCAGCCCGGCACCAAGCCCGACCGGATTCGGAAACATCAACCCGAAGGCCGGCGTGGGCAGCGGTACCGGGCGCTTGGCCAGCAGCGCCGTGGTGCCGGTCCGGTAGGCGGTGTCGATGGAGCGCAAGGCCAGCGCGTGGGCACGCTCGGCATCGAGAGAAAACAGGAAGGGGCGGGCAAGCGAATACATGCGGGTCAGTTCAATCTCCCGGCGAAAACGCGGGTTTGGTAGTGGAAGTCGATCAGCCCATCGTGCGCGTAGGCATCGAACAGCGTGCGCAGCGCGGCGAGCATCGGGGCATGACGTGGGTCGTGCGCAAGCGGGGCATACGAAGACGACAGCAGGCGGCCGCGCAAGCCATCGAAGTCCAGCCGCTGCACATTCGGGAAACGCGCCATTGCGCGGAAACCTTCGCCGAACCACGCCTGCATGGTGGCATCGTCCTGGTAACGCTCGGCCACTGCCGAGTAGTCGGTGCCGTAATCCAGCAACACCTGCTCGTAGCCGCGCAGGAACGCGGTACTGTCCAGCTCGCGCGAGTTCCAGTACACCAGCGCCAGCCCACCGGGCTGCAGGATGCGCGCCCATTCGTCGCGCACGGCCTGCATGTCGAACCAGTGGAAGGCCTGCGCAGCAGACACCACGCCTACGCTGGCATCGGCCAGCCCGGTGGCTTCGGCGGTGCCGTCGATTGCCTGGAACTTGGGGAATTCCGCCAGCCATTGCAGCGCTGCTTCGCGCATGGCCGGGTTGGGCTCCACCGCGGTGACCGCATAACCGGCTTCCAGAAACAGACGGCTGGAAATGCCGGTGCCGGCGCCGATATCGGCCACCGCTGTCGCCGGTGTCACACCCAGTTCTTCATGCAGCCAGCGCAGCAATTGCGGCGGATAACTTGGCCGGTAGCGCACATAGGCCGCCACACGGTCGTTGAAACGCTGGGCCGAGGAGGGCGCGGCCATGCTCAACTGTTTGCGGCCGCCAGCCACGCCATGCCGCCGAAGAACAGGATGAAAACCGCAACGCCCAGCACCCACAGCGCCACGGCCAGCCAGCCCAGGATCAGGCCGCCAATTGCCAGGCCGTCGCCGTCCAGCCCCTGCGGATTGCGCCGGATTTCCGCGCGCGCCAGATGGCCGGTGATGATGGCGCAGATGCTGCCCAGGAAGGGGATCAGCGTCCAGCCGAGAATGCCTGCGACCAGGCTGACGATCGCCATGGCGCTGGTCTGTCGAACGACAACGTTCATCATGAACTCCTTGAAAGGCCGGCAGCCGGCGGCTGGCGTTGCCCGATTATCCCAGAGCCGCCGGGCAAAAGGCGTGCCGTTTGCGGCGAAACGCAGTTGGGTGGGCGTGCTGAGTCGAATTTGACGGGTTGAACAGGCCGATCTGGTCGTTTTGGTGCTGTTACCGACCGGCGACGTGGCGCGGCTGCGCCGGGTGGGGCAGGCCATGCGGTTCGCGCTTACGACGCTGCCATTGGTAGGTCGGCCAGCTGCTGCTGCTATCAGAGCTGATGGCGGTGGCCGGGGACGGCTTCGTGCAGGGATAGGCTCTGGGCTTCATGCCGTCCTGCATCAGCAGACCCAGCCAGTCCCTGTCAGCCTGGTGCATCCCCAGCACGGCTGCACGGCAGAACAGGCGCGCCGATGACTGCCAGGCGCGGCTTACAGCCTTCGCCTGGCCAGCGAAACGAAGCGAACAATCGTCGCGGCTGTGAGCAGCGCGATCAGCCCTGCAATGTCCGCATGGCAGGTGCGCCCCGGGCACCGACCGCGTCCGCCTGACGGCGGCGCGGTGCGCTTGCTAGCCGCTTCCGATCAAAGATCGAACTTGATGCCCTGCGCCAGCGGCAGCGAATCGGAGTAGTTGATGGTGTTGGTCTGACGACGCATATACACCTTCCAGGCATCCGAGCCGGACTCGCGGCCGCCGCCGGTTTCCTTCTCGCCACCGAACGCGCCACCGATTTCCGCACCCGAGGTGCCGATGTTGACGTTGGCGATGCCGCAATCGCTGCCGGCCGCCGACAGGAACTTCTCTGCCGCCTTCAGGTTCTGGGTGAAGATCGACGACGACAGGCCTTGCGGCACGCCGTTCTGCAGCTCGATCGCTTCGTCCAGCGTGCTGTACTGCATCACGTACAGGATCGGTGCGAAGGTTTCGTGCTGCACCACTGCATCGCTGTTCTGCAGCCCCGTGACAATCGCCGGCAGCACGAAATTGCCCGGGCGATCGATCGCGGTGCCGCCCACTTCGACCGTGCCGCCGGCCGCCTTGGCCTTGGCGATCGAGTCGAGGAACTGTTGGACCGCGCCCTGGCTGTTGAGCGGACCCATCAGGTTTGCCGGGTCGGTGGGGTCGCCGATCTTGCTGTCGAGCTGCTTGTACGCCTTGACCAGCGTCGCCAGCACATTCTCATAGATGGAGTCGTGCACGATCAGGCGGCGCGTGGTGGTGCAGCGCTGCCCGGCAGTGCCGACGGCGCCGAACACGATGCCGGGGATGGCCAGCTTCAGGTCTGCGGTTTCGTCCAGGATGATGGCGTTGTTGCCGCCCAGTTCCAGCAGGCAACGGCCCAGGCGATGCGCGACCTTCTCGGCGACCACGCGGCCGATCTGGGTCGAACCGGTAAAGCTGATCAGCGGCACGCGGCCGTCTTCGACCAGCTTCTCCGACAGGGAAGTGCCGGCATCGTTGATCAGGAAGAAGATGTCCGGGAAGCCGGCGTCCTTCAATGCCGCATTGCAGATCTTCATCGTCGCAATCGCGGTCAGCGGCGTTTTGTTGGACGGCTTCCAGATGCAGATATCGCCGCAAATCGCCGCCAAAAACGCATTCCACGCCCACACCGCCACCGGGAAGTTGAACGCGCTGATGATGCCCACCAGCCCCAGCGGCTGGTACTGCTCATACATGCGGTGGCCCGGACGCTCCGAGTGCATGGTGTAGCCGTAGAGCATGCGGCTCTGCCCGACCGCGAAGTCCGCGATGTCGATCATCTCCTGCACTTCGCCATCGCCTTCGGGCTTGCTCTTGCCCATTTCCAGCGCCACCAGCGAACCGAGCGCATCCTTGTGCGCACGCAGCGCCTCGCCGCACAGGCGCACCGCCTCACCGCGACGCGGAGCAGGCGTGGTCCGCCATACCTTGAAGGCGGCCTGCGCGCGCTGGATGATCAGCTCGTAATCTTCCGGCGTGGTGGCCTGCACATCGGCGATCACCGCATTGGTGGTCGGATTGAGCGGCTGCAGCACTCCGGCGCCGGTGGCCTGCGACCAGGTCGCCTCGCCAAGATAGGTGCCGGAATTGGACGCAGCGAGGTCGAGCGCCTTGAGCAGGTCAGCGGACATGGGATCTCCTGGAAGCAGTGGCGGTCGCACGGCGGCAAAGCCAGCCCACGACACGGGTAGCCGGCGATTTTAGCAGGCTCCGCCGACCACCTGCCGGCTTGGCAATCGCAACGATCGTGCGACAATGCCGCCCTTGGCCCCGTAGCTCAGCTGGATAGAGCGTCCCCCTCCTAAGGGGAAGGTCGCCCGTTCGAATCGGGCCGGGGTCACCAGGAAAATCAAGCAGTCAGCGCTAGGGTCGGTGTTTGCGCAAGCTCCGTAACTGCATGGTAACTACAGCTGTCTACTGCGCGGTTACCAAGAGTAGCAAGCCCCTCTCTGAGTATGGGGATGCCTCGGCCTCCGGCGCTGGTCGCGGCGCCTATCGCCGTTGCCAGAGCCACCAAGCCGTCGATGCGGCAGCGGCAGCGCTGATGTGGACCGTGGTTGGCGCCGGCCCGCCGATGCGATAGCGGTGTGGTGCGCCGTCTGTGGTGACCAGCTGAGGGCGGTGGCCCGGCTGGCATTCGGGAATGCTGGGCGGCAAGGGCATAGCTTCCTGGCGCATGTCAGTCCTTGGCCTGCGCCAGCCGAACGTGGGGTAGAGCTGGCTGCTGGTCTGCGACATCGATAGCTGGGGGAGATGTTCATCTAGTGAAGTTCGAGTCATTTGTTACTATCGCGTTAGCTGTAGGGGTGCGGCCCCATGCCGCAATGGAAGCAACAGGGGAATGGAATGAAAAAGCTACTCGCCGCTGCGATCGTGATCGCGGCGCTTTCTGGCTGTGCGGCTAATCCGCCGCTCAACTTCTCTGTGCCGGGCGTAGGAGTCAGCAGCAAGAAGCTCGATGCTGAGCTGAAGTCGCTCACGGTCACGCTAGCCCGGCCGGACGAGGCAAAGGGCAAGGTTCCGCCCGAGGCGCAGCACGAAATACCGGACATGTGGGAGAACGCCCTGACCGAGGCGCTCAACCGGATGGCGATTTTTCGTGACGACGCACCGCGAAAGTTGAGTTTGTCGGTGAAGATCCTGGCGATCGACATACCGTCGTTCGGCGCGTCCATGACCACCAAGACCATCGCGCGCTACGAGCTGATCGATCGAGCGAATGGCAGCATCGTCTACACCCAGGACGTGAGCGCTTCGGGCACTGTGCCGGCGGGCTATGCGTTCGCCGGCGTGATCCGCGCTCGCGAGTCTGTCAATCGCTCTGCCCAGAACAACATCGCGCTGTTCCTGCAGGCTTTGGAAACGGTCGACGTCAGCAAGCCAATGTTCCCGAGCAGCCAGGCGACCCCGTGAGGTCTTTCATCGCCGCGGTCATCCTCACTGCCGCAGTAGCTGGGTGCGCACCTAACGTGCGCACCGACAGCTATTCGGTGGGGTCGGTTGGTCAAGTAAATCGGACCGTTGCCGGCACGGTGATCAGTGCGCGCGCTGTTTCGATCAATGGCACCCAGGGCGGCGGCGCGGCGGCGGGCGCGGCAGCAGGCGGCATTGCCGGCTCATCGATGGGCGGCAGTAGTCGTGCCAACGCAGTAGGAGCAGTTGGCGGGTTAGTCGCCGGCGCCATTGTCGGGGCCGCAGCTGAGCGCTCCGCATCGCAGGCGGATGGCGTGGAGTACGTCGTGCAGACCGAAAACGGTTCACTGATGACAGTAGTGCAAGGCGCGACGCCTGCATTTGCAGCAGGCGTCCGCGTGCTTGTTCTGTACGGTTCGCCGTCCAGGCTGATCGCTGATCCTCGCAACTGATCGGCAGCACCTGACTGGGCGAATGCGTAAATAGGCCAGTGCGGACCCACTTACGTTGGAAGAACCTTCGAAAAATTTTAATTTAGGGCTGACTCATGGAACTGATCTATTTCGCAGCTGCGATCTTCGGCCTTGTGCTGTCGGTATTGTGGCTGCTGGTGCCGTTCGCTGTTTTTGGTATCAAACCGTTACTGGGACAACTGCTGGCGGAGCAGCGCAAGACGAACACTGCACTGGCGACAATGTCGCAGCAGCTTCACTTTATTGCTCAGCGTCTGGATGGTGCGGGGCAGCCGACGTCTCAAGTCATCCAGCCTATGGGAAGTGAATTGCCAAGGTAGGACCTGGCAGCCCGAACGATCTAAGCATGGGCGACTAGACTCGCCCGCAATGCAAGAACGCCACCGGGGCGGGCCTCGATCTTTAGGCGATCGCGTGACGTCCTCATCACCTGACTCCTCGTGGCAATGGGGGCCATGCCGGCGAAGTCGCTACTGCACGATGCGCCTGTTCAGCGGGATCTGATGCGAACTGCCAGAATCACTCACCGATGCCGCACCACACGGACCGCCACCGGTCGCGCAAACTTGTCCATCGCCACCGTCGAAATACGGCTGTGGCGCAGCAAGCTGCCGAGTTGTTCGGGAGCGCCCAGGCGCTTGTCGACCTCCGGTTCGGCGACGGTGCCGGGGCGTTTGCGCTTGTCGGCCTTGGCAAAACGCAGGCGGTTGTATTCGGCCCAGCCGACCGTGGTGATGGCGGCCATCAACGCGATCACCGGCAGTGCGCCGAGGGCGAACGGGTCGATCGCGTTGTGCTTCAGGTACAGCTCGGTGTACGCGCTGCGCAGGCCGAAGAACCAGGCGATCAGCGTTGCCAGTGGTGCCCACAGGTAGAAGTAGACCATCCAGGCGCCGGCGGTGGCGGCGCCGTAGGCGAGGCGCCGCGAGCGGCCAAGGCGTTGCGGCAGGTTGATGATGGGCGGTGTCATTGGATTCCTCGGTCGGGGCTTTTCCAGTGGGCGCGCTTGTTGCGACGTGCGAGCAGGGCGCGTGGGAAGGCGATGACGGCGGTGAGCATGCCGATCATCCAGAACGCGGCGGGGTACCAGATCACCCAGAAGAACTGGCGGGCCAGGCCTTTTTCGTAGCGGCGTTCGATCATCAGGCTGGTGCCGAACTGCAGCAGGCAAACCACGGCCAGGACCAGGCCATGCCAGCGCGGCAGGATGGTGTCGACATACAACGCAGGTGGCAGCGCGATGAACTTGCCGAGCAGCCACAGCACGATGATCAGCAACATGGTGTACGCCCAGGCCAGGCTCAGCGCGTATTCCAGCAGCACCGCCCACATGCGCCGGCTGCGCCAGGCCAGTGCGCGGCGGCCATGGCTCAGCAATACTTCGACGCCGCCGCGCGCCCAGCGCAGGCGCTGCATCCACAGGCCGCGAAAGGTTTCCGGCATCAGGATCCAGCACAGCGCATTCGGTTCGTAACGGATATCCCAGCCGTCCAGCTGCAGGCGCCAGGAGATGTCGATGTCTTCGGTGACCATGTTGTCGGACCAGAAGCCGACGTGGTGCAGCGCCGAACGGCGGAACGCGCAGATCACGCCGGAGACGGTGAACAGCCGCCCGTACACTCGCTGCGCGCGTTTGATCAGGCCGACGATGGCGGAGAATTCCCCCACCTGCATGCGGCCCATCAGCGTGGTGCGGTTGCGCACGCGTGGGTTGCCGGTGACGCCGCCGACGCGCGGGCCGGAGACCAGGTGGCCGACCATCCAGCGTGTCGCATTGGGGTCCAGAATCGCGTCGGCATCCACACACACCAGGTAATCCGAGCGTGCGGCCAGCGTGCCGACTCGCAATGCGTTGGCCTTGCCGTGGTTCTGCTCCAGATGTACCACGCGCAGGCGTGGGTGCTGGTGGGTGAGGTCGTCGAGCACTTCGGCCGTGCGGTCGGTGCTGCCGTCGTTGATCGCAATGATCTCGAAGTCTGCGTATTGCTGCGCGCTCATCGCCGCGATGGTTTCGGCAACGTGCTTGGCCTCGTTGTAGCAAGGCATCAGGATCGAGACGAACGGCTCGCTGGCCATCGGCGGTGGCTTGAATGGGCCGGGCGTGCCGCGTTCACGACGCAGGTAGTAGTAGATGCCGCCGATCATCCAGAAGAACGCCATGATGATCGGGTAATAAAACGCAAAGTTGAACAGGGCGGCCAATAAGCGGCTGGTCGTCATCGGTCATCGCTCGATATAGGGGAATTGGCGAGCCGAGATGGCCTCGCGCGCTTCCGGCAGAGACGGATGACCACCGATGAAATCGTCGGGGTAATACGCCAGGTGACGCACGCCGGCTGCCAGCAGCAGCTGGCTGTGCGCAAGCAACACACCGTCGGGCAGCGGCTTGCCGCTACGCCAATCGACCGTCTGCAGTTCGAAGATGGTCTTGTCGAAACCGCGCGGTTGCTGGCCGACGCGCTTGGCCAGTTGGGTGAGCCAGGCACTCGGGTCGTTGGCTTGTTCCATGTACGGCATCGCCATCAGTGCGGTGTAGTCGTAGGCGTTGGCAAACGCCTCCAGACGCTGCGCGAACCAGGCTTCGCTGTGCGGTTCCAGCACCGGCTGCGCGAACAGGTTGCGCACCGTCACCAGCTTCGGGCGCCAGCGCTCGGCCGCGGCTTTCAGTTCCTGCGTAAAGCCGATCAGTTCCCGGGTGCGCCTGGCCGGGTCGCCATTGCCGTAGGCCGGTATTTCGTCGTCGCGCAGGTAGGCATCGTCGTGGAACAGCAGGCCTTCGAAGTAGGTATTTGCGGCGAGGTCTTCGTAGATGTCCGCCACCAACGCACGCGTGCGCGGGTTGCCTGGATCCAGGCGCGGCACATCCTTGGGGTCGTTGCCGCGAATCTGCAACGCGGCTTGTTGCTGCGCATCCGGCAGGTGGAAGCCAAGCACCGGCAGCCAGGCGAACACGCGCACGCCGGCACGGGTACGCAGCTGCCAGGCGACACGCCCGAACAGGTCTGCGCGCACCGGTAGATGGCGGTTGGGGAAATACAGCGCGTCTGCAGCGCCATCGCCATCCGGGTCGGCGAAGGCTTGCAAAAACACGTGGCTGGGGCCGATGTCCTTGACCCGCTGCACCAGCACATCGAGGTTGCGCGCCAGCTGCGCCGGGTCCGGGTCGTAGACGTAATCCAGGTCGATCTGGATCGCACGCACGCCATCGCGCGACAGGTCGCGCCGCAGTTCGCCGGCCAGATCGCGCACGTCGGGGTTGTTGAACAGCAGCAGGCGACCCAGGCTGGCCAGCGATTGGCCATCCACCCGGTCGCGGCCTTGCTGGCCGATATCGGCTTCGTGCGAACGGCCTTCCAGGTCGAAGCTGAGCGTCATGCCCAGGCGTGCGGCGATCTGGTTGCTGGCCCGGTTGTAGGCGGCATACGGCCACACCATGGCGCGCGGCGGCTTGCCCAGATGCGCCACGATGGCGTCGCGGCTGTGGCGCAGATCGGTCTCGATACGCTGGCGATAATCGGCTTCGCTTTCGTAGCCGTTGCCTGCGTCCCAGCGCCGCGTGACCGCTGCCGGGGTTTGATTGCCGAACGGGTTGCCGGCGATTCCCTTATGCAGGTCATCGCTATGCGAGCCGACTTCGATCAGGCCGCTGTCCTGCATCTCGCGCAACTGCGCCCAGGTGACGAAATCGTCGCGGGTAAAATCGCGTGGGCCATAGGGCACCACCTGCCCAGCAGGCAGTTCCACCCAACGCGTCACTGGCGCCACCAATGCAGGGTAGCCGTAGGCCTGCAACAACGGAAACACCCGCGTATAGACGCTGCGCAAGCCATCGTCGAAGGTAAGCAGCACCGGGCGCGAGGGCAGGGCGCGCCTGCCGGCACGTGCGTCGAGCACCTGCTGCACGCTCACCGGGTGGTAGGCATGCGAACGCAGCCAGTCCAGGTGCGCAGCGAAATTACTGGTGGACACCGCATAGCGGTCCGGGTCGCCCTTGGCCGCGACGTCGTCGCGAATATCGTGGTAGCTGAGCACCAGCAGGCCTGCCTGCGCCGACGAAGCAAACGTCATCAGCAGCAATGCGACCAGCAGCAGCGGCAGGCGGATCACGGCGTACCTCCCCATCGGAAATCCAGGTCCAATCCAAGTTGTTGTTCGCGCTGGCCGTCGTAGACCGGGCGCGACCAACTCACGCCGTAGCTCAATGCGCTGCCATCGCCCAGCGACCACAGGTGGCGATAGGCCACCGCAGGCACCCAGCGGCTACCGAAGCCGGTTTGATAGGTCGGCCCGGCGGTCACTTCAAATCGCTGCCGAAACGCGTCGTCGTAACGGCGCCAGCCGATCTGTTCGATGCGCACGCCGGCGGCCACGCTCGCATTGCGGCGTGGATTGAAGTAATTGACCACGCGGTCGTCTTCGGCGCGCCCGGCCGATGCGGCGAACAGGCCATCGACCAGGACATGCGGGTTGGCCCATAGGCGTTGGCTGCCGGAAAGGTCCAATTGTTCGCGTCGATTGCCGTCGCTGTAGCGCAACTGGCGTGCCTGCAGATCCCAGCGGCTTTCGTCGCTGGGCGTCCAGCGCACGGCGGCGCCGATGCTGTCGCCGGTAATGCCCAGGCGGCGCGCCTGCAGCGAGGCTTCCGGGTCGCGTGTGCGCCAGGCGAGGCTGCCGTACCACGCATCGGAAAAGCGCCAGCCGGCATCCAGTGCCCAGGCAGTGCCGTCGCGATCGAAATCGTCCAACGCCCGGCCGCCGTATGCGCTGAAGTCCAGGCGGTCGTAGCGGTAATGCGTGCCCAGCCAGAAACTGCGGTAACGCACGCGCGTGTCCTGGAAATCGGCCCAGTCGTCGCGTGCACGCAGACCGACGCGCCAGCGCTCGCCCAGCAATGGCGATTCGGCTTCCAGCAGTGAGCTTCCGAAATGATTGCCGAGCGGCGAGGTGCTGTTGGTCAGCGTGTCGTTCTCGCTGCGCCCCCAGGCATGGCTCAGGTGCACCTGCCAGCCGCGTTGACGTTCCAGCGATGCGCCAAGCCGTTGCAGGCCGGCGTCGTCGGGATATTCCTGCTGCAGCGATGCGAACCCGGCATCGGCCAGATCCAGGCGGTCGAGATCGCGTTGCGCCTCCACCACGCCGCTGCGCGCCTGCTTCTGATGCGGATCCAGCGTCAGCGCCATCTGATTGCGCTGCAGTGCCCGCGTGGTCTGGCCGCGCCGCGCTTGGATCGATGCCAATGCCGCCTGCAGTTCCGCGTTGTCCGGGCCGATGGACACGCGCTCGCGCAGCAATGCGTCCGCGCCACGGTTGTCGTTGGCCGCAGAGCGTGCGGTAGCCAGGGCGATATCGGCGCTGAAGCGGTCCCAGTTTTCGTAGCCGCTGGTGGCGCCTTCGCGACGCGGCCACGGTGCCTGGGTTGCCGCCAGGTGTTCGAACAATGGCATGGCTTCGTCGAAGCGTTCCTGCTCCAGCAATGCATAGCCCAGCAGCAACTGCGTATTGAAGTCGTCCGGTGTGTGCTGCAACGCTTGGCGAAGCACGCTTTCGGCTTCGGCAGGGCGGCGCAACCCCATCAGCGAATCGCCTACCGTTGGCAGCACGTAGCTCGGCATGTCGATGCCTTCTGCACGCAGCGCCTGATAGCTGGCGACCACCTCGCGGTGCCGCTGGCGTTGATTGAGCGCGACCAGGTGATCGATGCGCAGCCGCGTCGCTTCCCGCGCGACTTGCGCTGGTGCTTGGTGCTGGATGCGGGCCGCGTTGACCAGCGCCTGATCGGTTTCGGCGTAACGGTGCGCAGCATCCACCGGCTCGGCGCTGGCCCAGCCGATCATGCGTGCGACGCGATCGTTTTCCAGGCGATCGCGCTCTTGCTGCGAAAACCAGTCCGGGTGCCGCCACATCGCCTCGGCAGCAAGCTGGGCGCTGCCGAGGTCGCTGAGCGTCAGCGCACGCATCGTGTAGGCGCCTCTGTCGCGCGGGTCGGCACGCAAGACCCGCTCGTAGATGGCCAGGGCATCCGCATAGCGTTGCTGGCCGCGAAGTTGCTCGGCCTGCTGCATGGGCGTGAGGGCAGTGGAGGCGCCAGTCACTTCTGCAGACCGCACTTCACCGCCGTGCGCCTGGGGCACACATGCGGCAAATAAAGCGAGGCTGAGCAGGGGAGTGAGTGCGCCTGTACGGTCAGGACGACCGTGCTGCACGTGATTGCATGAACGAGGGAAGGGAGAGATTCATGAGCGATCCTGGCTATGAAGTCCGGCGATACTGGGTATGCCTCTGTAAAGAGAGTGTCATCACAGTGTGGATGAGATGTTCATTGCTCCAGTCTGCTTGTCATAGGCGCTGGGTGTCCTGGCCATGTTTGAAGCGCGACGCAGAGCCTGAAAAATTGGCGACTGAGGTGTCCCAATGCCGGGTGTTCACGCCATAAATTTCATCTATTTTTAACAAATAGGTCAAGTCAAGAGCTGCTTCATATGCCTGCAAGGTCATCCGTCAGATTGCTTTTTTATTAGCGCGATTGCGGACGTTGGGATCAATAAGGCCTTCGATGGCACACACAGTGATGCGATCAAGCGGGCAGCAATTCTTTTTTTAGTGATTTTCATCACGAAAATGGAAGGGTCAGGGTTTTCTTACAGGGTGGCCCCTACACGCTGCGTTGACCGTTTCTTAACGTTCCCTCACAGTCGCACCGCATTGCAGCGTGCCGACGGGTTGTGCCGCCGTTTTGGTGGCCAGGCGCGCTGATGCGGGTGACGGCGCCAGTCCGGCGGCCGCCGCACAGGGGGCAGGACAGATGTGGATGCGATCAGCGCCATTTGCGCTGGCGGCTTGCCTGTGGGCAGTCGCCGGGCTGGCGGCTGCACAACAGTCGGCACCGACAACGCTGGATCGGCAGGAGCAGTTGCGCCAGGCCGAGGAGATCCAGCGTCGCCAGGACCAGGAGCGCCAGGCGCCCTTCGCCGGCCCGCGCGAGGATGCCGAGCGCGGGGACGCGCGCAGCACCGTCCTGCCCAGGGAAGCCCTGTGTTTTTCGATTACCCGCGTGCGCCTGTCCGGTGCAGGCGCTGACGCAGCGCGCTTTGCGTGGGTGTGGAAGTCCCTGCGCCGCTACGAAGGCCGCTGCATTGGCCGCACGGGGATCGACATCATCCGGCGCCGCGCGCTGGATCAGCTGGTCGCACGCGGTCTGGTCACCACCCGCATCGGCGTGCCGGAACAGGACCTGTCGCGCGGCGAACTGCGTTTCGAATTGATGCCCGGCCGCTTGCGTGCGGTACGCGTGGTGTCCGATAGCGATGGCGCGCACTGGAAAACGGCATTGCCGCTGCGTGCCGGCGATTTACTTGATTTGCGTGCCATCGAACAGGCAGTCGAGCAGTTCAAGCGGCTGCCCTCGCAGGACGCCAAGATCGATATCGCGCCGGGCGAAGCGCCGGGCGAATCGGATCTGGTGATCACCTTGCAGCATGGGCGGCGCTGGCGTGGCGTGGCCAATGCCGACGATTCCGGCGTGGAGGCCACTGGCCGCGTGCAGGGCGGGCTGGATGTGTCGCTGGATAACCCATTGGGTCTCAACGATCTGCTCAGCATCGGCTACAGCCATGACCTGGCCACGCGCGACGAAGAGCGCGGCACGCGCGGCAACAGCCTGAGTTACAACCTGCCGTGGGGCTGGTGGACGTTTGCGTTGTCGGCCTCGTCGTACCGCTATCACCAGCGTGTGGATGGGTTCTTGCAGACCTTCCAGTCCAGTGGCGAATCCAGCAATGCGCAGCTGGATATCCAGCGCGTGCTGCATCGCAATGGCACCAGCAAGACCTCCGCCGGTGTGACGGTTGGCCGGCGGCGTGCGCGCAGTTATCTGGATGGGGTGGAGATCGGCATCCAGCGCCGCGACACCAGCAGCGCGGAGTTTTACTTCACCCATCGGCGCTATCTGGGCGCGATGCAACTGGACGTGCGCATCGCGCACCGGCGCGGCACGCCCTGGTTCAACAGCCAATGGACCGGCTACGACCCGCAGATCGGCTTCCCGACATTTCGCTATGGCGTGACCACGCTGGACGTGAGCACGGCGCTGCCGTTCAAGCTGGGCCCGGTGCCGATGGCGTGGGAAAGCAGCCTGCGCGCGCAAACCGCCGGCGAACTGCTGCTGGGGTCGGAGTTCGTCACCATCGGTGGCCGTTTCAGCGTGCGGGGTTTCGACGGTGAGGCGACGTTGGGTGCCGAAAAGGGCGCGTATTGGCGCAATACCCTGAGTTTTCCGGTGCAGCAGATCGGGCTGACGCCGTATCTGGGCTTGGACGCTGGCCGCATCGATGGCACCAGTGCCAGCGGGTTGCGCGGCCGCAGCCTGGTGGGCGGCGCGCTGGGCCTGCGCGGTGGCTGGTTCGGCATCAACGTCGATGCATTTGCCGGTTGGGCGATCCACCGCCCCGACGGATTTGGAAGTGCGCAGCCGGCCTACGGCGCGCGTGTGATCTACCAGTTTTGACACGGATCGCGCTGCCAGCCGGCTGCGCGTTTGTTGATTGATGACGCCAACAGGCGGCGAGAGAGAAACGATGGACAACCAAACGATGCGCGTGCGGAGTTACCTGGCCGAACAGGGCAAGCGGGCGCTTGCACTGTTGCTGTGCTGCACGATCACCTGGACATCGTTTCCGGCATGGGCGCAGGTTGCGCCAACGGCCAACCCCGGCGGGCAGACACCCGGCCAGCAGGTCGCCGCCAATGGCGTGCCGGTGGTGGACATCGTCGCGCCCAATGCGCGTGGCATTTCGCACAACCGCTACAGTGACTTCAATGTCGGCCCGAATGGGTTGATCCTCAACAACAGCGCGCAGATCTCAAAGACCGAGCTGGGTGGCTACGTTGCTGGTAACAACAACCTGCAGCGCAGCGGTGCCGCGTCGCTGATCCTCAACGAAGTCACCTCGGCCAGCAGCCGCCTGCAGGGCTATACCGAAATCGCCGGTGCCAAAGCGCAGCTGGTGATCGCCAATCCCAATGGCATTTCCTGCGATGGCTGCGGGTTTCTCAATACTTCACGCGTCACCCTGACCACCGGTACGCCGAACCTGGGCAGCGACGGTGCGTTGAACGGTTTCAGCATCACCGGGGGGGCGCTGAGCATCGGCCGCAATGGCCTGGACGCGTTCAACGTGGATCGACTGGATCTGCTGTCGCGTCAGCTTAGTGTGGATGGCTCGATCTGGACCAAGGAGCTGGTTGCCGCCGCAGGCGCCGGACGCGTCAATTACGACGGCATACTGCTGGAGGTGCTGCCAGGTACCGGTGGTGCAGCCCCCGCGATCGGGATCGATGTGGCGCAGTTGGGCGGCATGTATGCCGACCGCATTCGCCTGATTGCCACCGAAGCCGGCGTCGGCGTGGTGAGCCGCGGCACACTGGCCGCGCAAAGCGGCGACCTGCAGATCGACAGTGCCGGGCAGGTGAGCCTGGGCGGCACCGCCGTCGCACGCGACGGCCTGACTGTGCGTGCCAGCGGCGCGCTGGATCAGCGGGGCGTGCTCGGCTCGCAACAAGGCGACGTGCGCCTGCGCGCGGCCAGCATGACGCTTGCGGGTGAACTGGTCGCCGCTGGCGCGCTGGATGCGCAAGCCGGCGATGCGTTGAACCATACCGGCCGCAGCAGCGCCGGGGCGATCCGTTTGTTCGGTTCGCAATTGAATGCCGATGGCAGCCTGCATACCACCGGTATGCTGGAGCTGGGCGCCGATGGGCTGTTGCGCAGTGGTGGCGTTGCCTATGCCGGCGCGGGCGCCACTGTGCGTGCAGCGCAAGTCGCGTTGTCTGGCACCTTGCAGAGCGGCGCGGCGATTGCGCTGAACGCCAACGCGATCGACGGGTTTGGCACGCTGGATGCGGCAACTGCGCTGCGGATCAACGGCAATGGCAATGTGCGCCTGGGTGGATTGGCGCAGGCTGGGCAGGGCGCAGCTGTGCAGGCGGGCGGGCGCCTTGAGTTGCAGGGCCAGTTGATCGCCACCGATGCGCTTGTGTTGAACGCCGCGTCTGTCGACATCGCGCAGCGCGCTGCGGTGTCTGCCGGTAACGATCTGGACCTGGCCAGCAGCGGTGCAGTCAACACTGCCGGCAGTGCGTATGCCGGCCGCGATCTGCGGCTACAGGCCGGCAGCGTCACCACGGCGGGCAGCCTGTCTGCGGCGCGCGATGCGCAGCTGGCCGTTGCCGGCCAACTGGTCAACAGCGGCACCGTTGTCGCAGGCAACGCATTGAACGTGGACGCGGCACTGCTGGAGAGTCGCGGCGACATCGGCAGCCAGCGTGGCGATGCCACCCTGCGCAGCCGCAGCGATCTGCGCCTGAGCGGGAATACCGTGGCAGGCGGCGCGCTGGCGCTGGAGGCTGCAACCGGCGCGCAGGCGTCGGGTACGCTCAATGCGGCCAGCATCGGTCTTCGTAGCGGCGGCGATGCCAGCCTCTCCGGCACGCTGCAGAGCACGCGTGGCGCGCTGACTGTTGCCGCAGCGGGTGAGCTTGCAAGCGACGCCAACGTGCGTGCGGCAGGTGCGCTCGATCTGCAGGCCGGTGGCGCACTGCGTCAGCGCGGGCAACTGCACAGCGATGGCGCGTTGCAACTGCGTGGCGCCAGCGTTGCCCACGACGGCGTGATCGATGCGGGCAGAAACCTGCGCATCGCAAGCGCTGGCGAGCTGGCGTTGGACGGCACCGTGCAGAGCGCAGGCAGCGCCACCTTGCAGGCAGCCGGTGCACTGGATAACCGCGCAAAGGTGATCGCCGCCGGTGCACTGCAGCTCGATGCGGCCAGCCTGCGCAACGCGCAAGGTGGGGCATTCTCGTCCGATGCAGATGCGCAGCTGCGTATCAGCGGTGGCCTTGAGAATGCCGGTAGCCTGTATGCCGGCAACGCGCTGCAGATCACTGCCGATACGCTGACCCAGAGCGGGAGCGTCAGCTCGGGCAACACACTTTCGGCTGCGGTTGCCGGCACCTTCGATAACACCGGCAGTGTGGTGGCCCGGAATGGGCTGCAGATCGCTTCAGGCGAGTTGCGCAGCAGCGGCCAGCTTGGTAGTGAAGCTGCCGGTGCCGTGCTGGGCAGCCAAGGCGATATCGCGCTGCAAGGCGTGGTGGCTGCCGCAACCACCTTGCAGGCGACTGCCGTTGGCGATCTGCAGCAGGCCGGTTCGCTGAAGGCACAAACGGTGACGCTGCGTGCGGGCCGCGACCTCGCCACGAGCGGCGCGCTGCAATCTGCCTCCACATTGGACCTGCAGGCAGAGCGTGCATTGACCTTCGCTGCGCAAGGCCAGGCGGGCGGCGACATCAGCATGCGCGCTGCCACGCTGACGACAAGTCAGGATGCAGTCGTGCAGGGCGCTGGTGCGATCGCGCTGGATGCGGCAACTATCGATAGCCGCGGCAAGCTCGATGCGGGGAGTGATCTGCGCGTGCGCAGCCTGGGCGATCTGACGCTGGCCGGCGTCGCACAGGGCGGTCGCGATGTCGACCTCACGGCAACCGGCGCATTGACCAACGTAGCGCAGGTCTTTGCTGGACGCGGCTTGACACTACAAGCGCACAGCCTGGAAAACACCGTTGCCGGCGTGTTGGCGGGCGATGGAGATGTAGCACTCACCACCACGGCGCAGCTGAACAATGCCGGCCGCGTGCAGGCAGCGGGCGATCTGCAAGTGACTGCGGCAAGTCTTGAGCAGAGTGGCAGTGCATCTGCCGGCAAGACCTTGCGCGGCACGGTCGCCGGCACGCTGGAGAACCGCGGCAACCTGATCGCCAGGGACGCGCTGCAGATCGATGCGGGCACGCTGCGCAGCAGCGGCCAGTTGGGCAGCGAGCTGGCCAATGTCGTAGTGACCAGCCAGGGTGCGATGCAGCTGGAGGGCGTGGTTGCGGCCGCCACGGCACTGCAGGCGTCGGCTGGCGGCGATCTGCAGCAGGCGGGTTCGCTCAAGGCGCAGTCGATCGCGTTGCAGGCCGGGCGCGATTTCGCTGCCAACGGCAACCTGCAATCGGCATCCACGCTGGATCTGCAGGCTCAACGCACGCTTGCGTTGAATGGCCAGGCATCCAGTGCTGCCGATGCCACGCTCAACGGTGCAACCATCACGACCGGCGCTGCGGCGGTGCTGCAGAGCGCTGCGGCGATCACCTTGGCGGGCAACACCATCGACAGCCGTGGCACGCTCGATGCGGCAAGCGATTTGAATCTACGCAGTACGGGCGATCTGACGTTGGGCGGTGTGGCGCAGGCCGGGCGCGACATCGCGCTGACTGCCGCAGGTGCCTTGAACAACGCCGCGCAGGTGATCGCCGCGCGCGATCTCAGCGTGCAGGCCGCCAGCGCCACCAATGCATCCGATGCCACCCTGGGTGCGAAGCGCGATCTGCGTGTGGAGGTTGCCGGTGTGCTGGACAACCGCGGCAGCCTGCATGGAGAGCGCGGCCTTTCGTTGACGACCGGTTCGCTGCTGCAGCGCGGTCGTGTCTATAGCGGCGATGCGCTGTCCATCGCGTCCACCGGTGCGTTCGACAACGCAGGCCAGCTGGTCTCCGGCAAGGATCTGAGCATCACCGCGGGCAGTATCGCCAGCACTGGTCAGTTGGGCTCGGTGACTGGCGCACTGACGCTGAGCAGTCAGAACGACATTGCGTTGCAAGGCGTGGTGTCTGCAGCGACTACGTTGCAGGCCACAGCAGGTAGCGACCTGTCACAAGCAGCTGCGCTCAGCGCTCAGGCCGTCGCGCTACAGGCTGGCCGTGATCTCGTTGCCGGCGGCACCCTGCAATCGGCCTCCACGCTGGACCTGCAGGCGCAGCGCACGCTGAGCTTGAACGGCCAGGCGCAGGCCGGCACCGATGCCAGCTTGCGTGGCAACAGCGTCGCAACCGGTCGCGATGCCGTGCTGAAAAGTGGCGGCGCCATCACCCTGGACGGCGCCGCAATCGATAGCCGCGGCGCGCTGGATGCCGGGACGGATCTTGCAGTGCGCAGCACGGGCGATCTTGCCCTGGCGGGTGTGGCCCAAGCCAATCGCGATGTCACGCTGAGCGCCAATGCTGCGCTCGGCAATGCCGGCCAGGTCTTTGCTGGCCGCGACCTGTCGCTACAGGCAGGTTCCGTCAATAACGCTGCAGCTGGCGCGCTTGCGGCAACGGGTGCCGTCACGCTGGCAACGGGTGCATTGCAGAACGCCGGTAGCGTGCAGAGCGGCGGTGATATGCGTATCACCGCGTCCGGCATGGAGCAGAGCGGCACTGCCGTCGCTGGCAAGGCGCTGACTGCCACCGTCACCGGCACGCTGGATAACCGCGGCAGCCTTATCGCCAAGGATGCACTGTTGGCGGAGGCGGGCACGTTGCGGAGCAGCGGCCAGCTCGGCAGCGAAGCGTCCAGCGTAACGTTGGCCAGCCAGGGCGATATGACCTTGCAGGGTGTGGTCGCCGCGGCCACGACGCTACAGGCCACCGCAGGCGGCGATCTGCAGCAGGCCGGCTCGCTCAAGGCGCAGTCCGTCGCGTTGCAGGCCAGGCGCGATCTCACTGCCGCAGGCACATTGCAGTCCGCATCGCAGCTCGATCTGCAGGCGCAACGCGCACTCACGTTCAATGGGCAGGCGGTGTCTGCAGCGAATGCAAACCTGCGCGGCGCGCGCATCGCCACCGGGCAGGCTGCGGTGCTGCAAAGCGGCGCGGCGATCAGCCTGGAAGGTGCAGCGATCGACAGCCGTGGCGCGCTCGATGCCGCCACCGATGTCACTCTGCGCAGCACCGGCGAGCTGGCGGTTGCCGGCGTGGTGCAGGCAGACCGTAATGTGGTGCTGAGCGCGACCGGTGCGTTGACCAATGCCGCGCAGGTCGCGGCCGGTGGTGGCCTGACGGTGACTGCAGCCAGTGCGAGCAACACCAGCACCGGCCTGCTGCTTGCGCAAGGCGACGCCACGCTGTCCATCGCGGGCTTGCTCGACAATGCCGGCGCCGTGCGTGCCGGTCATCAACTTGCGCTTGGCGTCGGGTCGCTGCGTCAAACCGGCCAGGCCTATGGCCTGCAGCGGCTTGGGGTCACTGCCAGTGGTGCGGTGGACAACCGCGGCGATCTGATCGGCGGCAACGGCTTGCGCGTGGAAGCGGCGCAACTGAGCAATAGCGGTCAGTTGGGCAGTGAGCGCGGCGATGTCGCGCTGATCAGTCGCGGCAACCTGCAGCTCGATGGCCGCCTGGCATCGGCAGGTGCGCTCACGGCGCAGGCCGATGGCGCGCTGACGCAGAGCGGCAATCTGAGCGCAGCCAGCACACTCGAACTGCGTTCCAAGGGCGACCTGACGGTGGCCGGCCAGGTCGCCGGCCAACAACTCACGCTCGTCAGCGATGCGGTCGTGCGTCAGCAGGGTACTGTCAGCGGGGCGACGGTCGGTGTGCAAGGTGCGCGGATCGAAAACGCCGGGCAGACGACGGCATCGGGCAATGTGAGCCTGCGCGCGGGCGAGATCGGTATCGCCGGAACGGTCGGTGCCGGCATCAATGCAGACGGCAGTTTGGGCAGCGGAAGCACGCTCAGTCTGTTTGCCGACCGTCAGCTCGCCGCCTCCGGCACACTGCTGGCCGGTGGCAACCTCACCGCGCAGGGTAGTCAGCTGCAGTTGGCTGGCACCGGCACGCGCGCCACCGGCAATGTGGCACTGACCACCGGCGGCACGCTTGATCATCGTGGCGGCAATCTGCTCGCAGGCGGCACGCTCACCGTGCAGGCTGGCGGCACGATCGACAACGGTCTGCTCAATGGCATTGGCGGACAGCTGCAGGCCACTCAGCTGAGCATCGACGGTGGCAGCCTTGGCAATGTCGGTGGTCGTCTGGTGCAAAGCGGCGCTGGCGCGACCCGCGTCGTCATCGGCGGGGCTGTCGACAACACCGCGGGCACGCTTGCCAGCAACGGTCAGGATCTGACCATCACCGCGGCCAGCATTGAAAATGCGCAGGGCCGCATCGAACATGCCGGCACCGGCACGCTATCGATCACCAGCCGCGGTGCATTGGGCAACAGTGGCGGACGTGTTCTGACGCAGGGTCAGCTGCGCCTTGGCGCCAGCGGCGTATTGAACAACCAGAACGGCGCCATCGCTGCGGCAGGCGATGCAACGGTGAGTGCGGCCAGCCTCAACAATCTTGCTGGGTCGGTGTCGGCACGCGCATTGAACGTGCAAAACAGCGGCGCAGTCGATAACCGTAACGGCCTGCTGCAGGCCAGCGGAGGTGCGCTGACCCTGCGCGCCGACAGCCTCAGCAATGCTGGCGGCACCGTGCAGGCGGTGGCCAATGCGGGCGTGGGTGGTGGCCTGCGTGTGGAATTGAATCGCGGCCTGGACAATGGCAATGGCACCATCGGCGCCAGCACCGATGCAGTGATCACTGCAGAAAACATCAGCAATGCCGGCGGCAATCTGCAGGCCGGTCGTGACCTCAGCCTCACCGCACGTGGCCAACTGGACAATCATCAGGGCGGCAAGCTCAGTGCGGGGCGCGATCTCAATGTCGCCGTGACTGGCGCGCTGCTCAACAGCGGCGGCCAGCTCGATGCCGGCAACACCCTGACCGCTTCCGGTGGGCGAATCGACAACACCCAAGGCAGCATCGTCAACAACGGCGGCGGCCTGACCCGCATCACGACCGGCGGTGCCTTGACCAACACCAGCGGCAATCTCGGTGGGCGCGGCAGCGTGGTGATCGATGCGGCCAGCATTGCCAACAACAGCGGTCAGCTGGTGGCCGGTGGCGACCTGATCGCCAACACCAGTGCGCTGAACAACCAGGGAGGCAGCGTGTATGCCGGGGCAAGCTTCCTGCTGCAGCGCGCAGGCGCCACGCTGGACAACCAGAATGGCAGGATCAAGGCCGAGCAGGCGGTCCGCCTGACTCTGCAGAGCCTGAGCAATGCCGGTGGCCAGATCGGCGCGGGCAGCGTTACCGGCGGTGCCGGCGATGTGGTGATCGACACGGTTGGCTTCGACGGCGGCGGCAGCATCCTGGCGCAGAACCTGCTCGATATGACCCTGCGCAGCGACTACACGCACCGCGCAGGCGCCGACCTGGTCAGCAACGGCAATTTCAACCTGCGCGTGGGCGGCAACCTGGTCAACGAGTCCACGCTCAAGGCAGCGCGCAGCCTGGATATCACTGCCGGCAGCATCACCAACCGCGCCGGCGCAAACATCCTTTCCAACGACACCCGCCTCAACAGCGGCAACGTCATCGACAACGCTGGGAGCATCTCCGGCAATAGCGCGTTGTCGCTCGTCGCCAACAGCGTTTACAACACCGGCAGCATCGTCGGCGGCAATGTGTCGGTAAATACCGGCACGCTGGTTAACGGCGCAGACTTTGGTGGCGCGACCGACAACGCCGCCTATGGTTCGGCCCTGCTCGGTTCCACCGGCAACATGAACCTGATCGTGCACGATCAGCTGCTCAACCGCGATGCGCGCATTTTCAGCCTGGGCAATATCGCCATTGGTGGTGCGCAGGATGGTGGTGGCACGCTGGTGTCGCGTACTGGAGTGGTGAATAACATCTCGGGCAGTATTGAAGCTGATGGGAGTATTTTGATCGCGGCCAATCAGCTGAATAACACGCGACGTGTTATTCAAACAGCAAATGGACCGTTGACTAACGAAGAACTGATTGCGGCTAATGCAGCCTTGCCGGGTGAAGAGTTGATCACCCGTGGTCAAATCGAGATGCCGAACAATGCTACGGCGTCGAGGCCATGGACGGGACATGCGCCGGGTGTCTATCGCACTTACTCGGTCGTTGACCGAGAGCGTCTGACCGCGGCCAGTGCCGAGGCGCGCATAGCGGCCGGAGGCAATATTGGAATTTCCGGGGACGTCACTAACACTGCCTCGACCATCGCGGCGGCTGGGAACTTGTGGCTGAACCAGCGCGGAGTTGGAGGGTTAGCGGACGGAACAGTCATCGACGGCGCCGCAACTCTTAATCAAGCCCTCGCTTTGACCCAACGTGTCCGACAATCGGACGTTGAATACAAAGTGTGGGGTGTCATCAATGACTGCATGCAGCGTCCTGACCAGCGCCCTGTCATTTGCTATTACGAATCCGAACAAAACTCGCTTTCTTCCTCGATCATTGATAGCAGCTATCTCGCCCTAGGCGCCAGCATGACCGGCGGCCAAGGCGTCAGCATCAACGGCGCGAACATCAGCAATGGCGCTGTCGGTAGCGACGGGCGGGCGGTCAGTGGTGCATCGCTTGCCGCGGTCGGCGGCCAGGCTGGACTCAGCGGACGTGGCAGGCAGACTGCTGGAAGCGTCGGTGGCCAGACGGTCGTCGGTCGCGCCAATGGCGGCGCGAGCAGCATCCGTGTTGCGACCGGTACTAACGGCAGCGCAGGCACGCAAGTCGGCGCCAACACGCAGGACGCCACGCTGGCCACGTCGGGCGGCATCGTCAAGATGTCGGTCGCACCGGTGATGTCCAGCGACGGTGGGCTCAAACGCAGCACGCTCGACCAGGCAAATGTGCAGACCGCCGCCGCCGGCACCGGTGTCACCGCAGGTGCGAACGAAACCCGCACGCTTGTCGATCCCGCCACCATTCCCGTGACCAACATCGTTGGCGGCGGGCAGACCTCGCTGACGCAGATCGATCTGCCCATCGGTGGGCTGTATCGCCTGTCCAACGGCACGGCGACCGATCGCACCGCAATGGGCCGCGCGGCCACCGGCCTGGGCGGCATCAATGCCTGGCGCAGCAATGGCCCAGGCCGTCGTTACCTGATCGAGACCGACCCGCGCTTCGTCAACTACGACAACTTCATCAGCAGCGACTTCCTGCTGGACAAGCTGGGTGTTGATCCAGAGTGGACCCAGACCCGCCTGGGCGATGGCTTCTATGAGCAGCGCCTGGTGCTGGACCAGATCACCCAGCTCACTGGCCGCCGCTATCTGGGCAACTACGCCGATGGCGTGGCGCAGTACCGCGCCTTGCTCGAATCCGGCGTGGCCGCCGCAGGCCAGTTGCAGCTGAGCATGGGCGTGGGCCTCACCGCCGCACAAGCGGCCGCGCTGACGCAGGACATCGTCTGGATGGTGGAGCAGGACTACCAGGGCCAGAAGGTGCTGGTACCGGTCGTGTATCTGGCCTCCAACTCGCTGCAGTTGCGTGGCAATGGCGCCTTGATCGCCGGTGGCAACGTCGAGCTCAACGCCACCAACGCCATGAGCAACCAGGGCGTCATTGCCGGCGCCGACGTCAGCATCACCGCAGGCAACCTGCTCAACCAGGGCCGCATCAGCGGCACTGGCAGCGTTGCCCTGGAAGCGCGCAACGACCTGCTCAACCAGGGCCAGATCCAGGGTCGCGACGTGGCATTGGTGGCCGGCAACAACCTGGTCAGTGAAGCGGCCAAGGCCATCAATGGCGTCGGCATCCTGTCGGGCATCACGGCCAGTAACGGCCTGCAACTGATGGCCGGCAACGACATGACGCTGACCGGCACCCGCGTGCAGGCCGATGGCAGCGCAGCGTTGATTGCGGGCAACAACCTCAGCCTCACGCCCAGCGCCTTGCGCAACGACAACGGCTTGCTGCGCGGTGGCGACGCCGTGTCGGTAACCACGGGCAAAGATCTGGTGATGTCGGCAGGCAACGACCTGCAATTGCACGGCGTCACCATCAAGGCCGACGGTAGCGCTGCACTGCAGGCAGGCAACAACCTCTCGCTGACACCGACCACTGGCCTGGATGGCAAGGTCGCCACGCGCACCAACATCAGCACCGGCGACAGCCTGCAATTGACCGCCGGCAACGACCTGACCATCCGCCAGGCCGAGGTCAAGGCAGGGGGCGATCTCATCGCCGCAGCCGGCAACAACCTCAACGTCGAGTCCGTCCTCAACGAGACCGAAACCAACAGCTACAAGAGCCGCAACGGCAAGACGCGCGTCACCACCACCACGACCACGCAGACCATCGATCAGCAGGCACTCACCGCCGGCGGCAACCTGATCCTCAGCGCCGGCAACGACGTCAACCTGGTCGCGGCCAAGCTCGATGCAGGCAAGGGCCTAGGCATCAGCGCCGGCAACGACATCAACGCCAGCACGCTGACCACGGTGGATACCAGCAACACGCTGGAGACGCGCAAGCGCTTCAAGCAGACCACCGCGACCAGCGACGAAACCGTGTACGGCACCGAGTTCAGTGCCGGCGGAAACCTGGCGATGCAGGCCGGCAATGACATTACCCTCACCGCCGCATCGGCCGCCACCAAGGAAGGAGGCATCACCCTGGCTGCCGGCAACGACGTCAACCTGCTCGCCGCTAGCGAGCAGCACGACGCCGTGCAGGACATGACCAAGAAGAAGAAGGGCACGTTCTCCAGCAAGACCACAACCACGCATGATGAGTGGCACGACAATGTAGCAGTCACCACCACGCTCAGTGGTGACACGGTGCAAATTGCGGCGGGTAACGATCTGCTATCGCAAGGCGCGCAGGTCGCCAGCACCGGCGATGTGGTATTGGCCGCAGGCAACAACATCACGCTGGACACGGTGCAGAACACGCACAGCGAGGAACACGAAAAGACTGTCAAGAAGTCCGGTCTCTACGGCGGTGGTGGATTCAGTGTCGCCTTGGGCGTGACCAAGAAGACCGACGGCCTGGATGTCACCGAGGTGACCAACAGCGGCAGCCTGGTCGGCAGCACGGACGGCTCGGTGACGATGACCGCCGGCAACAAGTTGGCCATCACTGGCAGCGATGTATTGAGCGCCACCACTACCACCATCGTGGGTAAGGAAGTCACGATTGCGGCTGCGGAAAACACCGTGGACACGGTGCAGACCTCCAAGCAGCAGAGTGCTGGCATCACGTTAGGATTGACCGGTGGGGCTGTAGACGCCGCGCAGGCGATCTACGGCGCAGTCAAGCGCGGCTCGGAGGTTGAAGACGATCGCCTGAAGGCGCTCTACGCCGCCAAGGCGGGTTACGCGGTCAGCGACACCGTGGGCTTGGTTGGCAATGGCCTGAAGGGCTACGAAGGCCAAGCTGTTGCAGGAAACACGACCACGACTGGCGCTGCGGCGGCGGATGGCGCGCAAGGTGCTGCCAATGCTGCTGGAGTGAGCTTTCGTGTAGGCATTGGTGCGAGTAGCTCGTCGAGTAAAACGACGACACACGAAGAAACCACCGGAGGTAGCCGCATCCTCAGCAACGGCGACGTCACCATCGCCGCGACCGGCGGCGATCTCAACGTCATTGGCAGCAAGATCGCCGGAGAAAGCGTGGCTTTGGCTGCAGCAAACAATCTCAACTTGCTCAGTAACAAAGAAACCAACACCACTAAGTCGGAGAACAAGAACGCAGGCGGTGAAATCGGCATCAGTGTCGGTGCAGTAACTGGCTACTACCTCACGGTGTCTGCAGGCAAGGGCAGCGCCAAGGGCAATAGCGATCTACGCACAGAAAGCGTGGTCGCTGCGAACGACACCTTGACCTTGGTGAGTGGCAACGACACCACGATCCAGGGCGCACAAGCCATCGGCAACAAGGTACTGGCCAATGTTGGCGGTGACCTGCTGATCAAGAGCGAGCAGGACACCAACGAGTACAAGAGCAAGCAGCAACAGGCCAGCCTGACACTTGCCACAGGGACGGGCAGCGGCGGCAGCTACAGCCAGCAGAAGGTCAACAGCAGTTACACCAGCGTGACCGAGCAGAGCGGCATCCAGGCCGGCAATGGTGGCTTCGACATCACTGTGGGCGGTAACACGAAGTTGGTTGGCGGTGCGATTGCCAGTGCTGCCGATGCCAGTCTCAATCGGCTGTCCACCGATAGCCTGACGGTCGAGGACCTGCAGAACAAGGCGGAGTACAAGACCAGCGGCGTAACAGTTGCCGGCGGCACGGGCAGCAGCATGGCCAGCGTTGCCATCGGTGCCGGACTGAGCATGCTGGGCAACGCCAGCGACAGCTCAAGCAGCACGACCAAGAGCGATATCGCCGCCGGCACGATCCAGGTCCGTAATGGCGACGAGTCTGCGCTGGCAGGGTTGGATCGCAATGCCACCGAGTTGCAGCAGTCCGGGCTGAAGGAAATCTTCGATCAGAAGAAGATCGACGACCAGAAAGAGCTGATGGGGCTGGCAGGGGAAATTGGGTTCCGGGTAGCGGGTGACTTGGCGAGCAGCATGCAAGAGCGGGCGGCATTAGACCTCGCTTCGGCAAGAGCCAGCGGGGACAAAGCTGCGGAAGCAGATGCATTAGCTCGAATAAACAGTTGGGGTGACGGAGGAGTAAACAAGGTCTTGTTACATGGCCTGACAGGTGCGGCCGTTGCTGCACTGGGAGGGGAAAGCGCACTTGGCGGTGCCATCTCGGCTGCAGGATCTGAGAGAGCCAAACAGGTCATGGCTGATTATTTGGTCAGTCAACATATTGACCCCAATAGCGAGACTTTTAATAGCCTGATGGAGGCCGGTAGTGCAGCCATAGGTGGTGCTCTGGGGGGCACTACGGGCGTAGGCATCGCGGTTGCGGGAGATAAATTCAATCGTCAGCTACATCAAGATGAGGTGGCGCGTATCAAGGAGCTGGCCGGCGACGATCCCAAACGTCAAGCTGAGCTACTCGCAGCTAGCTGCGCGCTTATCAAATGTTCTAGTCAATATGAAGTAGGCACGGACGAGTACATCTATTGGGCCGGAATTGAAGCGCTAGGGAGTAAGCCGGAGTATCAACAGGATCGCGAGTGGTTAGCTAATCAGACCAGTGGTGAGCTGATTTATACGGCTGGAAATGGCCTGCCGGTCACGAAGAATCTGTTTGATTACGGCTGGACAGACGCCACGACAGATTGGGGTTCGCGTAATTTAATCGGTCCGCGTGTTGCTGGCGGCCTCCAGACGGCCGGCGGAATCGCACAGGTTGTAGGCGGTATTGAAGCCTGCGGAACTTTATTGGGATGTGCGGCGATGCCGTTTCTGGTTTTTACTGGATACGACAACGCGAGTGCCGGGTTTGATCAGATATTAAGCGGAAAACGCCAAAATACATGGGGGGGGTCTGCACTACAGAAGCTTGGATTTGAGCCTGAGACAGCTGAGTTGATGTATGGAATGACACAGTTAGCGCCTACGGCTATACAAGCCGTTGCTGTCAATAGGGCAGTTAATCTTGATATTGCGGCAAATGCTTGGGTACGTGGTACATATACAGGAGAGAGTTTTGCGGAATATTCGGGCGATCTCTACAGATACACTCGTCCTGAGTATGCTGAGAACACGTGGGAGATCTATTCTGGGAATGTGGCGCAGAATCATAGATACTCTCCTCCAGGAGTGGGCGCAATATATGCTGGAACGACGTCTCAGACGGCCGCTGCGGAGATTGCAAGTTATTCTGCGCTCGAAGGAACGGTTCTTGTTTCAAGGAAATTTGTTGTGCCAAATGTTTTGGATTTGACGGATCCTATTGCATTGAGAGTGCTTGGTTTAAATAAAAGTCAAATTACAAATTCTACTCACGGAGCCGAAGCGTATATAATTCCGCAAAGGATCAGCAGCTGGGCAAGAGACCAGGGGTATGAAGCGATACTTGCTCCTTCCGCCCAAAAGCCTAATGGAGTTAATATGGTCTCATTTCGTGATCTTCTAATGAAAAGTGATAAAGGTGGGAATCCATGATAAATCAACAAGATTGGGAGAATTTTGTCGCAACGGTCTCATCCGAGTGGGTGCTGAACGATATAACTGTCGAACTTCTCAAACTAACTGGTGATCAAGAGATTTCAATTGCCATATGGGCCTGCTTGCGTTCGCATTCTTTGAGTTGGATTTTTCAAGGTATTCCCGTTGCAAATGGACGGCGGCCAATAGACTTATTGAAAGATGAAGGAGGGAGGGATGAGTTGAGGTGGATGCTCTTATCAAATCCGTGGTGGTGATTTGCAGTTAGTTATCGAATTACTTTACTCGCGAGCTGATTAAATTTTTGAAGGTGGCGGCGTCGACGTCGTCTCTCCAAACCATCTGATTTCACCCAGCAACCCGAGCTATTAGCCCATTCCTTGAAGCAAGCGAGCTTTGGGGATGACCTCATTTCCATTGGGAAAGGGATGCTTTTGGGGATGGGCTCTGTCGCCGTTAGCGGTTATAGCGATCAGATCGCCCCCTTTGATGAGCTCGCGCTCAAGAATAACTATCAACTCCTGTTGAAAGATCAGGGGCATTGGGCGGACGCCGGCTGTGTAGAAGGCATTGATTGGGCGACGACTCAAAGACAAATGTGGGCAGGCATCGTCGTTGGAGAAGCGGGAGGCTTGGTTGGTAGCCAATTCACAAATATCATCCGCAATTCAATAAAGAATGCGGGTTTAGAAAGTAAGGCGCTATCGACGAGGGTGTCGGCTGTCTCTGCAGATGCTGATAGTGAAGCAGGGGCGCCGCCCGTAGTGCGCTCTAATGGTGAGGCAAATATTGCGAATGGTGCGAAGCTACGCTCTGACCTTGCGAATAAAGAGCTTAGCTCGATTGCTAATCAAGATATTCGGTTGAAGGAGGCGATGGCTGGAAGCGGGACAAGTAACTCGAATTTTGGTATCGGAACCGCAAATGCCCAGGAAGCAAATTGGTTGGGTATGACTTGGGTCGGTGATGGTGCGAGGTCCTTGTCCGACGGATCGGGCTGGATTAGTGCTGATGGTACGAGAGTTTATAGGCCGCCCGCAGTTAAGCCTAATTCAAAAGAAGCTGTGACAAGGGATCCAAGCAAATTTTGAACGATATGAAATAGATTCGTACGGAAAAAAGAGTAGGATATATAATGGGCATCTTGACATAACTAAGGACTAAGGTTAATTATGAAGGCTAGATTGTTTGCGCTCCATGCAGATAATTGGGATCTTAAAAATGGGCAGCCTGACGACCCGGGGTGCTTTAGTGAGGAGCTGAGGGCGGTAATTGGCCCCGAGGATTTTGAGGGTGGAGATAATTTCTTCATTGAGGTGTGCACTCCTGAATGGATGAAGAAAAGGCATTATGGGCCTAAGTGGGGGAGGTTTATGCTGATTGTTGAGAATTATAACTACGATGAAATAAGTGCGTTTATATCAGAATATGTCGGGAGTTTTGAGGGTGGGGAGTGGAATGAAATTGCAATAAAGTTGTCTCGCGTAATGTCATGGGAATTCGAGGATTACGTTCATTTAGAAAAAAATAATAATTCGTGAGATTTCTTCGAGTCCCGAGTTTTATGGGGGCGCTTAGACTCAATCTCCAAATGCAATACTCCCTAATCAGTTGGAAACTTAAGGGGCGGAGGTAATGCGGTGGAGTACAAGATTCACTAGGTTTGGCAACGGCTGCCACAGCAGCACCCATGTTGAACGAGCTGACAAAGAACTTGCCTGACGGCGTGGGAGAGGCTGTGGATGCTGGCATTGCGGCTGGGCTGGGCGCGGCGGTGGGTGGCTCAGCGGGTGCAGCCACTGCGTTCAATTCCGATACAAATAACCGGCAGTTACATCCATCGAAAGTGAAGTTCTTAAAGAGCGATGAAGTCGTCGAAAAATATATTGACTACACGGCGGAGAACGGCCTCATTCTCACTGAAGAAGGGGAGCGTGTCAGGCTAAATCGATTTGCTGCATCGAAAGAAGAGGAAAGCTGGGCTACGCTGAACGGCACAGACGCTTTTGCCGATGCCTTCCTTGTCAACGCGTTGGAAGGACGCAACTACACACATTCGATGGGGGGCGCCATGCATTCCTTCAGAATACCTGATCCCGCGGTCAATCTAAATGCGCTTTATGGCTCCCGATTCGATTCGTCGATAAAGAGCTATATCGATAATTTTCGTAGTCCTAACTATGCGCCCAGTCAAGCAAATAAGGAGTTGCTATCCCTAGAGACGATTTTTGGGTGCGACGCTGCTGGTAAGCAAGCGAACTTTGGGGGGGGCTCATGTCCATTGGGAAAGAGATGCTTTTGGGGGTGGGCTCTGTTGCCTTTAGCGGTTATAGGGATCAGATCGGCCCTTTGATGAGCTCGCGCTAAAGAATAACTATCAACTCCTGTTGAAAGATCAGGGGCGTTGGGCGGAAGCCGGCCATGTAGAAGGCATTGATTGGGCGACGACTCAACGCTAGATGTGGGCAGGCATCGTCGTTGGAGAGGCGGGAGGCTTGGTTGGTAGCCAATTCACAAATATCATCCGCAATCCAGTAAAGAATGCGGATCTAGAGAGTAAGGCGCTATCGACGAGGGTGTCAGCTGCTTCTGCAGAAGCAGATAGTGAAGCAGGCTCTCCCGCCTTAGTTAGGTCAAATGTTGAAGCAAATGCAACCGGCAGTAGTCGCCTTAATTCTCAACCTATTGTTGAAGAAATTGTTAGCGGACATGCGTATCAAAAGCACGTAGTTGAGAAGGGCGAATTTACTGATCTTGGTGTTGATACTAAGGCTCAGTTTCAGGAGCTTATTGAAAATATAGTCGCAAACCCGTCAGTTGAGCGTCGTAAGGGCGTTGACGGACAACCTACTATCTTGATAGTTTAACAAAGACTATTGTAATACGGGGGAGAGGGTGAAGCTACTGCATTCAGGCCTGACAAAGGCGGTACTGGCTGGGAGAACTACTTGAAATCTCAGGTTCCTAAAAGGTGAGTTATAATATGAATGAAAGAGATAATATTAATATAAAAGTTACTGAAAAGGAATTTAGGTATTTTATATCGTGCGGAGCTGCTTTAATTCAAAATTTACCATAAATTTCACTGCTAATTTATTTTTGGATTAGTAAATATGAAATTATAGAGCTGCGATAAAGCTGCGTGAATTTGCTGATAAGGAAGGGGTGGATATTTAAATATAAAAATTTAGCTAAGCAGTCAGCTATCTTAAGAGCGGCGGCAACGACACCGCGATCCAGGGTGCACAAGCTGTTGGCAACAAAGTCCTTGCTAATGTCGGCGGCGATCTGCTGATCAAGAGCGAGCAGGACACCAATTAGTACAAGAGCAAGCAGCAGCAGGCCAGCCTGACCTTGGCGACCGGCTCGGGCAGCGGCGGCAGCTACAGCCAGCAGAAGGTCAATAGCAGCTACACCAGCGTGACCGAGCAAAGTGGCATCCAGGCCGGTAATGGCGGCTTCGACATCACGGTAGGCGGCAACACCAAGTTGGTCGGCGGCGCGATAGCCAGTGCAGCCGATTCCAGACTCAATCGGCTGTCCACCGATAGCCTGACGGTCGAGGACCTGCAGAACAAGGCGGAGTACAAGACCAGCGGTGTGACAGTTGCCGGCGGCACGGGTAGCAGCATGGCCAGTGTCGGCATCGGTGCCGGACTGAGCATGTTGGGCAATGCCAGCGACAGCTCAAGCAGCACGACCAAGAGCGATATCGCGGCTGGCACGATCCAAATCCGCAATGACGACGAGTCTGCGCTGGCAGGGTTGGAT
>NZ_LYMI01000002.1 GCF_001660815.1 Xanthomonas nasturtii
ACGTACAACACTGCGCACCACACCTCATATAAATCCACACGGCGTGGCTTGGTGCGCTTGCGCGCTTGTTCCAGGATCGGCAGCACGTGTGCGAACTGCTCCCGGCTCATGTCACTCGGATAGGTCTTTTGGCGCATCCGCATAGTCTGCACTGATCTGCGAAGATCGTGAACAGGTTCTTAGGTTTGGCTGCAGGGCCCTTGCCCGCCCACTATCGCAGGACACTCCGTGAATCCGTCCCTGGAGGCTCTGGCGCGGCATCCATGCCGCTCAAGGTCCCGCGATAGTGAGCGGGCAAGGACCAGTCGAGATGGTCGGTGTGCACAGGTTTCGACAAGCGATCAGAAACAGGCGACGGTGTGTCTTCGCTCTTCAACGAAACCATCAGCAAACGGTCTGCTGCGCTGATTCGTTCTTCAATGAAGGCACCAACCAACTGTCTGGTGCGATGTCCTCACCGCGCAATCAACGACTTTGCGTTTGCTGCAGGGCCCTTGCCCGCCCACCATCGCAGGACACGCCGTGAATCCGTCCCTGGAAGCTCTGGCGCGGCATCCATGCCGCTCAAGGTCCCGCGACGGTGAGCGGACAAGGACCAGTCAAGATGGTCGGTGTGCAGAGTTTTCAATAAAACAGCCAAGCAACTGTCTGGTGAAGGCAACGCGCCCTCGATGCTGCGCGTTTGCTGCAGGGCCCTGCCTACGCCTAAGCCACTATCCCTAGGCAAATCCCGCGCGCACCGCAGGCGTGCACAGCCGCCATGCCACTGCTGCGTGTACGCAGCCGATTGCCACTGCGCCCAGGCCGGTGAGGACCAACGCCATCTGCCGGGTTGCCTGCAAACGTGCCTGCATCTGTGGCCATTCCGGGCTGTGCAGCACATCGGCGGGTAATAGCGTCTGCACGCCGTCGAACAACGGTCCGATCAATGCCAGCCCGCCGAAATTGAGCAGGCCGGTCACCAGCAGCACGATCACGAAACCGACCCTTGCCCATTCGCGCCGCTGCAGCAGCGCCCAGCTCAACCACGCGAAGGCGACCGACAGCACCACGCCGGCGACGGATAACGACAGTGCATGGTCGATCAGCCATTGCCAGGAGTGTGGCAGCGTGATGCCTTCGGGCAGTCCTAACGAGCCTGCATCCGGGGTCAGCGCGATCAGCGCGATCTGCACCAGATTGGCCAGCGCGCTGACCACGCCCAACAACAACGACACCCACGCCAACGGGGTGACGAAGCCGCCGCGCTGCCGTGCCGACGCTGGCTGCACCGTTCTCATTGCAGCGATGCGATGTGCGCCGCCACCATTGCCTGGCCGGGGGGATCCAGCGCAGGCTGCAGTTGCGCGTACCAGCCGGGTACGGCGTCGGCTGGCAGGCACTCGCGCAATAGCGGCGTGCTGCGCTCGAGAAACGCTTCGAGAAACGGCAGCCCGCGGACGTACAGAAAATGGCTGTCGGTGATCGACATGCCGGCATAGGCTTCGCGTAACCATTCCAGGTGCGGCAATGCGTGCGCACCGTGGCCGGCGCGGGTCAGTGCGGTGAGGAAGCTGGTGCGTGCGGTGGCAGGCGAGGTCGATCGCTCCTGCGCGTTGAGATCGTCGAAGGTCAGCAGCCACTGCTCGCCCTGGGCGATCTCGTTGCACATCACCGAGGTGGTTGCCAGCTGCAGCGCGTTGTGTGCGGTGGGCTCCAGCGCGTACAGCGCCAGCCAGTGCGGGTAGGCCTCGCGGTAGCGGTCCAGCGCGCTCAACGACAGGGCGCACAGACGCTGCGCGTCCGCACCCAGGTGCAGCTGCGCCTGCGCAGCGTTGTAGGCACCAACGTGGTCGCCGCGCTGAAACGCAGTCAATGCCGGCTGCAATGCGGGGTCGATCTCGGCCGCCGCCTCCGATGCGTGTTCGGCAGCGACAGGCTCTGCAGCAGGTTCTGTGCGCGGCGTTTTTGCCGCAGCGGTCTTGCGTCCAAACAAACGGTCCCACAGGCCCATCGTGTCTACCTTCCCTGCGCCAATGGTGAGTGGAAGCGCCGCCCTGCCGGCGGCGCACCGGTCACGCGGCGGACCAGTCAAGCGGCGCACGCGATGCGCCAGCGCGTTACCGATCCTGCGCCAAGCTTAGAGCCACTTGTGTAGCGACAGGTGAGTGCGAAGCAACCGGACGGGTACGTGGGGTTGTGTGCGCATTGCGGCCGGGCGTGCGCAACCGCGGCGGTCGATGGTGGGATCGGGAAAAGTTTGCGCACGTGGCCAGGGCTGGTCGTCGCTGCTACGCGTCCGGGGCACTGTGAGCGCTTTGGAGCGGCACGCCTAGATGCGTAGAAAGGCATCAGCGTGGCATCTGCCGACTTTATGCAAACCCGCCATACCCATGTCTCGACGTCGGGGCTGCTGCTGCCAGCTGCCGTGAGGGCAGCATGAGCGCCCGCGCCGCATGTGGCGGTCAAGGCAGAAGACGGAGTCACCTTCTGCCTCCAATACGCGCAAACGGAGTTCTACGCGCGCGGTCAATATCCATTTCAAGACAGCACGCGCAGTTGTCAGCCGTTTACGGCTTCACCTGCTCGTTGAACAGCTTGAAGATGCGCTTGTACTCGTCCAGCCACGAATCGGCACGCGTGAAGCCGTGGCGTTCCAGCGGATATGGCGCCACCTGCCAATTGTCCTTGTGCAGTTCCATCAGCTTCTGGGTCATGTCCACCGAGTCCTTGAAGAACACGTTGTCGTCGATCATGCCGTGCGCGATCAGCAGATGGTCGCGCAAGCCATCGGCGTAGTTGATCGGCGAGGAGGTCTTGTAGGCCTCCGGGTCGAGCTCGGGCGTGTTGAGGATGTTGGAGGTGTATTCGTGGTTGTACTGCATCCAGTCAGCGACCGGGCGCAGCGCCGCACCGGCCTTGAAGGTGCCGGGACTGCGGAACAGCGCCATGTAGGTCATGAAACCGCCGTACGAACCGCCATAGATGCCGGCGCGTGCGCGATCGCCCTGTTTGGTGGCGACCAGCCAGTCCAGGCCGTCCAGATAATCTTCCAGCTCCGGGTGGCCCATGTTGCGGTAGATCGCGGTGCGCCAATCGCGGCCGTAGCCTTCGGAGGCGCGGTAGTCCAGATCCAGCACGATGTAGCCCTGCTGCACCAGCAGGTTGTGGAACATCTGCTCGCGGAAATACGGCGTGTAGCGCTCGGACACATTCTGCAGATACCCGGCGCCGTGCACGAACATCACGATCGGATACTGCTTGCCCGGCTCGGGCGTCTTAGGCCCGTAATACTTGCCCCAGACCGTGCCGGCGCCGTGTTTGGACGGTACCTGCACGTACTGTGGCGCAATCCACGGCTGCGCCTTGAATGCAGGTGTGCGGGTGTCGGTGAGCACGGTGGCCTGGCCACCGGTGGCCGGCACCACGGCAAGTTGCGTCGGCAGATAGCTACCCGAGTAACTCACCAGCAACTGCTGCCCGTTCGGCGACAGGCTGAAGTCTTCCACGCCGTTCAACGCAGTGACTTCGGTGAGCTGATCGTTGCGCAGGTCGAGCTTGCAGACTTCGTAATCGCCCGGCCATTTCTGGTTGCACAGGAAGAACATGCCGCTGCCATCGGCGTTGGGCACCGGCCTCGACACTTCCCACTTGCCGCGCGTGCGCTGGCGCGGGTTGCCGTTGCCTTCCACGGTGTACAGCTGCGAATAGCCGGATTCTTCCGACAGCAGCCACAGCGTGCGGTTGTCCGGCAGCCAACCGAAATCGTTGAAGTCCCAGTTGATCCAGGCGCTATCGCTCAGGCGGTGACGCGGTTGCAGCATGGCGTTGTCCAGGTCCACGCTGGCGATCCAGCGGTCCTTGTTGTCCACCGCACGGATTTCCACCGCCACGTTGCGGCCATCGTCGCTCCAGTGCACCGCAGGGCCGCTGCCGTCGCCATCGCTTTCCACGCGCACCGCGCGGTTGCCCTTGAGTGCATCGCCCTTTGCCGCCTTGCGCAATGCGGCCAGCGGGTCGGTAGCGATGCCGGGGAGTGGATCGAACGACAGCGACTTGGCCGTGCCCGCACTGACATCCACCAGCCACAGTGCGTGCGCCACCGGTGCGTTGCGGCCAACGCGGGTGCGCGTTTCCTGGAATTCTTCGTAACCGGATTCGGTCACGTATCTGGGCATCTTGCCGGCCTGGCCTTCTTCGGCATTCCTGGCCTGGGTCACCACCAGCAGATGTCGACCGTTCGGCGACAACGCACTGTCGACGATCTCCACCTCATCGCCCAGATACACCGGTGCTGCCGCACGCGTGGCATCGGCGCGGCGCCAGGCGTCTTCCTGCATGCGCAGTGCGTCGCGTTGCTCGCGGTCGCGGCGCAAGGTGGCCAGCGTGGCCAGTTGCTGCTCGCGCAGCACATCGGCCTTGGGGGCGGCGTTGGGGTCGCGCTCGGCCTTGACCACCGCCACCTGCGCGGTGCCGCCATCGGCGCGCCAGTGGTACCAGTTGTTGCCCGCGCGCCAGATCGCACCGCCGTCGCTGGCGAACTGCGGACGCGATTCGGTCTCGTTGCTGCGGGTCAGCTGGGTCAGCGCACCGGAGCGCAGATCGCGCAGGAAAATGTCGCCGTTACGCGCGAACAGCATGCGCTGACGGGTTGCGTCGTAACTGGGGTTTGCCGCATCCAGGCCGGCGCGGGCGGTGTCGGCCACACGTGCGGCGGTGCCGCCGCCGGTGTTCTGGCGATAGGTGTCGCGCACCGGGCTGCCATCGCGCTTGAGCAGGTATTGCACCTGTTTGCCGTCCCATTGCCACCAGGCCTGGTCCACCGAGGGCCCGATCCAGTCCGGGTCGGCCATCGCCTGTTCGATGGTGAGCGGGGCGGCAGACTGCGCATGCGCAGTGGCGGCCAGCAGCAGAAGGGTCAACGGCAACAATCTGGGCATCGGGCACGGCTGGACGCAAAGGAGAGCGCGCAAGCCTAGCAGTTCGCCTCCACCGCGGGCTTGGGCCACAGGTCATGCGTGCCTGGCGACGTGCAGCGCAAGGCAGAACCACTCGTTCGAGCTGAGCGGGCGCAGGCATTCGTACGCTGCGCACGGCGCGGCCGCTGGTGACACAGACGTGCGCGGCATCAGGCAGGCGAGGTGCGACAGCGAAAGAATGAAGATCCCAACGTCACTGTGCCGGCGATGCCAAACGCACACGCGTGCTGCTGCAAGCACACAGGTGCAAGCGAGGAACGGCTTGCCGTAAAGCCTGAAACGCAACGCTTGCAGCGATTCAGCACGCTCGCCGTCCGCATTGGAAGAAAACCGGCACCGTGCAACCGCACGGGAAAGATCGTCAACAAGCGCGCTGGTGATTGCCCGCCCGCAGCGGCGCCTGCCGAACTGCCAATAGCGCTCGCCTGCGGCAACCCACGCCCCGTATCGATCGACCCTGCATGCCGCAGAAGGAACCTCCCGACTTGCCAGCAGCGCAGGTGGCGGCCAAGCTAGCGCGCTTTTGCGACTGTCGGTTTCCATGTCCAGCCTGCCTGCTCCCGCTATTTTCCACCCGATGGCCGTTGGTGCGCCCGACCGGCCACTGGCCTGGCGCGCTGGGCAGTCGGTCGATCTGGCCACCTTCATTGCGCACGTGCACGGCCTGGCGCAGCAACTGCCCGAGGGCAGCCATGCGGTGAATCTGTGCGAGGACCGCTACCGTTTCATGGTGGCGTTCTACGCATGCGCGTTGCGCGGGCAGGTGTCGCTGCTGCCGTCTTCGCGCGCACAGGCGGTGGTGGGCGAAGTGCAGGCGCGTCACGCCGATGCGTATTGCTTAGGGGATCTGGCACTGGAGCTGGCGCCACCGCGGTATTGGCAGCTGCCGGCCGAGTTGCCGCAGGCCGACGGCCCGATTCCGCAGCTGGCCGACGATGCGCTGGTGGCGATCGGGTTCACCTCCGGCAGCACCGGCAGCCCGCAACCCAATCCCAAGACCTGGGGCAGTTTCCTGACCAGTACGCGCCAGGATCTGGTTGCGCTGCAAAGCCTGTGGGCGCACACCGATGCAGTGCCGCACGTGGTTGCCACGGTGCCGCCGCAGCACATGTACGGCATGGAGCTGTCGGTGCTGCTGCCGATGGTGACCACGCTGGCGGTGCATGCCGGGCGACCGTTCTTCCCGGACGATGTGGCGCGTGCGCTGGCCGATATTCCCGCACCGCGTGTGTTGGTGACCACGCCGGTGCACCTGCGCGCGTTGGTCGAATCCGGCGTGGCGCTGCCGCCGCTGGTCGGCATCGTGTCGGCCACCGCGCCGCTGGCGCAGGAGATCGCCGCTGCGGCCGAAGCGCGTTTTGGCGGTGAAGTACGCGAGATGTTCGGCTCCACCGAAACCTGCGTGTTCGCCGTGCGTCGCACTGCGCTGGAAGCGGCGTGGACGCCATTGCCCGGCGTGCGCCTGGAAACCCAGGCCGCCGGCACGCTGGTGCATGCGCCGCATCTGGCCACGCCCGTGCTGCTGGCCGACATGATGGACGTGGCCGACGACGGCCGTTTCCAGGTGCGCGGCCGTCAGGCCGATTTGCTGGAAATTGCCGGCAAACGGGCATCGTTGGCCGACCTCACCCGGCGCCTGCTCGCCATCCCCGGCGTGCTCGACGGCACCATCGTGCAGCTGGCGCCGGACGCCGGTCAGGCGGTCGGCCGCATCGCCGCGCTGGTGGTGGCCCCCACCCTGGACGAAGCCCAGGTGCTGGCCGCCCTGCGCGTCAGCGTGGACCCGGTGTTCCTGCCGCGCCGCCTGCGCAAACTCCCCGCGCTGCCGCGCAACGAAACCGGCAAACTGCCGCGCGATGTGGTGCTGGGATTGCTCAACGGCTGAGCGATACTTAGCGGACATCAAGGAGCTGGCGTCACATGCGCAAGGGATTTGCAAACACGTTGCTGATGACTGCTACGGTTTTATTGGTGGTCCTGGCGATGTATCTGATATGGACGCGTCCGCCGCCTGCCGAGCGCGGTAGTGCTGTGGCACCAGTACCAGTCACGTCCATCGCCAGGCAGGCAGCGGAGCCTGGTGCGGTTGTCACGTCTGCTCCATTACCGCCTGTTGATACGCCCCTTCGTCAAGTGTTTGACGAGCTCAGTCGGCGAGCAAAAGCAGGTGATTCGGCCGCCGCGTGCAGGCTAGCAGCCGAGCTCGAACGGTGTGACGGAATCCAGGAGCGGCTGGCCGGCTATGACGACCAGGTATGGCGCTTACAACGCGCCGAAGAGAAAAATGATGTCGAAGTTGCTGACCGGGAAGGCCGAGCGGCGTGGAAGAGAATGCTGGACAGCATGGCCCCCTGGAATAGTGCAGGCAGCAGAACGTTGTGATGGCGTTCGACAAGTCACTGCAGCAGAGCGGGTCGCGTTGTAGCGGCAGAGCGCGCTTTCCGGAAATTCCGGCGCCTTAGCGCATTACGTTGTGGGCAACGCATTCCGGCGGCGAGAGATGTTGGAGGTGCTGCCGGAATTGCAGCGCTATCGGAAAGAAGCAGAATCCCTGGCGCTTGAGGCATCTGCGCAAGAAGACTTACAAACATCGCTTGTACTTGCAGCGGCCTATTCGCCACGTCGTGATACTGGAGAGAATCTCTTCCTCGCTCAAGTGGTCAAAACGGATTTGGCAAGTTCACTGGCGCTTTATCGGCGCGGCATTCAGTTGCTACCCGCAACGGCGACGCCACGGTCGCGTGAGATGATCGAGGCCAACTTGGCCTGGCTGCAGCGGCAAGCAACGCCAGCAGATCTAGCGAGAGCCGATGTGCTTGGCCAACAATGGGCGATGACCTGGGCTGCAAACCCACCCGCCGGCTTAGCCAAGGTGACAGTGAACGAAAACGGCACCGTCACTGCTATAGACCCTGCCCAATGCGCTCAATGACTTACCCATGCACCCCATCGATTTCCACCGCCAGCTCATCGCGGCAGATCACCGCGTGCAGCAACAGCCGCGGAATTGCGTCGCCGAAGCGGGCGTCCAGTGCCTGCGCGACCTTGGGCAGGTCCTCGTGTTCGCGCACATAGACTTTCAGGCGGGTGCCGGCGCCGAACTGCGCGGGCAACGCGGGCGCATGCTGACGCGCGGCGCCAAGCAGCGCATCGAAGTTGGCGAAGGTTTCTTCCAGCTGCGCCAGCAACTGGCCGGTGTGCATCGATGCGTGGCCCACCACCGCGGCCGTGCCTGACAGCAGCAACGGCATATCGCTGCCGGCCGGCGGCAACATGGCGCGCGCAAAACTCGGCGACTGCGGGCCGTATTGGCGCGGGTAGTGGTAAGCGCTGACCTGGCGCGGGTTTTCCAGCGGCGTGCCGGCATCGGCAGCGGCCAGCCAGTAGATCTGGATGATGCGCTCGGCATCGCAACGGCCCACCGCAGTAGCGGCAGGCAGCTGTGCGGTATCGAACGCGCCCAGCCCGCGTGCACGGCCCACGCAGAACTGGCGGTAACGTTCGCGGTCGCCGCTGCCCAGGGTGATGGCGTCCAGGTAATTCCAGATCCGCAGCAGCCGCGGCGTCTGGCTGCCGCTGACGAAGGCGGTGATCTGCGCATACGCCTTGGCGGCAGCGTCTTCGATGTCGACATCCTGCTCGTCGATTTCGATCACGCCGAACTGCAGGTGCCCGTCGCTGGACCAGGCGATGTTGCCCTCACGGCCGCTGCGCACCGGCGCATCGGTGCGCCACACTTCCAGTACGCTGGCCTGATACGGCTGCAACGGCACGCGCAAATAGCGTGGGTCGTGCAGGCGCGGCGCCGCATCGCCAAAGCCGAACACGGCCAGCACCTGCGGGTCGGCCAGCAGCACGGCCGGGTCGGTCTGGTCGACATAGTCGACCTGCAGGCGGGGATGGCGCATGACGTGCGTGGTCTGGGCCTGGGAAGCGGTCATTGAGCGTCTCGTTGTTGCGTGTCGCGTTGCAAGGTGTCGCCGTCGAAGCCGAGCTTGGCCTGGCGCCGGCGGTGGCGCCAGGAGTGCCAGGCGCGCGGCATCATCGACAAGGTGGTGAGCGCGTACAGCGCACGAAAGGCGCGCAGGCGGATGCGCACCTTGGGGCTGTCGAACACATCGCCGGCCAACATCGCCACCACCGCCTGTTCCACCTGCCAGGTGTTCTGCGGCTGCGCGAACAGGGCGCGCATGGTGGGCGAGGTGAAGCGATAGATGAACCACTTGAATTCATCCACGCCGCGGGTCAGTTCGCGTTGCAACGCGCGCTGCAGTTTCGCCTCCGCTTGCGGCGTGCGCAGCGCGGCATCCACCATCGCCGCGCCGCGCTCGGCGCCATGCATGGCCAGAAACACGCCGGAGGAAAACATCGGGTCGACGAAGGTGTAGGCATCGCCCAGCATCAACCAGCGCGGCCCGGCCATGCGCGTGCACTCGTAGGCGTAATTGCCGGTGGCATGCACCGGTGCCACGCGCTCTGCGCCAAGCATGCGTGCGTTGAGCTCCGGATTGAGCGCCAGCGTGCGCATCAAGAAGCCCTCGCTGTCGCCCTTGCGGGTCTTCATGTACTCCGGGTAGCAGACCGCACCCACGCTCATGATGTCGTCGGGCAGCGGGATCAGCCACATCCAGCCGTGTGCATGCCGGTAGATGCTGATGTTGCCGGCATCCTCGCCGGGGCGCCGCGTCACGCCACGGAAGTGGCTGAACAACGCGGCGGATTGATGCTTGGGGTTGGCGCGCTTGAGCTTGAGCCGGGTGCCCAGAAAGGTGTCGCGGCCGCTGGCATCGAGCAGATAGCGCGGGCGGAACTGCTGCATGCCGCCATCCGCCGTGCGTGCCTGCAACACCGGTTGTTCGCCATCGAAGGCCACCTGTTCCACGCTGACCTGTTCGCGCGCATCCACGCCCACCGCACGCGCACGCTTGAACAACACCTGGTCGAATTGCGCACGCGGCACCTGGAAGGCGAAATCGGCCTTGGCATCGAGCGCGTGCGAAAAACGAAAGGTGTTGTAGCCGCCGCTGTCGTTCGGGAAATCCGCGCCGCGCTTGAGCACGCCGATGGCGCGCACCTCTTCGAGCACACCCAGGCGCTCGAGGATCGGCATGTTCATCGGCAGCAGCGATTCGCCGATATGAAAGCGCGGGTGCTGCTCCTTTTCGAGCAGGGTGACGGCCCAGCCGAGCTCGGCAAGCACGATGGCGGCCGCGCAGCCGGCCGGCCCGCCGCCGATGATGAGCACATCCGGACACTCCGGTCCGGGAGCCGGCCCGGCTGCCGGCATGGCGGCCGGGGTGGGGCGAACAGCGGTGGAAATCATCCTGGAACGAACCTGCAGCGGGCGAGCGTCATGCAGTCATGATAGCCTGACCGGCAGCCCGGACAGCTGTGCGGGCCATTGATCCATTTGAACAACGACCGACAACGCGCGCAGCTACCGGCCAGACCGGCGCTGCAGGCGCCCGGAACGCCAGCGACGGCAACGTACACTGCGGTTCGGCGCAACGCCCATCTTATGCCGATGCGCGCGCGATGCCGGTTGCTCGTTCTCACTCTTGTTGCCCGACCCTGACCTGTGGAAACCCTGGATGTCTTCGCAAACCGCTGCCGAACGTGAACTGGCCGAACTCCTGGTCGAAAGCCTGAACCTGGAAGACGTCCAACCCGCCGACATCGATCCGGAGGCGCCGCTGTTCAACACCGGGCTGGGGCTGGATTCGATCGATGCGCTGGAACTGGCGCTGGCGATCAGCAAGCGCTACGGCTTCCAGCTGCGCTCGGACAACGACGAGAACCGTCGCATCTTCGCGTCGCTGCGCGCACTGTCGGCGCATGTCGAAGCCAACAAGACCGTCTGATCTGCCAACTGCAGAACCCGCCGACGCGCCCGCATGGGTGCTGGGGCTGGGCGTACTGCTGGCGGTGGCGTATTCGCCGCTGGCGCATTGGGCCAATGCCAGTCATCGCCCGGAGTTGGCCGTCATTGCCGGCGGCTTGCTGGTGCTGATGGTGTTGATCGAACCGATGGTGGCGCGCCGGGCCTGGGCCTGGGCGCTGGCACTGCTGACGTTTGCCGGACTGGGAGCGCTGTGGCAGTCGCCGTACGCGATGCTGGTGCTGGCCGCACCGCCGGTAGTGTTCACCGGCTGGATCGCCTGGTTCTTCGGGCGCAGCCTGCGGCACGGGCGCACGCCATTGATCACGCGCATTGTCGAAGGGCTGTATCGCCAGGCCGGCATGCCGATCACGCCGGAGCAATACCGCTACACGCGCCGCCTTACGCTGGCCTGGGCGCTGCTGCTGTGCGGCCTGACCCTGGTCAACCTGGTGCTGGGCCTGTGCGCCGAACCCAGCGGCGTGCTGGCGCAGCTGGGTTACGCCTCGCCGCTGCCGATCAGCGACGCGCGCGCCTCGTTATTCGCCAACCTGCTCGCCTACGGTGTGGTGGGCGGCTTCTTCATTGGGGAATATCTAGTGCGCGGCCGCTGGTTTCCACAGCGCCCCTATCGTAATCTGCCAGACTTCTTGCGCCAGATGGCGCGGCTCGGGCCGGACTTCTGGCGCGATCTGCTGCGCTGAGAGCGTGGCCAGGGGCAGCGACGTACGTGCATATTTTCGGGGACAAGACAAAGATGCCGTTGGCAAGGATGCCGTCGCGCCTGGCGTGGGCTGTGTTCAACCTGTTGCAATTGGCGTTCACGCTGGCCTTTACCGCCGGCGGCATCGTCTATGCCCTGGTGCTGCTGGCGATCACGCGCGATGCCGACCGGTTGCTGCGCATGGGCGCCTGGATGTGGGCGCCGGTGCTGTTCCGCGGCGCGGGCGCCACGGTGATCGTGGAAGGGCGCGAGCGGGTCGATTGGTCCAAGAACTATCTGTTCGTGAGCAACCACCAGTCGATCATCGACATCTGCGCGCTGTTCTACGCGCTGCCGGTGCCGCTGCGCTTCTTGCTCAAGGAAGAAATGCTCAAGGTGCCGTTCGTGAACTGGTATGCGCGCGCCACCGGCATGCTGTTTCTGGACCGCGACAGCCGCCGGGCCGGGGCGCTGGTGCGCCGTCAGGCCGCCGCGCTGCTGCGCGAGGGCAAACAGTTGTGTCTGTTTCCGGAAGGCACGCGCAGCCGCACCGGCGCATTATTGCCATTCAAGGCCGGGCTACTGCAGGCCGCTATCGATGCTGGCGTGCAGGTGGTTCCGGTGGCGCTGGACGGCTGCGGCAAGGTGTTGCCGGTCGATGGTGTGTTCAGGGTGCGCCCGGGCATCATTCGCGTACGGATCGGTGCGCCGATCGCGGTGACCGGGCCGGATGCGCCGGATCGCCAACAACTGACCGAGCAGGCACACAAGGCCGTGGCTGCAATGCTTCAACCCAGAATCTGAGTTCTGCGCTTATGGATTTCGTTGTGCCGCATGATCATCCCTGCCTGCCCGGGCACTTCCCGGGTCGCCCCGTGGTGCCTGGCGTGGTCGTGCTCGACCATGTGCTGCAGGCAGTGGAAGCGCTGCATGGCCCGCGCGCTGCGGCACGGCTGCCGCAGGTGAAGTTCGTGCAGCCCTTGCTGCCCGGCCAGACCGCCTCGGTCGTGCTGGAAGGCGATGGCCCGCGCTGGCGCTTCCGCGTGCAGCGTGAGGAGGCACTGCTGGTCAGCGGCGAACTGGTGGCGGAGGCAGCGGCATGAGCAAGCACTGGAAGCAGCGTCCGGAAGGTGGCGGGCGCTTTGCGTTGTGGCTGATCCGCGGCATCGCACGGCACGCCGGGCGTGCGGTGGGGCGCGCGCTGCTGTATCCGATCACGCTGTACTTCCTGCTGGTGCGTGCGCCCGAGCGCGCCGCTTCGCGTGCCTATCTGGCGCGGGTGCTGGGGCGGAAGGCAACGCTGCGCGACGTGGCGCGGCATATCCACACCTTCGCCTCCACCATCCTGGATCGCGTCTACATGCTGTGCGGGCAGATGCAGCGCTTCCGCGTCGACATCACCGGGCTGGATCAGCTGCACACGCAGATGGATCGCGGCCGCGGCGTGCTGATCTTCGGTTCGCACCTGGGCAGCTTCGATGCGCTGCGCGTGCTGGCCACCGAGCGCCCCGACGTGCAGGTCAAGGTGGTGCTGGACAAGGCGCACAACCGCGCCATGACCGAGCTGCTGGGTGCGCTCAACCCGCAGCTGGCCGCCAACATCATCGACGCCGGCATGGATGCGACGTCGATCGTCATGGCGATCAAGGAAGCCACCGATGCCGGTGCGCTGGTGGCGCTGCTGATCGATCGCCCGCGCGAAGGCGACCCGGCGTTGCCGGCGATGTTCCTCGGCCGCAACGCGATGTTCCCGACCTCGCCATGGCTGATCGCCGCTGCGCTCAAGGTGCCGGTGGTGCTGGCATTCGGCCTGTATCGCGGCGGCAATCATTACGAGCTGGCCTTCGAGACCTTCAGCGAAGGCCTGGACGTGCCGCGTCGTCAGCGCGCGCCGGTGCTGGCGGTACTCATGCGCGATTACGCCGCCAGGCTGGAACATTACACCCGCTACGCGCCGTACAACTGGTTCAACTTCTACGATTTCTGGAACACCCACCATGCCGATGTGCCGCACCCTGCCGTGGATGCTGATACTGCTGTTCAGCGCCGCACCGCTATGCGCCGCACCGCCTGAGACGCTGGACGTCGGCCAGGTGCTGCAGCGCCTGGCACGCCCCGCACCGGTCAGTACCGAGTTCGTCGAACTGCGTGGCTCGGCCCTGCTGAAGACACCGTTGCGCGTGCAGGGTCACTACCGGCGCCCGGATGCGCAGACGCTGGTGCGCGAGGTCAGCGCGCCGTATCGCGAGACCACCACGTTGCAAGGCGACGAAGGCGTGCTGGAACGCGAAGGCAAAACGCCGCGACGTTTTTCGTTGAGCCGCGTGCCCGAGCTGGCCGGTTTGAAATCCGGCTTCGGCGCGCTGCTGGCCGGCGACCGCGCGCTGCTGGAGCAGCAGTACCGTGTCAGCGGGCAGGGCCAGCCGCAGGCCTGGCAGTTGACGCTGCAGCCCAAGGACGCCGCCGTGGCCAAGCAGGTGCGCGAACTGCGTCTGTACGGGCGCAACGATGAGCTGCGGTGTATCGAAAGCGTGCCGGCCAAGGGCGACGTGCAGCGCACGCTGCTGGCTGGTGCGGCGCGCGAAGCGGCCAGCGTCACCGATGCCGGCGCGCTGACCACGCTGTGCCACGGTTCGGGCGCGTGACCGCGCGCGGGAGGGTTGCGCCGCTCGTCTGCAGAAAGGTCACAACCTCCGCATCCTGCAGGCGCGTGCTGCCGATGACGATGCATGCCGCGAATGCAGCCGTCGGGCGTTGCGCTGGCGCAGTGAGGCTTCCGCATGGCGTTTTTTAAGTTGAACGCAAACCGCCGCATCGGCCTGGCGCTGCTGTGGCTGGCATTGCTGGCAGCGGCCGGGTTGTGGCTGAGCGAGACGCTCAAGGTCACCGGCGATCTGCGTAAATTCATGCCCGCCCGCAGAAAAAACAAAGCGCCGTTGCAGCCCGATGCCGCGCGCGCGGCCGGTGGACGTTCGGCCGCTGCAGCAGGACATCCACACCATGGCGTTTGAGTTGAACGCAAACCGCCGCATCGGCCTGGCGCTGCTGTGGCTGGCATTGCTGGCAGCGGCCGGGTTGTGGCTGAGCGAGACGCTCAAGGTCACCGGCGATCTGCGTAAATTCATGCCCGCCCCGCGCACGCCGGCGCAGAAATTGCTGATCGAAGAACTCGGCGAAGGCCCCGGTTCGCGGCTGCTGCTGATGGCGTTGTCCAACAGCGATCCGGCGGTGCTTGCCGAGCAGTCGCAGCAACTGCAGCAGGCGCTGTCCGCACAGCCGGAGCTGTTCGAGCTGGTCGGCAACGGCGGCAATGCCGGGTTGGAGGCGATTCCGCAGCGTTTGCTGCCGTATCGCTATCTGCTCAGCGACAGCTTCGACACCACTGCGCTGGATGCCTCAACGCTGGAAGCGGCGTTGCAGGCGCGCGTGCAGGATCTGGGCTCGCCGGCAGCCGCGATGGTGGAGCCGTTGCTGCCACGCGACCCCACCCTGGAAATCCTGCACCTGGCCGAAACCCTTCAGCCCGCCGCTGCACCGCAGACGCGCAACGAGGTCTGGTTCGATCGTGCCGGCACTTCTGCACTGCTGATCGTGCAGACGCGCGCGGCCGGGTTCGATCCGACCGGGCAGCAGTTGGCTTACGACGCGGTGCAGGCGGCGTTTGCCAAGATCAGCAAGGGCACTGCCACGCGGCTGACGCTGACGGGGCCGGGTGCGTTCGCGGTGGAAATTACCGCGCGCACGCAAGGCGAGGCGCAGTGGATCGGCACGCTGGATACAGTGGGTTTGGTCTTGTTGCTGCTGGTCGCATATCGCAGCTGGAAGATTCCGGTACTCGGCGTGTTGCCGTTGGCCAGTGCCGGCCTCGCCGGCCTGGGCGCGGTGGCGTTGCTGTTCGACGGCGTGCACGGCATCACCGTGGCGTTCGGGTTCACGCTGATCGGCGTGGTGCAGGACTATCCGATCCATTTGTTCAGTCATCAGCGCCCCGGCCTGGATCCGCGCGCGAACGCGCGGCATCTGTGGCCGACGCTGGCCACCGGCGTGGTGTCCACCTGCATTGCCTATGTGACCTTCCTGTTCTCCGGGGTGGATGGCTTGCGGCAGTTGGCGGTGTTCACCATCGCTGGCCTTGCCACCGCTGCGATCACCACGCGCTGGTTGCTGCCGTCGTTGATCGACCCGGCGCCGCGCGACTACGCCGACTCGCGCGTGCTGGCCATGCTGTGGCGTGGCATCGCGCGGCTGCCGCGCCCGCGTGTGAGCCTGGCAGTGATCGCGCTGATCGGCATTGCGGTGATCGCGTTTGCGCCGGGGCAGTTCTGGCAAAACGATCTGTCGAAGCTGACCCCGGTGCCCCCCAAGGCATTGGCCCAGGACACCCAGTTGCGTCAGGAACTGGGCGCCCCCGATGTGCGTTACGTGCTGGCGCTGCCGGCCGCGAACGATGAGGCCGCGTTGCAGGCCAGCGAGCAGTTGCGCCCGCGCCTGGATGCGCTGGTGCGCGATGGTGCGCTGATCGGTTACGACATGGCGGCACGCTATCTGCCCAGCGCCAAGACCCAGCGTGTGCGGCAGGCCGCATTGCCCGACGCCGCGCAGGCGCGCGCATTGACCGAGCGCGCCGTCGCCACCACGCCGTTCCGCAGCGATGCGTTTGCGCCGTTCCTGCAGGATCTGGACGCGGCCAAGCGCGTGGCACCGCTATTGCCGAAGGATCTGGCCGGCTCGCCGCTGGCCACGTCGGTGGGCGGGTTGCTGCTGGGCCGCGGCGATCGCAGCACGGCATTGGTCTCGTTGACCGGTCTGCGCGACCCGGCCGTGGTGGCCGCCGCCGTGCAGGGCAGCGGCGCGCAACTGCTGGATCTGAAGGACGCTTCCGAATCGCTGGTGGCTGCCTACCGTGGACGCGTGCTCGGCGCGCTGGTGCTGGCCGCAGTGTTGCTGGCAGTGACCGTGGCGATCGCGCTGCGCAGCCCGCGCCGCATCGTGCGCGTGTTGCTGCCGATGGCGCTGACCACGGTGCTGATCCTGGCGATCCTGCGCGGCGCAGGGGTGGAGCTCAATCTGTTCCATCTGATCGCGCTGATCCTGGCTGCCGGCCTGGGCCTGGATTACGCATTGTTCTTCGACCATGCCGGCGACGATCACGCCGATCAGTTGCGCACGCTGCATGCGCTGATCGTGTGCAGCCTGATGACGTTGCTGGTGTTCGCGTTGTTGGCCGCCTCCAGCATTCCGGTGTTGCGCGCAATCGGCAGTACGGTGGCGCTGGGCGTGTTGTTCAATTTCATTCTGGCCTTGCTGGTGTCGCGCGAACCGGCGCTGGAACGCAGTGCACACGGAGAGCCGCATGCAGGGGCGTGACGCGATTGCCACATTGATTCCGCACCAAGGCAGCATGTGCCTGTGGGAAGAGGTCGTGGAGTGGGATGCGCAGCGCATCGTGGTGCGCAGTCACGCGCATCGCAGCGACACCCATCCATTGCGTTCCAACGGCCGCTTGCGTGCGCTGCATCTGTGCGAATACGGCGCGCAGGCCATGGCCGTGCATGGTGGCCTGCTGGGCCGTGCATCCGGCAAGCCGGTACGCCCGGGCATGCTGGTGGCGCTGCGTGGCGTTGAGCTGCACGTGACGTATCTGGACACGCTGCCGGATGCGATCGACTGCGAAGCGCAAGTGCTGATGCAGGGCGAGGACAGCCAGCAATACAGTTTTCGATTGACCCACGGCGAGCAATTGCTTGCCGAAGGACGGGCGACGGTGATGTTGGGCGCTGCGCAGGCCCTGTAGGAGCGCGCTTGCGCGCGATGAAGCATCACCGCTAACGTCTCATCGCGCGCGCGTGCGCTCCTACCGGATGTGGGCGATCGATGCGGGCGACCTATTCCTGTGCCTGCTGCCAGTCGTTAGGATGAGGCTCTTTCCGCCGTCTTTTACGCGGCTTTATCGGAACTGTCATGAGCACATCCATTCCGCAGCGTCGTGCACTAGTGACCGGTGGCAGCGGTGATCTTGGCGGTGCGATCTGCCGCCAACTGGCCGCGCAGGGCCGGCATGTCATCGTGCATGCCAATCGCAACCTTGCGCGCGCAGAAGCCGTGGTGGCTGCCATCGTGGCCGATGGCGGCAGCGCACAGGCGGTCGCCTTCGATGTGGCCGATGCGCAGGCCAGTTTGGCGGCGCTGGAGACCTTGCTGGATGGCGGTCCGATCCAGATCGTGGTCAACAACGCAGGCATCCACGACGACGCGCCGATGGCGGGCATGACTGTGGAGCAGTGGCACCGCGTCATCGATGTGTCGCTGCACGGGTTCTTCCACGTCACCCAGCCGTTGCTGCTGCCGATGGCGCGCACGCGTTGGGGCCGCATCGTCAGCGTGTCGTCGGTGGCCGCGGTACTCGGCAATCGCGGGCAGACCAACTACGCCGCCGCCAAGGCCGCGTTGCATGGCGCCAGCAAGTCGCTGTCGCGCGAAATGGCCAGCCGCGGCATCGCAGTGAATGTGGTTGCGCCCGGCGTGATCGAAAGCGAGATGGTCGGCGACAGTTTCGCGCCGGAGGTGATCAAGCAGTTGGTACCGGCCGGCCGCGTCGGCAAGCCCGATGAAGTGGCCGCACTGGTCGCGTTCCTGTGCTCGGAGGCGGCTAGCTACATCAATGGGCAGGTCATCGGCATCAATGGTGGGATGGGCTGAGAGCGGCCACCAAAACTACTGCGCAGTCGCCAGGTGGGCGTGGCCTGCCTTGTGGCTTCTATCAGCACGCGACCAGGCTGGCAGGTGAGGGCACCGCGCCCTCGACGTCTTTGAGTTTGCTGCAGGGCCCTTGCCCGCTCACCCTCGCGGGACACGCTGCAAGTACGTCCGTGTAAGCTCTGGCGCGGCATCCATGCCGCTCAAGGTCCCGCGACGGTGAGCAGGCAAGGACCAGTCGAGAAGGTCGGTGCGCAGAGTTTTCAACAAGCGATCAGCAAATCGGTGCGCACAGTTTCAACAGCGATGATCAAGCCGCGCGACGCGGTGTCTTCGCTCTTCAACACAACTACCAGCGAACTATCTGGTGCGGTGTCCTTACCGATTGCGGGACCGTTGGCGGCATGGATGCCGCCAACGAGCCCCCATGGACGGGTTAACGGCGTGTCCCGCGAGCGGTGAGGGCACCGCACGCTCGACGCTGCGCGTGCGCTGCAGATCCTTGCTCGCCCATCATCGCGGGACACGCTGCACGTATGTCCCTGTCGCTCTTCCGGGGGCATCGATGCCGCGTCAGGCCGCGCCGCGGTGGGCGAGCAAGGACCAGTCGAGAGTGTCGGTATGCAGGGCGGCGAGCAAACCATACCGGCTTGGCCGCCGGCCTTCGCTTCTCTTCATGACCAGAGCGCGCCCACGTGCAGCACGTGCCGGTCAAGAACACGCGTTTCTGGAAAACGCGCCAGGGCTGGCGCGTTCGACAAACTCACGCCGCGTCGGCGTACCAGGTGGCGGTAAGGATCGGATCGCCAGTGGCATTTGCGGTCAGTGCGTCCAGGCCGTGGTCGGGCAGGTCGGGATGGCGTTGGCGTGCCTGTTGCAGGATCTCGCGTGCCAGCACCGCCATCTGCGCCACGTTGCCGTGGATGCGTGCGACAAACGCGTCGTCGTCGAGCGCGTCGTTCAAGGCGCCGTTGAGTTCGTTGAACCAGCCGATCAGGTATTGATCCAGCAGCCGCCCGTGACCGGTGGCGACGCCCTGGGCAGTATTGCGCGCGCCCCAGTCGTGCAGCACCTGCTGCATGGCCAAATTCATGTCGCGCGCAGACAGAAGATCGTTCTTCATGCGCGACAGCAGACTGAGGTCGGCGATGCGCCCGCTGCAGAACAGCGGCGCCAGCAACGACCAGTAATAGGTGTAATCCCAGATCACCTTGACCGGCATGACCTGCTCGTCGCCGAACAGCGCGTACTGGTCCTGATACAGGGTCAGGGTGTTTTCGTAGAACGAAAAATACAGCTGCTGGTACAACTCCACATACGGGCTGAGCGATTTGCCGGCGCGGTCGCGGCCGATCAATTCGCAAATGTAGGTATTGGAGATGGCGATGAAGTCGCTGCCGGGCGAATAGAACGGGTCCAGGAACACGCCCGCTTCGCCGGTCAGTGCCCAGCGCTGCGGCGAGAACACCTGCTTGCAGCCATAAGAGAAGTTGCGCAGGAACAGAAAGTCCTGCAGCCGGTAGTCGGCCTGGTCGAGCGTGGCGGCGACCTGCGGCTGATGCGTGCGCAGCCAGGCCATCGCCTTCTCGTGGGTGTTCATGCCTTCCAGTGGGTGCATCTGCGCATCGCAGACGATGCCCAGCGAATGCGCACCCGAAGACAGCGGAATCAGCCAGAACCAATAACCCGGCCCGCACATGTGGTTGGTCGAACGCCAGCGGTCCGGCGGGGTGCAGCGCTGCAGCCAACTGCTGTCCTGCGACCAGCCATTGGGATCAATCAGGCCTTCCACGCGCCACCACACCGCATTGGCGTTGTGGTCGTTGTCCTGCGCCAGGCCGAGCTTGCGCTTGAGCAGGCCGGCGCGGCCGCTGGCATCCACTACCCAGCGCGCGCTCAGCGTGCCGGGCGTGCCATCGCGTTCGAAGCGCACCGCATGGTCGGTGTCGTCTTCGGACAACGCAATGTCCTTGACGCTGCAACTGTCGACGAAGGTGATGCCTTGCGCGCGCGCGCGCTCGCCGAGGAAATTTTCGAAGCGGCCGCGGTCGATCTGCCAGGACGGCGTGGGCAGGATCTTGCTCACGCCCAGCTCGGTGCAGCGGTCGATGTCGTCGCGTTTGTCGGAGAAGAAAAAGCGGAACCCGAACTTGCGGATCTGCTCGGTCTCCAGGTGCTCGCGCAGGCCCAGCACGTCGGCAAAATAATGCGCGCCGATTTCCACCGTGGATTCGCCGACCTTGAATGCGGCCTCGCGGACCGGATGCGCGCGCCGTTCCAGCACGGTGATGGCAAGCTCAGGATCGCGTTGCTTCAACTGCAGCGCCAGGCTCAGGCCGGCCAGGCCACCCCCGGTGATCACGACATCGGTGCGCTGTGCATTCATGGGGACTGGTTGCTCTTGGTGACCGCAGGGACAGTAGCAAATTCGCCGTCGGCATCGTCAATGATCACCGGGTTGGCGCGCACGCGGCGGTACTCGCGCCAGATATGCCCGTAGTTCCAGGCCTGGACGACGACATGCGACGTGATTTCCCACAGATCGCGCACCAGCCGGAAATGGCTCTTGCGGAAGGTGCCTGGCGAGGTGCCGGCGTAGCGGGTTTCGATCGGCACCGCGACCACGCGCGCGCCAGCCTGGCGTGCGGCCGAGATCAGCAGTTGCGCTTCGAACACGAAGCCTTCGCCGGGCACGTCGGGCAGGGTGAACACCGATGCCGGATACAGCCGCTGGCCGCTCTGGCTGTCCACCAGCTGGAAGCCGCAGGCCCAGGCGATGCCCCAGTCGCCGAAGTCGTTGCCGATGCGGCGGATGGTGGGCTGGGTGGCGCGCTTGCGCATGCGCGCACCCACGATCACGCAGCCGGGGTAACGGTTGGCGGCGGCCAGCAGGCGCGGGAAATCGGCCGCCTTGTGCTGGCCATCGCCGTCCATGGTCATCACCGCGCGCATGCCAAGCCGCTGCGCTTCGGCAAACCCGCTGCGCAAGGCCGCCCCCTTGCCCATGCGCTGCGGGTGGCGGATCAGCGTGACCGGCATGCCGGCGATGCACTCGGCGGTGCCGTCGTCGGAGCCGTCGTCGATCACGATCACGTTGGAGCAATAGGTCAGCGCGTCGGTCACCACTTCGCGGATGCGCAGCGCCTCGTTCAATGCCGGCACCAGGATGGCGGTGTCGTCGCGGCTGAGCGGTTGCCGGCTCATCGCCGGATCTCCACGTGCAGCACCCGGTCCGGGCCGGCATACAGCGCCACGCGCTCGCCACTGCCGGCCAGCAGGTCGAACAGCGGCAGCATCGGCGCCATCGCATTGCTGGCCACATGGCGTGCCAGCGCGCCAGCGCCGGGCGAGGGCGTGCCGTCGTCCAGATGCGCGTGCAGCTGCGGCTTGCCGGCCTGGCCGGGCGCGCCCAGCACCAGCGCGCCGCCGAGCAGGCCCTGGCTGGGGGCAACCCGCCCCAGCGGCCCGACCGAGCGCGCGTCGTAGCCGGCCAGCAGCACCGCGTCCATGCCTGCAGCGCGCTGGACCAGCGCTTCCAGCAGGCCCTGCGCGAAGCTGCCCAGGCTGGCGCTGATCGCGGTGGCCGGGGTCATCGCGCCGGCGCCGATGGTCCAGTAGCCGGCTGCGGCGTTGTGTACGGAGTTATGGAACTTGGTCGGCGAGATCGCCGAGGGGTCGCTGGCCAGGGTGGTGCACATGTAGTCGGAGATGGCCAGGTCGCCGTAGGTGGAGGTAAAGATCGAGGGCAGGCTCGCCGGGTCGCGGCCAGCGGCGCGACAGGCGGCCAGCGCGGATTCCAGCGACACCGCCACCGTGTCCGGCGCGCGGCGGCGTTCGTTGGCGGCCAGCAATTGCGGTGCCGGGCGGGTGGGGGTTTCCAGCAGCGCGCCGCCGCGCGCAAAGGCGCTGGCGGCTTCCCAACTGGGCAACCCCTGGGTCCAGAAGCCGATGCCTTCGATGGTGGCGGTCAGCATCAGCGGGCCCGCCCGAACAGCAGCGAACAGTTATTGCCGCCGAAACCGAAGGAGTTGTTCATGGCGTAGTCGATCCGGGCATGGGCGTTGTCGAAGCGGATCTGCGGGCCGCAGGCCGGGTCGGGCACGGCGCTGTTGAGCGTGCCGGGCAGCACGTCGTCGCGCAGTGCGAGCAGTGCGATCACCGATTCGACGATGCCGGCCGCGCCCAGGGTGTGGCCGGTCCAGGCCTTGGTCGAGCTGGCGTGCAAGGTGGCGGGGAAGATCGCGGCCACCGCGGCCGCTTCCACGCTGTCGTTGGCCGGCGTGGCGGTGCCGTGCAGATTCAGGTAGCCCACCGCAGCCGGCTCCAGGCCGGCACGGTCGAGCGCCCCGCGCATCGCCAGCTGCGCGCCCAGCCCCTGCGGATGCGGCGCCGACATATGGTGCGCGTCGCTGGATTCACCATAGCCGTACAGCCACAGCGGTGCGTCGGGTGCGGCGGCAGGGCGTTCGAGCAGCGCAAAGCCGCCCGCCTCGCCCAGGCTCAGGCCGACCCGGCGTGCATCGAAGGGCTGGCACATCTCCGGCGCCACCACCTGCAGCGCGTTGAAGCCGAACAGCACGCTGCCGCACAAGGTGTCCACGCCGCCGACCAGTGCCGCGTCGATCACCCCGGCATCCATCAGCCGCGCCGCCTGCGCAAACACCTTGGCGCTGGACGAACACGCCGTGGCCACGGTCACGCACGGGCCACGCAAGCCGGTGGCGTGCTGCACGAAGTCGCCCAGCGAATGCGGGGTGTGCACGATCGGGCGATTCAGATCCTCGGGGAAGCGCGCACCGTCGGCGTCGTCGACCAGCCGCGTATACGCCTCTTCGCTGGCGCCGATGCTGGAGGTGGATGTCCCGATGATCACCGCCACGCGCTCGGCGCCATAGCGCTGCGCTGCCGCCTGCACGGCCTGCGCCATGCCGTCCTGCTGCAGGGCCAGCCAGGCCAGGCGGTTGTTGCGGCAATCCCAGTCTTGCAGCGCGGCGGGCAGCGCCACTGCTTCCACGCCGTCGACGCGGCCGACCCAGCAGGGCAGCAGCGGTTGCGGGCCGAAATCGTTGCGACGCAGGCCGCTGCGGCGATCCGTCAGCGCGGCGGCCTGGGCGGCAAGCCCGGCGCCGAGCGCGGTGGTGGAAGTGAACGCGGTGACGGCGACCGGGGCCATCTGGGACGAATGCTGCGCTTGGCTCACGATGGTCTGGCTGGCAAAAAGTGCAGCCAGTATATCGATGGCGTGCGCCCGCCCCGTGGATGGCGCAACTGAACGTGGCGGTCATGTCGCTGACGCGGCTGGGATTTTTCGCGCAGGCCGCGCTTTCGCCGTCGCCGCAATTGCGACACAATCGATGCGACCCACTTCTCGATCGAGCGCGACCACGCGCGCATGCACGCCTACGTCTATAAAAGCCAACGCAAGCAGGACACCTTCGTCTATCTCGCCACGCGTGACGACTTCTCCGGTCTTCCTGCCGCCGTGCAGGCGCAGCTGGCGCCGTTTTCGTTCGTGCTGGAGGTGGCGTTGACGCCCGAGCGCAGGTTGGCGCAGGCCGATGTGGCCACGGTGCGCGAAGCGCTGGCCAAGCACGGCTTCTATCTGCAATTGCCCAAGACGCTCGTGCTCGCGGGCGAGTGCGACTATGACTGAGCCTGCGCGTGGCGCACGGATGCGCGCAGCAGCGCTGGCCGGGGCGGCCGGCGTGGTGCTGTGCCTGCTCGGTGGTCTTGGTGGCGTGGTTGCCGCGCTGAGCCTGTGGCTGGCGCAGCCGGCATTTGCGCTGGCGGTGTCGTGGGCACGCGGGACGCGCACAGTGCCAAGCCAGCCGCGCGCCATCGCGCAGGCGCTGCCGCCGTTGCTGGCGATCTGGGGCGTCGGCCTGCTGGCACTGGCCGCGCTGATCAGCTGGCCGCTGACCGCCCTGCGCGACAGCGGCAGCCTGGCCGCCGCGCTGGCATTGAGCGTGGCGGTCAGCGCCGCCTTGCTCGGGCTGTGGCGCACCTGGCCGCTGTGGGGCGAGGTGGAACGCGACGGCGGCGCGCTGGCGCCACGCTGGCACGCATTGGCCACGCAGGAATTGCAGGCCTGGCGCGGCCTGCTGGCGGCCGCGCTGGTGCTGGCGATGTGCACCCTGGCCGTGGTGTTGGCGTGGCCGGGCTGGTTGTCCGGTGGCCTGCGCTGGGGCCTGGCGGTTGCCGCCGGCGTGCTGCTGCCGGCCGCCCATCTGCTGCTGCAACGCACCGCCGCGCCGATGCGCAGCGATGCGCCGCCGGCGCGCCAGGCGGCCGATTTCTTCTCCGAAGCTGCGGCCGAACCGCGCCCGCTGGAGCCGGTGGCCCAGCATCAGCTGGTCCCCGAACTGTTCGAAGCCGCGCGCAGTGGCCGGGTGGACCGCGCGCTGCAATTGCTGGAGGCCGGTGCCGACCCGCAGGCGCTGCCGCTGCCGGAATGGCGCGACCAACGCAGCCTGCCCGCGCTGGCCGCGGTGCTGCCGGACCTGCGCCTGCTGCGCGAGCTGATCGTGCGCCGCGTCGACGTCAACCAACCGCACCGCGGCATGACCCCGTTGCTGGCCGCCACCCGCGACAGCTGGCACGGCCGCCCGGATGCGGTGATGACGCTGCTGGCCAACGGTGCGGACCCGCGCTCCAGCGACAACGACGGCAATACCCCGCTGCATCATGCGGTGCGCAGTTCCGACCCGGGCGTGGCCGCGCTGCTGCGCGATGCCGCCGCCGAGCTCGATGCGCTCAACAACGAAGGCCACTCGCCGCTGGCGATGGCCTGCCAGGTCGGCAACTGGCGGCTGGCCAAGTTTCTGCTGGAGCGCGGCGCGCATTCCGAACCCGACGGTGGCGCACCGGTGCTTCTGGCTGCTGCCGGCACCGAGGAAGACGACCCGGCTGGCGTGCAGCTGCTGCTCAAGCACAAGGCACGCGTGGATGCGCGCGACAAGCAGCGCCGCAGCGCCCTGCACGAAGCCGCGCTGGCCGGCCACGGCGACATCGTCGAGGCGCTGCTGTCGGCCGGGGCCAATCTGGAAGCACGCGATCTGCTAGGCCGTACGCCGTGGCTGGACGCCGCGCGGCAGGCGCGTAGCGCGGTGCTCGAACGCCTGGTCGCGCGCAAGGCCGATGTGCTGGCCATCGACGGCGACGGCCGCAATGCCGTGATGCTGGCCTGCGCCGCCGACAACGTGTCGCCGGCATTGATCCGCCGGTTGCTGGATCTGCAGGTGCCGGCCGACAGCGTCGACGCGCACGGCCGTCGCGCGGTGGATGTAGCCGCCGAAGCCGGGCGTTGGGCGATCGTGCAATTGCTCGATCCGGCCTACCCGTTGCCGGCCGCGGTCAGCGACGGGCATGGCGACACGCCTGGCGTTGCCGTGCTGCCCGATCGCCCGCCGCTGGTGCTGCTGCGCGAAGGCCTGCAGTTCGGACAGCGCGACGGCCTGGTTGCGCTGGCGCGGCTGTGTGCCGCGGAAGAACTTGGCGGCCTGTTGCACGACGCGCATCTGGCCTTGAACGCCGAGGCGGTCGACTGGCTGCTGCGCCACGGCGCCGATGCCGAAGTGCGCGACGCCTGCGGCGATGTGCCGATGTTCGCGCTGCTCTCGCGCGGCGTGGAGGCGGTGCCGGCCATGCAGGCGCTGCTGCGGCATGGCGTCTCCCCGGCAGGCGCCGGTGGTCTGACCCGGCTGCTCAGCGCCTGCGTGCAGCACGATGCGGCATCGCGCGGGCTGGAACAGTTCGCGCTGGAGTTGCTCGAACGCGGCGCCGACCCGTTCGCGCCGTCGGCCGCCGGCGATCCGCCGTTGTCGCTGGCGGTGCGGCTGGGTTGGCTGCGTCTGCAGCAGTGGTTGCTGGAACACGGCGTGGACCGCGAGGCGCGCGACAGCCACGGCATGACCGCATTGCATCTGGCCACCGCGCTGGGCCGCGACGCGTCGCTGAAACTGCTGGTCAAGCAGGGCGCCTCGCCGGAAGCGCGCGCTGCCGACGGGCAGACCCCGCTCGGCGTGGCGCTGTCGATCGGCCGCCGCGATCTTTCCGACTGGCTGGACTGGCGGATCTGGTCGCTGCCAGGCCGCACGCTGCGCGAAGCGGATGTGCCGGCGGCAGCGATGACCGGCGACACCGATGCGGTGCGGCGCCTGATCGACCTCGGCCTGCCGGTGGACGCCGTCGACGCCCAGGGCTGCACCGCACTGCTGCGTGCCGCCGGTGGCGGCCATCTTGGCGTGGTGGCGCATCTGCTCGGCCGCGGCGCCGATCCGCAACGCGCGGCCAACAGCGGCGCCACGCCGTTGTCGGCGGCGGTGAGCATGCGCCAGACCGAGATCGTCGCTGCCTTGCTGCAGGCCGGCGCGCAGATCGAACACCGCCTGCCGGGCGGGGTCACCGTGCTGATGCTGGCCTGTGCGCTGGGGCTGCCGGACATCGTGGCGCGCCTGCTCACCGCCGCGGCCGACGTGCATGCCACCGACAATCAGGGGCTGGCGCCGCTGCATTGCGCCGCGTTGTACGGTTTCACCGCGCGCGACAAGAGCCGCCTGCTGGCCTTGCTGGACACCTTGCTGCTGGCCGGTGCCGACCCGGAATCCCTGGCCGGTGGCCGGGTCAGCCCGTTGCTGCTGTTGCTGGGCGCGCGCGCCGAACCGGGCACCGCCTGCGACGAGCAGGTCGTGCTGGCCGGGGTCGAACGCCTGCTCGACGAAGATGTCTCGCTGGATGTGGCCGACCAACGCGGCTTCGGCCCGCTGCATCTGGCCGCATTGCACGGGCTGCCATTGCTGGTGCAGCGCCTGCTGCGCGCCGGCGCCGATGCCGACCGGCGCGACGCGCTCAACCGCACCCCGCGCGAGATCGCCATCATGCGCGGCTTCATCGATGTAGCCGGCCAGTTCGAACCCGCGCTGCCAGGCGTCTCCTCGATGGCGCGCTTCCTGCGCGAAGGCCGCTGAGCTCGCGCGGCGGGCAACCGCTGCGGGTGTTGTTCGTGTGCAGCCGCAACCGCCTGCGCAGCCCCACCGCCGAGCGCGTGTTCGCCGACTGGCCCGGCGTGCAGGCGCAATCGGCCGGGCTGGCCGCCGATGCCGACGTCCAGGTCACCCCGGAGTTGCTGCAGGAAGCCGAAGTGGTGCTGGTGATGGAAGCTCGCCATCTGCAACTGCTGCGCAAACGCTTCGCCGCACATTTGCGCCATTGCCGGGTGATCTGCCTGCAGATTCCCGACGACTATGCGTACATGGACCCGGCACTGGTACGCCGCCTGGAACACACGGTGCCACCGTTGCTGCGCTTGCAAGCGCAGTCGTAACCTGATCCCGACACCGCGCATGCAAGACTGCGCGTTCTTTCGCCGGAAGGAAGCGCCCACACGATGAGCGTGCGTATCGAGGACCACGCCATGCTGGGCAATTGCCACAGCGCGGCCCTGGTCGACCACCGCGGCACCATCGACTGGCTGTGTCTGCCACGTTTCGATTCCGATGCGGTCTTCGCATCGCTGCTGGGCGACGAGCAACACGGGCAATGGGCGTTGTCGCCGGCTGCCGACTTCCGCACCGAGCGCGCCTACGAAGACGACAGTCTGGTGCTGCGCACGCGCATGAGCACCGACAGCGGCACGGTGGAGTTGGTCGACTTCATGGTGGCCAGCGAAGACACCGAGATCCATCAGCATCTGGTGCGCATCGTGCGCTGCGTGCAAGGCAGCGTGCCGATGCACATGCGCCTGACCTTCCGCTTCAACTACGGCCGCACGGTGCCGTGGGTGACGCGCATCGTCGATGGCATCCGCGCCATTGCCGGCCCCGATCAACTCGCACTGCGTTCGCCGCAAACCCTGCACGGCGAAGACATGGGCACCGAAACCGACTTCACCTTGCGCGAAGGGGAAAGTACCTGGTTTTTGCTCAGTCACGGCGCCTCGCATCTGGCCACGCCCCCGCTGATCGACCCCGAACAGGCATTGCAGCGCACCGCCGCGTTCTGGCATGGCTGGGCGCGCCGGTGCACCGACGTGGGTCCGTGGACCGAGCAGGTACGCCGCTCGCTGGTGGTGTTGAAAGGGCTGAGTTATCTGCCCACCGGCGGCATTGTCGCCGCGCCCACCGCCTCGCTGCCCGAGCATCTGGGCGGCACGCGCAACTGGGATTACCGCTACTGCTGGCTGCGCGATTCTGTGTTCACGCTGATCGCCTTGCTGCAGGCCGGGTACCGCGACGAAGCGGTGGCATTCCGCGCTTGGGTCCAACGCACCATCGCCGGCTCGCCCGATCAATTGCAGGCGCTGTACGGCATTGCCGGCGAACGCCGCTTGCAGGAATGGGAAGCGCACTGGCTGCCCGGCTATGAACATTCCGGCCCGGTGCGCATCGGCAACGGTGCAGTGGATCAGTTTCAGCTCGACGTGTATGGCGAGTTGATCGGCGCCTTTCATTACGCACGCGAAAAAGGCGTGGGCCCGCCATCGGACGACGATGGCTCGTCTGCGTCGCTGCTGGAAAAGATTCTGGACACGCTGGAAACGCTGTGGCGCGAACCGGACGAAGGCATCTGGGAAATCCGCGACGAGCGCCGCCACTTCGTGCATTCCAAGGTGATGGCGTGGCTGGCCTTCGACTGCGGCGCACGCGACGGCATCACCAATGCGAATACTGAAAAACGCGCTCACTGGGGCCGGCTTGCCGAAGAGATTCGTGCCGAAGTGCTGGAAAAAGGCGTGCACCCGGACGGCCACTTCGTGCAGAGCTACGGCTCCGATCGACTGGATGCCTCGCTGCTGCTGATCCCCATCGTCGGTTTCTTGCCGGCGGATGATCCGCGCATCGCCGCCACCGCCGATGCGATCGCGCGCGACCTCACCATCGACGGCTTGGTCGAACGCTATCGTGCCGACGACAGCGCCGACGGCCTGCCGGCCGGCGAAGGCACCTTCCTGGCCTGCAGTTTCTGGCTGGTGGAAAACTATGCACTGATCGGCCGCACCGACCAGGCGCGTGCGCTGCTCGAACGTCTGCTCGGGCTGTGCAACGACGTGGGGCTGCTCGCCGAAGAATACGACCCGCGCAGCAAGCGCATGCTCGGCAACTTCCCGCAAGGGTATTCCCACGTGGCCCTGGTCAATGCGGCATTGCGCCTGCATGGATGCATGGGCGAAAAGGAAACGCATCCATGAGTGAGCAAGAAACCACCCCGCCGTGCATCATCGTGGTGTTCGGCGCGCGCGGCGATCTGACCAAGCGCCTGGTAATGCCGGCGCTGTACAACCTGCGCCGCGCCGGTGCGTTGGGCGAGCAATTCGCCATCGTCGGCATGGACCATGGCGACATCAGCGAGCGCGCCTGGCGCAGCACCATGGGCCAATCGATGACGCAGCTGCTCAGCAGCCGCGATGCCGAATTCCAGACCGACGAATTCGATACCGACACCTGGGACTGGTTGCGCGAGCGCATGCATTATCTGCGCGGTGATTTCACCGACCTGGATGCTTATCAAGCGCTGGATGGCGTGCTGGAAAAACTGCACAAGCGCTATGGCACCCAGGGCAATGTGCTGTTCTATCTGGCCACCGCTGCGCGTTTCTTCGAGCCGGTGCTGCTCAACCTGGGTGAAGCCGGTCTGGTCAAGCAGCGCCAAGGCGAGGGCTGGCGTCGCGTCATCGTGGAAAAACCCTTCGGCCACGATCTGCCCAGTGCCAAGCATCTCAATGCCACCGTCGCCAAGGTGCTGCACGAAGATCAGGTGTTCCGCATCGATCATTTCCTGGGCAAGGAAACCGTGCAGAACATTCTTGCGTTCCGTTTTGCCAACGGCTTGTTCGAGCCGGTGTGGAACCGCGACCGTATCGACCATGTGCAGATTACCGCCGCCGAAACCATCGGCGTGGAAGGCCGCGGGCGTTTTTACGATCCCACCGGCTGCCTGCGCGACATGGTGCCGAACCATCTGTTCCAGTTGCTGGCGATGATTGCGATGGAGCCGCCGGCCGCGTTCACTACCGAAGCGATGCATCGTCGTCGCGCCGAGGTGATCGAGGCGGTGCGCCCGATCAAACCCGAAGATGTGGTGCGCGGGCAATACGCTTCCGGCGCGGTCAGCCGCGCCGCGGTGCCGGGCTATCGCGAAGAAGACACCGTTCCGGAAGATTCGGAAACCGAAACCTATGTGGCGATGAAGCTGCAGGTGGACACCTGGCGCTGGGCCGGCGTGCCGTTCTATCTGCGCACCGGCAAGCGCCTGCGCGAGCGCACCACCGAGATCGCGATCCGTTTCAAGCCGGCGCCGCTGGCCCCGTTCCGCAGTACCGAAGTGGGCGGCTACGGCCCCGACTGGCTGGTGCTGCACATCCAGCCGGATGAAGGCATTTCGCTGCAGTTCGACGTCAAGCGCCCGGGCGCCCAGGTGGCGCTGGCCCCGGTACGCATGGACTTCCGCTACCGCGACTGGTTTCCCAAGGAATACACGGTGGGCTACGAACGCCTGCTGCAGGACTGCATGAAGGGCGAGGCCGGCCTGTTCCAGGACGCGGCCATGGTGGAAGGCGCGTGGCGCATCGTGCAACCGATCCTGGATGCGTGGAAACAACCGCCAAGCGACTTCCCCAACTATGCCGCCGGCAGCGCCGGCCCATCGGCCGCGGACGCACTGCTGGCCATGAATGGCGGGCACGCCTGGCGCGCGCTCACCCCGGGCCGCAAGCCGCCACCGCGCCGGCCGCCGGAGGCACGCAGCAGCGCGACGACGCCGATCAAGAAAGCCACCAGGAAAACGGCGAAGAACACCACGAAGACGGCAAAACCTGTGCGCAAGGCGCCAGCCAAGCGCGCATCGGTCGCTGCAGCCAAACCGTCGCAAGACGCGGCCGCGTCCTCGGGTAGTGCCGCAAAGAAAGCAGTGACCAAACGCGCAACCAGGAAGGTCGAAAAGGCCGCTGCAAAGGCTGTCGGCAAAACTGCGGCGGGCAAAAGCGCAGCGAAGAAGTCGGCCAGTAAAACCGTAGCGCGCAAACCGCGTAGCTGAGTGCTGCGATCAACACGCAGCCGCTGCGGTCGCATGAAACCCGTGTAGAAGCGCGCTTCTACGAAAAGGCTAGCGATCCTGTGTAGTGGGCGCGGGCTCGCTGTCCACATCCGCCTTGACGTCGGCTTCGAACAGATTCATCAGATCGGCGCGGGCATCGCGCGAGGTCTGGATCACCTTGGCTTCGTCGTCGTAGACCAGGTGCTGGCGGCGCAGCAGGTCTTCGTCGTGCTGGCGGAAGCGTTTGACGTGGTCCTGCGCCAGTGCTTCGCCCAGGCCGAGCGAGGTCAGCACGCGTTCGCCCAGTTCCAGGCTGGAGGCGAACACTTCGCGGAACGGTTCAGCGCCCAGGTCCATCAGCTTCCAGGCGTGCTGACGATTGCGCGCGCGCGCCAGCACCGTGGCCTGTGGGTACAGGCGGCGGATCAGCCGCACCGTCTTGATATTGGTTTCCGGGTCGTCCACCGCGATCACGAACACCTTGATGCGATCAGCGCCGGCGGCGCGCAGCAGTTCTGGGCGGGTGGGGTCGCCGTAATACAGTTGGCTGCCGAAGCGGCGCAGGTCTTCCACCGTGTCGGGGTTATGTTCCAGCGCCACGAACGGCACATGCCGCGCGGTGAGCAAGCGCGCAACCACCTGGCCGAAGCGGCCCATGCCGGCGACCAGCACCTTGGGGGTCTGCGCATCGATGGTGTCAAATGGCCGATCGGTTTTGGGCGCGCGCAGGCGCAGCGGCCCGTTGAGGATGCGTTGCATGCCCAGCAGCAACAACGGCGTCAGCGCCATCGATACGCCCACGATGGCCACCAGCCGATCGTGATTGGCCGGGTCCAGCAAGCCCACGCGGTCGGCTTCGTTGAATACCACGAAGGCGAATTCGCCGCCCAGCCATAGCACGCTGCCCAGCATCAGGCTACTGCGTAGCGGCAGCTTGGCCACGCTGCCGATGCCGACCAGCAGCGAGAACTTCACCGGCAGCAAGATCGCCACGCCTGCGGCGATCAAGCCCGGCTCGGCCACCACGCGGTTGAGGTCGATGCCCATGCCCACCGAAATGAAGAACAGGCCCAGCAGCAGCCCTTCGAATGGTTCGATCTGAGATTCCAGTTCGTGGCGGAATTGCGAATCGGCCAGCAGCACGCCGGCCAAAAACGCGCCCAGGCTGGCGCTCAATCCGGCCTCCTGCATGATCCACGCCGTGCCCAGCACGACCAGCAAGGCGCTGGCGGTGAACACTTCCGGCATGCGCGTGCGCGCCACCATGTTGAACAGATGGCGCAGCACAAAGCGCCCGCAGAGAATCACCAGCGTCAATGCCGCGACCGCCTTGGCCACGTCCTGCCATTCCAGCGTGGCGTTCTTGCTGCCGCCGAGCAACGGAATGGCCGCCAGCAATGGAATGGCGATCAGATCCTGAAACAGCAAAATGGCGAACGCCAAGCGCCCGTAATCGCTGCCCAGCGCCTTGCGTTCGGACAGTAGCTGCAAGCCGACTGCGGTGGACGACAAAGCCAGCGCCACGCCCACGATCAGCGCGCTCTTCCAGCCCAGCTGGGCCGCCATCAGCAGGCCGCCCAGGATCACTGCGGTCACCAGCACCTGGGTGGCGCCAGCGCCGAATACCGAATGCCGCATCACTTTCAAACGCGCCGGCGACAGTTCCAGGCCGATCACGAACAGCAGCATCACCACGCCGATCTCGGCCGCGCCGCTGATACGTTCGGCGTCCTGGACCACGCCCACGCCGTCCGGGCCCAGCACCACGCCGGCAACCAGATAGGCCAGCACCGCGCCCAGGCCGAAGCGCTTGAACACCGGCACTGCCACGATGGCGGCCAGCATCAGCACCAACGCCAGTTCCAGACCACCGCTATGCATGTGCACTCTCCGTTGATGTGCGCATTATGCCGCGCGCGGTCGGCTACTGGCCTGGATCGGCGTGCGCTGCGTGCAACTGTGTGGATTGGCGGTGTGCTCTGGTTCGGTGATGCAAGCCGGCAGCACCGCATCGCGGGCAGCAATTCGCCACGTCGTCCGCATGACTGAGCCGTATGGCGCCATGTCGTTCCGCATTGCACGCGTGCACGCAGCCGCCGTTGCAGGCAATGATCCACCGTCCTGGTCGGTCGCGCACGGCCGGTAGTCGGGTGCAATGCAGTCGCTTGTCGACATGACAGGCCCTGCGTTGTGGCGTCCGCCTGGACGCCCGCTGAGCATCGCCTAAGCAGGGCATTGACCAAGCCAGCTCAGGCGCGCAGACTGCGCCGCGCCGCCGCCCGGATCACCGGCCGGTATGCGCCTTCGGAGCCCTACCCATGTCCAGCGACAGTCACCCTAGACCCGGGTCGATGACCCAGCTGGCGCGCGCCTGAGGCTCAGGTTCGCCGGCTGTCATCGACGACGGTCGTCACCAGGCGAACCACCATGTACGAGCAAACCCTGCGCCTTGCCCAAGGCGTCGATGCACTGACCGCACCCCTGGCCGAGCGCAACGCGGCCGATGCGGTGGAATATCTCAACACCCTCGACCGCGACGACGCAGCGCACGTGCTGGCCGCGTTGCCGTCTCCGCGTGCAGTGAAGCTGCTCGAACAACCCGAGCTGCGCGATGCCAGCGCGCTGGTGGCATTGCTGCCGGCCGAGCAGGCCGCCTCCTTGCTCGGGCAGATGGCCGACGACCGTGCCACCGACATCTTCCATGGCCTGGATGCCGAGCAGCGTCAGCCGCTGCTGTGGTTGCTCAGCGCCGAAGCGCGGCTGTCGATCCAGGCGTTGATGCGCTACCCGCCCAACACCGCCGGCGCGCTGATGACCACCGAGTTCGTGGCGGTACCGGCCGACTGGACGGCGGGCCGCACCCTGCAGCACATCCGCGAGGTGGAGCGCAGCCGCGAGACCGTCTACGCCATCTATCTGCTCGACCCGCACAGCCGCGTGCTGACCCAGGTGGTCACCATGCGCCGGCTGATCACCGGGGCTGCGGATGCGCCGATCCTGGAGGTGGCGCAAGTCAATCCGCCGGTCACCGTGGACCCGGCGCTGGACCAGGAAGAAGTGGCGCGGCTGATCCGCCGCCACGACCTGCTCGCCATTCCGGTGGTGGATGCGCGCGGCCATGTGCTCGGCATCGTCACCGTGGACGATGTGCTGGATGCGTTGATCGCCGAATCCACCGAAGACGTGCACAAGTTCGGCGGCATGGAAGCGCTGGACAAGCCCTATATGCAGATTGGCTTCGGCCAGATGATCAAGAAGCGCGCCGGCTGGTTGAGCGTGTTGTTTCTGGGCGAAATGCTCACCGCCAGCGCGATGCAGCACTTCGAGGACGAGCTGTCCAAGGCGGTGGTGTTGACCCTGTTCATTCCGTTGATCATGAGCTCTGGCGGCAACTCCGGCTCGCAGGCCACATCCTTGCTGATCCGCTCGCTGGCGCTGCGCGAAATCCGCCTGCGCGACTGGTGGAAGGTGGCGCTGCGCGAGCTGCCCACCGGCCTCACCCTGGGCGCGATCCTGGGCGTGCTTGCGATCGTGCGCATCACCATCTGGCAGACCGCCGGCCTGTACGACTATGGCCCGCACTGGCAGATGGTGGCGCTGACCATCGGCGCGGCGTTGATCGGCATCGTCACATTCGGTTCGCTCTCCGGCTCGATGCTGCCATTCGTGCTGCAACGCTTCGGCTTTGATCCGGCCAGCGCCTCGGCGCCATTCGTGGCCACATTGGTGGATGTCACCGGATTGGTCATTTATTTCAGTATCGCTGCGGCGATACTGAGCGGGACGTTGTTGTAGAGTCTGGTTTCCTCCCAGACAAGGCGCTGGCGATGCGAGGCAGAGTGCTGTGGTCCGTCGTGTGGGCTGGAATGTTATCGATCGTCATGCCGCTGCCAGGCTGGGCCGAACCGGCCCAGCCTGCAGGGTGCAGCTACGACCGTGCGGCGATGCTGGCGTTGGATGAAAACGCCTTCGATCAGGATCTGAAGGGCGGCTGGCGCACCATTGCCGACCGTCCCGGTTGCGCGCTGGCCGCGGCCGACCTGCTGCGCGACTACCGCCAGGCGCATGCGATTACCGGTGGCGTGGTGACCTGGCACGAAGGCCAGATGCGTGCAGAGGCCGGGCAATCGGCGCAGGCGATCGCCTTGTTCGAACAATCCTACAAGCCTGCCGATCAGGATGCTGCGGGGTGGAATCCGTACGTCGACGCAATGATCGCGTTCCTCAAACGCGACCGCGCCGGCGTGGAAGCCGCACGGGCGCGACTTGCATCGGTCCCGTATCCGAAGGACAAGGACATGCCGCCCTTGCAGGATGGCTACATGATCCTGCCGGCGACATCGGGCCGGCCCGAGATAAAGGCGCGCTGGCCGCCCAATCTGGATGTCGTCGATGGCCTGCTCAAGTGCTACGACGAATCTTATTCGGTGGCCTATGGCGCCGAGCGTTGCAGCACGTCGACCTCGACATTGTCGAAGTAGTCAGGCATCAACGGGCTTGCCGCAGCAACGCGCTGCGGAAGACATCACGCCGGCGCAGGCAGTGCTGCACTGCCCAACCAACACATCGCCAGCGCGAACGGTTATCAGCAAACCGCTCGAACGATTGTCGATGATGGCCATGCCGCAAGACGGCTGCGCCGCGTCCCTGATTGCAGGGCCTGCATGCACCCATCGGCCACCGCCACTCCGCGTTCGCCCCCCTTGCCCCATGCCCTCGCACGCCAGTGCGTGTACCGTAGCGCGATGGCTTCCGCGTCCCCCGCACGATGAGTACCTACCACCTGCAGCAGGTCTTTCGCCCCAGCACCGTGGCAGTGGTGGGTGGCAGCCCGCGTGAGCGCTCGGCCGGGCGCGCGGTGGTGCGCAATCTGCGCGCGGCCGGCTTCCCTGGCCAGATCGGTTGGGTGAGCCCGCGCTATACCGAAATCGATGGCGTGCGCACGGTGGCGCGGCTGACCGATCTGCCGTGGGTGCCGGATCTGGTGGTGATCACCGCGCCGGCGCGCATCGTGCCGCGCATCGTCTCCATCGCGGCGCGGCGCGGGGTGGCCGCGGCGATCATCCTCACCGCCGGCCTGGGGCACGGGCCCGGCTCGCCCGCTGCACGCATGGAGGCGGCTGCGCGGGCAAAAGGCATGCGCATCCTCGGCCCGCACTGTTTAGGTGTGATCGCGCCGCACGCGCGGCTCAATGCCAGCATCGCCGCGCATTGCCCGCAGGCCGGCGACCTGGCGTTGATTTCCGAATCCAGCGCCATTGCCGCCGCGCTGGTGGAGTGGGGCGTGGCACGTTCGGTCGGCTTTTCGGCGGTGGTGTCGCTGGGCGATACGCTGGATGTGGATTTCGGCGACCTGCTCGATTATTTCGCCACCGACTACCGTACCCGCGCCATCTTGCTGTACGTCGAACGCATCGGCGATGCGCGCAAGTTCATGTCGGCCGCGCGTGCGGCGGCGCGTGCCAAACCCGTCGTGGTGGTCAAATCGGGGCGCCAGTTCCGCATCAACCCCAATGCCGACACCCACGCGCAGGCGCTGGCCGGTTCGGATGCGGTGTATGGCGCCGCGTTCGCACGTGCCGGCCTGTTGCGGGTGGGCGCGCTGGACGAGTTGTTCGCCGCCGCCGAAACCCTGGGCCGGCTCGGCAGCTTCCCCGGCCGGCGGCTGGCGATCCTGAGCAATGGCGGCGGGGTGGGGCAGCTGGCGGTGGACCAGCTGGTGCTGCGCGGCGGCACCCTGGCCGAGTTGTCGCCCAAGACGCTGGAGCGGCTGGATCAGTCGCTCCCCGAAGGCTGGTCGCGCAGCAATCCGGTGGACATCATTGTGGATGCCGATGGCGCGCGCTACGCCGCGGCGATCGAAGCGCTGCTGGACGATGCGGAAAACGACGCGCTGCTGGTGGTCAACGTGCCCACTGCGTTTACTTCCTCTGCCGATGCGGCCAAGGCGCTGACCCGGGCGCTGGACCAACGCAATCGCTATCAGCGCGACAAGCCGGTGTTTGCGGTGTGGCTGGGCCAGGACGATGCGGCCATCGCCGCGCTCAACGCCGCGCGCGTGCCCACCTATGCCACCGAATCGGATGCGGTGCGCGGCTTCACCCACCTGGTGCGCTATCGCGAGGCGCAGGCGGCGCTGATGGAAACCCCGCCCAGCCTGCCGGAAGACTTCGTGGTGGATGCCGGCATCGCGCGCACCGTGGTCGATGAGGCACTGGCGGCCGGGCGGCGCTGGCTGGACCCGGTGGCCACCAACCGGCTGCTGGCCGCCTACGGCATCCCGATCGTGCCGCTGCAGGTGGCCGCCACCGCCAACGAAGCCGCATTGCTGGCCGACCCGTTACTGGCAGTCGGCCGCACGGTGACATTGAAAGTGCTGTCCAGCGAGATCGCGCACAAGTCCGACGTGGATGGCGTGCGGTTCAACCTGTCCAGCGTGGCAGCGGTGCGCGAGGCGGCCACCGGCATCCTGGCGCGTGCCCGCGCCGCGCACCCCAATGCGCTGATCGAAGGGGTGATCGTGCAGCCCACCGTGCTGCGGCCCAAGGCGCGCGAGCTGATCGCCGGCATTGCCGACGACCCGGTGTTCGGCCCTGCGATCGTGTTCGGCCGCGGCGGCACTGCTGTGGAAGTGATCAACGACCGTGAGCTGGCCTTGCCGCCGCTGGACCTGCGCCTGGCCCACGAGCTGATCGGCCGCACCCGCGTCTCGCGCATCCTCAAGGCGTATCGCGACGTGCCGGCCGCCGACGAGCGCGCGGTGGCGCTGGTGCTGGTCAAGCTGGCGCAGCTGGCGGCCGACATCCCGGAAATCACCGAGCTGGACATCAACCCGCTGCTGGCCGACCGCGATGGCGTGATTGCGCTGGACGCGCGCGTGGCGGTGGCGCCGGCGCGCAAGCTGCACAAGGGCCGCGGCCATCCGCGCTTTGCGATCTTTCCGTACCCGAAGGAATGGGAGCGCCAGATCGGCCTGGGCGATGGCACCCACGCGCTGGTGCGCCCGGTGCGCCCGGAAGACGATGCGCTGTTCCGTGCCTTCTTCGCGCGCGTTACCGACGAAGACCTGCGGCTGCGCTTCTTCCAGTCGGTCAAGCATTTCAGCCACGAATTCATCGCCCGCCTGACCCAGCTCGATTACGCGCGTTCGATCGCGCTGGTGGCCATCGACCCCAAGACCGGCGACATGCTCGGCGCGGTGCGTCTGCATGCCGATGCCGATTACGAAGGCGGCGAGTACGGCATCCTGATCCGCTCCGACCTCAAGGGCCACGGCATCGGCTGGCAGTTGATGCGCATCATGATCGAGTACGCGCGCTGGCTGGGTCTCAAACAGATCGAAGGCCAGGTGCTGCGCGAGAACCGCACCATGCTGGCGATGTGCCAGAGCCTGGGCTTCGGCGTGCGCCCGGATCCGGACGATGCGACCCTGATGGCGGTGACACTCCCTATAATGGGCGAGCCGCGCCCGGCCTGACGTTGCGTCACGCCGCGGTCCCCATCCTCCACCACACGCCGGATCTGCCGGGCCTTGCCCTGGCCCGTTGCTCCGGCTGTCGTCTCGGCCCGCCTGGGAGTGTCAATGTTTCGCGATTTCAGAATGTCGTTCTTGGTTACAGCCGTCTGCCTGGGCGTTGCTGCCTGGTGGGGCCACACCACCTCCATGGGCCTGTGGCAGGCGCTGTGGCTATGCCTGGTGCTGAGCGTGCTGGAAGTGTCATTGTCGTTCGACAACGCGGTGGTCAATGCCGGTGTGCTCAAGCACATGAACGCGTTCTGGCAAAAGCTGTTCCTCACCGTGGGCATCCTGATCGCGGTGTTCGGCATGCGCCTGGTGTTCCCGATCGTGATCGTCTCGGTCGCCACCGGCATGGGCCTGGTGCCGGTGATGCAGATGGCGCTGAAGGAGCCGGAGCGCTACAGCCAGGTGCTGACCGACAACTACCCGTCCATCGCCGCCTTCGGCGGCATGTTCCTGCTGCTGGTGTTCCTGAACTTCCTGTTCGACCAGGAGCGCAAGCTGCATTGGCTGGGCCCGGTGGAGCGGCTGGTCGGCAAGCTGGGCAAGGCCGATGCGATGTCGGTGATCGTGGCGGTGACGGTCCTGCTGTGCACCAAGCTGTTCCTGCCCGAGGTCATCTTCCAGAGCGTGCTGTTCGCCGGGCTGGGCGGCATCCTGCTGTATCTGCTGGTCGGCAGCGTGGATGCGCTGTTCGAGTCCGAAGAGAGCGAAGACGGCATGGGCCCGGCCAAGCGTTCGGGCATCGCCGCGTTCTTGTATCTGGAAGTGCTGGACGCCTCGTTCTCGTTCGACGGTGTGATCGGTGCGTTCGCCATCACCCGCGACGTGGTGATCATCATGCTGGGCCTGGCGATCGGCGCGATGTTCGTGCGCTCGATGACGGTCTACCTGGTGCACAAGGGCACCCTGGACGAGTTCGTGTTCCTGGAGCACGGTGCCCATTACGCCATCGGCGTACTGGCGATCATCATGCTGGTGGGCACCGTCTACCACGTGCCGGAAGTGCTGACCGGCCTGATCGGGGTGGCCTTCATCGCCGCCTCGGTGTGGTCGTCGATCCGCTACCGCAAGCGCCACCACGTCGGCCCGACCGAGATCTGAGGCCGCTACGCCCTCGATCAGACTTGAAGATCGCCAAGCGATCACGATAGGCACGATGCAGGCGTCGCTATCTGATTGCTCATGACGGACAGATCGGGCAGAGAGCGGATCGTCTGTGCCGTTGCTGCAGGGCCCTTGCCCGCCCACCATCGCAGGACACGCCGTGAATCCGTCCATGGAGGCTCTGGCGCGGCATCCATGCCGCTCAAGGTCCTACGACGGTGAGCGGGCAAGGACCAGTCGAGATGGTCGGTGCGCACGGTAGGAGCCGTGATTGATGCGCATTGTTCGATCATGACGCGCCGGCTCAACACCGGATGCGCAACGCGCTACAAACAGCGTTCACGCGACCACCGACCACCTGTCTGGTGCGGTGTCCTTACCGATTGTGGGACCGTTGGCGGCATGGATGCCGCCACCGAGCCCCCACGGACGGGTTAACGGCGTGTCCCGCGAGCGGTGAGGGCATCGCGCCCGCGACCGAGGCTGCGCCTTCTGCTGGGCCCTTGCCGGCCCACCATCGCGGGACACGCTGCAAGTACGTCCCTGTAGCTCTGGCACGGCATCCATGCCGCTCAAGGTCCCGCGACAGTGGGCAGGCGAAGACTGGTTGAGATGGTCGGCGTGCATGGTTCAACGAGCAACCGGCAAGACCAACTGTGACCGGCTTCAGTATCGCTGCCTGTCACAGCCACCCCGACCGGACCCAACCAGTCAGCAAAAACGCTCGCTCAGGCCTTGACTGCGCACCCGGATTGGGCAGTCCGCGAGGCCGAATCGACCGTTCGTCAGACAGCGCTTTGCGCCACAAGGGTTTGCGGGTTTTTCCCACATTATGTGTTGACCCCTCACCGGGACCCCACTATCTTGGGGCAGTCGGTGGTTGGTCGCACAAGGCGGCCGGACCAGTGGGAGCACGTATCGCGGCGGGGCCGCGGTCGAGGGCCTCCTTGCAGCGGTCGCACTTAGAGACTACAAGCCATCCGGGCCTCGGCCTGGACGCGGCGGCGTGGTCTTGTTGCGCCGCGGTTGTTTCGCCACCGACCACCTCGCGACAGCACACCGCGCGGTGGCGGCCGTGGAATCTCTGGTAAGGAGATGGCTGGTGATGGCGATGCGCCGCAGACTTCCGTCTTGCGTGCCGCTCGCCCCGCACCGTCATCGCTGTCCAGGGAGTCCGGATCCGGTCGCAGCCCGTCCCGAACGGGTTCGTGTGCCTACGCATGGAGGACGCATGACCACCAACGACACCCTTGCCGCGATCGCCGCCGGTACCGCAACACCCACCAGCGCTCCCGCCAGTGTCAGCGCGCCCGGTTGCGGCGCGCCGGAATTGACCGACCCGTCGGATGTTGTGCCGCCCCCCCGCCAAGCCATTGCAATGCACGCACAGACCATCGAAGAACAAAACGTCTCCACCTGGATCACCAAGGAAGCGGGCAATCGCAAGATTCCGTTCGAGCCGGAGCGCCTGGAGCGCGCCATCGACCAGATCCACGCCGAATTCCCGCTGCTGGACGTGGCCGACTACAAGCGCTCGGTGTTCGGCTTTGTCGAACGCAAGGACAGCGTCAACGCCGACGACCTGGTCGACCACCTGATCCGCGAGGCCGAAGCCCGCGTCGATCTGACCACCCCGGAGTGGGAGCACTTCGCTGCGCGTCTGTACCTGCGCCGCCTGTACAAGCGCGCCAGCCGCAACCGGTTCTACGACGCCAGCCAGAAGTACGGTTCGTTCGTGGGCCTGCAGGAAAGCCTGGCCGACCGCAATGTCTATTCCAACGACATCCTGCGCCGCTATTCCAAGGACGAGCTGATCGAAGCCGGCAAGATGATCGAGCCCGAGCGCGACAAGCTGTTCGCCTATAACGGCCTGTATCTGCTGGCCACCCGTTACCTGGCCACCGACAACTCGCGCGGCGTGTTCGAGCTGCCGCAGGAGCGTTGGCTGACGATCGCGCTGTACCTGATGCAGGACGAGATCGGCACCGGCAAGGGCAGCCGCGAGCGACGCATGCAGCTGGTGGGCGAGGCCTACTGGGCGCTGTCCAACCTGTACATGACGGTGGCAACGCCGACGCTGGCCAATGCCGGCAAGGTCGGCGGCCAGCTGTCGAGCTGCTTCATCGACACCGTCGACGACAGCCTGCAGGGCATCTACGACTCCAACACCGACGTGGCGCGCGTGTCCAAGCACGGCGGCGGCGTGGGCGCGTACCTGGGCTATGTGCGTTCGTCGGGTTCGGCGATCCGCGGCGTGTCCAATTCGTCCGGCGGCGTGGTGCCGTGGATCAAGCAGCTCAACAACACCGCCGTGTCGGTGGACCAGCTGGGCCAGCGCAAGGGCGCCATTGCCGTCTACCTGGACATCTTCCACCGCGATATCGAATCGTTCCTGGATCTGCGCCTGAACAACGGCGACCAGCGTCTGCGCGCGCACGACGTGTTCACCTCGGTGTGCATCCCCGACCTGTTCATGGAAGCGGTCGAGCGTCGCGGCGACTGGTACCTGTTCGACCCGCATGAAGTGAAGCGCATCAAGGGCTGGTACCTGCAGGACTTCTTTGATGAGAAGAAGGGCGATGCCAACAGCAGCTTCCGTCGCAAGTACGAAGAAGTGGTGGCCGACGAGCGCATCACGCGCAAGACGGTCAAGGCGATCGAAATCTTCAAGCGCATCATGGTCAGCCAGCTGGAAACCGGCAACCCGTTCATGTTCTATCGCGATGAAGTCAATCGCAAGAACCCGAACAAGCACGAGGGCATGGTCTATTCGTCCAACCTGTGCACCGAGATCCTGCAGAACATGAGCCCCACGCGGATGATGCAGGAGATCATCAGCGGCAATCAGATCGTCACCACCAAGAAGGCGGGCGACTTCGTCGTGTGCAACCTGTCCTCGATCAACCTGGGCCGCGCGATCATCGCGCAGGACGACCAGGCCGATCTGCTGGGCGCCGACGTGCTGGAGCGCTTGATCCCGATCCAGGTGCGCATGCTCGACAACGTGATCGATCTCAATCAGCTCCCCGTACCGCAGGCCACCATCACCAATCAGAAGTACCGCGCGATTGGCCTTGGCACCTTCGGCTGGCACCATTTGCTGGCGCAAAAGAGCATCCACTGGAATGCCAAGGAAGCCGAGGACTACAGCGACGAGCTGTACGAGCGCATCAACTACCTGACCGTCCAGGCGAGCATGCAGCTGGCCAAGGAAAAGGGCACCTACAGCGTGTTTCGCGGCAGCGACTGGCACACCGGCGAGTACTTCCGTGCGCGCGACTACAATAGCCCGCAGTGGCTGGAGCTATCGGCGCAGGTGGCGGTCAACGGCGTGCGCAATGCCTGGATGCTGGCAGTTGCGCCGAACATGAGCACCGCGCAGATCGCCGGCTCCACCGCCTCGATCGATCCGATCTACAGCGCGTTCTATTACGAGGAAAAGAAGGACTTCCGTCGTCCGGTCGCCGCTCCCGGCCTGTCGCTGGAAACCTGGCCGTACTACGAAAAGGGCGCCTACCATGTCGACCAGTTCGCCAGCGTGCGCCAGAACGCGCGTCGCCAGCGCCACATCGACCAGTCGATCAGCTTCAACTTCTACGTGCCCAGCACCATCCGTGCGAGCACGCTGCTGGATCTGCACATGACCGCCTGGCGCGAAGGTTTGAAGACCACGTACTACGTGCGCTCCAACGATATCGATATCAGCGAGTGCGAGTGGTGCAGTAGCTAAAGCGCATTCGCGCTTTCGCTTCCACAGTTCGCGTTGCGAACTGTGGACCCTGCTTCATCAGCTCCCACACCCCGCACCTTTGGCGCGCCCCCTGACTCAGGGGGCTTTCCTCCAGAACGATTGCTGCCGCCGTCCCCGCGTCACGCGGGCGACTGCCCGGAACACGAGTAGAGACCCACATGTCCGCAACACCGCTTGAGCGCATCAAGATCTTGGAGCCGCGTCACCCGAACCGCTCCACCGCCATCATCAATGGCGAAACCTCCGGCATCCTCAACTGGAACGACATCCCGTACCCGTCCTTCTATCGGGCCTACAAGGAGCTGTCGACCAACTTCTGGATCCCTGACGAGGTGGACATGAAGGGCGACGCGCGCCAGTACAACGAGCTGTCGGCGCGCGAAAAGAATGCCTACGATTCGATCATCGGTTTGCTGGCCACGCTGGATTCGCCGCAGACGCGCTTCATCTACAACGTCGCCGAATACATCACCGACCCGGCTGCGCATGCCAATGCCGCGATCATCGGCCAGCAGGAAGTGATCCATAACGAGAGCTACAGCTACGTGCTGGCCTCGATCACCGGCCTGGCTGACCAGAACCGCGTGTTCGAGCTTGCGCGCACGCACCCGACCATCATCAAGCGTAACGCGCCGATCATGGGCGCCTACGACGATTTCCTGCGCGACAAGACGGCTGAAACGCTGATCCGCGCGCTGATCCAGTCCTCGATCCTGGAAGGCATCAACTTCTATTCCGGCTTTGCGTATTTCTACAATCTGGTCCGCCAGAACCGCATGACCGGCACCGGCAAGATCATCAGCTTCATCAACCGCGACGAGCTGGCCCACTCCAAGTTCATCAGCGAGCTGATTCGCGCCATCATCGGCGAGAACCAGGCGCTGCAGGGCGATGAGCTCACCGATTACGTGCACAAGGCCTTCGAGCACGCGATCGATCTGGAAACGGTGTGGACCGCCGAAGTGCTGGACGGCATCGACGGCATCGATGTGGACGAGATGATCCGCTACGTGAAGTACCGCGCCAACAAGATGGCCGGCATGCTCGGCATCGAGAAGCTGTACGAAGGCGCCAACGACAACGTGATGCCGTGGATCAAGGCCTACGCCGACAACTTCACCGAGACCAAGACCGACTTCTTCGAGATGCGCAATGCCTCGTACAAGAAGACCAATTCGGATAACGGCTTCGACGATCTGTAAGAATTTCTGCCGCTCATATCTCCAATTACCTGCGAGCTCATATGAGATTTGAGGTGTACTGCGATGAGGCGAATCCAGACGTCCTAACGTCTGCTAGTCCGCGTGCGCGTTACCTCATGATCGGAAGCCTTTGGCTTCCACAGGAAGTTCGTAATGAGCTTAAATCGCGAATTGGCGACCTTCGAAAACGACATGAAGCCTGGGGCGAGATCAAGTGGAGCAAGGTTGCGCCTAATCGCCGCGACTTCTACGTAGAGCTGGTTGACATCTTCTTCGCATATGGCGAGAACCTTCGTTTTCGATGTATTGCGGTTGATCGGACACAAATTGATCTTTCGTTACATGACGATGATGCGGAGCTGGGGTTTTACAAGTTCTACTACCAGCTTCTTCATCACTGGATTCTTGATTTTAATGATTATCGAATCTTTTGTGACGCGAAGAGTAATCGCGATTCGAAGCGCCTACCTGTCCTCGCCCAGTGTCTGTCTCGTGCAAACTTGAGCTCGAATATTGAGAGTGTTCAGTCCTTACCGTCTAACGAAGTAGTTCTGATCCAGATGTGTGATTTGTTGCTGGGAGCGGCTAGTAGCAAGATCAACTCTACCCTTACGCCTAACACTGCGAAGTTCACCGTCGTTAGCCGTATTGAAAGCGCATTGGGTCGCGAACTTGGTTCAACCAGCAAAGGCGAGGAGAAATTCAACATCTTCAAGATTCGACTTAACGGAGGGTGGTGATGTCGTTGCCTCCGTTGGTCAAGTACGAAACTTCTGCCGAGTACCGACAACACTACGAACGCGTCTACTGCCGCGGCAATATACAGACACCAGACGAGATCCGAGTCTACTTCGATGCAAGAAAATTTGGCCATGCGTTCTACGAGAGTGCAGGGCGAGATGGACAGAAGGATACTTTTTCAGAAGTAAGGGCGCAGCGAATCGACTGGATTCAGGCGACCCTTACACATCCGGATGCCAATCTATTTCAAGGCTGGGATAAAACTGCCGGACAGGTTGACCCCACCCGCCGAGTGGCGGTGGTCTATGAAGATTTTGTGGTCGTGATTGCACTGTCGCTCAAGCAAGATTCGTTACTAAAGGCCAACTTCATCACGTGCTACCAAGCAGATAGCAGCATAGGAAAGATTCGAAGTTCGCCGACTTGGTCTCGCGAAGAATGCGTTCGCTCGCTTACGAAAACCAAATAGCAGGCGAAAAAAGGCCGCTGATTCGCTACGCGGGTTCAGCGGCCGAGACCTCGATAGGTTCAAAGCCGATGGGCAGTGAACTCGAGGCGGAGCTTAGCTCAGCCACCGTTAGAGTCAAGTGCGCTTGGCGCAGCGGCAAACCCCCAAGAAGCCCGAGAAGCTAATGGAATTTGCAACCCGTTGTTTTTAATAAGAAATATTCCTGAACCCATTAATCATTAAGCAAATGCACATCCTGCTCGCCCACACCTCGCTCAGCGGCAACACACGCGATGTCGCGCGTGCGATCCGCGCGCGCTGCGAGGAACTGGGCCATGCGGTGACCTGGATCGATGCCGACATCCAGACGTTGGCGCAGGCTTGCCCGGACGGCGCGGAGCGCGATCTCTACATCCTGGGTAGCTGGAGCATCAACGCCGGGCGCACGCCGCCGGAGATGAAGCGCTTCATCGAAGAGCTCGTCAATGCAGTCGGCAAGCCGGAACGCCTGGCGGTGTTCGGCACCGGCGAGACGCAGTGGGGCGAGGAGAACTACTGCGGTGCGGCCCGGCGCATTGCCGCATTCTTCGGTACGCGCTACCCGCGGCTGGAGATCGAACAAATGCCCCACGGCGAACGCGACGCCACCAAGATCCAACGCTGGACCGACCACATTCTTGCCTGTAGTGAGACATTCCCCCATGCAAACCCTCCACGCCTCCACGCCTGACGACTACGCCGCCGCCCTGGCCGCGCATCCGCGCTTGCTGGTCGACTATTACAAAGACAATTGTCCGGGCTGCAAGATGCTCGACATGTCGCTGACCAAGTTCGCCGCGAGCGAAGACGCCGCGGGCGTCGCACTCCTCAAGGTGAAGCTGGAAGTGGTTGGCGAGGAGTTCTTCCGTGGCCTGGGCTTGCGGCAGACGCCGACCCTGGCGTTGTTCAAGGACGGCGCCGAGGTGGCGCGTCTGCCTGGCTTCCAGTCGCCGGCGCAGGTGGAAGCGGCGGTTCGTAGCGGGCTGTGAGCATGCCGGATGTCCATCGCAGCCAGCAATGCGCACGACCGTCACCATCGTCGCCTGGAGCTTCCTGCTGGCGGGGCTGGGTCTGTTGACCGGTGCGGCGCTATTGCCAAATCAGGCGCGCTGGATCCTATTGCGGTTGGGTGTGGCATTTGGTGGCGTGGGCGGAGGCATCCTCGGCTATCGCGTGTGGCATGCGCGCCGCGCCGCGTGGTTGCGCCGGCATGGCACGGTGGTGGAAGCGAGCTTCGTTGAGGTCGAGCTCAATACCTCGCTGGAGGTCAACGGCAAGCATCCGTTTCGCATTCTTGCCCAACGCCACGACCGCACGCACAACACGCTAACCGAGTATCGCAGCGAAAATCTGTGGACCGATCCGCAGCCGTTCCTGAGTGATGGGCAGGCGCTGCGCGTGTTCGTCGACCCGCAGCGCGCAGCGCGCTACTCCATGGACCTGAGCTTCCTGCCGACGCTGCACAGCTGATCGGGCCGCCTTTTCTTTCTTCTTTCGGTACCGCCATCATGACCAGCGCCACATCCGTGCCACCGATCGAAGCCCGCATGGCCGAGATCGTGTGCCCAACCACACCAACCACATGGGCACGCTGTTCGGGGGACAGGCGTTGGCGTGGATGGACAAGGCCGCGTTTCTGGCGGCGTCGCGTTATGCGCGGCGTGCGGTAGTCACTGCGCGCTCGGATCAGGTGGATTTCAAGTTGCCGATCCGGCAGGGCCAGATGGTGGAAACCGTCGCGCGCGTGGTGTCGGTGGGGCGCAGCTCGATCAAGGTGGAAGTGGAACTGATCGCCGAGGACCTGCTCAGCGGCGCACGCGAGCTGTGCACGCGCGGGCACTTCGTGATGATCGCGCTGGATGCTGACGGCAAGCCGACGGCGGTGCCGCCGCTGCCAGCCGTCGCCGGCTGACTGCGCTTCGGCTGGCTGCGCTTATTCCTCGACCTCGCGGTCTTCGCGCTTGGTCTCTTCCATCGCTTCGGGCTCCAGCTCTTCGGCGCTGCGATTGAGCTTGACGAATACGCCCCAGGCGATCAGCAGCAACGCTGCGCATGAGCCGACCGCGGCCGCATACGGCAGCTTGGCCGGGTCGTCGTGCATCAGCTCGAAGATCGACACCAACGTCTCGATGGCCAGCGCGATCACGATCACCACGAAAAAGCGCGACAGGTAGCGGCGCACGCGCGTGGGCCCGCTGACCTTGACGTCGCGCAGGATCTCTTCTTCGAAGATGGTCTGGCCCAGCTCCAGCGTCACCAGTGCCACGGTAAGCAGGCCGATGGCCTCCAGCACCACGTTGAAGCGGTCGCGTACCACCATGTCGCCGCCCGGCGTAAAGCCATGCCACAACTCCAACCCGGCCATCGCCACCAGACCCACCGCGCACAGCACGAAGAACGCCAGGATCACGAAATGACCGGCACGGAACAGGTGGCTAAGCAGTTTCATGATGATGACGGCGATGGAGGGATGCAGAGCATCGTGTGCGTGGCGTCGCGGCGGTGCGAAGGCTACGCCAGGCACACGCGGCCTCATCCGGCGCGTTGCGCCACCTTCTCCGGCGTGCGGGAGAAGAAGTCTGCGGGGAGCAACGGCGGAGTGGTCAGGGGTTGCTGCGGCGGTGCGCAGGCTACGCCAAGCAGCGCGGCCTCATCCTGCGCTTTGCGCCACCTTCTTCCGCATGCGGAAGAAGGGATCTACCGGAGCTAGGCGGTGGAGTGGCAAGAAGGTCGACGCGGCGGCGCAAAGGCCACGGCGAGCAAATGCGCCCTCATCTGGCGCTTCGCACCACCTTCTCCCGCACGCGGGAGACGGATCTGCCGGGGCCAAGTGGCGTAGGAGTACGCAGGCCGTTCTGCCAGTCATGCAGCGGTAGCGATCACTCCCTTCTCCCGCTTGCGGGGGAAGGTGCCCGAAGGGCGGATGGGGGCGAGGCATGCGTCGCATGCGCACAGTCGCCCGCCATCCCCATCAGCTCTGCCGCAACACCTGATACGCCTGCAGATGCACATGCGCCGCCATCAACAATGGTGCATTGCGGCCGGTTTCGCGTACGCGCTTGAGCATGTCGCCGACGATCTGCGCCGCTTCCACGTCCTGGCCTGCTTCCAGGTCGCGCAGCATCGAGGCCTTGAGCGGGGAGTCCACCTGCAGCAGGGTCTGCAGCGCCTTGGCGCGCGCAGCTTCCGGGATCGACTGCCCGGCCGCGTCGGCCGCCCACAGGCATTCGTTGTACAGGCCGTTGATCAAGGCCCGCCCATCGTCGGTGGCGACGATCGCCCCGACCGGCGCGCGCATCAGGCAGGTGGCCGCCGCCAGCGCGGTGAGGAAGCTGTATTTGATCCACTGCTCCTGCGCAATCTGCGCGCTGGCTACATGGTCGATGCCGGCCTGCGTGCACGCCGCGGCAAACGCCTGCACGCGCGCCGAATCCGCGCTGCCATCGCGCTCGCCGAATGTCAGCGATGCCGGCTTGCCCAGATGCAGGATCTCGCCGTGCTCGCCCTTGGTGGCGCTGATGAAGCACAGCCCGCCCAGCACCCGTGCCGCGCCGAAACGCTCGTCCAGTGCTGCGTAATGGCGCAGGCCGTTGAGGATCGGCAACACCGTGGTGTGCGCGCCCACCGCAGGCGCAATCGCCTCGATCGCGCTGTCCAGGTCATAGGCCTTGCAGCTGAGGATCACCAGATCGAACGGTTGCTGCGCCACCAACGCCGGCAAGTCCTGCGTGGTGACATGCGCCACCGGCACCTGTGCATCGCCGAGTGGGCTGCGGATGCGCAGGCCTTCGGCCTGCAGCTGCGCCGCGCGTGCATCGCGCACCAGGAAGGTGACATCGACACCGGCCTGCGCCAGGCGCCCGCCGAAATAACCGCCGGTGCCACCGGCACCGAGGATGAGGATATGCATCAAAATCTCCGTTCAGCTTGATGGTTGGAGCGTGTCGGGGCAGGGTGTTAAGCTGGCGACCGGATCGGGGATTCTCGGTCGGCATCAGGCTCTGGCAGAATCGCCGGGGCCTTTTGTTTTATGGGAAGCACTTCAATCCGTAGCCGAGGTAACGGCCAGTCGCATCCTTGTCCAGCTTCTGCTCGATGACATCCCACGCGCGATTGGGTTGGTCGGGGCGCAACTGCCGCATACCGATTGGACGCGCGACCAGATCAGCCAGTTGAAGTCCGATCGCGTTGCTTTTCTTGTCGCAGATCACCGGATCGAATGGCATTTCGACACCAGAAAAATTGTCGCCGCCACAGATGCGGCGAAATGCCAATTCCAGATCCTGATCCTCGTTATGTCCACGTGCCTCGCACAGAACGTGCGTGGTCAATGCTGCCCCGCGTTGCGCGACCTGGCCCTGTTTGCCGAGCTTGTAGTACATCCGCTCAAGGCAGAAACGCATCGAGATTTCGTAAGGATTTTCCCCGCGCTGGCGATCCTGAAGGCGACGCTTGTCGATAACAGCAGAAAAAATGGTCATCGGTGCGGACGCCAACGCATCTGTCAGGGCATCGATAAACGCCTGTTTCTTCTGGCGATCACGCAACACCGAAAACGCGCCGATATCGCGGCGTATCTCGCGTTCGTGCAGCACCACGGCATCGTGGCCGAACGTCGCGAACTTGATTCGTTGAATGGCCGGTACCACTGCAGCCATGTAATCGCGTTTGCTGATCAAGCAGCACGACAGCACGAACAGCGGGAAGGCCGGGTCAATGGTGGCCATCCCGTGATCGCCGCTTTCATCCACAAACACGATGTAGTCGCTGAACTGCACTCTCAGCTCCGCAACCCCACACCACGCCGCAGCAGCCACAGCGCCAGTGCGCTGAGCACGGCGACAAAGCCCAGCATCAGTGCGTAGGCGACCCAGATCGGTACGTCCGAGCTGCCGAGCAGGCCGTAGCGGAAGGCGTTGACCATGTAGAAGATCGGGTTGGCATGGGTGGCCGCCTCGGCCCAGCCGGGTAGCAGTTTGACCGAATAGAACACGCCGCCCAGGTAGGTCAGCGGGGTCAGGATGAAGGTGGGCACGATTGCCACGTCGTCGAACTTCTTGGCATAGACCGCGTTGACGAAGCCGGCCAGCGAAAAGATGATCGCGCCCAGCAGCACGGTGGTCAGCGTGACGAACGGATGCGGGATACGCACCGGGGTGAAGAACATCGCGATGATCAGCACGATTGCCCCGACCATCACCCCGCGCAACACCGCGCCGGAGACATAGCCCCACAGGATCACCCAGTTGGGCATCGGGCTGACCAGCAGCTCTTCCACATGGCGGCCGAACTTGGCGCCGAAGAAGCTGGAGGAAATGTTGCCGTAGCTGTTCTGGATCACGCTCATCATCACCAGGCCCGGCACGATGAACTGCATGTAGCTGTAGCCGCCCATGTCGCCGACGCGCGAGCCGATCAGCCCGCCGAAGATCAGGAAGTACAGCGTCATGGTGATGGCCGGCGGCACCAGGGTCTGGCCCCAGATGCGCAGGATGCGCTGCACTTCGCGGCGCACGATGGTGCCCAGCGCAATCCAGTTGCGTTGGCGGGGTGTGGCGGGCGTGGCGGACATCGACGGCTCCGAAGGACTCATGGGTGACCTGCCGGGCGCGCGGGCGCCGCTGCCGCAGGGGCCGGGTCGGCAAGGGTCTCGCCGGGCCCGGTCAGGCGAACGAACAATTCTTCCAGCCGGTTGCTCTTGGTGCGCATCGAGCGCACCCGGATGCCGGCATCGCCCAGTGCGGCGAACACGCGGTTGAGGTCCATGGCGCGCGGCATGTCCAGATCCAGCGTATGGCCGTCGATGGCGGTGAGCGTGGTGCCTTCGATCGCCGGCAGCTGCGCGGGCAGGTCACCGTCGATATCGAACAGGAAACCTTCCACGTCGAGCTTGGCCAGCAGCTCGCGCATCGGCCCCTGGGTGACGATCTGGCCGTGGTTGATGATGGCCAGGTTGCGGCACAGGTGCTCGGCTTCTTCCAGGTAATGGGTGGTCAGGATGATGGTGGTGCCGGCGGCGTTGATGTCCTTGAGTACGCGCCACATGTCGCGGCGGATCTCGATGTCCACGCCAGCGGTGGGTTCGTCCAGGATCAGCAGGCGCGGCTGGGTCATCATGGCGCGGGCGATCATCAGCCGGCGCTTCATGCCGCCGGAGAGCGTGCGGCTCATGACCTGGGCCTTTTCCCACAGGTGCGCGCGGCGCAGTTCCACTTCGGCCAGCGCCTCGGCCTCGCGCCGCGGCATGCCGTAGAAACCGGCGTAGTTGACCAGGATGTCGAAGGGTTTTTCGAACAGGTTGAAGTTGATTTCCTGCGGCACCAGGCCGATCAGGCGCATCGCCTCGCTGCGATGGGTGACCAGGTCGGTACCGAACACCTCCACCTGCCCGCCGGACAGGTTCACCAGCGAGCTGATGATGCCGATCAGGGTGGATTTGCCGGCGCCATTGGGGCCGAGCAGGGCGAAGAAATCGCCCGGAACCACGTCCAGCGACACGCCCTTGAGCGCCTGGGTGCCGTTGTCGTAGGTCTTGCGCAGGTCGCACACGCGCAGGGCGGGCGCCATGGGAGAGGGTGAATTCAAGATGGTCCTTCGCGCCAGGGTGCCGGCGCAGCGAGTTGCAGCCCGTTATTATAGAAGCCCGTGGGGGTTTGCCCCGATCACAGACTGTCCCAAATACGTTCGTGCCCGTTCAATTCCCCCTCAAGCTTGTCGACCGGCGCATGATTGCGCCCACCGTGGCCCACTGCCAGTTCGTGCGTGACGACGGGCAGCCGCTGGATTTCCAGCCCGGCCAGTTCATCCAGATCCATTTCGATTACGCCGATGGCACGCCGACCAAGCGCAGCTATTCGCTGGCGACCATCCACGACCACGCGCTGGGGCCGGGCGAGGCGGTGGAGATCGCGGTGAGCTTCGTGCCCGGCGGCTCGGCCACGGCGCTGTTCGAAGGCCTGGAGATCGGCGACCAGCTGCTGGCCAGCGGGCCCTACGGCCGCCTCCGCCTGCAGCCGGGCGACCACAACCAGCGCTATGTGCTGATCGCCACCGGCACCGGGGTCACCCCGTACCGGTCGATGCTGCCGTTGCTGGCCGAGGCGATCGCCACCCGTGGCGTGCAGGTGGTCCTGCTGCAGGGCGCGCGCACGCCGGCCGAGCTGCTGTACGGCGAGGATTTCCGCGCGTTTGCCGAGGCGCATCCGCAGTTCCGCTACGTGCCGTGTTTCTCACGCGAGTTGCCCGCCCAACCGCATGCCGATGTGCGGCATGGCTATGTGCAGCAGCATCTGGCCGCGTTCGCACCCGATGCCGCGCACGATATCGCCTACCTGTGCGGCAACCCGGACATGGTGGACACCTGCCTGGAGGCGCTGAAGGTGGCCGGGCTGCCCAGTGCGCAGATCCGTCGCGAGAAGTACGTCAGCTCCACGCCGCCCAAGGTCTGAGGCGGCATGCAGGCGGCGCGCCCGCGGCCTGCCCCTGCCTGTGCGCTGTGACGACAGGCGGCGCGGCGCCGCCTTGCTGCGGCGCTAGGCCATTGCGGCCCGAAGCGCCGGCGGGCGCTGCAGCTCCACCGTGACATGCACCAGTTCTTCGTGGATCTGCAGTGCGTTGCGCACCAGCTGCGCGTCGATATCGGCTGCGGTGACCAGGCTGACGACGCAGGCATATCGCTCGCTGCCGACGCGCCAGACATGCAGATCGGCGATGTCGATCGCATGGGGAAGCTCGGCGATGACCTGCTTCACTTCTGCCACCACCGGTGCGTCCATTTCCGCATCCAGCAATACGCTGCCGGTGCTGCGCAGCAGGCCCCAGGCCCAGACGGTGACCAGCACCGCACCCACAATGCCCATGATGGGATCCAGCCAGGTCACGCCCCAGTGCATGCCGGCCACCAGCGCCACAATCGCAAGCACCGAGGTCGCCGCGTCGGCCACCATGTGCAGATATGCGGCACGCAGATTGAGATCGCTGTGCGCATCGTGGTGATGACCATGACCATGATGTCCGTGCGTGTGCGCATGGCCATGACTGTCATGCGCGTGCGCGTGGCCGTGCGGATGACCATGCGCGTGGCCATGCCCATGCGAATCGCGCAGCCACCATGCGCAGATCAGGTTCACCAGCAGGCCGATCACCGCAATCACGGTGGCTTCCTGATACTGGATGGCTTTGGGCGTCAACAGCCGTTCCACCGACTGGAACGCCATCAGCCCGGCCACGCCCAGCAGCAGGATCGCGCTGGTGTAACCGCCCAGTACCTCGACCTTCCAGGTGCCGAAGCTGAAACGCACATCGCCGGCATGCTGCCGTGCGAAGCGATAGGCGAACAACGCCAGCCCCAGCGCCAGCGCGTGCGAACTCATGTGCCAGCCGTCGGCGAGCAGGGCCATGGAGTTGAGCGTCCAACCGCCCACGATCTCCACCACCATCATGATCACGGTCAGGATCACCGCCTTGCGGGTGCTGCGTTCGGCGAGCGGGTTGGCGCTGGCAAAGGTGTGCGACTGCGTGCAATGCGGCGCGGGGTGCGTGATCGACATCGGCGGTGGCTCTGGCTAAGGTACCCCCACAGGGTATCCCAAATACCCCTGGGGGGTATAGTTCGATGGCACATCTGAATCAGGACAAATCCAAACTGCTTGCGCGCGTGCGCAGGATCCGCGGGCAGGTGGAAGGGCTGGAAAAAGCCTTGGCGCAGGACGTGGAGTGCACCGCGTTGCTGACCCAGGTGGCTGCGTTCCGCGGCGCGGCGCAGGGCTTGATGGTCGAGCTGCTCAGCGCGCATCTGAAGCATCACGTTGCCGCGCCGGAGGCACTGGGCGAGCGCGAGCTGGCGGTGGATGACATCACAGCCATCCTCAAGACCTATCTCAAGTAAGCGCGACCACCGCAACGAGCGGGCGTAGTCAGGTGTGCGTGGTCTTCGCCTGGTACGGCATGCGCGGGCCGTCTCACGCATGCAACCGCGTGAGCCAACGCGGGTGACAAACCGCATCGCACGCATCACGCCAGCAAAGACGGTGCGCGCGATGCGGACAGGCGCGTCGCGCGCTGGAGTGCCTGCATCAAGGTGGAGTGCCGATGACGCAGACCGCGCATGGCCGATTGCAGTGCGCGGCCCGGTGCCATGCACGCTCAGCGCGCCGTCGGCTCCAGTGTCAGCAGCACCACATCGTTGCTGCGCATCGGCAGGCTGATCTCGACCAGGCCATCGGCGCCCAAGCGCACGCGACGATCCTGTTGGGGCACATCGCGCGTGGCCTGTTGCAGCGGCGTCAACTGACGCGGCGCCAACTCCTTGGGCATGCCCATGTCGATGTACAGCGACAGCGGGTCGTTGCGCCGGTAGCCGGTCTTGCGCACCTGCAGCTGGTAGGTGCCAGCCGGCACATGCGTCACGCGCATGCGCAGCGGTGCGCTGTCGGTGGCTGGCGCCTGCTCGGTATTAAACGACGTATTGCTCACCGCCTGCACCGGCTGCTGCCAATCCCACACCAGCGCAGCCAGACGCTTGCCGTCCACTGCGGCCAATGCATGCGCATCGGCGAGCGGAATCTCGCGGCCCTTGAGCGCGTTCAAGTATTTGTAGGCGAACCAAGCCGGCTTGCGAATGCCTTCGCGGTTCATCAGCCCGAACCCGCCATGGAACGGCGTAGGCGGCGGGCCGGGTTCTTCGAACAGATCGGTATAGGTCCAGTAACTCATGCCCTGCACCAGGCCTTTGACCTGCTTGAGCTTGGTCAGGATGTAGGATGCGTTGATGTAGCTGTCGTGCACGTAATCGCGTGGCGTGTAGCTGCTGCTCCACTCGGTGAGGTACAGCGGCAGATCCGGGAATGGCGAGGCCTGGATCTGTGCATGGACGCGGCGCACATCGCCAACAATGGCATCCGGCGATGCAGACAATTTGACGTCCTGCTTGCCGTTTTCATCCAGAAAGCCGCCGTCCACGCCGTAGGTATGCGTGGTCACGAAATCGATCGGCAGCTTGCAAAAAATCCGAACGCATTGCCGCTTCCGCTGAAGGTCGAGCAGGCAGCGTAACGCAGTGCGGCAGAGCACTGCAGACCAGACGAAGTGACATGGAACGGCTGACAGACGGGCTGCGCACTTGCCAGGCGGGTCCCGCCGTTGCTGCGAACCCTGACGTAACACGCGTACGCTGCGGTTCCTGTGCGCCGTCTGCAGCCACTGACGACCGCTCGCGACGTGTTGTTAGCCGCTCCTGGACCAGGCAACGGAGACGTACGCAGATGTGTCCGCTCGAATGTGTAAAGGATGCTTGACAGAAGGACTCGGCAAGCGCATCTTGCCTGTCAAGCGCACTTGACAGGCGAATGCGATGCGGCAGCGGCGTAAGCAAATGGAATGCGGGCATGGCTGCGCAGCAAAACGTGCTGTGCACACCGTCGCCGGACGTATGCGCAGTGAGTACGCCGTGCATGCACCCGTTGCGCCGAGGCCGTGCAAATGAACCGCTGCAAGCGCAACGCGCTGCTGGTGTTCTTGCTGGGCCTGGTCTTGCTCGGCATCGGGCTGCTGGGGGTGTGGCAGGTGCTGCCCTTGAACAATTACATCGCCGGGCTTAGCGCCGGTATCGGTGGCTCGTGCATGCTGCTGTCGCTGCCGATGTGGCTGGCGCGCAGCGACATGCGCGACAGCACCCGCCCTGCCTTGGCACAGCGCTATTACCGTGAATTCGGCGTACCGATGCTGGTGTACGTGGCGGTGATGCTGTTTTGGCGTTACCTGCTTGCGCACGTGGCCCCGAACTGGGCGCGGGTGCTGATTGCCTTGCTGCCGGCATTGCTGGTGGTGCTGGTGATTCGCGCGGTGGCGCGTTACGTGCGCGATTGGGACGAGATGCAACGGCGTATCGAGCTGGAAGCGATCGCCATTGCCGCCGGCCTGGTCAGCGGTGCGTACATGACCGCCGGATTTCTGCAGGCCGCCGAGCTGATCGACATCCCGGCAAGCGCGGCGATGCTGTGGGTGTTCCCGCTGCTGTGCGCCATCTATGGCATCACCAAAAGCATCCATGCGCGTCGTTTTGCATGAATAGCCGCGTGCGCGAATTGCGCGAGGCCAGTGGCTGGTCGCAAGGGGAGCTGGCCGAGCGGTTGGGCGTGTCGCGGCAGACCATCAATGCGTTGGAAACCGGAAAATACGATCCCAGCTTGCCGTTGGCGTTTCGGATCGCACGGTTGTTCGGGGAATCGATCGAGCACGTTTTTCTTTACGAAGACGGGCATTAGAGCGTGTTATGCACCTTGAGATGAGATGCGTTGGCGGTCAGCGGCGCGCGCTCCGTGCCGCTGACCGCCAACCCTCCGGGAAGCGCCCTGTGGCGCGCCGATACCGCGTTGCGCGCCTTGCCCAGGCGGGCAGCCTGGGCCGCAGCGCACGCCTTGCCTCGACGCGCCACAGGACGCTTCGCACTCATCTCAAAGTACATAACACGCTCTAGTTGCAGCGGTCACGTATGGCCGCATGCAATGTCAGGGGACAGGGAATACCAGGAGATAGGATGACGATGCTCAAGCAATCCACAGTGGTGGTGGCAGTGCTGGTCGCGATGCTGGCTGCCGGATGCCAGCGCGCCGCAGCGCCCGCCACGGAGAGGGACGTTGCCGGAAAAACTGCCGCCGCAACCCCGGGCAACACCGCGCAGCAGCCCGCTGCGACAACGCCGCCCGGCAGCGCCGCGGGCAATCGCTACGGCGCGCTTCAGTTCACGCCGTGCACGTTGAGCTCTGGCGGCGCCGCCGGCAATATCGAAGCGCAGTGCGCCAGTCTGCGCGTGCCGGAAAATCCGGCCGCGCCGAGCGGGCGCAGCATCGCCTTGAAGATCGCCTGGCTGGAAAGCGATGCCGGCGCCGGCAGCACGCCGGACCCGGTGTTCTTCATTGCCGGTGGGCCGGGGCAGTCGGCAACCGAGGTCGCGGCCATCGTGGACATGGGGCTGCATGAGGTGGGCAAGCAGCGCGACATTTTTCTGGTCGATCAGCGCGGTACCGGTGGCTCGCATCCGCTGGAATGTCGCGATGCGGCCGGCAAGCCGCTGGACCTGGAAAACAGCAGCGCGGCCAGCGCCGAGCAACTGACCGACCATGCGCGCAGGTGCGCCGAGGGTTTGCGCAACGATGCCGACCCGCGCTACTTCACCACCAGCGAAGCCATCGGCGATCTGGACGCGGTACGCGCCGCATTGGGCGTGCAAACGTTGAACCTGATCGGTGCCTCGTACGGCACGCGTGTGGCGCAGCACTATGCCGCGCGCTATCCGCAGCACACCCGCACCGTGGTGATCGATGGTGTGGCGCCGAACGATCTGGTGATCGGCGGCGAGTTCGCACGCACCTTCGAAGATGCGATCGCGCTGCAGTCGGCGCAATGCCGTCAACAACCTGCCTGCGCCAAGCGCTTTCCGGTGGATACCGCCACGCAGTTGCGCCAGGTGGTCGAGCGGTTGCGGCAGGCACCGGTGGCCGTGGAGTATCGCGACCCGCGCACAGGCGCCGTGCGCCATGAGCAGGTCACTGCCGACACCGTCGTGGGGCTGGCGTTCGGATTCTCGTATGCGCCGGAAACCGCCTCGCTGTTGCCGCTGGTGCTGGACGAAGCCGCCGCAGGCCGTTATGCCTCGTTGATGGCGTTGGCGCAGATGAGCGCATCGGGCATGTCCGATCAGATGAATCGCCTGATGCAATGGTCGGTGTTGTGCAGCGAAGATGCCGGGCGTTATCACGCACCCGCACAGAAGGACACCACCTTGCTGGGCAACGAGGTGGCCGAGATGTTCTTCGCACCGTGCAAGGTGTGGCCATCAAAGCCGGCACCGGCGGCTGCGAGCGCGCCGTTCCGCTCGACGCTGCCGGTGTTGCTGCTCTCCGGGCAGCTCGATCCGGTGACACCGCCACGCTACGCCGAACGGGTGCTGCAAGGCCTGCCCAATGGCCGCCACGTGATTGCGCCCGGGCAGGGGCATGGCGTGTTCCGGCTGGGTTGCATGCCCAAGGTGCTGAGCCAGTTTCTGCAGACCGCCGACGCCAAGGCGCTGGATACCAGCTGCGTGGCCAGCCTCAACACCGTGCCTGCCTTTACCTCGTTCAACGGATGGGAACCATGAGCCGCATCGACCACGCCACGGAGGCGCTCGCATGATCGTCGTCGATACCCTGCACAAGTCGTTCAAGACCAAGACCGGGCTGGTGAAAGCCGTCGATGGGGTCAGTTTCAGCGCTGGCGATGGCCAGATCACCGGGCTGCTCGGTCCCAACGGCGCCGGCAAGACCACCACCTTGCGCATGCTTTACACGCTGATGTCGCCCGACCAGGGCAGCGTCACTGTCGACGGCGTGGATGTCGCCCGCGACCCGGTGACGGTGCGCCGCGCGCTCGGCGTGTTGCCGGATGCGCGCGGGGTCTACAAGCGGCTGACCGCACGCGAAAACATCGCCTACTTCGGTGAGTTGCATGGCCTGTCGCGCACGCAGATCGCGCAGCGCACGGGTTTGCTGTCCAAGGCGTTGGACATGGACGACATTCTGGACCGTCAGACCGAAGGCTTCAGCCAGGGCCAGCGCACCAAGACCGCCATTGCGCGGGCGTTGGTGCACGACCCGCGCAATGTGATTCTGGACGAGCCCACCAACGGCCTGGATGTGATGACCACCCGCGCCATGCGCGGCTTCCTGCAGCAGCTGCGCGCGGAGGGACGTTGCGTGATCTTTTCCAGCCACATCATGCAGGAGGTGGCGGCGCTGTGCGATCGCATCGTCATCATCGCCAAGGGCACGGTGGTGGCATCCGGCAGCGCCGACGAACTGCGCGCCGCCACCGGCGAAGACAACCTGGAAGACGCCTTCGTCAAGGCGATCGGCTCGGACGAGGGGCTGCACGCATGAGCACCACATCGTTGTTGTCCACGCTGTGGACCGTGCTGCGCAAGGAACTGCGCGACATCTCACGCGACCGCCGCACCCTGGCATTGGCGTTGCTGTTGTCGCCGTTGCTGTACCCGATCCTGATCCTGGGCATGGGCGCCCTGAGCGAAAGCCGGGTGCGCACGCAGATCGACAAGCCGCTGGACATCCCCACGCTCGGTCGCGCCAACGCACCGAATCTGGTGCGGTTTCTGGCTGCGCAAGGGCTCAACGCGGTGGACGCGCCCGCCGATCTGACCGCGGCGATTCGCAACCAGGATGTCGACGTGGCGCTGCGCATCAGCGACAGCTATGCGCAGGATTGGCGCGAAGGCCGGCCGGCGCTGGTGGAAGTCATCAAGGACAGCACGCGGCGCGAGGCCGACGTGCCGAGCATGCGCCTGCAGGCCGCGCTCAGCGGTTATAGCCAGCAGGTCGGTGCTTTGCGGTTGCTGGCGCGCGGTATCGATGCGCAGGTGAGCCGGCCATTGGAAATCGCTGCGCAGGACCTGGCCACCGCCGAAGCCAAGCGCGGCCAGATGATGGCGATGCTGTTGCCGGTGCTGCTGGTGATCACCTCATTTTTGGGCGGCGCCTCGTTGATTCTGGATGCCACCGCCGGCGAGCGCGAGCGCCAATCGCTTGAGCCCTTGCTTGCCACGCCCGCCCCACGCAGCGCGATCGTCAGCGGCAAGATCGCGGCGGCCTGCGTGATCGGCATGGTGTCGCTAGTGCTCACGTTGTTGGCATTCAAACTGAGTGCGCAGCTATCCACCTCGAATCTGGGGCGCCAGCTCAATGTCGGTTTCGTGCCGATGCTGCAGATGCTCTTCATCCTGGTGCCGATGTTGTTCGTCGGCACCTCGCTGCTGACCTATCTGGCCGCCGCCGCCAAGAGCATGAAGGAAGCGCAGGCGCATATGACCTGGCTGTTGCTGCTGCCGATGCTGCCCGGTTACGCGCTGATGGCGTATCCGCTGAAAACGCAGCTATGGCATTTCGCGGTGCCGTTTCTGGCGCAGAACCAGATGCTGTTGAAGGTGATCCGCCACGAGACCATCAACGCGCAGACCTGGGCGGTGTATCTGCTGGCGGGTTTCGGTGTTGCGGCGTTGTTGTGGTATGCAGCACTGCGCCGTTATCACCAGGAGCGTCTTGCGATTTCAGGATGATGTTGGTTGCCCTACGCCTTGTTTTAAAACTTGCCCCGGCCTAGTGGTCCGGCGTATAGAGGCTCACGTGACCGAGCCAGCTACGGATCACCATGACCTCGACACCCCAACGAATTCCCACAGGACCGATGATGGACACGACAGCAGGAACTATCGGCGGCGGCGCACGCGTCCTCGTGGTCGGCGCAAGCTTCGCCGGGCTCTCGACTGCCTACTGGATGGATCGGATCGGCTACACCGTCACGGTGATCGAAGTCGCCAAGGGGCTGAAGAAGGGCGGTTCGCCCGTCGACGTGCGCGAAGGAACGGTCGATATCGTCCGCCGCATGGGGCTTCTCGATGAGATACGCGCCTTGAGCCTGCCGCCGAAGCGAACGGAGTTCCGCAACGCGCAAGACCAGGTCGTCGCGACGATGGAAGGCCAGCATGCGCTGCCGCAGGCAGAAGACTATGAGATCGAACGGGATGTCCTTCTGGAACTGCTATCGGGCAAGATCAAGGGTCGGGTCGAATGCATCTTTGGCGACAGTATCGCGGCGATCGAGCAGTCCTGCGACGACGTCGAGGTGACATTCTCGGGCGGGAACCGAGGACGGTTCGAGCTGGTGTTCGGTTGCGACGGCAGTCATTCATCGCTTCGAAAGATGATCTTCGGGCCAGAGAAGGAGTTTGCCCTGTTCCTGCAGAACTACTTCGCGATCGCCATCGTCGACACCTTGCTGATTCCGCAGGACACCACGCAGATTTACAACGTGCCAAGCAAGACGATGATGCTCAACGCCTACAACGGGAAGACCGATGTCTGCTTCTGCTTCTATTCCGAGAAGGAATTCGACTACGACTATCGTGATGCCGAACAGCAGCGCCGCATCATTCGGGAGCATTTCGAGACCGAAGGCTGGCGCGCCCCCGAGATGATCGCAGAGGCGTTGCGTTCGCCCAATTTCTATTTCGACAAGTTCAGCCAGATAAGGATGTCTAGCTGGAGCAAGGGACGGGTTGCATTGGTCGGCGACGCCGCGTATTGCGCAACGCCTGCTGCCGGCATGGGCGGATCGTTGGCGATTGTCGGGGCCGCAGCCCTTGCCGATGCCTTCATGGAACACGAGGGACGGCACGAAGATGCTTTCCGCGACTACGACGCGCGCCTGCGTCCATTCATCGACGAGGTCCAGAAACAGGCGATCGACTTCGGGCTCGAGATGATTGCCCCCAGAACGCAGGAAGCGATAGACCAACGGAATGCGCAGTTCGCGGCGGGTTAGAGCGTCTGCGACCAGCATGCTTGAGCGTGTATGCGAAGCTGCGGCTTGCAACCCGCCACACGCGCACATGCACCAGTCGCCCCCGCGCGCTACGACGCAGCGCAGCGCAGCATAGCCACGACGAAAAGCCCGCATCGCTGCGGGCTTTTGCTGTTTCTATGCTATCAACGCTCCAGGCATCAACCGCCTGGATTGAACGACAGCGTACGCCGTGTCGTCACAGGTGCGGCAACCGGTTCGAAACGCCAACGCTTCACCGCGTTGAGCGCTTCGCGATCGAACACGCGCGGCGGGTTGGCGCGCAGCACGCGCGAGGCGGTGATTGAGCCGTCGGTACCGACCGTGAGTTCCACCAGCACTTCGCCGGAGGTGCCGGCGCGCAGGGCTTCAGGGGGATAACGCGGCGCCGGGGTGCTGATCGGGCGCAGCGACTGTGCGGCCGGTGCAGCGGCCGTCGCTGCCGCTGGTGCCGGACGCGGTGCTGCCGGCGCCGGCGTTTCGGCCTGACGGCGTGCAGCGGCTTGGCGCTCGGCTTCGGCGGTCTGCTGGCGGGCAGCTTCCTGCTGGGCGGCAATCTGCTGGGCAGCGGCGGCTTCGCGGGTCTGCTGCTCGGCCAGGCGCTTCTGCTCGGCGGCCTGCTTGGCCTTGTCCTCGACCAGCTTCTTGGCCTGCTCGGCATCCTGCTCGGAGCGGCTGGCGGCGGTCTTCATGCCGGTTTCCAGACCGGCCTTCAGACGCGGCAATGCCGGCGCCTTGGGGTCGACTTTTTCGATCAACGCAATCAACCGCTGCGCTTCCGGGAATTCTTCGCGGCTGATGCCTTGTTCGGCGGCGATCAGCGTGTATGGCAGCAGGTCGGTCAGCGCGCTGTTGACGGTGGCGTCCTGCGGCTGCTTCTCACGCAAGGCCAGGTAGTACTCCACCGCGTTATCGCCGGCCGGGGCGTACATGCGGTTGTCCTGCAGCGCCTTGGTGGCCGATGCGCGCAACTGGTCGGCAGCCATCGACTGCACCTGCGGCGAGACCGCCGTGGCCGGCGTCGGTGCGGTGGCCGTTGCGGCCGGCGTTGCGCCGGTGGCTGGCGTGGTGCTGGCGGCCTTGTCTTCCTGCTTGGAGCAGGCGGCCAGGCTCACCAGCAAAATGACCGGCGCGATCCGGCGTGCCATACGGCCCTGTGTCAGATCCAACATGCGTCCCCCTTACCCCGAGTGCGAAAGATAACGTTGCTGCGGCGAGCGCCGGCCATTGTTCCCGCAATGGACGGCAATGCCGCAATCTAGCATTGCCGGGGCGGTCTAAGCCAAGGGTTGCGCGGCGAACCGGCGAAATTCATCCCGCCGGGGTCGCCATGGCTGCGGCGGCCGGCACGCGTGCCGCCGGTTCGGGCGGCGGCGGGGCGGGGCAGTAATGGCGCAGGAAGTCCGCGTGCGCGGGCAGCCGCCCCAGTGCCGTTTCCACCCGGGTGCGGATGTTGTCCAGGAAATGACGAAGCTCGGCATCGCCCATCAGGTCGGCGACCGGGTGGTGCTGCTGCGGCACGATGCCCTGGCCCAGCATCACCTGCACCCACGAGTTCTCCGCGAACAGCTCGTTGGTCTGGTGGAACACGCGCCCGCTCTGGCGGAACAGCTCCACCCGGTGACGCAGCGACTCGGGGATGTCCATTGCCGCGCAGTCGCGCCAGAACGGCGTGTCGCGGCGATCGGTGGCGTGGTAATGCAGGATCACGAAATCGCGGATATGGGTGATCTCCTCGGCCGCCTGGCGGTTGTACTCGGCGATGTCCACCGCGTTGATGACCTGCGGAAAGGTCTGCAGCAGGCGGATGATGCCGCGCTGGATCAGGTGGATGTTGGTCGATTCCAGCGGTTCCAGGAACCCGCTCGCCAGGCCCAGCGCCACGCAGTTCTTTTCCCACACCCGGTGGCGCTGGTTGGGGGTGAAGCGCAGCGGCCGCGGCTCGGTGAGCGCGCGCCCGGTGAGGTTGCGTTCCAGCACCGCGCGGGCGCTGTCCTGGTCCATGTAGCGGCTGGAATACACGATGCCGTTGCCCACCCGGTGCTGCAGCGGAATGCGCCACATCCAGCCGGCCTGGTCGGCGCGCGAGCGGGTGTAGGTCACCGGCGGGCCCACCGATTCGGTCTGCACCGCCAGCGCGCTGTCGGCGAACAACCAGCGCGACCAATCGTCGCTGCCGACGCTCAGCGTCTTGCCGATCAGCAGGCCGGCAAAGCCGGTGCAATCCAGGAACAGGTCGCCTTCCACCCGCGTGCCGTCCTGCAGCGTCAGCGCGGTCAGAAAACCGCTTTCTGCATCAGTTTCCACCTGGCCGATGCGGCCTTCGATGCGCTGCACGCCGAAGCCTTCGCTGAAGCGGCGCAGGAAGCGCGCGTACAGCCCCGCATCCAGGTGATAGGCGTAATTCATGCCGCCGTTGGGCAGGTGCGCAAAGCGGCCTTCCTGCGCGGCGCGTAATTCCAGGCAGTAGTCGCCGAAGTCGCGCGCCACGCCGCGCTGCTGCCCCTTCAACCAGAAGTGCTGGAACCCGGCACTCCAGTGATCGGTACCGGCATGGCCGAAGGAGTGGATATAGTGCCGGTCCACATCGCGCCAGTGTTCGAAGGCGATGCCGAGCTTGATGGTGGCCTGGGTGGCGGCCATGAAGGCGGCCTCGTCGATCTCCAGCAACCGGTGGAAGGTGACCAGGCTGGGGATGGTGGCTTCGCCCACGCCCACCGTGCCGATCTCGTCCGATTCCACCAGGGTGATCTGCAGGTGCCGGCCCAGCAGCTTGGACATCGCAGCGGCCGCCATCCAGCCGGCGGTGCCGCCACCGGCGATGACGACGCGGCGCACCGGGCGCTGTTGCGGGTCCAAAGGCGTGGTGTCGGGCATGTCGAAATCCTCAGCGATTCAAACGTTGCAGCAGCCGCGCGCGCAGGCTGCGCGCGCGGGTCTCGTCCATCGGCGCCAGCACGCCGCGCGCCGCCTCGGGGATGTGCGCTGCGGTCTGCGCGTCGGCATCGAACACGTAATGGTCGAACACGTCCTGCCAGATCGCGCGTTGTTCGGCTGGCAGGTCGCGGAGGGTGAGAAGCGCCAGCATCAGCGCGTTCATCGGCGAATCCATGTAGGCCGGGCTCTGCCGCCACCAGAAGTTCACCAGCACGTTGAAGCTTTCCAACGCCTCGACGTGATGCCACCACATGCTGGGGATGAACAACGCATCGCCTGGTTCCAGCTCGGCAACACATGCGTGTTCCAGCGCCTGTGCGTAACGCGGAAAGCGCTGCAAATCTGGCGCGGCGATATCCACCAGGCTGACCGGCTGCCCGGCTGGGGTGAGATCCAGCGGGCCGATATACAGATTGCCCAGTTGTTCTGGCGGAAACAGCGTAAAGCGGCGGCGACCGGCGACCACGCAGGCCAGGTTGTCCGGCAGGTCCTGATGCGCGGCGATGCGGGTGCGGTTGCCGATCCAGATGCTGGCCAGCGGCTCGGCCTGCGGCAGCGCGATGGGATTGGCGGCGCGCAGGCCGGGCAGGTAGGTGTCCAGGGTGGTGGAGCCGACATAGATCGCCGGCGGCTGCGCGTTGTGCAGGTCGCGCAACAAGGTGTCCAGCACCACGGCCAGCGGCACGCGCTCGGGGCGGAAATTGAAGCCGCTCATATCCGCGTTGTAGAAGAAGCGCCCGCCGATGTCCGGCGGGCCGACCTGCGCCACCACCGCCTCGCCGCGATCGAAACCGCGTAAGTACGTTGCCGCTGCCTGCGCAGATGACGCACCGGCCTGCGCCAGTGGCCAGTCGCGCACCAGCCCGCGCAGCAGCAGCGGCGTGGTGGAGCGAAGGATGGCCGGATCCAGCTGGCGTGCGTCCAGACCGTGGCGCTCTTCGATGGCGCGCGGCTCAGCCGGCATGACGGCGATTCATGCGTTCGAGCAGATGACGGAATTGCGCGATCGAGGCCACCGCCATGTACAGCGGTTCCAGATCGCCATGCCGGTGCAGTGCAAGCAGCGCGTCGTCGTCGAGCGCACGCAGGCGTTCTTCGTGCACGGCATAGAGCCCGGCCAGGCGGCATTCCAGACCGTTGTTCAAGCTGGCTTCGAACGTGAACGGTTCGAGCAGGTCGTAACGCAGCAGGCGTTCGACAAACGCCTCACTCGCGGCCAGCCCATCGTGCAGCGTGCGCAGCACCTGGCTGATGTGGTCGAGAAAGTCGGTAGTGCCGCCGTGTTCGCGAAACAGCAACTCGCCATCGCTGCTGCTGATGCGCGGGCTGTCCAGGTCCACGTGCACCATCGGCCCGTCGGGTTGTTCGCCGATCAGAAACGGTTGGCGCTGGATCGCCAGCGGCACATACGGCGCATCCCAGCGCGCGCCATCCAGAAACAGGTTTTCGCCCAGGCGTAATCCCAGCAACGCCAGCGGCTGAAAACTGCGCTCGCCGCTGCGATGGAACACGATGGGGTATTGCGCCTGCAGCTGGCGGAATTCCTGCGGAAAGGTCGCAGCCGACATCACGTCGTCGCCGTAGGCGGCGCCGTGCGCGGTGATCACGCGCAGCTCGCGGTGATCCAGATTATTCAACAACACGGCATTGGTCATGGGGAGTGGTACAGCACGCGGGGCGCGTGGCCCATGCTTCAACGAATCGCCATTGCACGGCAAGCCCCGCACGCACCTACGTGCCGGGCCGGATGCAATAGCCGTGTACGTCCCCCGGCAGCCTAGTAGCCTGGCTGCCGGGGGACGCATGGAGTCACTGCAGCGATGCCATCAAACCTGCATCGCCACGGCGTGCATCACCAGAACTTGTAGCGCACGCCCAACATGTAGCGCGGGCCGGTCTGGGTGGCGTAGACGATCTGGTTCTTCTGCCGGCCATGCTGGCGCTGCACCTCGTCGGTGAGGTTGATCGCCTCCAGGCTCAGCGACAGCTTCTCGGTCCACTGGTAGCCGATGCTCAGATCCAGCTGACCATAGGCTTCGGTATAGACCGGGTTGGGCTGGCTGCCGCCGTCGAAACGCGCAGCCAGGAACTCGTCGCGCCAGTTGTAGGCCGCACGCACCTGCCACTTGTCCTTGTCGTAGAAGCCGACGAAGTTGGCCGAATCGCTCAGACCTTCCAGCGCGAACTGCTCGCCGATCACCGCATTGTTGTAGGTCAGCCCGGAGTCGACCATGGTGTAGTTGGCCGACACGCCGAAGCCGCTGGCGCCGAACATGTGCTGCAGATTGAATTCCCAACCGTCCAGCGAGGCCGAGCGCTGGTTGGCCGGCGCGGTGATGGCGAAGTTGGCCACCGGGTCACCCGGCTGCCCGCTGATCACGCCGGTGGCATTGCCGTTGGCATCGTCCGCGCCACGCACCACGCCAGGCGCACCGCCGCGGTTGCGGAAGATGTAGTTGCGGATACAGGTCAGATCGGCCGAGGCGCAGCCGTTGCCCAGCGCTTCGTTCCAGTACGTTCCGCCAATCGGGGTATTCAAGCCCAGCGAGGTATCGTCGCGCGTGGTCACGCCGATGTAGTTGTCGATGTTCTTGCGGAAGAAGCCCACCGAGGCGTAGCTGGCATCGCTGTAGTACCACTCCAGCGACAGGTCGATATTGTGCGACAGCAGCGGCTTCAGGCCGGGGTTGCCTTCCTGGCCGGTGCCGCCCTCCAGGCGCGCGATCTGGTTGAGCGTCTGCCCGCCCTGGATGTCGCCCCAGCCCGGACGGCCGATGGTTTCGCCGTAGCTGCCACGCAGTACCAGGTCTTCGGTGAGCTTGAAACTCAGGTCCAGGCTGGGCAGCCAGTACTCGTACTTGCCGCTGCCGCCGGCAAACGCCGAGTCGGCCAGGCGGATCGGCAACTCGTTGTTGGCAACCCAATCGATGCCGACTGCCACCGGCACCAGCGCCTGCGCGTCCACCTTGGTTTCTTCGTAACGCACGCCGGCAGCCAGGCTGATCGGCACGCGCAGATCGTCCCAGCTGTTGTTCCACTGCAGATAGGCGTTCTTGGACTTTTCGGTCACGCGGCGGTCGGTATTGAACACCGGCGAGGTGCGGTACAGCGCCTCGTCGCCGGCTGCTTGCGCGGCGGCCTGGCGCGCGCGCTCGAAGTCGAACAGGAACAACTGATTGAACTGCGCCGGATTGCCGCTGCCGTCGATCGCATCGAAGTATTGCGCGAACGCGCTCGGAATCCACAAGTCGTCCGGATAATCGGCCGCGGTGCCGTTGCCACCCCAGGTGTCGCGCTGCACGTTGGAGAACGCCGAGCGGTTCTTGACCTCGGTGCTGCCGATGCCGAATTTCAGCTGCGAATAATTTTCGAAGGTAAAGTCGCCGTTGACCTGGGCCTGGTCGATTTCCGACTTCATGTAGCTGTTGCGGAATGCCGAGCCGGTGACCAGCGTGCGCGACGGATCCAGCCCGTTCAGCCCGAAGCCCAGCTGCTGCTGCAATACCGGGAAATCCTTGCTGAAATCCACCACCGAGGTGCCGCGGTAGAACCCGGACACGCCCAGCGAATTGCTCGAGCCGTACGGGCTGTCCGCGCCTGATTCGGCAGTGGAGCGGTGGATGTCGAAGTTGAGCTTGAACTGATCGTTCACCGCCCAATCCACGTTGAAGCCCAGCGACTTGTTCTGGTTGCGCGTGGCCGCGTTGGAGCCGGCGGTGGCCAGATCGCTGGTGGCCGGGTTGACGAATTCCGAGTAGGTGATCGGACCGGCCACCGGGCCGTTGGTCCAGGCGCTGGCCGACGGGCCGTAATTGAACCACACCGACATTTCGTTGCGCTGCTGCTGGATCTTGTTTTCCGAGTACGTGTAATCCAGCGTGGTGGTGATGTTGTCCAGCGGCTTGTACTGCAGCACCAGCTGCCCGTTGGTGCGCTGGCGTTCGACCCCAACCACGCGGTAGTTGATGTTCTGCGGCACCGAATAGATATCGTTCGGGCCAGGACGGTTGACGATGTTTTCCGAGCCAGGCGCACCTGGCTGCGGGATGGTGCCGTAGGCGGTGGAATCGCCACGGAACGAACGCCAGCCGTTGGGCACGCCGACCTGGCTGTAGCCGAAGTCGCGTTCCTGGTAGCTGCCGCTCAGCGACACGCCGAAGCGCCCATCGGCCGAGGTGTTGCTGAAGATGCCGGAGATTTCCGGGGTCAGCGCATCGCCTTGCAAACGTCCGGGCAGATTCTCGTTGGACGGATCGTGCACGCCCTTCAGACCCACATTGGCATGCATGCCGGGGTTGTCCAGCGGCCGGGCGGTCTTGATGTTGATGGTGGCACCGATGCCGCCGGTGGGCGTGCTGGCGCGGCTGGTCTTGAACACCTCGATGCCGGAGATCGACTCGGACGCCAGGTTGGCGAAGTCGAACGCACGCGAGTTGGAGGCGTTGGATTCTTCGATGCTGGCGCCGGGCATCTGCCGGCCGTTCAACAGCACCAGGTTGAAGTCCGGGCCGACGCCGCGCACGGTGACGCGCGAGCCTTCGCCCAGCGAGCGGTCGATCGACACACCGCTGATGCGCTGCAGCGACTCGGCCAGGTTGGTATCGGGGAACTTGCCGATGTCCTCGGCCACGATGCCGTCGACGATGCCTTGCGCATCGCGCTTGACGTTCATCGACGAGGTGAGGCTGCCACGGATACCGCTGACCTGGACGGTATCGAGGGTGGCGGGGTCGGCCTGGCTGGAGCCCGGGACAGTGGATGCCGATTGCGGCGCCGGCGCGGTCTGTGCGGCCAGCGGCGTCGACAATGCGAACAGCAGGGCAGACGTCAGGCGCCGCGTGCGCGGCAGGGTACGTGTCTCTCTCACGGTGATTGCTTCCCCAAACAAAAGATTAAGGCCGGCCCCGAGCGGGACAGGCAAAGGTCGATGGAACAATCGAGCATTTGTTAGTGCGGCCTTAACGAAGTCAATTTGCACTGCAGCATCGGCCGCGAGCCAATCGCGTCACACATCGTTCCAGCAGGGGCATCGCCCGGTGCACGCGCGGACGACAGCGGGGGTCGTAACATCGGGCGTCGATGGCATAGGTCAGGCGTCGGGATCGTCGTTCGAGATTGGCCGACGCCTGTAGTACTCCTGATGTGTGTTCCGTCCCGAAGCAGCCTCACTGCGACCGCCAGGGCGGCCGTGCGGGCATCGGCGCACACAGGCGGCGTGCAGATTGTCCTGGCGACAGCGCGGTTGCCGATCGCTGACGCACGCCGGTGCACGCGGATGGAACTGCGGCGCCCTCACAGCCGCGCATCACCCTTACCTACCGGAGCACTCATGATCGACCTGTACTACTGGCCCACCCCCAACGGCCACAAAGTCACCTTGTTCCTGGAAGAAGCCGGGCTGGACTACACCATCAAGCCGGTCGACATCGGCAAGGGCGAGCAGTTCGCCCCGGCGTTTCTGCAGATTTCGCCCAACAACAAGATGCCGGCCATCGTCGACCATGCACCCGCCGACGGTGGCGGCGCACAGAGCGTGTTCGAATCCGGCGCGATCCTGTTGTACCTGGCGGAAAAAACCAGCCGCTTCCTGCCGCGCGATGCACGCGGGCGCATCGCCGCGCTGGAATGGCTGTTCTGGCAGATGGGCGGGCTGGGTCCGATGAGTGGCCAGATGGGCCACTTCACCGTCTACGCACCGGAAAAGATTCCTTACGCGATCGAGCGCTACAACACCGAGGTGCGCCGTCTGCATGGCGTGCTCGACAAGCGCCTGGCCGAGCATGCCTTCCTGGCCGGCGGCGACTACAGCATTGCCGACATGGCCAGCTACCCGTGGATCGAAGTGTATGGCGACCTCAAGCCGGACTACACCGCGTTCCCGCATCTGAAGCGCTGGCATGACGCCATTGCCGCGCGCCCTGCCACGCAACGCGCGTATGCGCTGAAAGAGCAGGTCAACCCCAACGCCGGCAAGCCGCTCAGCGAGGAAGAACGCAAGCACTTGTTCGGTAAGCGCTGAGGCGTCTTGCTGAGGCAGAGCGCTGAGGCGCAGGGCTGCTGGGTATGAGCGCCGCAGGGGTTGCCTTGCATGGGGATGTCCTGGATTGGATATCGCCGCGCGCAGTAGCGCGGTCAGACACGGCACTACACAGCGGTACCAATCGCAGGGCCGGGCTGCGCCCGACCCTCATCCGGCGCTACGCGCCACCTTCTCCCGGCGGGAGAAGGAAGCTAAGCCACTTTTTCTCCCGCTGGGAGAAGCAAGCCAGAGCCCTTCTCCCTCCCGTCGGGAGAAGCAAGCCAGAGCCCCTCTCCCTGCGGGAGAGGGGTTGGGGTGAGGGTACGGATCTCGCATCACATCCGAAGCCACCATCACCCGAGCCACATCAAACCCGCGGTGGCCTCCATCCGCAGCGCGCCAACTTAGTCGGCACACTCGCTGGCCTGTGCGCGACATCCCTAATACAACCTAGCATCACGCCTACGGTCTCCCAATCGCCCCACCCAAGACCGCCACACTTCTCAAACATCGCACGCCCCCGCATCCTGTGCGCTGTCTTCAGACAGGATCTTCAATGCGCGCCCTGTTCGCCGCCCTTGCCCTCATGCTCAGCACCGTGCCCATGGCCCACGCCGAAAAACTCACCCTGGAGGCCATCACCGGCCCATTGCCGCTCGCCGGCCCCACGCTGATGAAGCCCAAGGTGGCCCCGGACGGCTCGCGCGTGACCTTCCTGCGCGGCAAGGACAGCGATCGCAATCAACTGGATCTGTGGGAATACGACATCGCCAGCGGCCAGACCCGCCTGCTGGTCGATTCGAAGGTCGTGCTGCCCGGTACCGAAGTGCTGAGCGATGTCGAAAAGGCGCGCCGCGAGCGCCAACGCATCGCCGCGCTCACCGGCATCGTCGATTACCAATGGGCGCCGGACGCACATGCACTGTTGTTCCCGCTCGGTGGCGAGCTGTATCTGTACGACCTGCGCAAGACCGGCGCGGCGGCAGTGCGCAAGCTCACCCACGGCGAAGGCTTCGCCACCGACGCCAAGCTCTCGCCCAAGGGCGGCTTCGTCAGCTTCGTGCGCGAACGCAATCTGTGGGTGATCGACCTGGCCAGCGGCAAGCCGCTGCAGCTCACCCACGACGGCAGCGAGACCATCGGCAATGGCGTGGCCGAATTCGTCGCCGACGAAGAAATGGATCGCCACACCGGCTACTGGTGGTCGCCGGACGATTCGGCCATTGCCTTCGCGCGTATCGACGAAGCGCAGGTGCCGGTGCAAAAGCGCCCGGAAGTGTATGCCGACCACACCGAGGTGATCAGCCAGCGCTATCCGCAGGCCGGCCAGCCGAATGTGGCGGTGCAATTGGGCGTGATCGCGCCGCGCGCCAAGGCGGCTCCGCGCTGGATCGACCTGGGCAAGAATCCGGATATCTACCTGGCACGCGTGGACTGGCGCGATCCGCAGCGGCTGACCTTCCAGCGCCAGTCGCGCGACCAGAAAACCCTTGAGCTGATCGAAACGACGCTGGCCAGCGGCGCGCAGCGCACGCTCATCACCGAAACCTCGCCCACCTGGGTGCCGCTGACCAACGACCTGCGTTTCCTCAAGGACGGCCGCTTTCTCTGGAACTCCGAACGCAGCGGGTACGAGCACCTCTACCTTGCCTCCGACGACGGTCGCACGCTGACGCCGCTGACCTCCGGCGACTGGGTGGTGGATGCACTGCTGGCCGTCGATGAGCAAGCCGGCACGGTGTATTTCGCCGCCAGCAAAGAGTCGCCGACCCAGACCCAGATCTACGCGGTACCCCTGGCCGGCGGCGCGATCGAAAAACGCTCCAAGACCCGCGGCACGCACGCGGCCAGTTTTGCAAACAACGCCAGCGTGTATGTCGACAGCTGGTCCAACACCACCACGCCGCCGCAGATCGAACTGTTCCGCGCAAATGGCGAAAAAATCGCCACGCTGTTGAAAAACGACCTGGCCGACCCGCAGCATCCATACGCCAAGTACCGCGACGCGCAGCGCCCGATCGAATTCGGCACGCTCAGCGCCGCCGACGGCAAGACGCCCTTACAGTACCGCCTGACCAAGCCAGACCATTTCGATCCGGCCAAGCGCTACCCGGTCATCGTCTATGTCTACGGCGGCCCCGCCGCGCAGACCGTGCTCGATGCCTGGCCCAGCCGCGGCGATGCGCTGTTCGACCAATACCTGGCCCAGCGCGGGTACGTGGTGTTTTCGCTGGATAACCGCGGCACCCCACGGCGCGGGCGCGACTTCGGTGGCGCGTTGTACGGCAAGCAGGGCACCGTCGAGGTGGAGGACCAGTTGCAAGGCGTGGCCTGGCTCAAGCGCCAGCCGTGGGTGGATGCCAGGCGGATCGGCGTGCAGGGTTGGTCCAACGGCGGCTACATGACCTTGATGCTGCTGGCCAAGCACAGCGACGCGTATGCCTGCGGCGTGGCCGGCGCGCCGGTCACCGACTGGGGCTTGTACGACACCCATTACACCGAGCGCTACATGGACCTGCCGGCCGGAAACACGGCAGGTTATCGCGACGCACGCATCGCCACCCATCTGGACGGCCTGCGCGCCAGGCTGCTGCTGATCCACGGCATGGCCGACGACAACGTGTTGTTCACCAATTCGACTGCGCTGATGAGCGAGTTGCAGCAACGCGGCACTGCGTTCGAGCTGATGACCTATCCCGGTGCAAAACATGGTTTTTCAGGCGCCACTGCACTGCATCGTTACAAGACTGCCGAAGCGTTTTTGCAGCGCTGTCTGATGCCGGTGCACGACTAGGCGCGGCGCACGAAACGTAGCGAGCGATTGTCAGCTCGACATGCGCGGCGTCCAGGAACCGGAGCGTCCGCGCGTTGCGCACCGATTCCGCGCGAAGGCAGAGCGCAGGTGCATGCCACGTGCAGGCATGGCCATTGGGCCTATCAACCACGGACGTTCGCCGGCACTCGAGACGAGCCGGTCGATGTGTTGCCAGCCGCAGCATCGCTACCGTAGCCCTGCCTGCCATGACCAAAGGCAGATTGCCGCGGTTGCTGCAGATGGGTAGGGTCGCGCTACTCAACTTGCGGATCCGCCTCATGAAGCCACTCGTTCTCGCCGTTGCGCTGGCGCTCGGTTCCTCGTTGCCATTGCAGGCACAGACCAGCAAGGCAGCGCCGACCCAGCCCGCCAGCCCGGCCTGGGTACAGACCAGCAACGGCTACGCGCAGATCCTGCTCAACGCGCAGGCACCGTTCCAGCCCGAATACGCCAGTTTCTTCGGCGTGCCGGGCTATGACGATCAAGTCATCGATCTGGGCCCGGACAATGCCGCACGCTATCGCGATGCGATGCGCAAGGCGCGCGCTGCATTGCAGGCAAAGCTGGCCACCGAGCGCGATGCCAACGTGCGCCAGGATCTGCAGATCATGATCGGTGCGGCCGAGCAGAACATCGAAGGCAGCGAGCTCAACGAGCGTTATTTGCTGCCGTGGAACGACGCCCCGGAGTTGGTCTTCAGTGGCCTCAATGGCTTGTTGTCCGACCAGACCGTGCCCGAGCGCCGCGCCAAGGCGCTGGACCGCCTCAAGCGTTACGTCGGCCTGGTGCCGGGCAGCACGCCCACCACTACACTGGCGCGCCAGCGCTACGAAGAACAGCTGGGCAACACCGCACTGTTGCAGCCCACCCAGCGCGAAGTGGAGCAGGCGCTGGCCAATGTGGACACCTATGTCGCCGGCATCGGCGAATTGTTCGCCAAGTACAAGATCGCCGGCGCCGACGAGGCGCTCAAGGCCATGTCCAGCCAGCTCAAGGACTACGCCGCCTGGACCCGCACCACCGTGCTGCCCAAGGCGCGCAAGGACACCCGCCTGCCGGAACCGCTGTATGCGTATCAACTCAAGCAGGTGGGCATCGATATCGCCCCGCAGCAGCTGATCCAGCGCGCGCAACTGGAGTTCATGGAGACCCGCTCGGCCATGCGCCAGCTGGCCCCGCTGGTGGCCAAGGCCAAGGGGGTGCAGGGCAGCGATTACGTGCAGGTGATCCGTGCGCTCAAGGGCAACACCATCGCCGACGACCAGCTGGAAACCCACTACCGCGGCGTGATCGATCAGATCGACCCGATCATCCGCCAGCAGCGCATCGTCGATGTGCCCAACCGCCCGATGCAGATGCGCCTGGGCAGCGCCGCCGAAAGCGCCGCGCAACCGGCGCCGCATTTCCTCCCCGCACCGCTGATCGGCAACACCGGCCAGCAGGGCCAGTTCGTGCTGCCGCTGGGCAACCCGACCGCCGATGGCGCCAAGAAAGAGCAATACGACGACTTCAACTTCGGCTCGGCGGCCTGGACGCTCAGCGCACATGAAGGCCGCCCCGGCCACGAACTGCAGTTCACCGCCATGGTCGAACGCGGCGTCTCGCTGGCGCGCAGCCTGTTCGCGTTCAACTCGGTCAACGTCGAAGGCTGGGCGCTGTATGCCGAAGCCGAAATGGTGCCGTACGAACCGCTCGACGGCCAGCTGATCGCCCTGCAGTTCCGCCTGCTGCGCGCCGCCCGCGCCATGCTCGACCCGATGCTCAACCTAGGCCTGATCGACCGCGAACGCGCACGCCAGGTACTGGAAGACGACGTCGGCCTCTCGCCAGCGATGACCCGCCAGGAACTGGACCGCTACACCGTCCGCGCGCCTGGCCAGGCCGGCAGCTACTTTTACGGCTACACCCGCATCCTCGAGTTACGCATGCGCACCGAATTGGCACTAGGCAAGAAGTTTGATCGCCTGGCCTTCAACAACTTCCTGCTCGACCAGGGCCTGCTCCCGCCGGATCAGCTGGCCAAGGCGGTGGAAACCCAGTTCGTTCCTGCGCAGCGGAAGTCATTGTAGGAGCGCTGGTTGACTGGGATTTGCCGGCCGTTCAAATGCTAGGCTAAGGGCGCGGCTTCCGCAGCGCGCCAGGGCAATGATCCGACGTGGTTATTCCGGAAGCTGCATCCACTCGATGCAGCTCAATTCGAAATTGAACAATCGTGATCTGCTCTCTTAACTAGTAGAAGTGGACCTGATACAACGCCTGGCAGATCTTCAGTACAGCAAAGGTAGATCCGACGTGCATTGTCGACACCCTCGGCAGTAAACGCAGTTGAGTAGTGCTTAATGGTTGAACGGAACGTTTTCAGGCCGTTTTTGGCCTGTCCACTTACCTTGCTTACTAGCATCTGGGCAAATCGACTGGTATTGGGCGAGAGCGGCAATCGCTGTCGGTGTCCATGCCTGAAGACAGACTGGGCCCGCGCAGCAGGGCGACAGGCTCGGTACAAGGCAATAGCCAGGAGTCGCTACCCACGACCCGCTGATAGGATCGATAGGCAGCCAATTTTTATCGTTATCTTTGCAGCCTTGCGTGCAGAACACGAAAGGATCGTTGTCGCGGCAGACGAGCGGTTGGTAAGTGCCCTTGGCTTGAACTTCAGCTTGCCCAATAAAAAATAACGCCAATATCCATATCAAGTTCTTCATCACTAATCCTTATGTTGAGGAGGTCAGTAAGGCGTTCGATAGAAAACGATGAATCGCAATGTGCGCTTTCGGGCGTCGTAGCGCATCGATTTGTCTGTAACCTAGCGCGTGACTGATGCAAACCGCTTTGTTCAGTAAGAGTACTGTATCCGGTTTGGGGTTTCATCAGGCATGGGCGCGACACAACATTGCACTTGACAATGCGTTAGTGCTAGTCCTGCTAACAACAAGCTCCATCGTGGATAGCTGAATTAGTATCTCTCCACGATCAAGATATTTCGACGATGGAGACGTGTCTATTACTGCCCCTGCCCCTGTGACCGCGTTGCATCTGCTGCACCCTTAGGCACCCAGATCGCCATCCCGGCCGCGCGCTTCTGCGTGGTCGGGATGCCGATGCCCAGGCCACCACCGACGCGTCCGCCGTAGCTGCCGCCGCCCACCGACAAGCCGCCGCCGGAGCGTTCCGAGCCTACGCCGACGATGACCACGCCGTTTGCGCCGAGCTTGGCGGCTTCGCGCTTGAGGCGTTGCACGGCGGCATCGGTCTGGCCCTGGGTGCCGAAGCCGGCGGCGCTGGTGGATTCGAGCTGGGCGATCTCCACCGAGCCGACCGGGGCGTTGGCATACACCTGCACCTGCGCCGGGTCGATCGGCGCGCGCGCCTGGCCCAGCATGACCTTGGAACTGCTGGCGCAGCCGGCCAGCAGCAATGCCAGCGTGGCGCCGATGACGATGTGCTTGTTCATGATGGTGCCCCCCGTTGAACGACAGTGCTCGCGATAATCCGGTGCCCGAACTGAAGAGTGGCTAACAAGACGGTGCGAGCAGTCGTGTTGCTGGCCGTTTGAAGTGCGCCGGACGTTGGCGCACCGTAGCCATGCCGATGTGAGGCTGCCGCCAAGCCGCCATTGGTCATGATGACCACTCGCCCACGGCGTGAAGACGGGTGCGCCGGTAAGCTCGTGCTTTCTTCAAGGCGAGGTGGCACGTGGGATTGATCAGTCTGTTATGGGGCATCGTGGCGCTGCTGTGGATGGTGCTGGCCTTCATCCCGCTGCTGGGCTGGGGCAACTGGTTCCTGATTCCGTTCGCAGCGGTGGGCGCGCTGATCGCCGCGATCGCGCTGTTGTTTACCTCGGCCGGCAACCGCGGCCGCGCCAAGACCGGCCTGCTGCTCAACGGCCTGGTGATCGTGGTCGGGGTGATCCGCCTGAGCCTGGGGGGCGGGGTGATCTAGCCGTTGCAGCGCTGCGACGCTGCGTCACAGCGCGTCCTGCGCGGGATGGCGGGCGTAAACTGATGCGCTGTCTCCAGGAGCCTTGTCATGGCCCACCCGCACTATCGCCCCCGCCGCATGCGCCACGATGTGTTTTCGCGTCGGCTGATGCGCGAAAACACGCTGACCACCGATGACCTGATCTGGCCGGTGTTCGTCCACGAGTTGCCCGGCCGCGCGCCGATTGCCTCGATGCCGGGGGTGGAGCGGCTGTCGCTGGACGAGTTGCTGCGTGAGGCAGAAAACGCGCTGGAACTGGGCATCCCGGTGATCGATCTGTTCCCGGTCATCGACCCGGCCGGCAAGAGCCTGGATGCGGCCGAAGCCTGGAACCCGGACGGTCTGGCGCAGCGCGCGGTGCGGGCGCTCAAGTCGCGCTTCCCGGAGCTGGGCGTCATGACCGACGTGGCGCTGGACCCGTACACCACCCACGGCCAGGACGGCATCATCGATGACAAGGGCTATGTGCTCAACGAGATCACCGTCGAGGCGCTGGTCAAGCAATCGCTGTCGCATGCGCAGGCCGGTGTGGACATCATTTCGCCCTCGGACATGATGGATGGCCGCATCGGTGCGATCCGCCGCGCGCTCGATGCCGAGAACCATCTCAACGTGCGCATCATGGCGTATTCGGCCAAGTACGCCTCGGCGTTCTATGGCCCGTTCCGCGATGCGGTGGGCAGCGCGGGCAATCTGGGCAAGGCCGACAAGACCACCTATCAGATGGATCCGGCCAACGGCGACGAGGCGTTGCGCGAGATCGCGCTGGATCTGGAAGAGGGCGCGGACATGGTGATGGTCAAGCCGGGCATGCCGTACCTGGACGTGGTGCGCCGGGTGAAGGACGAATTCCGCGTGCCGACCTTCGCGTATCAGGTCAGTGGCGAGTACGCGATGTTGAAGGCCGCCAGCGCCAACGGCTGGCTGGACGAGCGCAGCTGCGTGCTCGAAGCGTTGATGGCGTTCAAGCGTGCCGGCGCCGATGGCGTGCTGACCTATTTCGCGCCGCAGGTGGCGCGCTGGTTGCGCGAAGGTTGAGTGCGTCTGTCGGCGTTGCTTTGTAGGTGTTGTCATCGCGTCCTCCCAGGCATGCGGACGCACTTGCGTCTGATGCAGGAAGGGGAATTTGATCGTTTTGCCGGGTTCGTTTCCGCACGTAGGTAATGAACGACCAAAGGCTACCTGCACTGCAGTGGCGTGACCTCGTTTCTTCGATCAGTCACTGGCCAAGCCGACAGATCACCCGCCAAGGCGCGCAAGCTGACAAGGCAGATGCGTGGTCCTGATACAGAAGCGTCGTGCTCGGCCAGGTTTGCCTGAGGCAACGCAATTGCGACCGATCCCTCACGAAACTGCGATAACGATTCTCATCTACAATGGCGAGCCCTGCTGCTTCAGGTTGTTCGCGCGTGCTCAAGACGGTTCTGTTCCAACTGCACTGGCTGCTTGGCATCACCGCCGGGCTGGTGCTGTCGGTGATGGGATTGACCGGCGCATTGATGTCCTTCGAAAACGAGATCGTGCGCGTGGCCAACCCGGCCATCACGCAACTGGCGCAGCGGCACGCGGCAGGCGAACGGCCCTTGCCGGTGGATGTGCTGCTGCAACGGCTCGATCTGGCGCCGACCGATGCGGGGCAGAAGCAGGCGGTGACGCGCATATTGATCGACCCCACCGGCGCCCGCCCGTCCAACGCACGCCTGGCCGGCAAGGGTGGTGGCCGGGTGTACTTCGACCCCTACACGGGCGAGAACGTCGCGCCGCCGCGGCTGAGCGCTGCGTTTGCCTTCATCGAAGACCTGCACCGCAATCTCACCGCCGGCAAGCGCGGGCAGGCGGTCACCGGCGCGAGCGCCTTGATCCTGCTGTTCTTCTGCGCGTCGGGGCTGTATCTGCGTTGGCCGCGACGGTGGTGGAGCCCGCGCACCTGGTGGGTGGTGGAATGGCGGCGGCAGGGGCGCAGTTTTCTGTGGAGCCTGCACGCGGTGTTCGGCACCTGGTGCCTGCTGGTGTATCTGCTGGTCGCACTGACCGGCCTGACCTGGTCCTACACCTGGTACCGCGACGGCATGGCGGCCGTGCTCGGTGGCGAGCCCGTGGTGCGCGACGACCGGCGCGACCGGCGTCCGGCAACGGTGGATTTTGCGCGCGTGCAACGCACCCTGGATGGCATCCCGGCCACGCATCACGCCGCGCTGGATCTGCGGATTCCCGCCCGTGCCGGGCAGGCCTTGAATGTGCGGTTTCTGCCCGATCACGCGGATCACGACCGCGCCTTGAACGCCCTGGACATCGATGCCGCCAGCGGCGCCGTGCTGCGCAGGCAGGACTACGCGGCAAGGCCGCGCGGGCAGCAGCTGATGGTCAGCATGTTTGCGCTGCATTCGGGCAGTTTCTTCGGGCTGCCGGGGCGCATCGTGGTGATGCTGGCCAGCCTCGGCATGTCGGTGTTTTTCGTTACCGGCTGGATGCTGTATCTGGATCGGCGCCGCAAGAAACGCGAGCTGCGTGCCGCACGCGTGCTGCTGCAAGGCGCGGCGCCGGCCTCGCAGGCTGCGCCATGGTTGATCGCCTTCGCCAGCCAGAGCGGGTTTGCCGCGCGATTGGCGTGGCAAGCCGCCGGGCACCTGCAGGCAGCCGGCTTGCCGGTGCAGGTGCGTTCGCTGGCGCAGCTGGACGCGCAGGAGCTGCAACGTACCCGGCATGCGCTGTTCGTGATCAGCACCTTCGGCGACGGCGAGCCACCGGATGCGGCACGCGGCTTCGAGCGCGAACTGCTGCGGCAACGCGTTGAATTACCGCAACTGGCCTACGCGGTGCTGGCGCTGGGCGACCGTCAGTACGCCCAGTTCTGCGGGTTCTCGCGGCGTATCGAACAGTGGCTGGATGCGCAGGGCGCGCGCGCGCTGTTTCCTGCGGTGGAAATGGACAACGTCGATCCGCAGGCGCTGGCGCAATGGCATGCGCAGCTGGGCCAGATTGCCGGTGCGCCGGTGAGCGCTGCGCCACTGGCGCGGCCCACGCTGAGCGAGTGGACGTTGTCCTCGCGCATGCATCTGAACCCGGGTAGCGAAGGCGCGCCGATCTGGCGCATCGATCTGCAGCCGCCTGCCGAGTCACGCTGGCAGGCCGGCGATATCCTCGAAGTGCAGCCGGCGCACGCCGCAGCGCAGGTGCGTGCCTGTCTGGCTGCATGGGAGTTATCGCCCGATGCACTGGTGCACGTGGATGCGCAGTTGCTGCCGCTGCAGCAGGCCGCGGCCGAGCGCGTGCTGCCGGAGCCGCCCGCACTGCCACCGGCCCATCGTCCGGATCCGCAGACCTGGCTGGATGCCTGCGCCTGGTTGCCCACCCGCGACTATTCGTTGGCCAGCGTGCCGGCCGACGGTACCGCGATGGCGGTCGTGCGGCTGACTGCGCGCGCCGATGGCAGCCCCGGCCTGGGCTCGGGTTGGCTGATCTGCCATGCGGCCATCGGTACGTCGGTGCGCGCACGTTTGCGTACCAATCCCGGGTTTCATCGCGTCGAAAAAACGCCGCTGGTGTTGATCGGCAACGGCACCGGCATTGCCGGCTTGCGCGCACTGCTACGCGAGGCCGAGCTGGCTGGCGTGCATGGGCATTGGTTGTTGTTCGGCGAACGGCATGCCGCGCACGACCGTCTGTTCGCCGACGAGTTGCAGGCCTGGCAGGCGAGTGGACATCTGCAGCAACTGGAGTGGGTGTTCTCGCGCGATCAACCGCATAAGCGCTACGTGCAACATCAGTTGCGCGAAGCCGGCGACACGCTGCGGCATTGGATCGACCGCGGCGCAGTGATTTACGTCTGCGGCAGTCTGGACAGCATGGCGCGCGAAGTCGACGCAACCTTGCGAGAACTCCTGGGTGATACGCGGCTGGAAGCGTTGACCGCGGCGGGCCGTTATCGGCGCGATGTGTATTGAGTGCGGTGACGACTGCTGTATCTGCGCCTCATATCGGCTAGCAAGCAAGGTGAGTGAGCGCTAAGCGCTTGCGCAAGCGCAGGATCGGGGCGTACGAATGGCACGCCAATGCCGAGCGTTGGCCGCTTGCCTTTTGCATGGCATCCGCGCGCGGTCCGTTGAAGTTATCTTGGTGATGCAATCAAACGCCTGGTCGGTCGAGTGCGCGATGCCCTCACCGCTTGCGGGACACGCCGTGAATCCGTCCCTGGAGGCTCGGTGGCGGCATCCATGCCGCCAGCGGTCCCGCAATCGGTGAGGGCATCGCACCAGACAGTTGGCTGGTGGTTTATTGAAGAACGAATCAACGCACCAGACAGTTGGCTGGCTGTTTTATGGAAAGCTCTGCGCAACGACCAACTTGACTGGTCCTTGCCCGCCCACCGTCGCGGGACCTTGAGACGCATGGATGCGGCGCCAGAGCTAGAGGAACGTACTTGCAGCGTGTCCCGCGATGGTGAGTGGGGAAGGGCCCTGCAACCAGGTTGCACATGCTGGTCAGCAGCCTGCATCCACCTCAACGGCAGCTCGCATCGCCACTCGCCGCCGGTGCCTTCATCCGGTAGATATCCAGTTGCCCGGCACGCGGCGCGCGGGCGCTGCCGGTCACCAGTAATTCGCCAGGCTTTGCCGCATCCACCACTGCGCCGAAGGTGCGCTCCTGCGGCCCGTTGAACGACAGCGGCAACGCCTGGCCCTGGGCGAAATGCCCGTCCTTGCAGGCGGCTACCAGCAGCTGGCTGGGGCCATCGGTTGTTCCGCGCGCCCACACCAGTGTGCGCCCGTCGCCGAGCCAGGCTGGGTCCAGTTCGTCGGCGGCGCTGTTGATGTCGACCAAGGCCACCGGCGCAATAAAGGCCTGCCCATTCCAGTGCGCCACGAATAGATCCATGCCGCCGGCGCCGCCATGCCCGTTGCTGGCGAACAGCAAACGCGTGCCGTCCAGCGATAGCGTCGGCGCGCGCTCATTGCCGTCGCTGTTGATCGCCGTCCCCAACGATTGCACCGCACCCACTGCGCCTTGCGCATCCACTGGCGCGCGGTACAGGTCGCTGCCGCCCGCCCCGCCGGGCCGGTTGGAGGCGAACAGCAGCCAGCGGCCGTCGGCACTGAACAATGGGGTGGTCTCGTCCTGCGCGGTATTGACCGGCAGCGGTTGCGCGTCCTGCCAGCGCCCGCCGCGCAGCTGTGCCCGCCACAGATCCCAGCCGCCTGCGCCACCGGCGCGGTCGCTGGCCCAGACGATGCGCTGGCCATCCGGGCTGAGCGTGGCGCGCGCCTCGTTGGCCGGCGTGGAGACCACGCCCATGCCCTCGATGCCGAATTCGGCAAGCCCCGAAGCAGACGGGACGCAGAGTAAACTTGCCGCCAGCGTGAGCAGCGTCCATCGAGATTGCATGCGGTGTTCCTGCCTTCAGATCGCGCACAGTCTAGTCAACCAGAGAGCGTTTCATGCCCGTATCCCGTTATGCCGTGTTCGGTCACCCCGTCGTCCATTCGCTGTCGCCGGCCATCCACGCCGACTTCGGGAAGCAGACCGGCATTGCGCTGGACTACACCGCCATCGACGCACCGCCGGAAGAGTTCACCGCCGCGCTGGAACGCTTTGCCGGTGACGGCGGCAAGGGCGCCAACGTCACCCTGCCGTTGAAGGAAGCGGCCTGCGCGCTGGCCAGCAGCCTGAGCGACCGTGCGCGCCTGGCCGGAGCGGTCAATACGCTGGTGCGTAACGATGGCCAGTGGCAGGGCGACAACACCGATGGCATCGGCCTGGTCCGCGATCTCACCGATCGGCATGGCCTGGATCTGCGCGGTCGCCGCGTGCTGCTGCTGGGCGCCGGCGGTGCTGCGCGCGGCGTGGCGCCGGCACTGCTGGAGGCAGGCATCACCGAAATGGTGGTGGTGAACCGTTCGCCCGAGCGCGCCGATGCGTTGTGCGACGCGCTGGGCGAACCCGGGCGCGTGGTGTCGCGTTACATCGAAGACCTGCGTGATCTGGGCGACTTCGAACTGATCGTCAATGCCACCGCTGCCGGCCGCGACCGCGACGCCGGTGCGTTCGCGATGCCGCTGGGTCTGGTCAACAGCCTCACTGCCGCGGTTGACCTCAACTATGGCGCCACCGCCATCGCGTTCCTGGCCTGGGCGCGTGCGGCGCAGTGCCGGTACGCCATCGACGGGCTGGGCATGCTGGTGGAGCAGGCCGCCGAGAGCTTCGCGCTATGGCATGGCGTGCGCCCGGACACCGACCCGGTCTACGCCGCGCTACGCGCGCGCGAGGCCGTGCTGATCAGTGCCGACTGAGGTGGGCAGCGTCTCCGCCACCGATATCCTGCTGACCCTGGTCACCAGTCTGCTGTCGCGCGTGCCGATGCTGATCGCGTTGCTGCTCGGGCTGGTGCTGCTGTGGCGCGCGCCACACACCGCGTTGCGGCGCGCCGGGCTGGCTGCGCTCTGGTTGCTGCTGGGCTGCCTGTTTGCCGAGGTCGCCTTCCAGGCCATTCCGATGCTGTTGCTGCAGCAAGGCAACGTGCGTCAGATCAGCATGGTGGTCAGCATCGCCCACTTCGTATTGATGGCCATGCAAGGCGTGGGCATCGGCGTGCTGGTGTGGACGCTGGCAGGCAGCCTGCAACGGGTGCCGCCTACCGCTGGCCCGCGCCCATGATTCCGCTCTAGGCCATCGCGCTGGTGGTGGGGCTGCTCAGTGCCGGGCAGGGCGGGTGGACGCTGCTGCATCCGCAGGCGCTGGCGGCGGTCAATCGCGGCGGCCTGCTGTACGACCGCTTCGGGCCGAATGGCGTGGGCGTCGGCATGCTGCTGATGGGCCTGGCAATGGCGGCCATTGGCCGGGTGTGGGCGCGCCATGCGTGGCCGCCGCGGACACAAGGCCGCTGACATTGGAAGTGACGCTGCCTGCTCGTCAGGCAGCGCGGTTGCTTGGTGAGCCATTCAACCCGCGATTACCCGGGGCCGAGCGTGCCGCCAATGCTTGCCTGCGATGAGCGGATCCGAAACATGCGGCTGGCCGTGCAGCGTTCGCACCCGGCATCAGGTTGGCAGCACCGCCGACTCAGGCAGGCAAACGCGTTCAGCCGTTCGCCACGCCGGTCGCAGGCACTGCGCCGGTCCGTGCGAAAATAGCCCGATGAGTGAAGTTGCCCCACCGGCCGCGCCGTCGGCGCCCGTTCCCACCCAGCGAGTTCTGACCGACCCGATCAAGGCCGGCATCCGCGACGCCTACGCCAAGTTGCAGGCCAATACGGCGGGCTTTGCTACGCGGCGCGCGCAGAGCCAGATGATCGGCCTGGTCTCGCGCGCGCTGGCCACCTCCGGCGGCATCGGCATCGCCGAGGCGCCTACCGGCGTGGGCAAGAGTCTGGGCTATCTCACCGCCGGCGTGCCGATCGCGTTGGCCACCAAGAAAAAGCTGGTCATCAGCACCGGCACCGTGGCGTTGCAATCGCAGCTGGTAGAGCGCGATATCCCGGCCTTCCTCAAGGCCACGGGGCTGGAAGCCACCGTGGCGCTGGCCAAGGGCCGTACCCGTTATCTGTGCACCCGCAACGCCGCCGAGCTGGAAGGCGACACCAGCCAGAACGCCATGTTCGAAGACGAACAGGTGCTCTACGACCGCCCGCTCAGCCCGGTGGATGCCGATCTGGCCAAACGGCTGGCCAAGGCTTACGCCGCGCGCACCTGGAACGGCGACCTGGACGACGCGCCCGAGCAGGTCTCGGTGTCGTTGCGCATGCGCATCACCACGCCGGCCTCCGGCTGTGCGGGCCGCCGTTGCAGTTATGCCGCGCAGTGCCCGGTGCTCAAGGCGCGTACCGACGTGCGCGAAGCGCAGATCGTGGTCACCAACCATGCCTTGCTGCTGTCCTCCTTTTCGCTGGGCGATGCCGAAAACGGCCAGCCGTTGATCGCGCCACCGTCGGACATGCTGCTGGTGCTCGACGAAGGCCACCATATCGCCGGTGTGGCCATCGACCAGGGCGCAGCCAATCTGCCGCTGGACGAAATGGCCAAGCGCACCGGCCGCATGCAGATCCTCATCGCCGCCGCCTATCGCGCGGTGGACAAGGACAAGCTCGGCAACCTGTTGCCCAATGAAGCCATCGAGGTGGCGGCGCGGGTATCCAAATTGCTCAAGGCCTTCCATGCCGAAGTCGAGCGCGTGTGGAAGCCCGAGCCCGGCGAGCGCGATCCGTTGTGGCGCGCGGCCAACGGCAAGCTGCCGCCGCAGTGGGGCCCGGCCATCGAAGAGCTCGGCGAAGAAACCCGCGCGCTGTTCAACTGGGTGCATGCCGCGCACAGCGCGATTGCCAAGGGAAAACAGGACGATTCTGCGCGCGAACGTTTGCAGCGCAGCCTGGGCCTGGCGCTGGAAATGGCCGAACAGCAGCACAATCTGTGGAGCGGCTGGCGCCGCGAAGACAAGGAAGGCCAGCCGCCGATGGCGCGCTGGATCACCCTCTCGCGCGATGGCGACCTGATCTGCCATTGCTCGCCGGTCTCGGCTGCGCAGGTGCTGCGCACCATGATCTGGAACGAGGTGGATTCGGTGGTGATGACCTCGGCCACGCTCACCGGTGGCGGCGATTTTCAATCCTTCGCCATCGACAATGGCGTGCCCGAGCACGCCGAAATGGCCTCGCTGGCTTCGCCGTTCGACCTGCCCAATCAGGCGGAATTGATCGTGCCCAATTTTCCGGTCACGCCCGACGACCGCGAGGGGCACCCCAAGGAAGTGGCCAAGTATCTGGTGCGCGAACTGGACTGGAACGCCAAGGGCAGCATCGTGTTGTTCACCTCGCGCTGGAAGATGGAAAAGGTCGCCGACCTGATGCCGCTGGTGCAACGCAACCGCGTGCTGGTGCAGGGCGAAGGCAACAAGTCGCAGCTGATCACCGAACACCTGCGCCGCATCGCTGCCGGCGAAGGCTCGGTGCTGTTCGGCTTGAACTCGTTCGGCGAAGGGTTGGATCTGCCCGGCGAAGCTTGCACCACCGTGGTCATCACCCAGGTGCCGTTCGCCGTGCCCACCGATCCGCAAACCTCCACCTTGAGCGAATGGCTGGAAAGCCGCGGCCATAACGCCTTCAACCTGATCGCCATCCCGCATGCGTTACGCACGCTCACGCAGTTTGCCGGCCGCTTGATTCGCAGCTCCAACGACCATGGCCGCGTAATCATCCTCGACTCGCGCCTGCTTACCCGTCGCTACGGCAAACGCATCATCGATGCCTTGCCGCCATTCAAGCGGGTGATCGGGCGTTGACTATCGTTTGCCACTACGCACGCCACCACTGACGCGTCGCGCATTGCGCGCGCGCTGGTGTGAGCTGACGCAACCGAGACGCGTGGGGCACGCCAATGCGGTTGTCGCGCGATGCACGCCAGCGCCGGAGTGTGCAGCAACAATCACGCGTTGTTAGTCGCTCCGCGCCGGCGCACTGCTAGCATTGATGACCTTACGCACTGCAGCTTTCCGCCAATGCACGCTGCATGCGTGGCAAGAGCCGCATTGCGCGGCGCGCAATGACGACTCGTGAGATGACAGTGCGCACATCCTTGCAGCGCAGCATCCGCTGAGAGTGATCGATCGTCAGGTCATGCAAGACGAAAGCGAATGACGCATGCAGTTGCTTCAAGTTGCGCCTATCTGTAACCCGCTGCGCGCGAGTTTGGCGATGTAAATCACGCAACGCAGTCATCATCATGTTCGCCTATCGCAGCGATCATAACTAACGACTTCCCACGCTTCTGCCTGCTAGCGATGATTCAACTCCCTCAAACGAGCTGACGCCATGCGCCCTGGATCCCTCATGGTGCTAGCCCTGCTAGCCCCGACGTTGATCGCTCCGCCGGTCTTCGCCCAATCCGTTCTGACCCGCGACAATGGCGCCAAGGTCGGCGATAACCAGAACTCGCAAACCGCCGGTGCCAATGGCCCGACGCTGTTGCAGGACGTGCAGCTGATCCAGAAGTTGCAGCGCTTCGATCGCGAGCGCATCCCCGAGCGCGTGGTGCATGCGCGTGGGACCGGCGTCAAAGGCGAGTTCACTGCCACCGCCGATCTGTCCAACCTGACCAAGGCCAAGGTGTTCAGCGCCGGCGAAAAGACCCCGGTGTTCGTGCGCTTCTCGTCCGTGGTCCACGGCAATCACTCGCCGGAAACGCTGCGCGACCCGCATGGGTTTGCGACCAAGTTCTACACCAGCGAAGGCAACTGGGATCTGGTCGGCAACAACTTCCCCACCTTCTTCATCCGCGATGCGATCAAGTTCCCCGACATGGTCCACGCCTTCAAGCCGGACCCGCGCACCAACCTGGACGACGATTCGCGTCGCTTCGATTTCTTCTCGCACGTGCCCGAAAGCACCCGCACCCTGACCCTGCTGTATTCCAATGAAGGCACGCCGGCCGGCTACCGCTTCATGGACGGCAACGGCGTGCACGCTTACAAGCTGGTCAACGCGCAGGGCGAAGTGCATTACGTCAAGTTCCACTGGAAGACGCTGCAGGGCATCAAGAACCTCGATCCCAAGCAGGTCGCCGCGGTGCAGTCCAGGGACTACAGTCACCTGACCAACGATCTGGTCGGTGCGATCAAGAAGGGCGACTACCCGAAGTGGGACCTGTACGTGCAGGTGCTCAAGCCGGAAGACTTGGCCAAGTTCGATTTCGACCCGCTCGATGCCACCAAGATCTGGCCGGACGTGCAGGAGCAGAAGGTCGGCCAGATGGTGTTGAACAAGAACGTCGACAACTTCTTCCAGGAAACCGAGCAGGTGGCGATGGCGCCGGCCAATCTGGTGCCGGGGATCGAGCCGTCTGAAGACCGTCTGCTGCAGGGCCGTATCTTTTCCTATGCCGACACCCAGCTCTATCGCATCGGCACCAATGGCCTGAGCCTGCCGGTCAACCGCCCGCGCGTGGCAGTCAACAACGGCAACCAGGATGGTGAAGCGAACACCGGGCACACCACTAGCGGCGTGAACTACGAGCCGAGCCGTCTGGAGCCGCGTCCGCAGGATACCGCCGCGCGCTACAGCGAGTTGCCGCTGTCGGGCACCACCCAGCAGGCCAAGATCACCCGCGAGCAGAACTTCAAGCAGGCCGGTGAGTTGTATCGCTCCTACAGCAAGAAGGATCGTGCCGATCTTGTGCAAAGTTTTGGCGAGTCGCTGGCCACCACCGACACCGAGAGCAAGCACCTCATCCTGTCGTTCCTGTACAAGGCCGACCCCGAGTACGGTTCCGGTGTAGCCCGCGTTGCCAAGGGCGACCTGGCCCGCGTCAAGCAGCTGGCCTCCAGCCTGCAGGACTGATCCACCCCGACGGCATCGCGGCCACGCCGCGGTGCCGTCCCCGTTTTCAGGAGAGCGATATGCGCACTCTGATGTTGGTTTTGCTGAGCGCGGTGTGTGCGCCGACCCTCGCTGCCTCGCCGTCAGCCCCTGCCGCCGCGTCCACCTCGGTGGCCGCCAATCCCGAACAGGTCAAGCAGCAGTTGCGCGAGTACTTCTTCGATGCCGCGCGCGAAGGCCGCCAGGACATGCTGGCCGAGTTCATCCGCTCGCATTACGACCTCAACACCCGCGACGAGAAGGGTTACACCGCGCTGATCCTGGCCGCGTACCACGGCCAACGCCCGGCAGTGGAACAATTGCTCGGCGCCGGCGCCGACCCCTGCGCGCAGGACAAGCGTGGCAACACCGCGCTGATGGGCGCCATCTTCAAGGGCGAGCTGGGCATCGCCAAGCGCCTGATGCAGGCCGATTGCGCGCCCGACCAGCGCAACAACGCCGGCCAGACCGCTGCGATGTACGCAGCACTGTTCCAGCGCACCGACGTGCTCAAGGACCTGGCTGCCAAGGGCGCGGACCTCAGCCTCAAGGACGGGCAGGGCAACGACGTGACCAAGCTACAACGCGGCGAGTTCGCCACCGCTCCGGCGCGCTGATACGCCGTTTTGTTTGTCGGTCAGGTGCGCGCGTTCCTGGTCTGCCCCCAATCGGACGCAAGGCGACCCACTTCGTTTCGCTTCGGAGTACCCGCGTAAGCAAGGGGGGGCGCATTTCTGGACGAAGGTCGCCGGGCGTCAGACAGTCGCTCAAGCGCTCTTCTTGCGACCTTCCTCAGTTCCGGGCGAAAGAGACCATGCCTGGTTTCTGACCGCTGTGCAGTGCCCGTGTGGGCACGTAACGCATTCCTGCCCGATGCTCGCCCTGCGTCAGGCAGGCGGCCGCTAAAACGCTTCTCGTGACATGCCTAAGCTCTAGGCGAAGGACGCCACGCGTGGTGGTACACGCCCCTTCCGAGTTCCCGTTCGGTCGCTCCTCTGCACCCATCACCTCGGGTCGTCCTGCAACGCCACCGCCCGTATCGACCGGGATGGGTGTCTGCAACGCAGCACTCCCGGAACCGCTGTTGGCAACGCCGAACCTCCCTGCGCAGCCCCGCCGGATTTCCGCCACAGCCGCGTTGGAACTCTGGCACAGGTGGTGATTTTTTCGCCAGTGCGTCAGGAATTTTCTGACGTGCAAACCTTTGTGCGCCAAGGCTTTGACAGAAAACTGAGTGCTCGCTGACTTGCTAAAAATTGTCTGCAGAAAAGCGCAGGAAACAGTTCAAGAAAGCGCCGGGAACGCCGATGCTGCAGCTATCGCATCGCACCTTGGAACCCCCCGACCATGAAGCTCGATCCTTCCATCCCTTTCTTGATGTCTCTGCTGGCCATGGTGCTGTGCACCGCCACCGCTGTCGTCGCGCTGGTGTTCGGCCAGGTGCACGTGTTGGCCAAGTCGTGGAGCTTCTACACGGTCATGGGCACCGCCCTGATCACGCTGGTCGCCTCGTACCACGCCCTCGGCAAGCCGCTGAGCGCCGAAGAGCGTGTAGGTTTCCGCAACCCGTAAGACTGGCTGGCGTCCGGGCGCAGTGGTTACTGCCGCACTGGACGCAGAAAGCTCCGCTCGTAACTGACGATGCAACGCGTTTGCTCCGCATAGGCGAACGCCGCCAGACACTGCGCATCCTGCAGCGATGCCTCCCGATACCGCTCGTACTCGGCGAGCGAGGGAAACGAAAACAGCGCCAGCGCAATGTTGTTCGCCCCTTCCGACGGTAGAAAGTAACCGTGATGCTGGCCGCCGAAGCGCGCCACCAGCGGGATCCACAACCGCGCGTAATGCTCGAATTCGGCCAGTTGATAGGGGTCGATGACGTAGCGCAGCGAACAGGTGATCATGCAGCCGGGTCCAAAAGGCAGGGGCTTCAGCATGCCATGACGCACCGCCGCAGATTCATCGACGCCCGTGTAAGCTGTTGATCCTGCTTCGCATTCCAATGGCTGCCCAGTGCGGCCAACCGTCGATGACCGCTTCCGCCGATCGCTACGCCGCCTCCCTGCGCCTGTCCGTCGCCCCGATGATGGACTGGACCGACCGCCATTGCCGGGTCTTTCATCGCCTGTTGGCGCCGTCCGCACGCCTGTATACCGAAATGGTGCATGCCAACGCGGTGATCCATGGCGACCGCGCGCGGCTGATCGGCTTCGCTGCGGTCGAACATCCGCTGGCGCTGCAGCTTGGCGGCAGCGAGCCGGCCTTGCTCGCGCAGGCTGCCGCCATCGCCCGGGACTGGGGCTACGACGAGATCAACCTCAATTGCGGCTGCCCGTCCGATCGGGTGCAGGCCGGCCGCTTCGGTGCCTGCCTCATGCGCGAGCCGGCTTTGGTGGCCGACTGCGTTGCCGCCATGTGCGCGGCCACCCGCTTGCCGATCACGGTCAAATGTCGCCTCGGCGTGGACGACGATGACGACTACGCTGTGTTCGCCAGCTTTGTCGACCAGGTGGTCGCCGCCGGCGCGGCCATGGTGGTGGTGCACGCCCGCAACGCCTGGCTCAAGGGCCTGTCGCCGAAGGAAAACCGCGAAGTGCCGCCGCTGCGGTACGACTGGGCTTACCGGCTAAAGCAGGAGCGGCCCGGCCTGGCGGTGGTACTCAACGGCGGCATCGCCGCCGTGGACACCGCACTGGCGCACCTGCAGCACACCGACGGCGTGATGCTCGGCCGTGCCGCTTACCATGACCCGTATGTCCTGCATCGCCTGGACGCAGCCTTGACCCAGCAGCCCGAGCAACCGCGCGACGCCTTGCTGCGCGCATTGCAGCCCTATGTGGAATCCCAGCTGGAGCAGGGCCTGGCCTTGAAGCACATGACCCGGCACGTCCTGGGACTGTTCCATGGTCAGCCCGGCGGGCGAGCGTTCCGACAGGTTCTGAGCGAAGGCGCGCATCGTCCGGGCGCCGGTTGGGAGCTGGTCGAGCAGGCCCTGCAGCGCACCGATTCGCGTTCCTGGCGGGTGGTCGCATAGGGTTGGCCCACCGCTTGCATTCCTGAACGGGCTGCCGGGACATTGGACGTTTCGAGGTCGTTCGGGGCATGCGCGTTTGCAGCAGGGCCCGCCCCGCGGTGTTTTTGGACCCGATCGATATTCATTTCACTGAATGCCGTTAACACGAAGCTAAAAAGTTCAGATCGGATTCACCCCGAAAAATCAAGAATTTGGCTCGATTTCGGGGTCCGGCCACATTGTGACGCGTGGCCGCTTTCACGAATTTTGAATGTTCCTGAACAACCCGCTAGGATCCGTTTGTGACCCAACTGCTCTGCCGCGCTCGCCAAGTCGCTCTGGTTGCCCTCTGGGTCGCCATGGCCGCGCCGTCGGCGTGGGGGCAGGGTTATCCGATGGTGGAGAGCGGGCGCGAGGGGCTACCCGCCTCGGCGCGTAGCAAGGGGCGCACACTGTCTGACACCATCCGGCACGTACAGCGGACAACCGGCGGAGAAATCCTTGGTGCCGAGCGCGTGCCGTTTGATGGCGGCAATCTCAATCGCGTCAAGTACATGAAAGACGGGCGCGTGCACACCGTGTATGAGCCGGAGCAGGCGCAGGCCATGCCGCCGCGCAACCCGGCACCGGCCGATGTGCCACCACGCGACGATAACCACTGAACGTAGATAGTTCTGCGTTCAGTCTCATTAATTCCCCGGCCGATGGCCGACAACGTAAGTAGGGAGAGTGCATGCGTATCCTTTTGGTCGAAGACGAAGCTCCGCTGCGCGAAACCCTTGCGGCGCGTCTGAAGCGCGAAGGTTTTGCGGTCGACGCTGCACAGGATGGCGAAGAAGGCCTCTACATGGGCCGTGAGGTGCCGTTCGATGTCGGCATCATCGATCTTGGCTTGCCCAAGATGTCGGGCATGGAGCTGATCAAGGCCCTGCGCGACGAAGGCAAGAAGTTTCCGGTGCTGATCCTGACAGCGCGTTCGAGCTGGCAGGACAAGGTCGAAGGCCTCAAGCAGGGCGCCGACGATTACCTGGTCAAGCCGTTCCATGTCGAAGAGTTGCTGGCGCGCGTCAATGCGCTGCTACGACGTGCGGCCGGCTGGAGCAAGCCCACGCTGGAATGCGGCCCGGTGGCGCTGGATCTGGCTGCGCAGACCGTCAGCGTCAATGGCGCCAACGTCGATCTGACCAGCTATGAGTACAAGGTGCTTGAGTACCTGATGATGCATGCCGGCGAACTGGTCTCCAAGGCCGACCTTACCGAGCATATCTATCAGCAGGACTTCGACCGCGATTCGAACGTGCTGGAAGTGTTCATCGGTCGCCTGCGCAAGAAGCTCGACCCCGATGGTGAGTTGAAGCCGATCGAGACCGTGCGCGGTCGTGGCTACCGTTTCGCCATTCCGCGTACCGAAGGCTGAGTTCGCGCGTCGGCAAACAGGAAGACCTCGGTGTCGGTGCGCTCCAAGTGGTATAGACGCTGGCGGCCGCGCTCGTTGCAGGCCCGCCAGCTGCTGGCCGCCAGTCTCAGTCTGGTGGCCTTCCTGGCGCTGGCGGGCTACGCGCTGGATGTGGCATTTGCCGACACTGCCGAAAAGAATCTGCGCGAGCGGCTGAAGAACTACGCCTCTGCGTACGCCGCCAATATCGACTTCGTCCGCGACGGCTCGCTGTACATCGGTGGACAACCGCCCGACCCGCGCTTCGATGTACCCGGTGGCGGGTTGTACGTGGAAGTGGTGCGGCCGGACGAGAGCTGGACCTCGATGTCGGCCGAAGGCCCGAACATTCCACATGGCCGCATGCTGGAGCCGCGCCAGGAAGAATTCATCGGCCCGCTGGAGATGACCCAGATCGACGGCAGCCTGGGCCAGTTGTATCGCTACGGCCTGGGCGTGAGTTATGTCGAACGCGAACACGGCGGCGAGATTCCGTACACGATCTACGTAATGGAAGACGCCCGCTCGATGGGCGCGCAGCTGCGCGTGTTCCGTGGTGCGGTGTGGTTCTACCTCGGCAGCGCCGGTGTGGTGTTGCTGGTGCTGCAAGCCTTCATTCTGCAATGGAGCCTGCGCCCGCTGCGGCGGGTGATCAACGAGCTGACCAAGGTGCAGCGCGGCGAAATCCAGCGCATGAGCGAACAGCATCCGCGCGAACTGGAACCGTTGACCGACAGCATCAACGCCTTCATCGAAAGCGAGCGCGACAACCTGGAGCGGCAGCGCAATACGCTGGCCGATCTGGCGCATAGCCTCAAGACGCCGATCGCCGTCCTGCGGACGCAACTGGACAGTGGGCAGTCCGAGCGCGACCTGCACGAAGAAATGGATGTGCAGCTACGCCGCATGAACGACTTGGTGTCCTACCAATTGGCCCGTGCAGCCTCCAGCGGGCACAAGCTGTTCGCCGCGCCGTTGCCGATCGAGCCGACCGCCGAAGAAATCGTGCGCGGGCTGGAGAAGGTGTATTCGGTCAAGGGCGTGTTGTGCGAATTCGATATTTCGCCGGAAGCGCGCTTTCATGGCGAGCCGGGAGATTTGCAGGAACTGCTCGGCAACCTGCTGGAAAACGGCTTCAAATGGGCGCGCAGCCGCGTGCTGCTGACCGCACAACCGGGACCCACCACCGGCAGCCGCCGTGCCGGCTTGATCCTGTCGGTGGAAGACGACGGCCCCGGCATTGCGCCGGAAGACGTGGCCAAGATTCTGCAGCGCGGTGTGCGTGGCGATGAGCGCGTGCAAGGGCATGGCATCGGCATGTCGATCGTGCAGGATCTGATCAAGGCCTACCGTGGCGAACTGCAGGTGGTGCGCTCGCAGGAGCTGGGCGGTGCCCGCTTCGATGTGACGCTGCCGCCGGGATTGTGACCGTCGGCGTTGGCCCGATGAACCCGTGGCCAATGTCCGCAACCGTTCCGACAACCGTTTAACGCCTCGCGCGTTGGCTTGACCATACTGGCTTGGTAAGCCGTTGCGATGGAGGGCTGCATGTTCGAGCAGGTTGACCAGGCAGTGTGCGTGAGCACGCGCGTGGCGCGCGCGCGGCAACTGCGTGGATGGCGCGTGCTGCCGCTGTTGGCCGGCAGCCTGTCTGCGCTCGCCTGCACCGCGGCCGAAGCGCCACTGACACCGTCGCAGACGCGCTGGCTGCAACGCGCCACCTACGGCGTGGATGCCAACAGCGCGACGCAATTGACACGGCTGGGGGCCAAGCGCTTCGGTGCGTTGTTGCTGCAGCCCAGCGATGACGCTGCGTTGCCGGCACCGGTGCGCGCACAGTTGCAGCGTTTCGATGCGTTGCACACCCCGCTGGTGGATCTGCTGACCCAGTACGAGGCCGACAAGATCCGCCTGCAGCGCATGCCCGATGGCGATGACAAGGCTGCCTTGCGCAAGAACTGGCAGGCACGCGGTGGGCAGATGCTGGTGCAGGCGCGCCAGGCGCAATTGCTGCGCGCGGTGTACGCGCCGGACCAGCTGCGCGAACAACTGGTGTGGTTCTGGCTCAACCACTTCAGCGTGTATGCCGACAAGGCGCGGGTGAAATGGATGGCAGCCGATTACATGGAGAACGCGATCCGCCCGAATGCCACCGGCAAGTTCGCCGAGCTGGTGATGGCCACGCTGCAAAGCCCGGCGATGCTGGAATACCTGGACAACGCCAAGAATGCCAAGGGCAAGGTCAACGAGAACTACGCGCGCGAGTTGATGGAACTGCACACGCTGGGTGTGCACGGCGGCTACAGCCAACAGGATGTGCAGCAGTTGGCGCTGATCCTCACCGGCGCAGGTTTGGTGCCGATCAAGGCAAACGGCGCACCGCCGTTGCCAGCTGCCGCACCCGGGCAGGCGCAGGTCGTACGCAAAGGTTTGTTCGAATTCAATCCGGCGCGTCATCAACCCGGCGACAAGATGCTGCTTGGTCAGCGCATCGCCGGTGGTGGCCTGGACGAGATCGAACGCGCGGTACAGCTGTTGGTGCGGCAACCGGCGTGCGCGCATTTCGTGTCGCAACGTCTGGCCGAATACTTCGTCAGCGACACTCCGCCCACTGCGCTGGTTGCGCGCATGGCCGCCACCTTCCAGCGCAGCGATGGCGATATCGCCAAGGTGATGCAGACCATGCTGGCCTCGCCGGAGTTTGCACAGGCGCAACCGCGCAAGTTCAAGGACCCGAACCGGTATGTCGTCTCGGCGATGCGGTTGGCCTACGAGGAGCAGCCAGTGATCAATGCCGCCCCGATGGCCAGTTGGGTGCAGCAGCTCGGCGAGCCGTTGTTCGGGCGCATCACCCCCGATGGGTGGTCGCTGCAGTCGCAGGCCTGGACCAGTTCCGGGCAACTGGCGCGACGTTTCGAAGTGGCGCGTTCGATCGGCAGCGGGCCCAAGCAATTGTTTCGTCTGGACGGCGACAACGACACGCCGATTCCGGTGGTGACGCAAATCGACATGCGCCCTTCGTACCGCTGGCTGGCGCCGTCGCTGTCTGCCGGAACGCGGCAGGCGCTGGACCAGGCGCGCTCGCCTGCGGAATGGAATGGATTTCTACTGTCGTCGCCTGACTTCAACTATCGCTGACGCAACGCTACTGACTCAACACCACTGTTTCAATGCTGCCGGCTCAACGCTCGCCAATGCAGAGAAGCTGATTCAACACCACCGATCCACGCCCACCGATACAACGAATGCCAAGCGGTCATCGCCGCGGGAGTGCGCCATGCAACGACGTCAATTTCTGCTCGCCTCTGCAGCAGCTGCGAGTATGCCGTGGGCCGGGCGTCTGTTCGCTGCGCCACGCGACAGTGCGCGCATGCTGGTGGTGTTTTTGCGCGGTGGCTACGACAGCAACAACCTGCTGGTGCCGCACGGCAGCGATTTTTATTACCAGTCGCGGCCGAGCCTGGCGATTGCGCGGCCGGATGCCGCCAATCCAAACAGCGCTGTGGCGCTGAACGCGCAGTGGGGTCTCAACCCGGTGATGCGCGATGCGCTGCTGCCGTTGTGGGAACGCAAGCAGGTGGCGTTCGTGCCGTTCGCCGGCACCGACGATCTGTCGCGTAGCCATTTCGAAACCCAGGACGATATCGAATCCGGTCAGGCGGGCAGGCGTCGCGATTACCGCTCCGGGTTCATGGCGCGCCTGTCGGGCGTGCTGAGCGGGGTGCCGGCGATCGCGTTTACCGATTCGTTGCCGTTGACCTTTCAAGGCGGTGGCGATTTGCCCAACGTGTCGTTGCGGGGCATCGGCAAGGGTGGGCTGGATGCGCGGCAGGCGCAGATCCTGTCGCAGATGTACGACAGCACGCCGCTGGCGGCAGCTGCGCGCGACGGTCTTGCCCTGCGTCAGCAGGTCACCGCGCAGTTGCGCGAAGAGATGGAGCAGGCCGGACGCGGCGCCGCCAGTGCACGCACCTTTGCCGATGAAACCCGGCGCATGGCGACGCTGATGCGCGAGCGCTACCGCCTTGGATTCGTCGATGTCGGTGGTTGGGACACGCATGCCAATCAAGGCAGTGTGGAAGGGGGCCTGGCCAATAATCTGCGCAATCTCGGCGAAGGGCTGGCCGCTTACGCCGATGCGTTGGGTCCGGCCTGGAACGACACCGTGGTGGTGGTGATTTCCGAGTTCGGCCGTACGTTCCGCGAAAACGGCAGCAAGGGCACCGATCACGGGCACGGCACGACCTATTGGGTATTGGGCGGTGGCGTGCGCGGCGGCCGCATCGTCGGCGAACAGGTGGCGGTCGAACAGGCGCAGCTGCTGCAGAATCGCGATTACCCGGTCCTCAACAATTACCGCAGCTTGTTTGGCGGCTTGCTCAGTCGCTTGTGGGGCCTGTCGCCAGCGCAGTTGGAGCGGGTGTTTCCCGGCGCCGCGCCGCGCGATCTCGGGTTGGTGTGAGCGTTCAAATGGCGATCGATCATGCGTAAAACATGCGCATGGCATCGGGTGCAGGTGCTGCAAGCGATGGCTGCGGTTCGCCGTTCGATCAGATGTTGCCGTCGAAAAAGGCGTCAACCATGCAGGTCAACCGGGCACCACGCTCAAGGCTGCACTGACGCTGCGAACGGCGAGGGCCCGTAGAAACGTTCCAGGTGCAAAGCCACCTGCGGCATCGCACGCGCCAGCAGCTGCGGTGCGGAGAAGTGATATTCGCTGACCACCGCAAAGAATTCTTCCGGTGCTTCGGCTGCATACGCGTCGATCTCGGTGGCTTCGCCGGCATCGACGCGTTGGCAAAACAGATCGTAGGCACGCTGGAAATCCCGCGCCCAGGCGCGTTGCGCATCGCGTGGCATTGGCGGTGTGCCGTCGAGCGCGCCATCCAGTGCATCGAGCTTGTGCGCCATCTCGTGCACGATCACGTTGAAGCCTGCCTGCGGATCGTCCAGGTCGGCCTGTACGTCTGCCCAGCTGACGATCAGCGGGCCTTGCTCCCAGGCTTCGCCGATCAGGGTGTCGTCCCACGCATGCATCACGCCGGCGGCATCCAGATGCGTGCGCTGCACGCGGAACGCATCCGGGTACACGATCAGCTGCGACCAGCCGCGCCAACCGGCGGCGCCGATCTCCAGCAGCGGCAGGCAGCAGGTGGCCGCCAGCACGAGCTGGTCGTGCGGTTGCAACTGCAATCCGTCGACAGGCGAAATGGTCTTCTGCTGCAGAAACTGCGCGGTCAACGCGCGCAGCCGTTGCTGGCGGGGCGGATCGAGCGCGGCAACCCATGCGCAACTGCGGCACAGCCGCTGCCACGACGCATCAGCAATCTCGGGGGGCGGCCGGCGCAGCCAGCGCGTCAACCACTGGATCAGCGGAACATGCCCGGCAGGAAACTGTGCCAACGCGGCATCGTGCGCATGCGCGGGAACAACGAATCGCCATCGCTGCCACCGCCACCGGTGGACGGTGCGGCCTTGTGCGGAGCCGTGCGTACCGGTGCCGCCTCGGGGGGGGGTGTTCTGCCGCGTGCAGCCGAATTGGTGCTGACGCAGCTGTCATGATCGCCGTCGACCAGTTGGTCCGATGCCAGGGCGGCAAGCGGAGCCAACAACAGGAGCAGGCAAACCGTGAGTCGGCGCATCGTCCACATCCAGGGCAAGCGGCGTGAGTCGCCGATCATAACGCGCTTTTCACTCCCTCACGCAAGCTGCGCTGGGCGCCCGGAAAGGCTTGGCGCATACTTTCACGGATGGATTCGGTACTTCGGGCGTGTGATGCACTTTGAGACGAGAGGCGCCGATGGCCGGCGCTGCGACACGCGGGTTGCCAGGCGTGAGCTTGGCGCGCGCATTGGTCAGCCGCATGCAGTTTCGCTGCTGCCAGCCACCCCAAAGGCCGATGTCGTGTGGCACGCCGATGCCGCATTCTGCGCGTTGCCCGGGCGAGCAGCCTGGTGTGCAGCGCTCGCCGTGTCTGGGCATGCAAAAGCCCGCGCCATCGTCACCTCACCTCTTATCGTGCGTTGCAGCCGTGGATGACCGCGCGTTGCTGGCCAGACTTGCCGGCGGCCGGCTGTCCGGCGATGCGCTGGCGCGCGATGCCGGTTTGACCCGCGCAGCGGTGTGGAAGCGCATCCAGAACCTGCGCGCGGCCGGTGTCGACATCGAAGGACGCGCCGGCGACGGGTATCGCCTGGCCACCCCGCTGGACCTGCTGGATGCGGCGCGCATCCGTGCCGGCATGGCGCCCGATGCAGTCGCTGGCCTGGCGGCGTTGGACGTGGCCTGGACGCTGGAATCCACCAACACCACCTTGCTGGCGCAGCCGGCGCCCGAACAGGGCGTGGCGGTGCTGCTGGCCGAGCGCCAGACCGGCGGCCGTGGCCGGCGCGGCCGTCAATGGACCTCGCCGCTGGGCGCGCACATTTATCTGTCGGCGTCGCGCCGATTCAGTGGTGGGCTGGGCCAGCTGGCCGGGCTCAGCCTGGCCGTGGGCGTGGCGGTGGCCGAGGCCCTGCGCGGCTGCGGGTTCGCCGATGTCGGGCTGAAGTGGCCCAACGATCTGCTGGCGCGCGAGCGCAAGCTGGGCGGCCTGTTGATCGAAGGCGGCGGCGAGATGGCCGGCAACGCGCGTGCGGTGATCGGGCTAGGGTTGAACGTGCACATGCCGGCGGCGGCAGCGGCCGGCATTGACCAGCCGTGGGTCGATCTGGATACCCTGGCCGGCCGGCCGGTGTCGCGCGACCAGGTCACGGCAGCGGTACTGTCTGGACTGCTGCCGGCGCTGGACCTGTTCGAGGCACAGGGCCTGGCGCCCTTCCTGGGGCGCTATGCGGCGCTGGATCTATTGAGCGGGCGGGCAGTGCAGGTCGAAGAGGCCGGCACCCGACATCATGGCGTCGCGCTCGGCCTGGCCGCCGACGGTGCATTGCGGGTGCAACTGGGCGACACGGTGCGCCTGTTCCACTCCGGAGAAGTGAGCGTGAGACCTGCATGAGCGAGTGGTTGTTCGACCTGGGAAATTCGCGGTTCAAGTACGCGCCGCTGCACGGCGACCGGGCCGGCGAGGTGCAGGCATGGGCGCACGGCGCCGAGGCCATGGATGCGGCCGCGCTGGCGGCGCTGCCGTCCGGGCGTATCGCGCATGTGGCCAGCGTGGCTGCACCGGCATTGACGCAACGCATGGTCGCATGCCTGCAGGAACGCTTTGCGCAGGTGCGCATCGTGCGCACGGCCGCCGAATGCGCCGGCATCCGCATCGCCTATGCCGACCCGAGCCGCTTCGGTGTGGACCGGTTTCTGGCATTGCTGGGTGCGCGTGGCGACGCACCGGTGCTGGTGGCCGGGGTGGGCACTGCGCTGACCATCGATGTGCTCGGTGCCGATGGGCAGCACCACGGCGGGCGGATCGCCGCCTCGCCCACCACCATGCGCGAAGCGCTGCATGCGCGCGCGGCGCAGTTGCCAGCCAGCGGCGGCGACTATGTCGAGCTGGCCAACGACACCGACGATGCCTTGACCTCCGGCTGCGATGGCGCGGCGGTGGCGCTGATCGAGCGCAGCCTGCAGCACGCGCAACGCAGCCTGGGCGTGCCGGTGCGGCTGCTGGTGCATGGCGGCGGCGCGCCGCCGTTGCTGCCGTTGCTGCCCGGTGCCACCTTCCGCGCGGCCCTGGTGCTGGATGGACTGGCGACCTGGGCGCTGCATTCGTCTTCGCTGTAAAGCGTTGCCGTGTGCGGCTTGGGTGAGAAGCATGGGGCATCGGTAGCCGAGTGGCTGCCGGAGTTCTCGGCAGCAGGGTGCTTGGCACACCGGCGACATAGCTCCCGGGCAGAGCAGCTGGGGACACGCGTTGCCGCCGGCCGGTGGCGCACCGAGAGTGTGTTGCGCGCCTGGTCGAGCCGCGACCGCTTCGCACTCCCCCCAAGCCACATGACAGGCCCTAAAATCGTCGCATGTCTGTACGCGCGCTCATCGTTGTCCTGATCATCCTCAATGCCGGGGTGGCGCTGTGGTGGGCGTTGCAACCACCACCGGCGCCGCCGGCCGCGCCGCCGCAACCGCCCGGGGTTGCTCGACTGGACCTGCTGCCGATGGTGCCGACCAAGGCGACAGCCGCGGTGTCGCGTCCCGTCGTGGCGACAGCTGCAACGCCTGATGCCAGTGCAGTGGTTGCATCCAAGACGCCGGCTCCTGCGCCGATGGCAGCGACGGCGTCTGTGCCCGAGCCTGTGCCAACGCCGGCAATGGCCGAGACGGCCCCGCGTCCAGTCGACGCTGCAGCGGCAGCGAACAGCGCTTCCAAAGCTGTTGACGAAAGCACCGCCGTCGCAAAGCCCGTGTCCGTGCCGACACCGCCGGAGCGCTGCGTCAGCGTCGGGCCGTACGCGGCACGTAGCGACGCCGATGCCGCACTGGCGCGCGTTGGCGGCCAGGCCAGCCGCGCCAGCGTGCGCGCGGATACCGACGCCGGGGTCAGCACGTTCCGGGTGATGTTGCCCAATGTGGGCGACCGCGCCGCGGCGCAGGCTCTGGTCAAGCGCATTACGGCTGCCGGCATCGGCGACTATTACGTGATTGCGCAGGGCGAGGACAACACCGTTGCGCTGGGGCAGTACCAAAGCCGCGAGCGCGCCGAGCGGCGCCAGGCCAGTCTGGTCAGCGCAGGCTTTCCCGCGCAGTTGGTGCCCAGTGGCAACGGTCAATCGCGCTGGTGGATCGATGTGCGCAGCACGGTGGCGGCCGCCACATTGCAGAGCGCTGCAGGTGCGACGCGTCAACGATCGCTAGATTGCTCCGCCCTGCGCTAGAATGCGCACCGGCGTGCAATGCGCCCACCAGTGCCGGCATAGCTCAGTTGGTAGAGCAACCGCCTTGTAAGCGGTAGGTCCCCAGTTCGAATCCGGGTGCCGGCACCATAGTTGAGGCGTAAGTTTTTGATATGCAAGAGATTAAAAATCTCACTTACTCTAGCTTACTCACTTTTCTACTCACCTGGACTGTTTGTGGCTCGCAAGTCCATATCGCTTCCGTCAAAAAGGAATCCGTTGCTGGCGGAAGCGCAGAATGCGTTGAGCCCTGAAGAAGTCCAGGCACTGCCCAGGAGTAAAAGCTCTATTTTCCCTCCAAGTCTCGAGACCTGTCTGAGCGAGGCAGAGGCGCGATTGAAGATCCTTTTTTCATCGAGGATCCCTGAGCCTTACGGCGAGCCCTGGCGCGACGCCTGGAGGCGGATGGAAGTTGCTGCGCGCACCAACCGCGAACGGGGGGAAGTCTACCGGCTCTCGTTGGAGAGATTCGAAACCTTGTTGCAGAACACTCCAGAGAGGGCGCTGTGTGCACTGGCAAGCCTGGAGAGCTTGCTGAATGCTCGTTTGGCAATCAGTCAAGGGAACCCGGTCTCGGCATGGGTTGCACTGATTGACTGCAATTATGAGCTCGGCCGAGCTAGCAGCCAGATCACCGCCCAGGAGGGTGCTCAGAAGAATGGAGCAGGAAGTCACCTAGAGGCAATCAGCGACTACACGTTGAGGTTGTTGAAAGAAATGCCTTCTAATTCTTTCAGGTCCAAGGTCGACATTTATCGAGCGCTTGAGTCGAAGCTTGAATCATTTTCTGATTTGGCGCTAGACAGAGATAGCGCAACACTCGCCCGATTCAAATCTGGTATCCCGAAGGATGTTCCAGAATTCCTAAAACGCCGGTCGTTGTCGGATCATGCACATAGCATCGAATACGAGCGAATTTTGCTCGCTGGGCGCCCAAGTAGAAAGAGGCGCTAATGAGCGCCTCGTGGCTTTCTAGGCCGACCTCTGGTGCCCCTTTTGGGTTTCGGAATTTCCGACTTCCCAAAAGCCCTGCCTAGATTCTGGGCCAACTTGATCAAGCTGTCAGCCTTGGCAAGATACCCCGCAGCATATTGTAAATTTTCCCTCATTTCGGAATCATGATGCTCAATCATGCCCACTCCGAGCTTGCCTCTCTCCGCGTATTTTTTTTGTCCGCGTTGCAGTTCCAATAAGCACCCTCTCCATCTGTTATTTCTTTCCAAATTTCTCCAACCACCTTGGAAATGCGAATGTCCTTGCATACCTCATTGCCATCCAGCAAAACCAGCAGATGAATGTGATAAGACTTGAAGGGTCCTTTCTCAAGCTTCCAGATATAGCCTACGAGATCTGGAAATCTTCGTCTTATCCGCCTAAGCAGCCGCCGCAAGTCGTCCTTCATGCGAAGGGGATCAACGTCCGCTTCTAGCGACTTCCGGAACTTAATGGACATTCCCAAATCTATTCTTGAAACGAGCAGTCGGCTGCACAGTGAGAACAGCTTGTCTATGTACTGCCTTGCACTTCTTGAGTTCGCATTAGCCGTTCTTTCGGACTTGTGAATCGCAGCTTTGGTGCCATTCTCGCGGCCTTGTTGGCGAAGCTCCGCCACAAAAGCGTTCGCCTCATCTGCGGATGCATAGAGATCAAGAGCGCTGAAGCTGTGCCGTTCAACGACTTTAATTAGGATCCCCAGGTAAGGATTTAGCTCTATGCCTCGGAACTCGTTCGCTATTGAAAGTATGCAGATCTTCGAAATATTTCGTAGGTCGCTACCAACTTTGCAGGTTGGCTCTGAGACAAGGTATGTGCCACGACTTCCTTCGGTAAATAGAACATTTTTGCCCGTAACTACCTTTTGAACGACCTTTATGCACTCCAAGAGCTGCCTGGGGTATCGATCCGATGGAAGTAGGATTGTGCTCTCGTCCTCTCCGAACTTGTTCCACTGCTCCCAATGATGTAGAAAAGCCTCCTCGTCTTTGAATTTCATATATTTTTCTCTCTTGCCTTGCCTATGTCTGATGATTGCTGGCCGAGGATGCCATTGCCGCTCTTCGGTCGTTTCGGTCTCTTGATGAATTTATATTTGAGCTCATCGTCCAGCCTTGTTGGGTTGCACAAAGGAGTATCGATTCACGCGTAATGAAATGAAATGAAATATAGAAAATATAGAAAACATAAGTTCCGATAATAAGAGTGGATTGGGGGTTGGAATATGTGGGTATTTGTTATTGCTCTACTGCGCATGAGGTCCGTGCCGCACTCAAATCGAGAGTGGTCCACTTAGCGACAAATTCTGGCTGTCCGGTTTGACGAAATCTCGCTCCGCAATGCGTTGGTCGACCCATGCATCCACTTCGTGTTCGATCCACGCTACTCGACCCGGTCCCTGACGAATCGGTTTGGGAAAATATTGATCGTAGCGAGGGGATCCAAGCTTGATTTTTGCCCAGATTGTTGATTTGCCCATAGCTAGCTTTGTGGCAACATCCTCCACTGATAAAAGCTTGTAAGAGCAAATTTGTCGGGAGATGTTCAAGCTTCTAAACGATGTGGTCGGTCTGGCCGGGACGCAGACCATACGACCGCTTGCAGAAGCGCGCTAGGCAAAAGCTTCTATCCCCCTTAATTTGGGCGATGTTGCTCGGTCACCTTGCCTCGCAGTCGAGAGCGAGCCGTCAGGAAGCGCAGCAAAAAAGCCGACGGCAAATGCCGACGGCTTTAAACGTCGATCCATGTAGATCTCCATCTCTATCGCCCGCAAGTGCGTCAGTCTTCGGAGGATCAATGCCCCTAGCAAAGCCGTTTCAGACGCCTGAGACCACCGGTGCGGCAAGCGGGACAAGGCGACCCCCGCAAACCTCAAGCTATCAAGCAACCGGCGCCGGGCGAACCCCCATCAAGGGCAACATTCCCGCAACGGAAAGAGGGCTGTTCACCTGCCTAGATAGCATGACTACGAACGCACTCCCATCACGCCCCCACGGGGCGAGCCGATGCTCTGCACTTCCAGAGAAGCCCTAGAGGCAGGATGGGATGGCAGCAGGCAAAGCGTTGATGGCCCTAGCCATAGAAGCGCGGACGCAGTCCATGCCTAGCCGGCGGCAAAGCAGGTAAGCTCATCACCGGATGAGGACGCAGCGCCAAGATGGCTAGGAGCAACGTATGGTAAAGACAACCGAAGACAGACCCAAGCCAGGCGAGTTCTTCATCCTTGAACCCGATGCGCGCAGAGGCGGCCCCGGGCACGGTGTGGTTTTTGAGAACCGCAAAGCTCTGATCACTCCGCCTCGGCTCATCTTACGGCCAGAAGAGGGGGGCTTCCCGCCGCTTCAAGAGATTCCGCGCCTGGTACACCACCCCAAAGAGGGTGCTTTGCCCCAAGACTTAGAAGGCGGATTTAGCGGCTATTGGCTGGTGTCCGAAAGGCTCCGCAGGGTGATGGATTCTGTGGACCCCAATGCGTTCGTTTTTGTGGAAGCCGAATATCGACTTGCGGATGGCTCAGCGGGTCCGACGTTCTTCCTCTGCGATGTGGTGCGAACAGTAGATGCTCTCGACGAAGACGCTTCTCAGCTCAACATCATCATCAGCGATGAGTTTGTTGAGGGGAAGTATTACGACCTGACCGGTGATGTGCGCCTCGCTTTCAAGAAAGATGTTCTCGGTTCGGCTCATGTCTTCCGCTTGCCTTATCACGGCATGGTCTTCTGCGACCGGGTATTCAAGGATGCTGTCGAAGCTGCAGGCATCGGTGGCCAAAGCGGTTCCGATGGGCTTTGGTTTGATGACGTGGTGGATAGCTAAATCCCGCAAAGAGACAAGGAAAATGGAATCCGAGCCATGTCTAACTATCGGACACTGTTTCAAGACCATCATGAGATCGAGCAGCAGACGCTGAAGAACAGCAAGCTGCTCGCGACATTGCAAGAAGCTGGAAAGTTCGACATCCATGCCTCCGAAAACCGTCTCTTTCTGCCGGCTGACCCCAGGCTTGCACAAGCCATGGGCATCACGCCGCACAGCGGCGGCCCTCTTGCTGAATACCAGAGAGGAATGCTTCGGAACCTTGACCAGATTGAGAAGACCCGCGACTACCGGTCCGCCTTGTCTGGCGATGCCGCCGCGCTTGATCGCGTGGTCCAAAAAGTTGAGCACCTGCGTGATACGGTCAAGGTTGGTTTGATCAATGGCGACTTGAATACCAATACGCCAATCGGCCAAACGGCTGCACAGACCTCGCAGAAAGTTCGAGATTTCTTTCATAACGTTTCGTCCTACAGTCAAGCCCACGCCCAGCAGCTACAGAACCTGAAAGGCTTCAGTGGCGTTGACCACGGCTGGGGTGCTGTCACGAACTCCGAGTCGCGCATCGTCGTCGCACTCAACCAGATACAGGTCAACAACACCCCGCTAACTCGAGGCGGGAACACTGAACTTCAACGCAGCGGGCTATCCCTCGCCCTTTCCAATGCCCATCAAGACGGGCGCGTGGCGTTGTCTGAGCAGGGCATCCTCAAGGTCGAGCAGGTTCTCGGTGAGGAAGCCGCACAGAACCTGCGCGTGCCCCGAGGCCAGCGCGGTGCCGCGTCCATGGAAGTGCTGCTTGGCAATGCGTCGGCGAGCACTTTGGTGCGCTCGGGAGGTTTGTTGGCGACCGGCGCGGATGCGGTGTTAACAGCTCGCCGTTCGGCGGAGCTACTGGAACAGGGCAATGCTACTGCCGCGCAATCGGAAGTTCAGCATGCCATTGCCCGCAATGCGGGCGGCTGGGCCGGTGGCGCGTCCACTGCCGCTGCGATTGGTGGCAGCGGTTTCGTGCCTGCTGCCCTAGTGGTGGGCGATGCGCTGTTGATGAGCAAGGCGTTCGACAAAGGCGCCGATCTGCTGGACAACCGCGCCATCTACCACCAGACCGACAAGGCCGGCGTGGAGTGGCAGTTCAACGGGCGCAACTGGCAGCGCGAAGCGGCTATCGATCTCGCCCAGGATCGCCGCCGCACGTCAGGCGAGCAGCCCGTGGTCGCCAGCTACGAAAAGTCGCAGGAGCTGGGTGCGCTGGCCAATGCGAAAGCGGTGGAACTGGCGCTGGGCAAAGCGCCGCCGCCCCAGGATCCGTTCAACCTTCCGGCTCAAGCAAGCGACCAAGTGGGGTTGGACAACCAAAACTGGCGGCGCAATCCCGAAAGCCAAGCATGGGAACGCGAAGTCAAAACCTCCGTGTCAGGTGCCAACGACCGGGGCAGCTACGAACACCAAACCGCCTCCCCGGAACGCACGCAACAGCTCAACCAAGAAGCGCTAGGTCGCATCGAAAGCAACATCGCCACGGGGCGCGAAGCCATCGCCGTCGCCTACTTGGAAAACCATGCCGCGCAGCGTGCTCAGGCCTACGGAGTGGAAGTGCCGGCGGCCGTTCAAGCCGCCCAGGCCAAGCCCGGCGCGGTGCTCGGTTCGGACGCTCGGCTTTACCAGCGCACCGAATTAGGACAGTGGGCCGGCAGGGATGGCGTCGCCAGTGGCAACCTGGCGGTGGAGCTGGAACTCACCAACCAGATGCGCCAGCCCTCGCTGGAACGGTCACAAGAAGCCCTGGCAGCGATCCAGGCGCTTCCCGCTCCCACGGCGGCGCAGATTGAGCACAACGAGTTGCTGCACCGTTACCGGGCGGCAGGCGTTGATTTGAACGTCAACCCAGATACTCAGCAGGCCGTGACGCTGGCTTCGCAGCGGACCATGGATGCCAACGGCATCACCGGGCCGACCATGCAGCAGTTGCAGCGCAATGAGTCAGGGCAATACGGCTACGACAGCCCCATTGCGCACCTCCAGCGCGGCAACGATGGGGTGACTCGCGTGGTGGCCGTGACCAGCAGCGAGGACATCCGGCAGGCGTTGGGTGAGGCGCGAGGTAATCGACAAGAGTCGGCAACCTTTGCTCGTGCGCCCGAAGCGACCGGAGAGGCGGACACCTCGACCTCCGAATCGTCCAATCCGCAGCAAGTGCTGGATATGCAGGCACGCATGCAGGCTTCCGTCGCGGCGCAGGCGCGGCAAGAACGCGAACAGCAAGACCGTGTTGCGCAAGAGCAGCACGCCGCGCAGGTGCGCGAGCACCTTCAGCAACCACAGCCTGGGCGCGAAGATCGGGCGCAGAGCGAGCAGGCAGTCCAGGCGCACGCGGTGTTGGAAGGTCAACGCCAAGCAGAGCAGCAGCGTGAGCTAGAAGAGCGCCAGGTGCAGGAGCGCCAAGCGCAGACCAGCCAGCAACGCGAGCTGCAGGAGCGTGGGGAGAGGGATGCCCAGCAACGGCAGGCGCAGGAACGCCAAGCTGACAATCAGCAGCGGGAGCAACAAGACCGGCAGGCTCAAGAAACCAGGCAGGTTGAGGCCCAGGAAGGTCAGGCTCGGCAAGCGCAGCAACAAGACCAACGCCAAGAAGCCTCGCAGCAACCGGACGCTCAGCTGCACGCTACGGATGCGGCGCCGGTTCAACAAACGCCGCGGCCCGAGTTGCAGCAGACAGACGTCTACCAGCAGCTAGAGACGCATAACCAACAGGTAGGCGAACGCGCGGCTCACACTACGCTTGACCCACGGACGCGGGCACCTGATCCAGGCGACGCGCAGCCGCAAGCACAAGAAGGAGCAAGCGCACTGGAAAGGCAGGCGTTGGAGAGTCGCGATACTGCGCACCTCCAAGTGTCTCCCTCTGGGGGCCGTGGATCCGGCGACCAACCCGTGCAAAGCGTGCAGACCGATGCGGTGTCCCCGGCGCTGTATCGCCATGTGCAAACGCAGCCGGCGGAGATGGAGCAAGCGCCGATCCGCCAGCAAGACGTGGCGCGTGAGCAGGAGGCAGAGCCGGTTCGGCCCATGGCCACAACAGTTCCTGAGACAGCAGAACCGTTGATTGCATCGCCTTCCACACCGTCTGCCACGCCTGAGCGAGAAGCCGAGACCGAACAGCCCCGTCCTTCAAACGCCTTGCTCGCTGATCATGGTGCGCCGGTGCTGCCCCCAGAACACTTCGCGCAAGCGCGTGAGCAGTCATTGGCAAGCAGTGCCGACACTCGCGTGCCGGTCGGGTCTTCTGACGCAGAAAACCAACGCACCCAATCGACACCGGCGCAGGATCGTAGCGCCGCAGACCCGGGTGGTGCTCTGTTCCTCGAAGAAACCATGCGCTCGCTACGCCAGCTGCAACGGGAGATTGAGCTGGCGGATCGGGAAGACGAACGCTTCCACCAGGAATGGAAGGAGTATCGCGAGCGCGGAGAACCTTATCCTTTCGTTCGCGACGGCGCGCGGGACCGGGAGAGCGGAAGCATGGATGCATTCAATGCGCACGAACAAGGCCACCGCTCTCCCAGTGAAGCTGCCGAGCAAACCGATGACTTTCCAGCTATGGCTCAGCACTTCGCCGGTCCAGGGGTAGGGGATGCGCCAACCGATTCGTCGCAGACTCAGCGAAAATCCATCACCGGCGACCCGGATGTGGACGAGGTGCTCTACGCGCTCGACAGCAAGAACGAGCTGGCGATTGAGCAGGCTCTAGATCGTGTCGCCAATAGTGCAGCGACGCAGGCGCTGTTGAAGAAGGGCAACGATTTCCTGGAGGCGCAGGCTCAGCAGGAGGCCCAGGAGCTCGCCGCCACACGCCAGGCACTAGGGATGGATGTCTCAGCGGAGGTCAACACCAGCCGTGGGCCGGTGATGGTGCTGACGCTGCCGGAGTTCGCCAAGGGGCCGATGCAGAGCGGTCCCCAAGGGGACGGCGGTGGAGGTGGAGACGGTGGAGGCGGTGGTGGTGGGGGCGGCGGTTAGTCAAAATCGCTTCTGTGACCAGACGCGTTAGGAGACCTCATGGACAGGCAAGACGCCGCCGCAATGGCGGAACTGACGGCGACGTTGAACGCGTCGAACGCATCATTGCAGGAGACGGTCAAAGTGCTGACAACGCTGGTGGCATCCATGCAACAGCGAGAGCAACGGCTGCGCGATGTGGTCGCCGAGCAACTCCGGCTGCTCCAAAGCGCCGCTAGCAGCGCCGATGTCAAAGTCAATCGAGTACTGGAAAACGCACTCCCGCGGTTGACTCAGCTGACCCACCAGGCGCTGGCGCAAACCTTGGAGCCGGCAGTCAAGAAATTCAGCGACGAGATGGTCAACGCTGACAAGACGCTTCAGAAGGCGACCCAGCGCTATACGCAAGCGCAACATTCGCTGGAGACCAGACTCACGCGCCGCATGGGCATGGCATCAATCACCATGCTTGTAGCGGGCACCCTTGGCCTGGGTGCGGTGGTCTACTCGATGAGCATCATCGGCGAGAAGCGGAGCGAACTGGCGCAGCTGCGGGCCTCTGTCGACTACTGGGAGCGCGTCGCCCGAGCGGACCTAGCTCCTTGTGGGGAAGGGCGGCTCTGTGCAACCTTCGAGAGAAACGGAACGCGTTACGGTGACCAGAAGCAATACCGTGCTATCAACTTACGAACTGCCCCGGCAACGCGGTAAAGCTTGAAGATGCCAAAATGAAGTGCTTCATCCTGTCAAGTTGAGGGCGCACGGGCTTGCCTCTCGCCGAGAACATCAAGCTGCTCGATGCAATTCCTCGAAGCGAATACATCTCAAACCCTTAATACCTACCTGAGAGCCAGGACGTGTCTGGCCTTGCGTGGGGACGGTCCGTGCCGATCCGTCCATTGATCTGGTGATCTGATGAGGGATAAGTCTGAGTTCCTGTATTGCGTTTTGATCGTGGCGGCTTCCATCTTGGCAGCTGCCGCGCGCTGCTCTTTCGAGCCCGTCCAGCCGAAGTTTTTCCGTAACGACTGATCCATCATCCATTGGCACCGCACAAGGCCCGGCATCGTCCGGGCCTTGTGCGTTTATGCCGCCGCATTTAGGAGAGACACGTGCATCTTGTTGAATCGATTGCATACAAGGGCCAGACACCTTGGCATGGCCTGGGTAACGAGCTGGGCAAGCACCAACCCATCGAAGTCTGGAGGCGCCAGGCTGGTATGGAATGGGAGATAAAAGAATCGGAGGTGCGTTACACCACGCAAGGCCGCGGCTCAGATGGTACCGGCACCTTTCCTGAGCAGAAGGTGCTCTATCGATCGGACACTCAGGCGCCGCTGGCGGTGGTGTCCAAGCGCTTCCAGGTTGTACAGCCTGGCGAGATCCTGGAGTTCTACCGCGATCTGACAGCACTTCACGGGTTCGAACTTGAAACCGCCGGCGTCCTGCGTGGCGGAAAGAAGTTCTGGGCCTTGGCCAGGACCGGACAGAGCACCGCATTGAAAGAGCGCGATAGAGTCGATGGATACCTGCTGCTAGCAACAGCGTGCGACGGGACGCTGGCAACGACAGCGCAATTCACGTCTGTTCGCGTGGTATGCAATAACACGCTGCAGATCGCTGTGGATCAGAGTGCTGGGGCCATCAAGGTGCCACATCGCAGTCAGTTCCAGCCCGACGCTATCAAGCGGCAACTCGGCATCGTCGTTGGCGGGTGGGACGGCTTCGTGGATCGGATGAAGGTATTGTGCGATGTGCCCGTTCCTCCGGATTCTGTAGAGGGACTGCTGCGTCGTGTGTTGGTGTATGGAGGCTCGACGCCGGGCTCGGCGGTTGTCAATGAGCAGGCAGTGGCAAGGGTGCGCGCGCTATACGAGGGTGGTGGGCGTGGGTCAACCCTGTCCTCCAGTCGCGGGACTGCATGGGGTGTGCTCAACAGTCTCACCGAGTTCGTCGACCATCATCGGCGTGCGCATAGTGATGACAACCGCCGGGACGCCGCCTGGTTCGGGTTGGGGGCAGCAATCAAGCGACGTGCTTGGGAAGAGGTTCTGGAGCTGACCCCATGATGGCGCTACCGCAACTCCTGGAAGGGTCTGGGATTGGCGCCATCGCTGCAGCAAGGGTTCGGGAGAACCGGACAATCACCCGCGCGCTCAAGATCATCGAGCGGCGTGCGGCTGAGCGGGACCAACTGATGAGCAGCACTGACGCCTGTGGCAAATTCTTCCGGCTTCGGCTGGCAGACGAGCCACGGGAGCACTTTGAGGTTGCCTTCCTGGATGTCCGGCACCGGCTAATCCAGGCAGAGAGGCTGTTCTCTGGCTCAGTCGATCAGTCCATGGTGCATCCGCGCGTCGTGGTCCAGCGCGCTCTGTCGCTGAATGCGTCGGCAGTTTTGGTAGCCCACAACCATCCAAGTGGCGATCCAGAGCCATCGGCGGCTGATCAGGCTGTGACAAAGCGGCTTGGGGAAGCCCTGGCATTAGTGGATGTAGGCTGCTCGACCATTTCGTGTTGACCAATCGAGCGGCGCTGTCCATGGCTAACCGGGGCATGCTTTAGACCCCGAGCTGGCGATAACTGGTGGAGCTATTTTCTGCCGGGCTGTCAAGCTTCAGTTGACGTCTTCAAAGTCAAGACGTGGCTGCCGATCTTGTTTTGAGTGTTATCAGCTAAGGCTTAAGCATTTCAAGAATAGCTTCTCGCTTCTTGCCGGAAAGCTTGCGAAAACGAATAAGCAGGGCTTCTTCTTCTTTCGTCGCCGCATGCAGGCTTGATTTTCCCATATCCGACAAAGCCGCTTCCCCGTCTAGCACAAGTGAGTCTAGGGACTGATTCAACGCTTGGCTGAGATCAGCCAGAGTGCGGAAACTCGGAGTTTCACGGTTGTTTTCCCAAGCTGACACGGAAGACTTAGTGACTCCGACGCTAAAGCCAAGCTGCTCTTGGGTCAGGCCGGCTGCAGTTCTGTACTTGCGGAGCCGATCACCAAAACTGTTCATTGCCGATGCCCCCGTAGAGGACACCAAAAGTATGGTGAATCCGCACCTTTGTCGTGCGGCAGTGCTTGACTAGATGTGTTCGGAAATACAATACTTTGACAGTTCTGGAACCCCGGACGACCTAGTCAAATGGCACCTGCTGAGCAGGCGTTGTGACTTGACGGCAATGCCACCGCGTCACCGAGTGGCAGTCTCTTCGTAGCAGGTGCTTCAGATAGTTCTATAGGGTCTCAACACTGGCGAGGACGGGAAGGCGCTACCAAACTTGGAATTCAGACGGCTGAAGCATCACAAACCCCGCTATTACAGACGTAACGGCCATTTCGGCCAATTTCCTCTCAGAAATTTGACTTGATGAAGTCAGACCTCTCACCCGCTTTTCAAACCGTAAGGAATTTATGAGATTTAAAACTATTGCCGTTTTGGCGGCATGCGTGGTGCTTTTTGGTTGTGATCGCGGAGGAGCACCAAAAATTAGACTAGATGAGAATTTAACATGCGAAGCTCTTATTGAAGCACGCGTAATGAACGACGCTGCCACCTACGGCAACATCTGGAAGATGCCTCTAAATGCAGCCGCCAGGGAATATGGAAACGACACAGAGATTGAGGCCTACTTCCAAAACTCTGTCCTCAGGGACTCAGCGTTGGTGGGTGATATCCATCAGAAAATTTACCAGCAATGCGTCAATGATGCCGACACGTCCATGGCGAGTGCATTTCGAGAGTCGCTTGACCAGTCCTTTCAGGAGAACAAGGATTCCGCGCGCTATGGGATTTGCATGGCATTCAATGAGGGGCGGATCGCGATTAAAACTGTCATGGCGATCATCATCGCCCGGGAGGGCAAGTTTGACACCACGGTCGATCCTAACGATCCACGCATCCTAATCTTCCAGGATGCCCTGACCGAACGCTGCTCAGCTGACCCGAGCTCGCGGGTTTTGAAGCATATCGAGTCGGTAAGCTGGGAACTGCAAAAGAAAGAACAGGAGCAACGAGAGCAAGCACGCCTTCAAGCCGAAAAAGAAATGATTAGAGAGTCCTTAGCTCTAAGTGAGCGACTTAAATCAGAAGTGGGAGCCGGTCATGCATCTTCGTGCGCGGACATGCTTCGCCTGACGTCAGAACCCAGTAGTGAGATTGCCGAGGCGGTTAATAACACGGTCAATATCGCCACCGAAGCAGCGCTAGCGAAGCTTTCTGTAGAGCAAGCCGCGTACACGCGGGACAACATTGATCGGGCAGCATTTGGTATTGACTTCAAACGCTGCGCCGACTCGAATGGAAATATGGACAATGCTGTCGATCTGTATAACTGGAATAAATCTGAGGTTGCTGCTTGGGCCATCCTTAACCAAGGTCTGATTCAGCAGGAGGCAGACAAGCGCGATAAATTGAAGCTGCAAGACGCAGGGGGGGGATAACCGAAGAAAAGAAGCTTTAAGTCCAACGCGAGCAGATAGCCCGACTCGACACAGAGTTAGACCACATAGACAAAGAGTCGGGCTTTCACTGAATCCCGCAAGCCCTTGCTACATGTAAGTGACCCGGCGTCTTGCTGGGCTAACTCAACAACGACAACCGGAAACGGTGCAGAGGTGTCTGGCGGATGCGTTACTTTGAGCAGGCGCCAAAATGCCCGTACAATCTAATCGGGCTGGTCCCAGACTAGCCCGTTCAGTTACAGCAGGTGTCAGCGAAGGCACTAGGCATGGCGCCTACCTGGCGTGAAATGGATTCGACGTCTAAACGTGACTGCATGGTGCAGCAGCATGACGTTAAGCTAGCCAAAAATGGACTTATTAGGGTCTACGCCGAGAGGCTTGGGATGTATTGAACAACCCAACAAGCTCGGCGACCTCATTCTTCCGGGGAAGAAAAAAAGGATCGTTAGTTGCACCCAGCGCGGAAACGGCGTGAGCAATATCTGGCTTGACGCTGCGAAGCATTCGATCAATGTGAACCTTGTTGTTTGAATAATTTCTAGTCGATTCGTACATATCTTCAAAAAAGGATCTAAGGTCATTGATCGACGAGGAGATGCGATATGATCTAGCATGAAGCTGTGCGCGCACAAATGTCGCACTGTAGTACGTTGTGTTTTTAACATCACTATTTTCGGCTCTGACCTTTCCGGCCCATTGCTTACCGTCTAAAAAGTCAGTCTCGGACCGGCCAGAGATAAGTTGACTTTTGGCGCGCTGTATCCAATAGTGGCCGTCTTCTTCGAAGGGTTGCTGAATTAATTCATACACCTCCCGAATAAATGTGTTGACGCTGCCTCCGGCAAGTTCGTTAAGCTTGTCAAAGCTTATTAGATTGTTTGCGGTAGTGCGGAAGCCATCCTTCGCAAGAGCAACGATTATCTCAGCGATAATTGCAGAAATGCGATCTCGCTTAAACTCGTCCTTTACGACGCGTACAAGCCAAGAAGTTGAGTTGCATATAACCGCTCCGATGGATGAGTTTGATTTACTCGAAATATGTTCTAAAAGTCGATCATTGCTGAGAATGAATTCATTGATAGCAAAGTTTGGTAAGATTGCTTTAATAAGTATTCTTTCCGCTTTTCCAAATGCTGCTATGAGGATGAGCACTTTTAGCTCGTCGCTGTTGTACGCTCTTTCGAATAGCGCGTTAGGTGGAAGCTGGCTTTTGTAATTACTAAAATAGTGATACGCAAAGTTCAGTAAATTGTTTTTTGTGGAGTAATTTGCGAGCCCAAGGGAATTTAGAGACTTATTAAAATTTTCAGTCTCATCTTCAGTCAATTTGTTCGGTATCGCAATCTCAACGAATTGGATAGATCTGCTGCCAATTCTGAACCTAAAAAGATCTGCGTCACCTTGGCTGGCACACAGAATGATTTTATTGGACGGGTCCGTTTTAGCGGAAAGGATCGCATCCAAGGCCTGCGAGTCGAGAAAATTTGAATCGAAGAAGAATGCGTGGTTTCTTCTACTTGCGAGAATACTCAAAATCTCAGGACTAAAGGAATCGCTAGTAGAAAAAAATGATGTGCTATAGTCATGGATAGCTTCGATTGTTTGTAGTAGCAGCGTCGTTTTTCCGCTAAATCGGCGACCCACGACTAGCAAAAGCTGGGACGAACGAATGCTCTTTGTAATCGAGTCTACTTCTTGACGTCGTGGAAAAATTGCAGGGCACAGCGCTATTCGCGAAAGCTCATCCGACTTCATCAGTGGACCGCCGTTCGCAATCAAATGCATTGCTTCCGCTGCCGTGATATCCGGCATGTCTTCGACGGTTAGTTCGCGCTCAGGAGTGACGATTTTAGCGTCCTTGAGAACCGACACGAGCCATCGCGGAATTTCATCGTACTGGTCGAAGTATATGACTCGATCAATGCCATACGAGCTTAGCTTAAGACCTTCCTCGAAATCGACCTTTCCTTTTTTCAAAAATATAGATTTGCTAAACGGCACTTTCTGAGCAAGACTCATTAGATCCAACTCGTTATCGAGCGAGCATCCTATAAAAATAAAGGAGGAGTCTATTGCTTGCTCTTGTATAAAAGAGAGCATGCTGTAATTTGTATCGATACTGTTGACGTACTGCGCCCAAGTGAATACCGTGTTGCCTGTTGTATATGCACACAGTTCTTCTACATCGCCATGAATCTTGAAAAGGCATCTATTTGAGGAGATGTACTCTTTCGCCACTTCTTTATTTGGCAAGAGCTTTTTGTATTTGCTGGCGACAGGCTCAATGGCGTCGTCTATATTGAAAGTGAAGATGTGAGGCCATGTCAATTTGAGGAGATCACTTTTATAGGCTCCATTTAGTTTGACGTCGGAAAAAGTATTGCTTAAATATGTTCTTGCGCTTGCGGAATCAATATACTCATTCTTGAAAAGCAAATTAAAAGCGACTTTTAGATCCGTGATATTTCGCATTTGCTGCGCTATTTGAGGATCCTTGCAGCGCTCACTGGCCATAGTGGTTATGTGCTTAGTCATAGAGGCTGCACTGGGCACGCGGCCTTTCCTCGCCTTCTCGTCCTTTGTAAATCCGCTCCCAAAAAACGGCAATAACCTTCCGCTTTCGTAAATGCGTCGAATTTCCGCGGATGCTGCTGGTTCCTTAAAGTGCTGCTGTTCCATATGTGAAAACTCCATGACGTGACTTGCATCTTAGCAGTGGGCGAAGGCGTTTACAGGAGGGCGGTCTAGGGCGAGAGCTCAACTTGAGCAGTCATCTCGCGGTCGATGCCTCAGGTAGCGCGCTAAAGCTTGCTTTCACTTAACTAGTAAAAGCTGGCTACGGTTAGTCGTAGCCAGCTTCAGCGGTAATTGCTCTAAAGGATCTTTCCACTGGGTAGGGCGGGACGTTAGGGCGGTCGAGTTAGTGCCTACTTGACGAAACGGGTGCCGACTTAGTTCCCAAATCAAGTTGGCATTGCCAAACAGAAAGGCGAGGTGCGCGGCCCCGACCCTGTCAGGTGATGCGGAAAGCGCTCAGTGCTGTGACCAAGACTGAGCCCACTCTTGTAGTGCGCATTTGAAGATTTTAGTTCGATGAGCGCTTGGATTCGATAGACACTCGTAGAGCATGGCTACAAAAGCATGTCTAGCAATTCAGATAAATGGCCGCCAGTCTTTTGAGTCGATTTCTTTCGCTGGTACAAGTTGGTAATGCCGCTCTTCACGAATCTTGATTGTCGAGTCTTCAACCTTCAAGAGGAACATCGCAATTCGATCATCGTCCATGAATTGGACAGATATCGGGAGGCAAGCAAGTTCCGAGTATTTTGCCGCACAGAATTCCACGTCCTGAGTTGTCTGGACGACGCTAATTTGATCGTTTCCGCCTTTAGCCTGTACAGGCATTACGTGATGACGACCCTCCTTGTCGATACCCACGTAGAGTTCGTCGATTTCGATTTGGCCTCGTCCTGAGACCGTGGTGCGTAGGTGGTTTTGCAGTGAGTACGTCGTCAACCCGAGAAAGATATCTATCAGGCGGTTGTATCGGACGATGGCTAGTAGGGCCTGCTCGTCCGTCTGGGCATATTGACGTATGATTTCAGGCGTAGAATCGGGAATTTTGATCGCTTCAAAATCGGGATTGGGGCGAATTCGGCTGAGAGGCACTTGGCGGAATGCGTACAATCCGCGGCCCTTCATCTCAATAATCCATTCTTTTCCCGATTCAGCTGTTTCGCTAACTGCGATAGGAAGCGCATTGCGAAATCTAAATGAATAGAGGACGTCGCCCAAGTTCTTTGGCAGCTTGATTTCAAGCTTCTTGGCAACAGCCTCGATCTCGTTTCGTTCGAATGTCAACTCTTTCATTCCACGCTTCCAGCGAGAAGTGAAAATATATTCGATGATCCGAGTATATCTGTTCGGCTTGCGCGAGATTTCCCTTCCTTCGATCTTGTCAGACATGAAAGCTCCTACGGCCGAAGTTCGCTAGGTACGGCGGTAGCGTTAGCCAGAGATTCCTTACGCGTGCGTTGTGCAATTACGGTCCTCGCGACTTGGAAATGGGCGGCTGCCTCAGACATATCGAAATTAAGCAGCGATTCGTGGCCGGTCTCGATCTGTTTTACCGGCTTCTCTGGATTGTGCTTCAGGGCTTTGACGATTGCTGAGCCCACGGCACGTCCCAGGTGTGGCGGCACCGAGTTGCCGATCTGTCGAAATCCGTGCCATTTGGTAACATGAAATCTGAACCAATCAGGATATGAGTGAAGGCGGGCAGCCTCTCGAACAGTGATCACGCGAGGGTGCACTGGATGAATCGGACGCGGAGACGTGAAGGCTCCGCGCGCGCTGTCCGTCCCTGCTCGTAGCGTGTTGCAAACCCCATTCGGCGGGAGTTTGAAGAAACGGCTGATAGGCTCAGTCTTACCGCACTCGGTTGCTGCAAATCGCTCGCGCGATAAGTCGGTATGGCCGGTCCTGGCACTAGCTGTTAGAAGGTCTCGGTCAAATTTCCGCGGGTAAGAAAAGTCGCTCTGGTCTACTTCAAGGCCACGGAGCAGGCGCGCATAGCCGGACTCGGTCGAATATTTGGCTTTGACCGAGTCCGTATTGAGCAGAGTCTTGTACTTGTCAGCGTTTGGAAGATCGCTGATCGCTTCGCCTACGGTTGTCCTATGTGTCGGCTCGGGATAGGAAGGCATCTGGAGGCCTGCACGAGCTCCGAAGAGGAATAGACGCCGTCTGTCTTGGGGGACACCGTAATCGGCCGCGTTGAGCACCCGATAGTTCTCTTCGACCCTATAGCCCGCAGCCTTCAGCGCATCGATGATTTCCACAAGAAATCGACGGTGCTGGCCTAGTGTCAGTCCCTTCACATTCTCGAAAACGAAATACTTCGGACGGAGCTCCGAAATTAGCCGCACGTAGTGGAAGACGAGTCTGTTTCTTGGATCGTCCAGCGCACGCTTGCCGATCATAGAGAAGCCTTGGCAGGGGGCTCCGCCGACGACGACGTCTACATCTCTCTCGCCGATGCCGGCTCGAGCGCGAATTTCGGTGCCGCTTAGGTCGGCGACGCTCGCACAGATCGCCGTCGAATAGGGGAAGTTGTACTCGTGCGCGGCGCAATGAATCGGATCGATTTCAACGGCGGCAGCAACGTCAAAGCCCGCTTGCTCGAAGCCGAGTGATAGGCCACCTACGCCTGCGAATAGGTCTATGACGATGGGTCGCTTACTTGTTTTCGCTTTCGAGGTACTCATGGATCTTGACTGATATGGCTTCGGGATCTCTCAGCTGACACTGCCAGACCGTAAGGCTGGTCCAGCCGAGGGCGTCGAGTTCGGTGATGATACGCGCGTCCCGCTCACGGTTTGCGACAAGCTTTGCGAGCCAGAACTCGGCGTTCGTTTTAGGAGTTCTTGAGAGCCTACAGCCTTCATGGCCATGCCAGAAGCATCCATGTACAAAGATGGCCTTGTGGCGCGACGGAAAGACTAAATCGGGCTTGCCAGGCAGGCTTTTACCGTGTAGCCGATAGCGGTAGCCCATGCCAAAGACAAGGTGGCGAACCAACAGCTCGGGCTTTGTGTCCTTCGATTTCACGCGACTCATGAGCCAGCTGCGCCGCTCGGGTGTCAGACGGTCCATTCAGCTATGCCTATCTGCAACTACATTGATGATGACAAGTCGGAACGCGGATAGCTTGCCATGATTTGAAATCGGATGTTCCGGGGCCGCTTACACCGAGGAAAAGCTGCGACCTAATGAGGCTTCAGGAGCATAAACGGCGCGTCTGAACACGGCACCTTGTGGCGCGAAACCGTGTCCCAGTCGTGGCCCGTCACCCGGAGCCAGCATAAAGTCGAAGATTACCCAGTCCCTCGTCGAGAGGGTGCCCCGGCCCGAATTGGGCAAGTCGACGCATGTCGTTCGCATACCAGCGCACCGACTTGGCTGTCGCCGTCGCACCCTCGATCTGCGCGTTGACCATCTCGGCCACCAGTGCGTACGGGAAGCTCGCGGGGTCTATCGGGATCTCGCGCATGCGAGCGCGCCGATGCCCTTGCCATGAGGCTTTCTCTCGCCCCTTCGGCCGCCTCGACGACGTCGGCCTTCGGTTCTGCGCGCTGCGCGGTCGCCTTGGATTTCTCGGCTGCCCGAGCGAAGTGAGGTCGATGTTCCTGTTCGGCCGCGACCTGCTCCATCCGCGCTACGAGCTTGCCTCGGGTCGCAAACGTCTTAGGAACCGCCGGCTTCTCTGCGACCCGGTTGTGCAGGTCCAGCAGTTCCTTGGTAGGCATGTGCTCTAGCTTCATAGCGTTTCCTACGCGTTTGTGGTCACGCAGGCACTGGGTCGCGGTTCCCTCGATCCGTGCGCCCCTTGACCAGCGCTGTGTACGTTGTACACTGAATCTGTGAATGATGTTCACAGGGCATGGGTGTGACTGAACAGACCGATGAATTGGTGGGAATAGGGGAGATCGCCGAGATAGCAGGGGTGTCGCGTCAAGCAGTCGCCAATTGGCGGGTGCGGGCGGCCGACTTTCCTGCTCCGGTTACGGAACTTGGTTCCGGCCCGATCTTCCGGCGATCACAAATTCGAACTTGGCTGAGGCGAAACAAGAGGAATACTCCGATGGCGCATGTGATTTCTACGATCAACTTGAAGGGTGGTGTGGCGAAGACGACTACGTCCGTAGCCTTGGCACAAGTCTTCTCAGCAGAGATGCGGAAGAAGGTCTTGGTCATCGACCTCGACCCTCAGACCAATGCAACCATCATGTTGCTTGGGGAAGACAAGTGGCTTGAGCTGAACGACCGAGGACACACGCTCGCGCAGTTGTTCAAGGACGCAATGAATCCTGATGTAAAGAAGTTCGACCTTGACGCCACGCTTCAGAAGCGGGTAGGCGATGTCCATGAGGCCAGAACCATCGACCTACTGCCGTCGAGCCTGGACTTGATCGACGTGCAGGATCAACTCGCGTCAGCGCCATCGGGAAAGTTCTACGCCGTGAACCCTGTCGAACTTCTTTGGCGAGCTGTCAAATCAAGACTGGATGACTACGACATCGTCATTGTAGATTGCCCACCGAACTTGGGCATCGTCACTCTGAATGGTCTACGCCTGTCGGACGCCTACATCATTCCGACTATTCCCGACCACCTTTCGACTTATGGTATCCCTCAGATCGTGACCCGCATTGGTGAATTCGCACAGGCAATTGGTGAGGAGATTGATCCGTTGGGTATCGTCATCACCAAGTACCAAGCCAACTCGACGGTGCACAACACCGTACTGAAGCAACTCCAGACTGATGCAAACTTCCCCGATGTGTACGCGACGAAGATCAAGCAAACCAACACTGCGTCGGCAGCAGCGGAGTACACCGCGCATAAAAGAACGCTTAGGCAGAAGTATGGCTCTGACCCAAATGGCCTGACCTCGACCTTCATCGAGTTGGCTAAGGAGATTTGGAGCGACCTGGAGGGAGAGTTGTGAGTCTTAAGAACACACTCAATCGCTTGATCCGTGTGGTGATCGAGGAGGCGGAGCGCAACCCTGACTTCGAGGCTGCACTTGCCGACGCCTTGGACTCGGCACCAAGTAGGCGCAAGTTAACAACAGCGGAGAGCTCAAAACAAGTGGATGCGAACGAGGCAAAGCGCGGGAAGAATCGGCGCGCTCCTGCCGTGCTCGATCCTGTTCAACTCGCACGCGACAGCGAATCGGGTCTACGTAGCGCGCTCGAAAAGCTATCCTTAGATCAGCTTCGAGATATCGTTGCCGAGTATGGAATGGATCATGGTCGGCTTGTGATGAAATGGAACACGCCGGAGCGCGTAATCGAGAGGATCGTCGAGATGTCAGTAGCGAGAGCGCACAAGGGCAACGCTTTTCGTAAGTCACCTGACGACCCCGCATCTCTGGCTACTGATGTAGATGAAACGCCAACCTCAGATGACCAAGTAGTTAGTAGTCCTCAAAAGGATCATGAAAAAAAGGGGGTGCCCTGAAGACTTCCTCTCGAAACACGGCCGAGTCACCATGTCTTCCGGGCACCCTGGCCCGGCCGCGTTTGCTCGGTCATTCAGGGAGGAACGCGACGTGTGCCTGCGAGTCACCAACCGGTCGGCCCGGCGCCTGGTCTCGCGGTCCACTTACAGGCCCAGTGGGCGGCGGTACGGCATCCCAGCTAGGCGCGTCGCGTCGTCGAGGTAGTCGGAGTACGGGCGACATACGCGACCTCGGCCCGTTCGGCCAGGGACGTGAGCAGTTCGCAGACAAGCTCGGCGAGCGTGATCGGCACCGGGTGGTCCGCCGAGTAGTGGGCCAGCTTATTCATCGCCGCCCCCGATCAGTTCCTGGTTGATGTCCCGCTCGCGTATCGCGAGCGGGATCGAGCTGATGGGGTTGGCCTTGCCGGCGTTCCAGGTGTGGATGGTGACTAAGATGCCCCGGAGGCGCGCGTCGCCCAGCTTCACGTACTACTGGACCTTGAGGAAGTCGCACATGCGCATCGCGGTGGCCAGCTCCACTGGGCCGACCGGGCGGTTCTTGGATGGCATGCGGTCGATCAGGGACAGCACCGCCGAGGCTGGGCTCGCTTGCGCGTACCCGACGGCGACCTAGGCCATGTGGCCGAGCTCGGCAGGATCGGCGTACTGGAGCTGCTGGAGGTACTCGGTGCGCTTGGGGGCGCTCAGGGCTCGCGGGCCAGGATATTTCGCCGGGGAGTCGTACAACGGCTTTTGCGCGACGAGCTGCAAATGCGGGGCGCCCGTGGTCCTCCTGTCGCCTATCACGAGCGCGCCCCCAGCCGCGGGGGGGGGGGGGGGGGGGGGCTGCGCGCTAATGCGCTGACCGGATGCGTTCAATGTATCGGAAAGCGTGGGCGACGAACGCAATCGTTCTCTGAGCTTGTTCCCTGGCGCTACCGCTGTCGCGGAGGCTGGCGGTTGATGGGCTTGGCGTCGCGCCGCTGCCCGATCAATTGTCAGAGGGAAAAAAACTTTCGCAGCATTTGCGACGCACTCATGGTTTTATTCGAAGGCATCAAGCCGATGCGCGCAGGGAGAAGCAAACCCATGGCAAACAATCTGATTGTGTCTTACGACCTATACAGCCCAGGACAGGATTATTCGAAGGTTATTGAAGCGATCAAGGCCCTAGGTTCGTGGGCGAAGGTCCATAAGTCCGTCTGGTACGTCAATTCTAGCTACACGGCTACTCAGGCTGCCGATAAAGTCTGGGAAGCGATGGACCGCAACGATTCCCTCTTCGTGGTCGATGCCACCAGCAACAACGCAGCTTGGCAGAATCTGAGTGATGAGGTCTCGAATCACGTTAAAGATCAGTGGTTCAAGTAGGAGTGTGTCGCCCGGGCCACGTTGGCTTGGAGCAGCGTCCGATCAAGCTGCAGCCGAAGTCCAAAAAGATCGGTGCGAAGGGCGCTGACCACGGGGATAGCAGCTCCGGCTTACTTGAAGCACCATTTGGATAAAATTCACCTCGGACCGACAAAATGCAAAAGCTTTCCAACTTTGGCGACATTCGGCAGACAGGGTTTTGCGTTCACTGCGGGGGGGCAGCGGAATCGCTGGATCACGCACCTTCAAAAGTGTTCTTAGACATTCCATACCCTCCTACTCGGCCCACGCTGCCCAGTTGCACCGAATGTAACAACCAGCGGTCCTCCGATGAAGAGTACTTGGCTTGCTTTATTGAATGTGTCATTTGCGGAACAACTGAACCAGCATTGTTCGGACGCGAGAAGATCGCCAGAGCCTTACGGCGAAATAGCAAGCTTAGACAGTTGATCGAGACGTCCAAGATCCAGACGGAGTCTGGGGAGGGTGCACTACTAGTGTGGTTGCCTGATGAGGCCAGAGTCCGACAGGTCGTTTTGAAGTTGGCGCGGTGCCATGCGGCCTATGAACTCAACGAACCTCAATTGAGTGCTCCCAGCCACCTCTCGATCTTGCCTCTCCCGACTTTGTCGGAAGCTCAACGCGAACACTTTGAGACTCCGCCAGATAGTTCGGTATGGCCTGAGGTGGGAAGCAGAGCTACGCAACGCCTATTGACCGAAGACAAAGCGTATTCAATGGGTTGGATCACCGTCCAAGAAGGCCGGTACAGATACATGGCCATTGGAGCAGAAGCCGTCATGATCCGAGGCGTCTTGAGCGAGTACTTAGGCTATGAGGTGATCTGGGAGAACTGACGGTTCGCCCGAATTTGGTGCCGCTTGTCCGAATCGGACGGACGACCTACTGACTACAAATCAGTTGCTCTAACGACTGAGCTAAGGCGGCGATGTCGTACCTCTACTGCTCAAACCGGGTCCGGCTTGTACTTCAGTCTACGCGCTTGCGAGCCTACAGCCTCGCCGCGCCTAGCCTCCGGCCGGTCACGACAACAACCCGCGTCCGAGTGACAATATGTGTCGTCTCGCTTGATGGTGAGATTAAAGTCCTGCGGGGGTTACCCCCTGATCGCACGCCGGATCTCTGCGACGTTTGACAAGCTTTGTGCTCGATCTAAGTAATCAGCCCACGCCTGCATCATCTTTCGTCGCTCTTCCATGTACTGAGCTCGGTTGTATGCGGCACGTACCTTGTTGCGCTCTACATGAGCTAGCTGACGCTCAATGACATCTGGCGCCCAGCCCAGCTCATTGAGTCTAGTAGAGGCCATGGCGCGAAATCCGTGGCTCACCATTGTGTTGCCATCGAATCCCATACGGCGCAGAGCAGCGTTCATCGTCCCGTCCGACATAGGACGATTGCGAAAACGCGATGGAAAGACGTAGCCCTCGCCATTTGAGAGAGGCATTGACTTCCTAAGCACCGCTAGCGCTTGCGTGGACAACGGTACAAGGTGCTCCTCTCGCATCTTCATCTTGGCCGCCGGAATTCGCCATTCCATAGCATCCCAATCGATCTCGGCCCACTCCATTAAGCGTATCGAGCCAGGCCTCTGAAATACCAATGCCGAGAACTGAAGTGCAAGCCGAACGGAATCGGCACCGTCGTACTCTGCAATTTTCCGCATGAGTCTAGAAATATCCGCTGGCTTGGTCACCGCTGCGCGCGACGTACTAACCACAGGGCTCAGGGCGCCTCTCAAGTCTCTAGTGGGGTCGCGCTCAGCGCGACCGGTCGCGATCGCATACCCAAACACCTGTCCAATACGCTGCTTTATCCGGTGAGCTGTATCCAGTTCGTTGCGGGCCTCTATCGGGCGGAGGACTGCCAACACGTCGGTCGGGCCAAGGGCACGGATTGGAGCAGAACGGAAAGCATCTGGCAGATGAGGGCGTTGCAGCTTGCGCTTGCCGCCTCGCTGAGTGGGGATGGGCAAGCTCAGTTGGACGCAGGCCTTGTAAAGAGTCTTTTCAGACATCTTCTGAACCTGTTTGCTTAGCCATTCTTGCGCAATGGCCTGGAAAGTGTTAGCAGCGCTTTCCCGTTGAGCGCTTTTAGCGATCCTTCGATCTTGTGCGGGATTGTCGCCCTGACGGAGTGTGGCTCGCAACTCAGCTGCCTTCATTCGGGCATCCGCGAGGCTAACCTCTGGGTACCTTCCTAAGCTAAGCATTGAGGGTTTTCCTGCATACCTGTAGCGGTAACGCCAGAGCTTGCTTCCTGTCGGCGCTAGCTCAAGGCAGAGTCCGTGTTGGTCTGCCACCCGATACATCGATTCCTTAGCTTTGAGCTTCTTGATTGCAGTGTCGGTAAGCATGCGTCACCATTTCGATCTACTCACAAATCTACTCTTCTATGTGAGTAGATTCAACAAGAAATGGTGAGACTGATCGAGATCGATTTCCTGGGGTGACCTTGCGGCAAGAAGCTCTACACGCCGCCCCGAAGAGTATCTGAGAATAATTGAGAGTCTTGAATGGTGCCGGGTGCCGGCACCACGCAGGTCTTTCCCTGCATCCTGGCAACGTCCATGTCGCCTGGAATAAGGCTGCAGCGTGGCTCACCGTCCCCAGAACGCGTCTTCCTGGATTTGATCGGCCGAGAACAGCCGGACTTCGACAATCTTGCCGTCTTCGATGCGCAGCAGATCCACGCCCGGTTGCTTGAGCGTGACGCCATTGGCCTGGCCTGAAAATTCCAGGGTGATGGCCACCCAGTCGCCGCTGGCCATGTAGTCGTCTGCACGGCTGATGGCGAAGGTGCCGTTTGACACTTCCATCATCTTGCCCAGCATCGGCCCGACGACGGCCATGCCGTGGTGTGTGCCGGAAAATTGATGGTTACCCGGCTGGTGCCAGATCACATCGGGCGAGATGATGCTGCCCAGCGTTGCGTAGTCGCCAGTCTGGACTGCGGTGATGTAGGACTTGGCAATGTCGATGGTGTTCATGCTGTTTTCCTTGGTTGATTGAAAGGTTGAGGTGGAAGGTCAGCAGGCGTGCATGCCCGGCTGGCCGATTTGTGGTGGGAGAACGTCATGCGATCTGCGGCAATCGGTCAGGACATCAGGCTTTGCAGGGCGCCCGGATGTAACGTGATCGACCAGTTGACATGAACCACGCGCCAGCGCCCGTCGATGAGGCGGAAGACCTGTGTCGAATTCCAGGGCGTGCCCGGCTTCTCGCCGCCGTGGCCGTCGCTCACGATGTTGCGCAAGTTGTAGTGCAGCACGGCCATGTCGCCGCCATCGCTGACCATTACCACCGGCTGGAGGTAGTCGTTGCGCAGGATTGCGAGCTTGCCCTCGAACACCTTGCGGAAATACGCCTCCACCGCCGCGTGCCCGTCCAGGCGCAATTCGGTCAATGGGTCGAAATACGACACATCGTCGCTGTAGACCTCCAGTGCGCCATCAACATCGCCGCGGTTCCAGCGTTCGTTGATGCCGTTGTCCACGGCCAGAATGGTTTGGGTAATCTGTTCGATGTCGCTGCGCATCGTCTTTTTCTCGGCAAGGCGGGGGCGTGTTTGGTGTGGGGTGATTATTGGACTTGATTGACCCGCACGAGCGGTCCAGAGTGGACGGGTAATGATCATTTTTGGACATATTTCGAAGGGTGCACACGCATGAAGACGCCCGGACACAGGCGTGCCTCGGTGGCGCAGGCGACATTGCAGATTCCGCATCTGGCCTATCAGCCGTCCGATTCCTATCGCCTCGACCTTGAAATCTTCACGGTTGCCGATTTGCGAACCCGTGCGACAAGGGAAGAAGTGCAGGCGACGCACCGCTATGGGTTCCACACCTTGCTGTGCGTCACCCAGGGCGAGTGTACCCAGCTGGTCGACTTCAAGGCGATCGCCTGCACGCCTGGCTCGCTATTGATCGTGCGGCCCGGGCAGGCGCACAGCTATGGCGTCGAGGACCACTGGGATGGTTGGAACGTGATCTTTCGCCAGGAGTTCGTGCTGCCGGCAGCGACAACGCCGGGCGATCTGAAGCTCGCCTTCGATCTGGGCTCACTGCCTGATCACGTGCTGCTCGGTGGCGATGATTTGCAACGGCTGAACGATGTGATTGCGCAAATGCGCCAGGACACGCTGCTGCAGGCGCCGCAAGAGGACCTCCATGCATTGTTGCGTCATCAGCTGCATGCGCTGCTGACGCGCCTGAGCATCCTGCATGGCCGTCGCCAGGCGCGGGACGTTGCGGTGTCTGCGGCGCTGCGACGTTTCCACCGGTTTCAGCAGCTGGTCGACGACAGCTATGCACAGTGGCATCAGGTAGCCGACTACGCCGACCGGCTCGGGTGCACGGAAAAGAGCCTGGCGCGCGCAGTGCACGCGGCAATGGGTATCACCGCAAAGGCCTTCATTGCCGCACGCATCAATCTGGAGGCCAAGCGCTTGCTGGTGCATACGGCGATGCCGGTTGCGGCCATCGCCGACAAGCTGGGCTTCGATGAAGCGACCAATTTCAACAAGTTTTTCAGGCGGGAAGTAGAGTGCACGCCGTCGGAATTTCGGCGGCGGTATCGGTTTGCGGGGTGATGGCGATGGAGTGCGTTGTGCTGCATAAAAGCAGCCCACTAACGCCATTCGATTCGCGCAGTCTGGTGTGATCTGCGCGTAAGCGTGCGCAGCAACTCAGGCCGGGCGACCGGCCGAGAGCAGTTCCAGGGCGGCCTGGTCTGCATCGGAATGGGCGGCGTCGCCGCTCAGCCGTTGGGCCAGTGCCGCCACGACGATGGTAAGGGCTTGACGCAGCACGCTGTCGGCCTCGGCGCTGGCATCCAGCACATGTTTGCCCGGCAATTCCAGCCCGGCAAAGATGGTGCGGCAGCGTTCCAGGTTGTCCTGGGTTTCGAAATGGTTGGGCGCGTCGCCGCGGGCGCGGATGCGGGCCAGGCCGGTGGGCGGCGGCAGGTCGAGCAGCAGCAGCACGTGCGGGCGCGGGGCGAAGGCATTGCGCTCCAGCAGGGCGTCCAGTGGCAGGCCGGCGGCGCCCTGGTAGGCCACCATCGACGGGAAGTAGCGGTCCAGGATCACGATGTCGCCGCGCGCCAGCGCGGGTGCGATCAGGGTGTCCACGTGTTCGTGGCGGTCGCGGATCAGCAGCTCGGCTTCTTCATGCGCACGCAGGCGGCCGGTAGCGGCGGACTGGCGCAACTGGGTGCCCCAGGGGCCGTTGGTCGGCTCCTTGCTCAGCACGACTCGCGCGCCGGCAGCTTCCAGTGCGCTTGCCAGGCTGCGGGCGAGAGTGGTCTTGCCGGCGCCGTCGATGCCTTCGATGGCGATCAACAAACCGCCGGGCTTCAGTTCGATTGTCATCACGCTACTTTATCTGATCGCGGCAACGGATCTGTAGCCGGCCGCGCTGCGGCAAGCTGATCCTGATGGGCGGGTCTTGGGGGCGCTGCAGTGCGGCCGCCGGTGACCGACCCGAGTGGGCGAACGCGCGACGGCGGATTGCACCGCACAGGCGGGCATATTGCGGACGCGATCGCGACATTCGCTGCAGCCTGCTGCGACGGCGTGGCGACTGTCGCACGCTGCGCTATCCCTGGGCGGCGATGCATCCGGCTGCCTGCGTAAGATTCCTTCGATAGAGCGCTGCTGCGCCACGTATGTGAGGCCCGCACTGTCTGCGACGGTTGCAGAGTACCGACGCACTGCTATCGGCGGGGGGCGGCCTGCGACGGCCGGCGCCCGTGCAGCCGTCTTGTGTCTGCAGTGACTGGCCGGGCCAGGCAGAAGGTCTGGCGCGTGCGACGGCATATTTCCTATTACTTATCGCTGGTATGTCCTGTTCGATGTCGGGAATGTCCCGATTTCTTCGCTTCTCGCTGCGCGCCATACTGAACAAGTCAGACACACGGCACGTTCGTATCACGACCGAGTCGTGTTTCTGGCTTCAAGGAAGATGGACGCGTCGCCGCCACCCTAGAGGCGGCATCCCCCGCGTGACGCCCTCTCAGGCACCGTCGTGACCGGATTCCTTGTTTTCTTGAACGTCGCTACCGCACCTGCCGGCGCCCCGCGCGCTGACAATCAGCTGCCCGCCTCAGCTGGTTGCCGAGGTATAGCGATACGACAGCAGCGACTTCACCAGGAAGGTGATCTGAGTAGCCGAGCGCGCATCCACACGCATCACCGGGATGCGGAAGCCTTCGGCCACCAAGGCGTCGCGGAACGGCGGCACCAGAAAGTCTTCGACCTCGTCGGTCATGGTGATGCCCACCGCCAGGCTGGCCTCGGGCGCAATCTGCGAAAACTCGCGCAATAACTCCAGGGTGGCTGCGAGCATCTGCGGGTCGCGTGCATTGGTCAGCACGATCACGCCCAGCGCGCCGTCGCACACCAGCGGCCACATGAAATCCAGGTATTTCTGCCCGGGCACGCCGTAGACGTGCAACAGCTCGCCGTCTTCCAGCTCGATCGAGCTGTAGTCCAGCGCGACGGTGGTGTAGGTCTTGTCGCCGTAGGCGTCCTGGCTGAGCGGCATTTCGGTGCTGACCGGCTCCACATCGGAGATGGCGCGCACCGCGGTGGTCTTGCCGGCGCCCATGCCGCCGACGAACACCAGCTTGTTGGCTGGAAGACTCATGACTGCGCCTGAAAGAGGGAAAGGCCGAACCGGCGTGCGACCCAGGAGAAGAACCGCGAGTTGCCGCTGTCCGGACGACGCTGCGTTGCAGGCACGGGAATCTCCGCAGTCTGGGCAAGGCCGCTGGCGAGTGCAGCAGCGAACAGGCATTCCACCGTTTGCAGCGGCAGCTTGCAAGCATTGGCCAGCGCCTGCGGGCGCCACGGGCGCGCATGCAGATGGGCGATGGCGAGCAACTGCGCCGGCGAGCTGGTCTCTGCACTCAGCTCCGGCCATTGGCGCAGCTGCAGCGCATGGCTGAGCTCCACCGCCGGCAGTGCCGGGCGCAGCTGCTCGGGCAGCGCGAAATACAGTGCTTCGAATGAAATGCGTTGCGGTAACGCAGCGGTAACAAGCGCGGGCAGGGCCTGCCAGCCCGGGCGATCCAGTGCGGCGACCAGATCGGCCAGCGCCAGCCCGGCCGGCAATTGCACGCAGCCATTGGCCGGGTCCACCCGCACCTGCAATTGCGCGTGCTGCAACACCACCGCGCCGGTACCGAATTCGCCCCGGCAATGCCGGAGCAACAACGCCGGCTCGGCCACCGAGGTAGTGTGCGGCGAGGACAGCAGCAAGCGCACGTGTTCGTTGAGTTCGCGCACGGTGGCGCCGTGCTTGATCCAGACACCGGCCATCGGCGTACGCGAGACCACCAGCACACGCACCGGTTGGCCTTGCAGCGCCTGCCAGGCGGCCAGGCCGTCGGCGGTTTCCAGGCCCAGCACCACCACATCGGCCGCGTGCTGCGGCCATTCGCCCAATTGCACGTCGATGCGCTCGGCGAGCAGCAGCGAGCACGCCAGTTTCAGGCGCGTGGTGTGCAGCAGGTCCAGGCCGGCCGTGGCGACCCGCATGGCGTGAATGGGTGTGGTCATGAGCTGGCGCCGTGGCGGCGCATTGGAATAGCGAGATGCCTGCCGGTCAGCACCGGCAGGCTGGAGCGGGCGGTGCAGTCGCACCGCGCTGTCGGCATCAACCGAAATCGAGGGTCTTTTCGAACGCCTTGAGCTCGTGACGGGCCATGGCCAGGTTGGCCTTGGCGCGGTCCAGCACCACGTACAGGAACAGGGTGCCATTGCTTTCGAGCGGACGCAGCAGGTGGTACTGGCGCGCAAGCGTGATCAGGATGTCTTCGATGGTGTCGTTCAAGCCGAGCTGTTCGGCGATACGACGCTTGGCGCGCACCACTTCGGTGTTGCCGGCCGCCGCCAGTTCCAGGTTGAGCTCGGCGCCGCCGGTCATGCCCAGTGCCATGCCGCTGTCGCTATCGACCAGCGCCGCACCGACGAAGCCGGCCAGCGAATGCAGTTGTTCCAGATTGAGTTTTGACACAAGTGGTCCTTGCAAACGGTGAGGAATGAATGCCTTGCGGCATGCACGAACAGTGCCAAACACTCAGCCTTGCGGCACCGTCAGCACGGTGGCGAGGCGGCCGGCGCAATCGCGCGCGTTGAACAACAGCGCAGCGGCATTGATGTCGCTGCCGCCCACGGCGGTGAGCGTCAGCGGTTTGTCGGCGCGGATGCGGATCAGCACCAGCTGCCCGCCACGCGTGCTGATGGTGGCGTAGTCGGCTTCGCTCAGGCTGGATTCGCGCGCCAGGGTCTCGCCCAGGGTCAGGAACGAATTGGCCATGGCGGCCAGTCGGCGACCGTCCACATCCAGGCTGGATTGCTCGGTAATGGCACGTCCGTCGGCGGTGGAGAGCATCAACAGACGAATGCCCGGTTCGCGCTCGATGGTCTGCGCAAACTCGCGCCCGATGCGCTGCAGATCGTACTGATGCGACGCCCGCGCGACTTCGCCCACGGCAGCCTTGACGACCTGGTTGACGGCGTTATGCGGCATGAAATCCCCCTGTTGCTTGATGGCCCGAGCGCATGCATGCGTGTGGCGTGCCGCGCTGGCCGGCGCACCATACCACCCATATCCGGGCAGTCAGACACGCCAGCCTGAGTTGCTTAACTGGGCGGTCAGACAAGCAGGATCTGCAAAGTCCGGTGCGCCACAAAGTGCCGTGGCACGTCACTGTAGCGGCGCGGCGAGGCAGATCTAAACCTCTGGTGTGTGGGCATGTCGTTTCGTGCGCATGTTCACTGCGCGCGGCCTGGCGTGCTGCGCTGCCGCGCGTCACTGCGCGGGCGTGCCACTAGACTGCACGGCTTTATCAATGCTGGAGCAATACATGGCGACGCAGTACCTGCCGGTTTCCCTGATTGGCGTTCCCACCGACATCGGTGCCGGCCACCGCGGCGCGCGGATGGGGCCTGAAGCGTTGCGCATCGCCGGCTTGCAGGAGGCCTTGATCGGCCGTGGCGTGGAGGTGCGCGATCTGGGCAATCTGGATGGCCCGCGCAATCCGTGGCAGGCGCCGCAGTCCGGTTACCGGCATCTGGACGAAGTGGTGGCCTGGAACCAGGCGCTGATGGACGCCAGCTACGCCGAACTGCAGGGCGGGCGCATGCCGATCATGCTGGGCGGCGACCATTGCCTGGGCATCGGTTCCATCACTGCCGTGGCCAAGTACTGCCGTGAGCAAGGTCGCCCGCTGCGGGTGCTGTGGCTGGACGCACATTCGGACTTCAACACCAGCGAAGTGACTCCATCGGGCAACGTGCATGGCATGCCGGTGGCGTGCCTGTGCGGGCTGGGCCCGCAGGCGCTCACGCATCTGGGCGGCAGCGCGCCGGCGCTGTTGCCCGAGCAGGTGCGGCAGATCGGCATCCGCTCGGTGGATCCGGAAGAGAAGCGCCTGATCAAGCAGCACCGCATCGATGTCTACGACATGCGCTACATCGACGAAGCCGGCATGAAGCGCACCATGGAAGCGGCATTGCAGGGCATGAGCGCCGACACGCACCTGCACGTGAGTTTCGATGTGGACTTCCTCGACCCCAGCATCGCCCCGGGCGTGGGTACCACCGTGCCCGGTGGCCCCAACTACCGCGAGGCGCAGCTGGTGATGGAGATGATTGCCGACACCGGGCGCATGGGGTCATTGGATATCGTCGAGCTGAACCCGGTGCTGGATAACCGCAACGCCACCGCCGAGCTGGCGGTGGATCTGGTCGAGAGCCTGTTCGGCAAGTCCACGCTGATGCGAGATTGATCCAGTGCTGAACGTGGCGTGCTGCCGTTCACATCAAGTCCACGTCCGCGCAGTCAGATTTGGCGCCAAGCGAGGTGCGTTGGCACCGGGCGCAGACCGAGGAAGAGCAATGAAGCGACTGCTGACACTAATGGCGCTGGGCCTGTTTTCGGCCGGCATGATGACTGGCTGCAACACCATGGCCGGCGCCGGCAAAGATATGCAGGGTGCGGGCGACAAGGTCGAAAAGACCGCCGATAAATGCAGCGACGGTAAGTGCTGATTCGTCACCGTCGCATGGCACGTGTTTGATGTGATTGATCTGCGGCAACACGCCGCTTTACCCACGAAGGAGTTTGTTATGAAGCGTGCAATTGTGCTGCTGGTGCTGTCGATGTTCTCGGTCGGTATGCTGTCGGGCTGCAACACCGTCGCAGGTGCTGGCAAGGACGTGCAGGGTGCCGGCGAGAAAGTGGAAGACGCAGCGCGTAAGTAATGTGACGCCGCATGCAACAAAAAACGGGCCGCAAGGCCCGTTTTTTTTGTGCATGATCGCTGGCGGGAAGCGATCCACGTACTGTATTTGGCGCAATCGACGCATCGCGAACAGGGTGGATGGGTGGGCAACGGTTCAGTGCCGTGATCGGCGGTTTGACACATCTTGATCTATCGCAAACGCAGCAGTGCTCACGCTGGCGGCACGGTCAATCGCGGCCGCATCAGCGGAGTCAACGCATGAACACTGACATCATTTCCGGTAAGTGGACCCAGTTGAAGGGCAAGGCCCAGGCCAAGTGGGGCGACCTTACCGATGACGATTTCAAGGTTGCCGAAGGCAATGCGGAATATCTGCAAGGCAAGCTCCAGGAACGTTACGGCTGGGATCGCGACCGCGCCCAGACCGAAGTGCGCGCGTTCGAAAAGTCGCTGCGCGACGACACCTGAGTGCTGTCCACGCTGTTTGCCGGGTGAGGCAGGCAGGTTGCAGACGACGGGCCGCCCAGTGCGGCCCGTTCTGCGTTTGCGCGTCTGCAATCCTGGCTGCGGCCGTAATGCGACGAAGGCAGGCGCGGAACCGTTAAACTTGCACGCTGACTTCCCGGCATTACGCAGATGACCACTCGTGTCCTTACCGGCATCACCACTTCCGGCACCCCGCATCTGGGCAATTACGTCGGTGCGATCCGCCCGGCCATTCAGGCCAGCGCCGGTGCCGATGCCGAGAGCTTCTATTTCCTGGCCGATCTGCACAGCCTGATCAAGGCGCAGGACCCGGCACGCACGCAGCGTTCGACGCTGGAAATCGCCGCCAGTTGGCTGGCCTGCGGCCTGGACCCGGACAAGGTGTGGTTCTACCGGCAGTCCGATGTGCCCGAAACCACCGAGTTGATGTGGCTGCTGACCTGCGTGGCCGGCAAGGGCATCCTCAATCGCGCGCATGCCTACAAGGCGGCGGTGGACAAGAACCGCGCCGATGGCGAAGACGACGATGCCGGCGTGACCGCAGGCTTGTTCATGTACCCGGTGCTGATGGCGGCCGATATCCTGATCTTCAACGCGCATAAGGTGCCGGTGGGGCGTGATCAGATCCAGCATATCGAGATGGCGCGCGATTTCGCGCAGCGCTTCAACCATGTCTACGGGCGCGATTTTTTCACCTTGCCCGAGGCGGTGATCGACGAGCAGGTCTCGACCTTGCCGGGCCTGGACGGCCGCAAGATGAGCAAGAGCTACGGCAACACGATCCCGCTGTTCGCACCGCGCGAGCAATTGCGCAAGCTGGTGTTTTCCATCCTCACCGATTCGCGTGCGCCCGGCGAAGCGAAGGACACACAGGGGTCGGCGTTGTTTCAGCTGTATCAGGCATTCGCCACGCCGCAGGAATCTGCCGTGTTCGCGCAGGCGTTTGCCGACGGCATCGGCTGGGGCGATGCCAAGCAGCAGCTGTTCGAGCGGATCGATCAGGAAATCGCGCCGCTACGGACGCGTTACGAGGCATTGATGGCAGAGCCGGCCAAGATCGAAGCGATTCTGCGCGCCGGTGGTGCACGCCTGCGTGCGCGCTATGCCACGCCGCTGCTGGCCGAGCTGCGCGATGCGGTGGGCCTGCGCGATCTGTCCAGTCAGGCCGGCACAGCGGCGAGCGATGCCGGCGAGAAGGTTGCGTTGCCGGTGTTCAAGCAATACCGCGAAAGCGATGGCCAGTTCTATTTCAAGTTGAACGACGGCGCGGGCACATTGCTGTTGCAGAGCGATGGCTTCGCTTCGCCGCGCGATGCAGGCCAGTTGATCGCACGGTTGAAACAGGCCGAGCAGGCCAGCGATCTGCAGCTGCCAGGCGTGCATGCGCAGGTGCAAGCCGATGGGATCCTTGCGGCGATGCGGATGTTGCGCGAGGCGTGATCGATGCGCGCGCAAGGTGCGGCGACCGCCTTGCGCGTGGGGATTGCATCGCAGGTGCAGTGCCGAGATCCGGCAAGACGATTTTGTTGTGCGTGAGGCAGCGGTGTTAACTCATCGTTGCCTGGAACCAGCCGCACACCGCGCGCGCATTACCTGCGCCTACACTGCGGCTGTCCTTATCGCCACGGAGCAGGAATGACAGCACTGGCCGATCCCGGCATCCACACCATCGACACCGGCTTTGGCGGCGTGCAGTTCGACGCGGCGTATCTGATTGTCGAGGCGCAGCGCGGAGCGTTTGTCGATTGCGGCACATCCTTGTCGGTGCCGCATATGCTGGCGGCAGTGCAAGCCGCCGGGCTGACGCCTGCGCAGGTGGAGTGGTTGGTCCTGACCCATGTGCATCTGGACCACGCCGGTGGTGCAGGTGCCCTGTTGCAGCACCTGCCCAATGCGCGCGTACTGGTGCATCCGCGCGGTGCACCGCATCTGATCGATCCCACGCGGCTGATTGCCGGTGCCACCGCGGTATACGGCGAGGCGGAAATGGCGCGCAGTTACGGCGTCATCGTGCCGGTGCCGGCCGAGCGCGTGGTGCAGGCGAGCGATGGTGACACGGTGATGCTGGGCGCGCGCGCGCTGCATACCATCGATACGCCGGGGCATGCGCGCCACCATCTGTGCGTGTGGGATGCGCGCAGCCGCAGCTGGTTTACCGGCGACACCTTCGGTCTGTCGTATCGGCAGCTGGACAGTGCGGCCGGCGCCTTCATCCTGCCAACCTCCTCGCCGGTGCAGTTCGAGCCCGAAGCGATGCTGCAGTCGATTGCGCGCCTGATGGAAACCGCACCGGAGGCGATGTATCTCACCCATTACGGCCGTGTCGCGCCGCCAGCACCACTGGCACGCGCGCTGGGCGAACAGATTCATGCGATGACCGACATTGCACTGGGTTGCGCGCAGCGTCCGGACCGACATCGCTGCATGGTGGCGGCGTTGACCGCGTTGTATCTGGAGCGCGCACGCCAGCATGGATGCCGGTTGGACGACGCGGCGGTGGAGCAGCTGCTGGCAACCGATATTGAGCTCAACGCGCAAGGGCTGGGATGTTGGCTGGATCGTGCAACACGCGCGAATTAGGGCTGCTTGAGCGGCTAACAACGTCTGTAGAACGTCGTAGCAAGTTGTCGCGTCATTTGGGTGCAGCTAGGGCCTGTTAACACATCCGAAGTCCATCAACGACAAGGATGAAGCTTAAGAATCCGAGGAACATGACATCCAGCTTTTCGAAGCGCGAGAAAATCCGGCGGTAGCTCTTCAAGCGACGAAACAGCCTCTCCACTTCGTTGCGCCGCTTGTACATCTCTCGGTCGTACTCCCAGGGCTCGACCCGATTGGCTTTTGGCGGGACCACCGGGACGTAGCCAAGATCAAGCGCTAGTTGGCGCG
>NZ_LYMI01000003.1 GCF_001660815.1 Xanthomonas nasturtii
CGCGCCAACTAGCGCTTGATCTTGGCTACGTCCCGGTGGTCCCGCCAAAAGCCAATCGGGTCGAGCCCTGGGAGTACGACCGAGAGATGTACAAGCGGCGCAACGAAGTGGAGAGGCTGTTTCGTCGCTTGAAGAGCTACCGCCGGATTTTCTCGCGCTTCGAAAAGCTGGATGTCATGTTCCTCGGATTCTTAAGCTTCATCCTTGTCGTTGATGGACTTCGGATGTGTTAACAGGCCCTAAATACCCAACTCCTCGGTCGCGCGGATGCCGCCTGGGCTTGGCGAGACAGGTCCATCGTTTGCGGATCTCAATCAGATGCGCCGCCGGCCTGCCTTGCTACACCAGCGGCGCCCTCGCAGCACGTGGGTGCCGGACAGCGTGGCCTTCACGGCGCTCAGTCGACTTCCACCATCTCGAAGTCGTCCTTGGTCACGCCGCAATCGGGACAGGTCCAGGTGTCCGGGACGTCTTGCCAGCGGGTGCCCGGGGCGATGCCTTCTTCGGGGATGCCGTCGGCCTCATGGTAGAGAAACCCGCAGACGACGCACATCCAGGTGCGGTAGGTGGTCGTGGATGTCTCGCTCATCGGATAATCGCGGTCATGCAACGGTGGGGCTGCATTGTCCCATTCCATCCACCGCTTTCGGAAGCGCTGCCATGCCCAACCGCCTTGACGTCCGCGGCGTCTACCTGATCACCCCGGACGAGCCCGACACGCAGCGCCTGCTGCTGCGCACGGCACCGCTGCTGGCGTCGATCGCCTGGCTGCAATACCGCAACAAGCAGGCCGGCGCGGCGCTGCGACTGCGCCAAGCCAGCGCCCTGCGCGAGGCCTGCGCAGCGCATGGCGTGCCATTGATCATCAACGACGATGCGCAGCTGGCCGCGCAGGTCGGTGCGCAGGGCGTGCATCTGGGCGAAGACGATGGTGAGGTGGCGGCAGCGCGCGCGCTGCTGGGCGAGCAGGCCATCATCGGGGTGTCGTGCTACGACGAGATCGCGCGCGCGCGCGACGCAGCCGCAGCGGGCGCCAGCTATGTCGCCTTTGGTGCGTTTTTCCCCACCACCACCAAGCAGACCACCCGGCGCGCAACGCCTGCGCTGCTGCAGCAGGCTGAAGAACTGAACCTGCCGCGCGTGGCGATCGGTGGCATCGCGCCTGCGCAGGTGCCTGCGTTGGTGACTGCCGGTGCCGACCTGATTGCGGTGGTCAGCGGCGTCTATGCGGCGCCAGATCCGGTCGCAGCAGTGCAGGCGTATCGCGCAGGGTTTGCAAGGTAGTTCTGCAAGCGTTGAGATGATTGATCTGGCTGTGTCATCCGTTTCAAGACAGCAAGATTTCTTTCGCGGCAGTGATTGGGTTGAAAGCCGGGTGCGTCGAGTGCGCGGGGCCTCGCCCGACAGTTGGTTGGCGGCTTCATTGAAGAATGCGATCACCGCACCGGACAATTTGTTGGCTACGTTGTTGAATGCTCTGCGCAACGACCAACTTGACTGGTCCTTGGCCGCTTACCGTCGCGGGACCTTGAGCGGCATGGATGCCGCGCCAGAGCTTACATGGACGTACTTGCAGCGTGTCCTGCGATGGTGAGTGGGCAAGGACCTTGCAGCAAAGTCGCACGCCATCCGCTCTGCGCCTGACCTTTCCGTACTAAGCCATCAGGTCGAGGCGCCTGCACTGTGCGTATCGCGATCACTTGGCTATCTTCAAGTCTGGTCGAGGGCGCGGTGCCCTCACCGCTCGCGAGACACGCCGTTAACCCGTCCATGGGGGCTCGGTGGCGGCATCCATGCCGCCAACGGTCCCGCAATCGGTGAGGACACCGCACCAGACCGTTGGCTGGTGGCTTTATTGAAGAACAGAATCACCGCACCAGAAATTTTGCTGGCTGTTTGATCGAAAGCCATGCGCAACGACCAACTTTCCTGGTCCTTGCTCGCCCACCGTCGCGGGACCTTGAGCGGCATGGATGCCGCGCCAGAGCCTCCAGGGACGGATTCACGGCGTGTCCTGCGATGGTGGGCGGGCAAGGGCCCTGCAGCCAAGGAGCAGACCGTAAAGCTCCTAAGCTCCTAAGCTCAATCATCCAAGCTGCATAATCCGATTCCAACTAACGCTATTTGTACGTCGCATTGCTTGGCCTCAAAAACCAAGTGCATTCAAGTACGCAGTTCACCTGCACGCGATAGCAAGTGGCGAGGCGTGCAGCAGAGCCACCGATCAACCGCTCTACACGTGCATCCAAAAAACAGCGACGCGTGCTTTCACGCGTCGCTGCCGGGACTGCCTTTGCCGCGTGATCCGATCAGAAGTCGTAGCTCAACGTTACCCGGCCCGAGCGTGGTGCCTGATAGGCCACGACCTGATCCCATAGCGGGTTGGTGGTGTTATCGGGCAGCTGCGAGAACGGATAGATGTTGGTCGCGGTCTGCTCGTTGGTGATGTTGAATACGTCGAAGCGCAACGCCAGCTTGCCGTCGGCAAACGCCGGCTTGTAAGTCACGCCCATATCCAGCTGGGCGATCCAGCCCAGGCGGCCCTGCGAGCCCGGAGGCGATGCCACACCGGTGCCGGTTTCCGGGTTGTAGCAGTAGTGGTAGGGCCCGCCGGTGATGGCGCTGCCGCCGTAGCCGGCCGGATCGCGACCGCTGTACTCGGTGCCGTAGTAATTGCCCAGGCAATTATGCGGCGCACCGGAAATCAGGCTGAAATTGGCCGAAGCGCCCCATTGCGGGTTGAACTGATAGAAGCCGAACAGCTTGAGCTGATGGCGGTGATCGTTGGATTGATCGCCGTTGAAGTGCTCCATCAATGCCGCGTGGTCCCAGCTCTGCGTGGTCGAGACCGATGCCTGCCCCTGATAGCTGCCCAGTGCACCGCCGGTGCGCCACAGGTCCGAACGCACCTGACCTTCGGTGGTGCCGTAGCTGTGCGACCAGACGTAATTGACCTTGGCGTACCACTTGCCGTCGAACGGACGCTCCAGGTTGAATTCCACCGCCGAGTAATTGCGCTTGAACTTCGGGAAACCCGCCGCTTCGCGGCTGACCGACACTTCGTGGAACTGCCCATCGGTGCCGATCACACCCCAGGTGTTGGTCTGGCCCGGATTGATCAACGAGGCACCAGCCACTCTTGAGAAGTCGATGGTGACGCCCTGCGCCGCCGCCGCATCGATCAACGCGGTATTGGAGACATCATAGTTCTGGTCGTCGATGCCCGCATTGAGACGGCGATGCGTGCCGCGCACGCCCAACACCCAACCGGTGTCCAGCTGTTTGGTGAAGCCGAGAATGACTTCGTCCTGATTTTCGCCCTCGATATCCTTGGCCACTGCGGTGCGCACATCGGCGATGCGGCCAAAGCGCGAATTGGCCGACACCGCCGAGCCCAGCTGCCGCGCCAGGACCGGTGTGCCATCGGCGTTGATGCCGCTGTAGGTGAAATAGGTGTCTGTCGTGGTGGCCGGCGTAAACAGACTCACCGCCGACAGCGGCAGGCCGAGGTAGTAGCGGCCGACGTTGCCGAACACCTTCAGGCTGGAATCGCCGTTGACGTCCCAGCTGAAGCCCAAGCGCGGCGCCCAGGCATTGTCCACTTCAATGTAGGGGTCGCCGAACGGGGTGTAGTTGGTGAACTCGTCCTTGCGCAGGCCGATGCTCAGCAACAGGTTGTCGGTCACCTGCCACTTGTCTTCGATGTAGTAGGCGCGTTGCTTGGCTTCGTACGAATACAGGCTGGTGTTGATATTGCGCACCACGTAATAGCCGCTCGACCCGTTGACCGGATCGACCAGGCCCGGGCTTGGCGCGCCGATGCCGCCGGCTTCGTTGGCAGACTGGCTGACCAACCCGCCGGTGGCCAACCCATTGGGGTCGTTGGTCTGGCCGTAGGTCCAGGCGAAGCCGGGGCCGGACAGCACCGAGCCAACGTCGATCCCTTCTGACTTCTGGTTGTCGATACCGAAATTGAGCGTGTGGTGGCCGAGGCGCCATTCCAGATTCAGGCGTTGATTGTCTTTCTTGTACGCACGGTCCGGCGAGCTGACCGAGGTGACCAGCTGGCTACCGATGCGTGGCGTGCCGCCGGTATAGGCCGGATTTTGCAGTGCGGCGCTATTGATCACCGGGCCGCTGGCCGCGTTGTAATTGAACGGGGTCAGCTCGTCGGGCGTGCGCATCTTGCCGTACAGCGCGGTCACAGTGAGGTTGTCGCCCAGGTAGCCGGTGTACTTGCCGGTGAACAGCGTGGGGCCGGTCTTCCAGGTGGATTCGTCGGTGAAATAGCTGCCGCGCGTGCGATTGACATAGTCGTAGCGATAGATCGAACCGTTGGTCTCCGCCTCATCGCTGGCACCGGTCACCTCGATCAGGTGGTTGTCGGTGATGTTCCAGTCCACCTTGGCGTACCAGCGCTTCTGCTTGTAGTCGTAGTCGGTGAGGCCGCCGGTGCGGCCGTTGTCGGTGTCGCGGTTGGTGCCCACGCGCACGCCGTCCGAATCCACCTGCTCGGCGGCAAGGAAGAAGAACAGCTTGTCCTGGATGATCGGCCCGCCGACGTAGGCGCTGTAGGTGGTCTGGTTGGCTTCGGCCTCGCTGGCCGGCTGGTACAGGCCGTTGGCCGCGCGCGCATACCGGTAGGCGGCATTGTTGACCGTGCTGCCCTGGCTGTCCGGGCGCCAGTAGATATCGCGCTGGTTGGCGCGCAGGCCATTGGGCTCCCAGATGACGGCGGCGCCGAACTTCCACTCGTTGGTGCCGCGCTTGCCGATCTGGTTGATTACACCGCCGTTGGCGCGGCCGTACTGCGCGCCGTAGCCGCCGGTAAAGATTTCCTGCTGGTCGATGGCGCCGTACGGCAGGGTCAGGCCGCCCAGGTTGTTGCTGATGGTGGTGGTGTTGAAGCCATTGAGGTAATAGGCGTTTTCGCTGGCGGCAGAACCGCCGAAGCTGGGCAGCGAGCCGCCGAGCGGGCCGTTGTCGAAGCCGCCGCTGTTGACCACCACCCCCGGTGCCAGCAGCGCGATCGCTTCGGCGGTGCGGCCCAGCGGCAGTTGCTGCAACTGTTCTGCGGTGATCACGGTGCGCGTGTCGACGCTGCTGACGTCGATGGTGGTCAGGCCCGCGGCGCTGACCGTGACGCTGTCGAGCGTCTGCACGCTGCTCCCCGCAGCGTTGGCAGCGAACGACACATCGGTGTTGGCGCCGACGGTGATGCTGACGTTCTCCCGGGTTTCCACCACCGCGCCATCGCGCTTGACCGTGACCTTGTACGTGCCCAGCGGAAGATTGCCGGCGGTGTAGCGGCCCCGTGCGTCCACCGGCACTTCACGACTCAGGCCACTGTTGTTTTCCACCAGCACGCTCGTGCCACTTCCCTGCCCTACGCTGCCGACGATGCTGCCGGTGGTCGATTGGGCGTGTGCACTGCCGATGGCCACAACCAGCGCCAACGCCAGGGCACGCTTCTGGATACGACGGTTCATGCTTTCTCCCCAAGATGGAAACTGCCGGCAAGGCGGCTAAATGAAGGGGGCCGACGGCCACCGGAATCACACTTTCTGAAGATCGACAGCGGAGCGCCAATGACTGCGCGCCATCAGCTGATGCCCAAACTGTCGATGCCGTCGCGTTCGATCATAGGCAGCCGGGTTGCCCTACCCGCCCACTCCGACGGGTAGGCGGGTGTTCTGCGGGTAGGCGCGCGAGGCCGCAGGCCTGACAATGGCGGACGCGATGCCCGCCGCCGGGCGTCGATGTCCCCCAATCGGTATTTCTCAAGGATCTGCGCGCATGAACCACACCCGCTCCCACGCACTGTTCGCCCAGGCGCAGACCTTGCTCCCCGGCGGCGTCAACTCGCCGGTGCGGGCGTTCAAGTCGGTCGGGGGGGAGCCGTTCTTCGTGGCGCGTGCCGATGGCCCGTACCTGTTCGATGTCGACGACAACCGCTACATCGACTACGTGGGCTCATGGGGCCCGATGATTGCCGGGCATAACCACCCGGCCGTGCGGGAAGCGGTGGAGCGCGCGATCCGCGACGGGCTGTCGTTCGGTGCGCCCTGCGCGGCCGAAGTGACCATGGCGCAGACCATCAACCGGCTGGTGCCTTCCTGCGAGATGGTACGCATGGTCAACTCCGGCACCGAGGCCACGCTGTCGGCGGTGCGCCTGGCGCGCGGCGCCACCGGGCGCAATCGCATCATCAAGTTCGAAGGCTGTTATCACGGCCACGGCGACTCGTTCCTGGTCAAGGCCGGCAGCGGCATGCTGACCCTGGGCGTACCGACCTCGCCGGGCGTGCCGGCGGGCTTGAGCGAGCTCACCGCCACGCTGAGCTTCAACGACTTCGAAGGCGCCACCGCCTTGTTCGACGAGATCGGCGCCGACGTGGCAGCGGTGATCATCGAGCCGGTGGTGGGCAACGCCAACTGCATTCCGCCGCTGGCAGGCTATCTGCAGCATCTGCGCACGCTGTGCACGCGGCACGGCGCGTTGCTGATCTTCGACGAAGTGATGACCGGCTTCCGCGTCGCGCTGGGTGGGGCGCAGGCGCTGTACGGGGTGACGCCGGACCTGAGCACCTTCGGCAAGATCATCGGCGGCGGCATGCCGGTGGGCGCATACGGCGGCCGTCGCGAGCTGATGGAGCAGATCGCTCCGGCCGGGCCGATCTACCAGGCGGGTACCTTGTCGGGCAACCCGGTCGCCATGGCCGCCGGCCTGGCGATGCTGGAACTGGTGCAGGAACCCGGCTTCCATGCGCGCCTGAGCGAAGCCACCAGCGTGCTGTGCGAAGGCCTGGAAGATGCCGCACGCGCGGCCGGTATCGCCGTCACCACCAACCAGGTGGGCGGCATGTTCGGGCTGTTCTTCACCGACGAGATCGTAGAGAGCTATGCGCAGGCCACCGCCTGCGACGTGACCCGCTTCAACCGCTTCTTCCACGCCATGCTGCAGCGGGGCGTGTACCTGGCGCCCTCGGCATACGAGGCCGGCTTCATGTCCAGCGCGCACGATGAGGCGGTGATCGAAGCTACGCTGGCAGCTGCGCGCGAAGCGTTTGCGGAAGTGGCGCGCTGAGGAATCGGGAATCGGGGATTGGCGATTGCGGGAGCGTTCGCGGCTCACGGGGCGCGGCACGGCGCGGTGTGATCGTGGCGGACTTGCTGTTGCGCTAGGTGCTTGCGCCTAGTCGCGTTGCCCTGAGTGTCAAGGGCTTGGTTGTGCGTGCGCTGCGGCCTGTTCATGGCGAAAGCCGCCGCGGACCTGTGCGTGTTGCAGGAACACCTGTCGGCGTCGCAAAGGTGATGTGCCGCTGTGTCTGCCTGGCCCCAATCACCGCCAGGCGCGCTCTAATGTTTCTCGACCATGCGCACGGGGCGGCGCATCCGTGGGGATGCCGCCGTCAACTCGGCGCCACATGCTTTGCTTTTGTCGTGTGGCTGTCATATGTTTCTGAAAGGTGCTCAGGGACGGGCATGGGTGGGGACCCTTGAAGCAGCGCTGCACCGTCGTCGCCGATTCCGGCGATGCACCTGCATTGCCGCTGTTTCACCACGATCTGCAGCGTGTCGAGCCGGCGCGCTGCCGACGCTTGCCAGGGCCGCCCTCGCCTCATGCTCAAGCCTGTTGCGCTGCTCACCCCGCGCCCGTCACCGTCGCGCGACCCCGTCACTCCCGATTGGCTGCTTGCCGGCAAGCTGGAGCCGCCGTTGCCGCGCCCCGGTGCGGTAGTGCGTGGCGCGCTGCTGACTGCGCTGGATCAGGCCCAGGCACGCCCGCTGACGCTGTTGCTTGCCCCACCCGGCTTCGGCAAGACCACGCTGCTGGCGCAGTGGCATGCGCAACTGAGTGCGCGCGAGCATGGCGCGGCGGCGTGGCTGTCTTTGGACGAAGAAGACGCGGATGCGGCGCGGTTCCTGAGCCATCTTGCGCTGGCGCTGCAGAGCGCTGGCGCCGACCACGCGCTGTGCGCTGCGGTGCTGCACCACCGCGACCAGGACCCGCGCGAAGCGGCGACCATGTTGCTTCGCGCACTGCGCGCCGCGCCGCGCCGCATCAGCATGATTCTCGACGACTACGACCGGCTCGGCAGCAGCCTTGTCGACGAAGTGGTGCTGCGCCTGATCGAACACAGCGGTGGACGCCTGCATTTAGTGCTTGCCACCCGGCGTGTGCCCAACCTGCCGCTGGCACGGCTGGATCTGCAAGCCCAGCTCAGCCGCGTCGGTAGCGCGCAACTGGCGCTCGACGAGGCGGAAGCGCAAGCGTTACTTGGCCCGCACGTGCCGGCGCCGGTGGTGGACGAACTGCGCCGCTATACCGAAGGCTGGCCGGTGGCGCTGCATCTGGCGCGGCTCTGGCTGGAAGGCGACGCGCAACGTCAGCAAGAGGTTGCGGCGCGTTTCTCCGGACGCAGCGCACAGGTTGCGGCGTATCTGGCCGAACAGGTGGTCAACGATCTGGACGCGGACACCCGCGACCTGCTGCTACGCACCAGCCCACTGGAACGCATCAGCGCATCGCTCGCCGATTCGGTGCGCCAGCGCGACGACAGCGGCCGGCTGCTGGCGCAGCTGGAACATTTTCATGGCCTGCTGATCCCCCTGGATGGCGAACGCGAGTGGTTCCGCTATCACCCGCTGTTTGCCGACTTCTTGCAGCAGCTGCTCGAGCGCGAACATCCCGGCCAGAGCGGGCAGCTGCATCAACGCGCGGCGCGTTGGTTCGGCGACCATCAGCATCTGGCCGAAGCGGTACGGCATGCCTCACGCGGGGGCTGTGGCGATCTTGCCGCCAGCTACATCGCGCGCGCCGGCACCTGGCAATTATTGCTGACCCACGGCACCCATGCAGTGCGTGCGCTGTTGCGCCATTTCGACCACCGCACCATCCGCGACACACCTGCGTTGAATCTCACCCAGGCGCATCTGCACGTAAAGCTCGGCGAGTTCAGTCATGCGCGGCTGTTGCTGGAGCGCTTCCGCGATTTTCCGGCCGCATTGCGCGAGCCGCTGCAGCGTGACTACACCGTGGTGGTAGCGTTGCTGCGCGACCGTCTGGATGAAATCTGCGGCAATCCGCATGGCCTGACCCAGATCACCGCCCAGGCCAACGCGCTGGATGAAGACGACCATCTCGGCCGCGGCATGTTGCTGTGCATCTGCGGGATTACCGCGATTGCGCAGGGCGCATTCGCGGTGGCCGAGCGTTACGCACTCAACGCGCGCGACGCGATGCAGCGCGGCGGCAGCGAGCTGGGGGCCAGCCAGGCAGTGCTGTCGCTGGGCCAGAGCCTGTTCTATCGCGGCCGGCTCAGCGATGCAGAAGCCTGCTACCAGCAGGCATTGAGCTGGTGCGCACGCACCCCGCAACCGGATCGCGTGCTGGAAGCCGCCGGTCAATGCCTGCTCGCGCAATTGCACCACGAACGCGGGCACCACGACGACGCTGCCGATCTACTGCATCCGGCGCTGGAATTGCTGGAGCAACACGACGGCGGCATGGATGTACTGGCCGCCGGATACGGCACCGCGCTGGGGCTGGAGCGCCTCCGCGACCACAGCGGGCGCAGTGCATTGTTGTTGCTGGAGCATGTCGAGCAGATCGCGCACGGGCGCAAGCTGGCGCGCTTGTCGGAACTGGCTGCGGCATGGCGGCTGATGCTGTTGCTGGAGCATCCGGGCAACGCCGCGATCGATGTGCTCATCGCACGTACCGGCGGCGAATCCGGCCTGGCGCACACGTTGCGCTCGCCACACCGCTGGCACGACCGCGCGGCGATGGGCTTCGCACTTGCGCGCTGGCATCGCCTGGCCGGGCGCAGCAGCGCAGCGCTGACCATCCTTGGACAGATCGAACAGGCCTGCCTGGCCAACGACAATGCCTGCCACCTGGCACGCACCCGCGCGCGCATCGCGCTGGTACTGCAGCAACGCGGCGAACTGGTCGCTGCCCTGCCGCATCTGTACAGCGCGCTGGAGCATGTCGCGCTGACGCAAAGCTGGCAGGCGATCGTGGAACTGGGCTTGCCGGCCAAGGCGATGCTGCGTTCGCTACGCCAGCACGACCCGCACACCGTCGGCGGCACCACACGTGCGCTGACCATCCAGGCCTTGCTCGAACGCCTCAGCGGCGGCGACGATCCGGCCGGCGACATCTTCAGCGAACGCGAACTGGAAGTGCTGGCGCAACTGGCGCGCGGCTATTCCAACAAGCAGATCGCACGCTGCCTGCACCTGTCGGAAAACACGGTCAAATTCCATCTGAAGAACCTCTACCGCAAACTCGACGCACGCAGCCGAGAAAGCGCGCTGGCGCAGGCCTTGCAGCGCGGGTTGTTGCGCACAGCGGATCGGCCCGGCAGTCCGGAGACGGCGCCAGGCTGACCGCCAGCACCGGCGCTGGCTTCCGCCGATAAAGATACATCATGTATGATGTATCTTTATCGGGAGATCACAGCATGGCTGCTCGCATCCTTGTCACTGGCGCCAGCGTTGCCGGCACCACCACGGCCTGGTGGCTTGCCAGGTATGGCCGCGATGTTGAAGTCGTGGAGCGCGCACCCGCGTTCCGTGACGGCGGACAAAACGTGGACGTGCGCGGCACCGCGCGAGACGTGCTGCGCCGGATGGGCCTGGAGGCGTTGCTGCTCGAACGCAGCACCCGGGAGCGCGGCACCGATTGGGTCACCGAAGACAATCACGTGGTCGGCCGCTTCGAAGCGGCGCACTCCGACACCGACGGCGGCCCGACTGCGGAGATGGAAATCCGCCGCGGCGATATCGCCCGGATCATCTACGAGGCCGCAGCAGCGCAAGGAGTCCGCTTCCGCTTCGGTGACAGCATCGCACGCGTTGAGCAGCGCGACGGCGGCGTCCAGGTCACCTTTGCCGGCGGCCACCAGGAAACCTATGCGCTTGTGGTGATCGCCGAGGGCGTCGGCTCGCACACCAGGGAGCTGGTTTTTCCCGCAGAGAATCGGCCGCGCTGGATGGACCTGACGATTGCCTATTTCAGCATTCCGCAGATCGCCAGCGACGGCGTCTATGCGCGGCAATACAACACGCTGGGAGGCCGGGGAGCGGTGGTAAAACCTGCGCGCGGCGGCAAGTTGGGAGTCTATCTCGGCATCCAGAAGCGACCCGGTCACGAGAACAGCTGGAGCGTGGCGCAGCAGCGCGCCTTCATTCGTGCGCAGTTCTCTGCGCTGGGTTGGGAGTTTCCGCGCATCATGGATGCGATGACGGACGTCGACGACTTCTACTTCGATGTGCTGCGCCAGGTACGCATGGACCGCTGGTCCAACGGTCGGGTGGTCCTGACCGGCGATGCGGCATGGTGCCCGACCGCACTGTCCGGCATCGGCACCACGCTTGCGATCGTGGGTGCCTACGTCCTTGCCGGAGAGCTTGCCAGGTCGGACACGCCGGCAACTGCCTTCGCGCGCTACGAACGCATCATGCGCCCCTTCGTCAAACAGGGGCAGAACATTCCCAAGCTGGTCCCGCGCCTGCTGTGGCCGCATACCCGCTTCGGGCTGGCAGTGCTGCGCAAGGTCATCCGCCTGGCCAGCCGGCCGGCGCTCAGGTCGTTCATCAACAACCATTTTGCGCGGGACGCCAACGCAATCGCCTTGCCACGCTACGAGTAGACTAACCGTTTGACCGGAAAAGCCAGCTAAAAAAGCAGCCTGCACAGCGTTCGGCGAAAGACGCTGACGCTGATGCGCCAACGCCGAAACTAGAAGCAGCGTCCACGGCGCTGGTTGGCGCTGCCGCCCACTCCGGTCGCGATCGCCCTGGAGCATGCGACGCGACCGCGCGTCAGCCCCCCCTCACACTTCACTCCTGCCGCGGCCACGCACACCTGCGGCACGTGACAGCTCAACCAAACATCAGCGTGCCCTTCATCATCGCCCAGTGGCCGGGGAACGAGCAGAAGAAGGTGTAATCGCCGCCCTTGCTCAACTTGCTGGTGGGAAAGCTGACCGTGGTGCTATCGCCGCCGCCGATGACCTTGGTGTGCGCGATCACGCGCGCGTCGGCCTTGGGCAGATAGCTGTCGGCAATGGTGGAACGCACGCCGGCATTGGCCACCGCCTGGAAGTCGGCGGACTTGGTCAGCACCCAGTTATGCCCCATCACCGTGGCGGCCATCTTGCCGGAGTGCTTGAGCGTGAGCTCCACCTGCGTGCAGTCGGGTGCCAGCTTGATCGCGCTCTGGTCGAACTTCATCTGATCGTTGCCGGTGATGGTCACCGCGCAGGTGCGCGCCCAGGCCGAAGGCGCCATCAGCACCAGGGCACACACGGCAATCGTGGAAAACAGCTTCAAGGGAACACTCCTGCACTAAGAGATCGCAACCATATCGCACGCGGCGCCGGTGCGGCAGTGTGGCCTGGTGAGACGCAACGATACTGCCAATATCGCGCGCCGGCGCAATCATCGACGCATCAAGCGCGCCACCTGCGTGGAATGCGCATCGGCAGTCACTGCGGAGGACACGGCCTTACGCGACCGAGCCGCCGACTCACGCCTGCATCACGCGTAATGGAAAAACCCATCCATCGGATCCATCACTGCAGAGGCAACCGCCGGCACCGGCAGCGGGCCACGCTTGCCGGCGATCACCTGCACGAATGCCTGCTTGAAGCGCGCCATCTCCGCGTCGGTGCCCACCGTAATCCGCGACCAGGTTGGCCACACCGGCCAGCTGCGGCCGATGAACACGCCATGGGTGGCCATGTCGTCCTTGAAGCCTGCCGCCGGCCGCCGCACATCGACCATGAAACAGTTGCTCTCCGATGCAGTGCAGGCATAGCCGTGCTTGCCGAGAAATTCCAGCACATCCTTGCGGGTGGCGGCGGTGCGTGCGCGCCGCTGCGGCACCAATGCAGGGTCGCGCAAACTGGCCAACCCTGCGGCGGCAGCGGTCACCGGCAGGCTGTTGACGCCATAGAACATCAGCTTGGCCAGCAGCTCCGGGCGCGCGGCTGCATAGCCCAGGCGGATGCCGGCCATGCCGTAGAGTTTGGAGAAGGTGCGCAACACCACCACGTCCTCGCCGGCGGCGACCATGTCGACCACGCTGCTGGTGCTCTGCGCGAAGTGGATATAGGCCTCGTCCACCACCAGCACACTGCCCTTGGGCTTGTGCGCCAATGCGTAGTCCAGATCCTTGCGCGCAGTGACCGAGCCGGTGGGGTTATTGGGATTGCAGATGTAGATCACGCCGGGGCTGGCGTCGGCCGCGCACATCGCCTGCACATCGTGCGAAAAGTCCTTGCGCAGCGGCACCTTGATCAGTTTTGCGCCATTGCGTGCGGCCGCACGCCAACCGGATTCGTAGGTGGGATCGGCGGTGACGAGCGCTGCGCTGGGCGAGGTGAATGCCAGCATTGTGTAGTCCAGCGGCTCGGTGGAGCCGGCGTAGGCCATCAGATGATCCACCGGCAGCTTGAGTTCGGCAGCCAAGGTGGTCATCAATTCCATCTGCACCTCGCGCAGGTAACGCCCGCCTTGCGGTGCGATCTGCGCAATGGCCTTCACTGCAGCGGCGGACGGGCCATCCGGGAATTCGTTGGAGCCGATCATGACCGGCGCCAATGCACTTGCCGGTGTCGGCGCGATGGCAGCGGAGCGTTCGGCAGCGCTGGCCAACAGCGGCAAGCTGCCTGCACCGGCGGCGCCGGCAAACAGCGCGGAGTCGCGGAGAAACGTGCGGCGCGAAAGAGCAGTTTTCATGACAACCTCCAGCAGGACGGTAACGCGGGCTCAGGGGCGCACAGCGACAACTTCGATCTCGACCCGATACAGCGGGTTACCCAACGCCGCGATCTGGAAGGCCGAGCGCGCCGGCAGGTTGGGCTGTTCCTTGGTGCCGAAGAACTGGCGATACCCTTCCATGAACCCGTTGAAATCCATCTTGCCGCCCATGGCCGGGTCGCCGACCAGAAACACCTGCATCTTCACCACATCGCCCATGCCCAGGCCGAGCGATTTCAGCTGTTCCTGGATCTGCTTCAACACGCTCACCGTTTGCGCCTTGGTGTCGCCGTAGGCGGCAGCCGAATCCTTCGCTGCGCTGGTGTCGATCACCGCCGGCACCTTGCCGCTGACATACACCGTAGCCTTGCCGGCGGGAATTTCCACCGCTGCGGCAATGGGGAAATCGCTGTTGGGAATCTTGTGGCGGATCACCTCGGCAGCATCTGCAGCGCTGAGGCCTGCAGACAGCACGACGGTGGCGACGAGGGCATTGACGGCGGGACGGAACATGGCAACTCCTTGGAAGAGAGAATCAGTGGCGCAGCAGCTTGACGTCGTCGGCAGTGACACGCTCGGCATGGTCGTTGCCGAAATGGGTGCGCACATAGCTCACCACTTCGGCCACCTGCCGATCTGTGAGCATATCGCTGAATCCCGGCATGCCGGCGTGACCGTCGAGCACCATCATGGTGACGTAGGGCGCAGCCGCCAGCTTGGGATTTCCGGCAAGCGCCGGGTATTCGCCGGCGCCCTGCGCACCGCTGCCGGCGGGCATGTGGCAGCCCTGGCAGACCGCGCGGTACACATGCTCGCCGGAGGCGGTGGCGAACCCCTTCTGCGGATACAGCGCCGTGGCGTCGGAACTTTGCGCCTGCGCGTCGCACAGGCCGGGCGGAAGCAGCGCAGCGCCGATGACCAGCGCAACGGCCGCAGCAAACAGACGTGGCAACAGGCTCATGCGCGGCCTCCCCCGGAAATGACCTTGCGATGCAGGCGGCCAACGACATCGTGCGCAGACAGAATCGCGCCCTCCTGCCAGGCCGGGATGTACGACACATGCTCACCGGCCAGCGCCAGGCGCCCGTCGATCTGGCACAACGGTTCGTAATGCTCGGCGCGTGCCTGCTCGCTCCACATGCCGAAGCAGCCATGTGCGAACGGCACGCGGTGCCAACCGACGGCGATGCCGTTTTCGAATTCGCGTGGATACTGCGGATGCAGCTGCGTGCCGTATTCCACCGCCTTGCGCACGCGCTGCTCCGGCGTCATCGACGTGAATTGGTAAGCATCCAGCCCCCACACATAGGCGCCGAGCAGCACCCCTTTGCCGGGGCTGTGGTAGTTGGTGCTGGGGTAACTGATCAAGGTGATCGGCAGGTCGGTATAGCTGATGCCGCCATAGATCGCTTTGTCCTCTTCCCAGAAGCGGCGCTTGAATTGCAACCCGACCTTCACCGATGCCGCGTACGGCACCTTGCCGATCGCCGTGGTCATCGCGTCGCCGGCGGTGACCGGAATACGGCTCAGCACCGACAACGGAATCGTGCAGATGCACCAATCCGCGCTGGCAATGCGTTCTTCGCCGCCACGCGCTGCGTCCTGCCAGGACACGCGCACGCCGCTGCCGTCCTGATCGATCTTGGTGACCTTGGCGTTATAGGTGATGGCATCGCCGAGCTGACGCGCGAATGCCTTGCCGATCTGGTCCATGCCGCCCACCGGCTGGAACATGGTGGTCTGCATTTCGTAGTTGTTGCCGGCCGCCAGCGTGGTCCACAGGCGCGAGTGCAGCACGTCCTGCACGCTGAAGGGGTCGGAGAACTCCGGCTTGCCCGACAAGCCACCACCGGGATACCGCGCAAAGCCGCGCCGCTCGCTGCTGTCCTTGCCTTTGACGTAACCGAACTTTTGATCGAGCGCGCCCCAGGTGCGCAAGGATTCCAGCAACACTTCCTGGTCTTCGCGGCTCACGCTCTTGTCCAAGGCATGTTGCTGCGTGCACTTGGCCAGCAACTCGGACACGTGGCCCTTGTAATCGGCGTCGATGGCGCGAAAACGCTGCGGTTTGCCGCCGAAGCCCTTTTCGCTATGCAGCAGCGCGTTGTAGTTGACCTGGTTGAAGGCTTCCAATGCCACGCCGAACTGCTTGCAATAACTCAGCACCGCCTTGTGGTGATGCGGTATGCGCCATGGGCCGGGATTGAGATATAGCCCGTCATCGAACTGGCAGTGCTGCGCGGCGCCACCCAACTCGGTGTAGCGGTCGCCGCCACGCAGTGTCCAGTTCCGCCCGCCGGGGCGGTCGTTGTATTCCAGCACCTGCACGCGGTAACCGGCCTTGCGCAGTTCGAATGCGGCGCTCATGCCGGCCAGCCCGGCGCCCAGGATCAGGACCGAGGCGCCCTTGGGGTCGCCATCCAGCTGCAATGGCCCCTTGAAACTGGATTCGGCCGCCATGCCCAGGCTGCTCATCGCCTGATACATCATCGCGCCGCCAGCGGTCATGCCAATGCGCGCCAGCAATTGCCGCCGCGTCATCGTTCCCGTGTGATTACCTTGCATCAACGTCATTTCCCCTGCATGTCATGGACAAACGCGCGTCGCCGGCATGCGTGCCGGCGACGGCTGCACCTCAGAATTTGTAGGCCAGGCTGGCGAACAGCTGGCGCGGTGCGATCAGCTGATACGACCCGGAGCTTTCGTTGGGAAATACCGCACCGATCGCATCGTCCTTGTCGAACAGGTTGTAGACCGACAGCTGCAACCGCCCGCCGGCAAGAAACCCACTGTCTTCACCCTGGTACCCCACGCTGCCGTTGACGATGAAGGTGGCGTCCACCTGATCGGTATTGAGCGTGTCGCCGTAGCGCTTGCCGGTGTATTTGGTGTCGAGGTTGGCGAAGAAATGCTCGCCTTCCCAACCGCCGTTGAGGCTGAACATCAGCTTGGGCGAATCCGGTACTTCGTTGCCTTCCACCTGCACCAGGTTGCCGCTGACCGGGCCGAAGTAGTTGTCCTGGAATTCGGATGTGTTCCAGGTCAGCGAGGCGCCCAGCCGCCAGCCCGGCGCCGGTTTCCACATGCCGGAGACTTCTGCGCCGTAGGTCTGCACATCGCCGACGTTGGCGTAGACGGTGGGCGCCACCACCAGCGGGTCCGGGTCGGTGAGCGCGATGATGCGGTTTTCGTAATCGATCTTGTAGGCGGCGATATAGCCGCTCCACTGCGTGGATTCGGCGCGGATGCCGATATCGATGTTGGTGGATTCTTCCGGCGCGATCTCCGGGTTGAACGCACCCGAGGTCAGCGCCAGCCGCGGTGCGGAACTGAAGTTCTCCGCGTAATTGGCAAACACCTGCACGCCTTCGGCAAGCTGGAAGCTAGCACCGACCTGCGGCTGGAACCAGTCGCTGTTGTTGATGGTCACATTGCGCCGCACACCGATATTGAAATCGTCCAGGTTGGCGATGCCGTTGTAGTCGCGTTTGACATCCAGGCCCTTGGCGCCGAACTCCATCGTGAGCCTGTCATCGAGCAGACGCAGCGTGTCCTTGATGTAGAGCTGCTTCACCTCGGTGGAGAAATGATTGTCGTAGTAGATGACGATCGGCAGCGAGCCTTTGAGTAGCGCGCCGGTGGCCGGGTCCAGGTTGTATAGCGGGCGCACCTGATCGAAATCGTAGTTTTCGTACCACGCGCCGACTTCGAGTTTGTTGTGCTCGGTCTCCCACGACACCGCCGTGGTCGCGCCGTAGCGATCGCCGCCCATGATTTCTTCGCGCCGGGTCATCGCACCGACACTGGTGACGTTGCCGTTGGCATCGACAATCTGCGGGTCGTTGATGGCGATGTCGGTGCGGCCCGGCGTGCCGGCGATGGCATCGTTGTACAAGCCGGTGGCCGTGCTCGGCGGCGTGCCGCCGACGCCGTAGCCGTGCTTGTTTTCGTAGTAGCCGGTGAAGGTGAAGCCGATCGCATCGTTGAACAGGAAATCGCCATGCAAGCTGAGCAGCGAATCGCGCCGGCCGTTCTGCCATTGGCTGTAATGCTCGGCATCCACTTCCGGGTTGCCGGTGATGCGTTCGTGCAGATCCCACGCCACCGAACCGTCGGAGTTGTACGACTGCACGTCGTAGTCCTTGCGGTTGTTGTAGATCCAGCCCAGGGTCAGGCTGCCCGCGTCCCAGGCCTGGCGAATCTTGGCTTCGAAGTGGTCGCTCTTTTGCGTGGCCGGTTCCATGTCCCACACCCCGCCCTGCGTGCGCGAGGCGGAGAGGTACGCGCTGGGGCCGCCTTCCCACCAATCCGGCGTATCCAGGCGCACGAAGCTGCGCACCAGATCGTCCGAGCCGATGGTCTGGGTGAGATTGCCGCTCCAGCCGTCACCCCCCTTCGGTGGCAGGCTGGTGTAACGGATCGCGCCGCCGAGTGCGTGATACGAGGGCTGGGTGACATCGCCCGAGCCGGCCGACACGGTGACGTCGAGCAGGTTCTCGCTGGACACGTAACGGGTGATCGGCCCGCCTTCGCGGGTGTCGAAGGTTTCGATCGGAATACCGTCCAGGGTCACGCCGATCTGGTTGGCGGAAAACCCGCGGATGGTCATCGAATCGCCGAACTCGTATAGCCCGAACGGGTCGGTGGTCTGCACGTTCACGCCGGGCAGGCTGGCCAACAGCTGCTGCGGCGCCACCCCGGGCACCTGCGCCTGGATCTCGGCAACCGAGATGGACGCGGTGGTGCGCGTGGAACCGGTGCCCACCACGCTGACCGCATCCAGCGTGCGCGCGTCCTGCGCCACGGCGGGCAGGCTGTGTGCGCCGGCCAGCAACAAGGTCATCGACGCCAGCATGTGGCGCGAGCGGGTGGTGCTGAGGATGGCGGCGACCGAGGCCGCCAGGTGATCGGTATTCAGGCACTTTCGCATGCACTCAAACCCCTGGAGACGTGTAGCGTGCTGAGTGACCGGGCGCTCCCCCGAGACCGGCCGACACCGCAAATGCGGCATGCATCGACCATAACCAGCACAGTTCCGCCGCAACCGCGGTGCGGAGGGTAGGGTCGGCGCAGGCGGGTAGGTTCCTACCGAATTCAAAACTCTGAATAGGTCTCTCGGCGACCTACCTACGCGATTTCGGGCATAGCAGGTCTTGCGCGCTTGCGATGCCGCCACGAATCGACAACGCTGCGCAGCCACTGCACGAGCACGCCTATGCCGCCCGCACCACCGTCGCTGCTGTTGCTCGATTTCGATGGTGTGCTCGCGCACTACGCGCGGCCACGGCGCATGGCCGCGCTTGCGGCAGCAGCGGGCTGCGCACCGCAGCGGGTGCACGAGGTGCTGTTCACCCAAGGTCTGGAGCGCGCCTACGATGCCGGCACGATCGACACGCAGGCGTATCTGGCGCAGTTGAGCCAGGGGCTCGGGCACACGGTCGATCGCGCCACCTGGGTCGCGGCCCGCATCGCCGCCTGCCGCGCCGACCCATCGGTCGTGGCGCAGGTGCTGGCGGTGTCGGCGACCACGGCGGTGGCGGTGCTCACCAATAACGGCCCGCTGATGATGGACGCGATCGAGCGGATCGTGCCGCCGCTGTTCCCGCTCTTGCAGGGCCGCGTGCTATGCAGCGGCACACTCGGCGGCCGCAAACCAGACGTGCAGGTGTATCAGCGCGCGCTTGCGCAGCTCGGCCAACGCGCCGAGCGCACGCTGTTTGTCGACGACCTGTTCGTCAACGTGCGCGGCGCACGCGCCGCCGGCCTGCACGCCGACACCGTGCGCGACGCCCGCGCAGTACGGCGGGTATTGAAGCGGCACGGCTTGGGATAAGTGTCGGGATTGGGGAATCGGGAATCGGGATTCGGGATTCGGGGATCGGGGATCGGGGATCGGGGATCGGAAGCGTCGCAAACCGCAGCGAACAGCGGTACTGCATGCAGCTCCGACGAAGCAGCGCGCGCCACCAGACAGCACAGCGATGCCTTCAGCCCCTCTCCCCTCGGGAGAGGGGTTGGGGTGAGGGTACGGCGGAAGACAACCAACTCACAGCAGCGAGCTGAGCCCCCAAATTACGCCAGAACCTCAAAAGCAAACGATCAACAGCCCGCGCAATCACGCCCACCAGACTGCGCACGCTCACCCCACGCCAAGCCCAATCATCCTGCATTGCGCATGACGCAGGCATCCATCACGGCTGCGCGACATACTCGGCAATCGCCAACCGCAAACGCGCCAAACCGTCGGCCAGCTCCGCATCGGTGAGATTGAGCGCCGGCACAAAGCGCAGCACATCGGGGCCCGCCTGCAGCAACAGCAAGCCATGCGTGGCGGTAAGGTCCAGGATCGCCCCCGCCTGACCGGCATGCGCCGGCACCAGCACCGCGCCCAGCATCAAGCCGCGTCCGCGGATCTGCGCAAACAGGCCGAACTCGGCATGCAATGCCTCCAGCCCTGCGCGCAATGCGGCCGATTGACGCTCCACATTGGCCGCAATGTCCGGCGACGCCAGCTTGCGCAGCGCTACGCGCGCCACCGCCGCGGCCAGCGGGTTACCGCCGAAGGTGGTGCCGTGCGCGCCGAACTGCATGGTGTCGGCCACCTTGGGCCCGGCCAGCATCGCGCCGATCGGGAAACCGCCTCCCAGCGCCTTGGCCAGGGTCACGATGTCCGGCGTCACCTGTTCCTGCCAATGCGCGAACAGCGTGCCGGTGCGGCCCATGCCGCATTGAATCTCGTCCAGCACCAGCAACGCATCGTGCTGGTCGCAGAGCGCGCGTACGCGGCTCAGGAAGCCCGGCGCGGCCGGCATCACCCCGCCCTCGCCCTGGATCGGCTCCACCATCACCGCCGCCACATCGCCGCTCGCCATGGCCGCTTCCAGCGCCGCCACATCGTTGAAATCCACGTAGCGAAAGCCGCCCGGCAGCGGCTCATAGCCTTCCTGGTACTTGGGCTGCGCGGTCGCAGTGACCGACGCCAGGGTGCGCCCATGAAAACTGCCGCGGAAGGTCACGATGACGCGCTTGTCTGCCGGCCGGCCCTGGCTGCTGGCCCACTTGCGCACCAGCTTGATCGCGGCCTCGTTGGCCTCGGTGCCGGAATTGCACAGGAACACCTTGTGCGCGAAACGCGAAGCGGTCACCAGCTCTTCGGCCAGTTTCAACGGCGGCGCACTGAAAAACACGTTACTGGTGTGCCACAGCTTGCCGGCCTGCTCGGTCAGCGCAGCCATCAGATCGGGGTCGTTATGGCCGAGCCCGCTGACCGCGATGCCAGACGACAGATCCAGATAGTCGCGGCCCTGATCGTCCCACACGCGACTGCCCTGGCCACGCTCCAGCACCACCTGGCGCGGGCGATACACCGGCAGGTAGTAGTGCGCCAGGGACAGGGGCGAATCGGCAGCGGTGCTCATGGTGGTGGGTCGCAGAAACGAAGGGAGAACCTGCATTCTCGCGCATTCGCCGGCCTGCGGCACAATGTGCGCATGCGCCCTTTCTCCGATCCTCAACTCACTCCCGCCACCGACAACGGCTGGCGCCGGCAGTGGTACGACATCATCTACCGCCACGACACCCGCCCCTCGCGCAATTTCGACCTGATGCTGGTGGCCGCGATCCTGGCCAGCGTGGTGGTGATCATGATCGACAGCGTGCCGCGCATCCATTCGCATGCAGCGCACTGGCTGGTGCCGCTGGAATGGGCATTCACCGTGCTCTTCACCATCGAGTACGCGCTGCGGCTGGCGGTGGTGCGGCGCCCGCTGCACTACGCGCTCAGCGTGTGGGGTGTGATCGACCTGCTGTCGATCCTGCCCAGCTACCTGTCGTTCTTCGTGCCCGGTGCGCAGACGCTGCTGGTGGTACGCGTGCTGCGCATCCTGCGGCTGTTCCGCATTCTCAAACTCACCCGCTATATCGAAGAAAGCGGGCAGCTGCTGGACGCGCTCTGGCGCAGCCGGCGCAAGGTCTTGGTGTTCCTGTTCACCGTGCTCACCATCACCGTGATCGCCGGCGCCACGATGTACATCATCGAAGGCCCGCAACACGGTTTCACCAGCATCCCGACCAGCATGTACTGGGCCATCGTCACCATGGCCACGGTAGGTTTCGGCGACCTGGTGCCACAGACCACACTGGGCCGCTTCGTCACTTCGGCGCTGATTTTGATCGGTTACAGCATCATCGCGGTGCCCACCGGCATCTATACCGCCGAGCTGGCCAGCTCACTGCGCGAGGGTGGCCACACCGGCAAACGCGATGTGCGCAACTGCGCCCGCTGCGGGCTGGAAGGCCACGCGGCGGACGCACGCTATTGCCGGCAATGCGCCGAGCCGCTGCCGGAGATCTCCAACGGCTAACGCGGTGCTGCGGCCCTGGTACGACGAACGCACTCCTTCGCGGCTTTCCACAGCCCAAGGCCCCACCGAATAGTGATGAATAGTTCGGATAGATCAGTCGTAGAGCGGATGATCTGTCGCTTGGCTGCAGGCCCTCGACCGACTCGGCTTCGAACTAAATCCAATTCCGCTATTACTCGAAATAGCGGTGCCTTTGAAACTTGCCACTCACCTGTTCGATCCGATCCACAACGCGGCAGCGAAAAGCGCACAGCCTCAATGCGACATGCGATTACTCATGTCGATCAGATCGTTGTAACTGGCCAGCACCGCCTGGCGCGTGCCGCCCGGTGGGAGCGAGCCGCTTTCCAGCAGCATCTGCTCGCTCTTGTTCAATGGTGTCTTGGTGCGGATACGCTCGACCAACCGCCCCGACTCGCGCGCCAGCTTGTCGGCGGAACGTTCCATATGGCCCCACATCGCATCGCCCTGCCCGATCTTGGCCTTCTGCGCCTCTTCCAGAATGCCTTGGTAGCGCGCCAGCTGGGACTGCGCTGCGGCAAGGTCCGGCGTGTCGTTGTCGAGTACCTGCACCAGCTGCTTGCCTTCGCCGATGATCTTCAAGTGATACCAGGAAGCGCTGCGGCCTTCTTCCTTTTCAATCGCATCGATCTGCGCCTGGCGACGCGTGTCTTCATTATGTTCAAGCGCGGTATTCATGGCTTCGCCGGCTTCGAAGAATGCCTGATAGGCCTGCATTAGCGGCGCGTGCAGTGCCTTCATGCCCTTGCCGTCGTCGCGTAGATAATCCTGCCGGTCGTAGTAGCGCACCGCTTCCCCGATACGGTCGTTGAGCGTGGTGAAGCGGTCTTGATAGGTCCTGGCCACCGGGTCGAGCGCGGGGTTGGCCGGCGTTTGCGCCAACGCCGCGGTCATCGGCGCGCCGCATTCGTCCACGTGATGCGACAGCACCGTGCCCGGTGCATGGATACCGCTTTCCTTGCCGGTCGGACCCGCCTCGGGGTCCTGCATCCAGCCGATGTATTGCTGGTAGCTCTCATGGATCGGCTGCTCGACGCCGTTGAAGCAGGTGATGTAGGCATTGATCTTGTCGGCACCTTCCACCGCGGCGGCGGGTGCGTTTTTCTGGCAGCCGGCAAGCAGCGCGGCCAAAGCGATCGCCGTGGCGAGTGGCGCATAACGATAGTGGTGGGTCATCTTGTGTTCCATTGATGGTTGAAGAAGATGGCCGCCGCAGCGTGCGGCCGAAAGGTATCTAGCGCAGCCGGTCGCCCGGCACGCGCGCGATGGCTGAGGACAACAGTGATGACTGACGATTGCTTTCGGACACCAGCACGTTGTAGGTGTCCAGCAATCTGCGCGACGCGCCTTCGGGCGCCAGCAAGGGGTTATCCAGCCAGCCCTGCTCCAGCTTGCTATACGGTGTTTTTTCGACCAGCCGTTTCACCCGCGCCTTGGCTTGCCTGCTGAAGGTTTCTGCAGCGGTTTCGAAGCTGTTCCAACTCAGCTTGCCCGGCTCCTGGTCGGCCACCTGTGCGTGTGCCTCATCGGAGAGACGGTTGAAGCCGTCCAGCATCGCGTTGACACGTGCCACGTCGAACGGCTCCTGTTCCAGCGCATCGGCGATCTCCTTGGCGTCGCGCATCATCGCCAGCCGGTAGTACGCGCGCGTGCGGCCCTCGCCCTGCTCCAGCGTCCTGAGTTTTTCGCGCTGCGCCGCGTCGTTTTGCAGGTCCAGTTCGGCGCTGAAGGCGGTACTGGCATCGGCATAGGCGGACAGCGCCTCCATCAACTGCGAATGCAGCTGTTTGCCCTTGGCGAACTGGTCGTCTTCGTAATCCTGACGCGTATAGTAATCGGCCAGCGCGTGACTGATCGGCTGCAGCGCCGTCAAGGCCGCGCGATAGTCGCGCGCCGCCTTGTCCAGTGCCGGCAGCGAAGGCTTGGCCGCAGCGGCCGCGCCGACCGGTGCATCGCACTGCTTCATGTCATACGCGTCGATATCGTACGGACCGGTCATGCCGGACTCGCCACCGGTCGGGCCAGCGAACGGGTCCTGCATCCAGCCGGTGTAGGACCTGGCGCCGGCGTGCACCTTCGCGTTGACGCGGTTGAAGCAGTCGATATAGGCGCCAAGCTTGGCAGTCACGCCTTGCAGGAAATCCAGCTGTTCTTCAGTCGATGTGGTATCCGCACCCTCGGCATCGGTTGCAGCCTGCTGCGACTTGCCGCCACAGGCGGCCGCCAGGACAGACACGCAAGCGGCCAGAACGAACACACGGAACTTCGGAGACACGCGCGACACATCCCTGTTGGAAACGTTTTCAGCCGCGCACGGTAGCAAACCCTCCTGTGAACTCCCTGTGCTCGCTCCAGATAAAACGTGAGGCTGCTGGACCGCCACGGCACGGCCGCTGGTGGGCCGCACCTACACTCTCAATTGCGGCACCTGCGCGCCGATGCTCAAGCGCCCTCCGTCTCCAGCCAGCCGCACGGGCCGTCACGGTCGCCGCGCTCAATCGAGAAACAGATCCGGCAACAACGCACGCGACGGGTCGACCGCATAGCCGCTCAAATCGGTGACGCCGGCCTGGGCCAGCACCTGCTCATCGATCAGGAACTGGCCATGAAAGCCAGCCGCCTCGCGCGTCAGCACCGCGTGCGCCGCATCGGCCACGATCTCCGGCCGGCGGCAGGCCGCCGCATCCACACCGGGCAGCATGTTGATGGCATCGGTGGCGATCACGGTACGCGGCCACAACGCATTGATCGCCACGCCCTGCGGGCCAAATTCTGCTGCCAGCCCCAGGGTGACCAGGCTCATGCCCATCTTGGCCAGCGTGTAACCGGTGTGCGCGCCCCACCATGCCGGGTTCAAGGACGGCGGTGGTGCCAGCGTGAGGATGTGCGGATTGGCAGCCTGCAGCAGGTGCGGCAGGCACGCTTGTGCGCACAGAAAACTGCCGCGTGCGTTGACCTGTTGCATCAGGTCGAAGCGCTTCATCGGTGTGTCCAACGTTCCGCGCAACCAGATCGCACTGGCGTTGTTGACCAGGATGTCGATCCCGCCGAAGGCATCGACCGTCGCCGCCACCGCCGCGCGCACCTGATCCTCCTCGCGGATATCGCACTTGAGCGCCAGCGCCTGCCCACCGGCCGCAGTCACCGCCGCGGCCGCACTGTGGATGGTGCCGGGCAGTTTGGGATTGGCCACCGCCGATTTGGCCGCAATCGCCACATTGGCCCCATCGCGCGCCGCCCGCAACGCAATCGCCAAGCCAATTCCGCGCGAGGCACCGGTGATGAACAGGGTTTTGCCGTTTAACGTCATGGGATTTGGGAGTCGTGATTGGAGATTCGTAAAAGCTTATCGCCTTCACCACTACAAGCGACCAGACCACCGCTCGAGCAATACGCTCTTACGAATCCCAAATCCCGAGCAACCAATCCCCGCCGCTCAGGGCTTCGGCCCCTGCCCTTCGTTGTCTTCCCAATGCAATATGCGGCGGGTCACGAAGCGATAGACCGGTTTGCCGGTGGCGAACCACAGCTCGCGCACCCAGGAGGTGCGCTTGAGCACGCGGCGTTCCACCGGGGTCAGTGCGGCCGGGCAGTACATGCGCTTGTGCTTGAGCAGGTGGCGCAGGTCTTCGCGGGCAAGCAGGCGCATCCAGCGCGCGCGCGGGTTACCGCGCACTGCCAGCTGGAAATCGACCACCGCCGGGCTGCCGTCGTCCTGCACCAGCCAGTTGGCTTCCTTGGCCAGATCGTTGTGCGCAACGCCGCGGCGATGCAGCTGCTGCAACAGCCGGCGCGCGCTGCGGAAGTAGGCCAGGTCGCCACGCGGCGGGCGCTGGTACATCGCAGCGCCGGCCAGATAGCTGCGGTCCAGGTGCTGCCCGTCCCAGTGCAGCAGCCGCGGTGTGCGCGGCAAGCCGTCGAGCTGGCGCAAGGCCAGCGCCTCGCGCCGTGCCAACCACCAGGCCACGCCACGCAACAGCCACGGCGCCACGCTCAGGTCGCGACGCACGAACATGCGTTCGCCATCGCGGATCAACAAAATGCGCCCGAACGTATCGGACTTCAGCGGCAGATCGCCGGTGGGGTCGTGACTCATCCCCCATTGTAGGCGGCCGTCCTGTCTCGCCGCGCGCATCTGTGCATGCGGCACGTGCGCGGCCGCAACCGCAGGTGAAGCCGACAGCCCGATGTGAGGACGGCGCAAGTCAGCTGCCGCCGCGCCCACCTATAATTTGGAGATGAACTCATGGATCGACGCCACGCTGGAGTGGATCGGACACCACCCCACCTTGGCTGGCGTGGTGATCTTTGCCATCGCATTCTGTGATGCGGTGATCGTGCTGGGCGCCATCGTCCCGGCGTTGCCGTTGCTGTTCGCCATCGGCGTACTGATCGGGCTCGGGCAGATCAATGGGCCGTACGCGGTGGTGTGCGCCACGCTGGGCGCCTTTGTCGGCGATGTGCTGAGCTTCTGGGTGGGCCATCGCTGGGGTCACCAGCTGCACACCTATTGGCCGTTCCGGCGCTACCCGCAATTGCTGGAACGCGGCGAACTGCTGTTCCGGCGCAATGCCTTCAAGAGCATTCTGATCGCGCGGTATGTGGGTGCGGTGCGGCCGTTCGTGCCGGCCATTGCCGGCATGTCGCACATGCCGTTCAAGCGCTATCTGATCGCCAGCGGGCTGGCCTGCATCTCGTGGGCGTTGCTGTTTTTGGTGCCCGGCTGGGTGCTGGGCACCGCCTACGACGCAGTGGCCGCGGTAGCCGGGCGGCTGTTCGTGGTGGTGACGCTGATGGCCGCCGTGATCGGGCTGGCCTGGGCGATCGTGCTGTACTCGTACCGCTGGTCGGCCGGGCATCTGGATGCGCTGCTGGCGCGCCTGCTGGAGTGGTCGCATCGGCATCCGGTGCTGGGCAATTGGTCGGTCAGCGTGTTCGACCCGCGCCGTCGCGAATCGGTGCCGCTGGCAATGATGGCGCTGATGCTGTTGCTGCTGGGCTGGGGCTGGTTCGTGCTGTTGATGGTGGTACTGGCGCATGGCGAACCGCTACGCGTGGACCTGGCCGTGCACGACCTGATGCTGGCGCTGCGCAACCCGCTGGCCGACTACCCGATGGTCGCGCTGGCCTCGCTGGGCGACTGGCAGGTATTGCTGCCGGCCATCGCCGCAGCGATGGGTTACCTGGCCTGGCGCCGTCGCTGGATGGCGGTGGCGCACTGGGTGATTGCACTGGCGTTCGGCCTTGCCCTGACGCAGTTGCTGGGCGCCACCGTGCAGGTGGTACGCCCGCCGGCAGCCAGTAGCGGCTTCGGGTTTCCGTCGGTGGCGGTCACCATGGCCACGATTGGCTTTGGCTTTTTCGCACTGCTGATCGCGCGCGAGTTGCCCGGCCGCCGCCGGGTATGGCCGTATCTGGTCAGTGGCGCGATCGTGTCGCTGATCGGTTTCGCACGGCTGTACCTGGGCGCGCACTGGCTCAGCGATGTGGTCGGCGGCATGTTGTTCGGCATCTTCTGGCTACTGGTGCTGGGCATTGCGTACCGCCGCCGCGCCACCCGCGCGTTCTGGGTCAAGCCGGTGTCGTGGATCTTCTATGGCGTATTCGTGGGCTGCGCGATCTTCTTTGCGCCGCGCAATCTCCACACCAAGCTGGCCAAGTTCGAACCGCCACCGCCACTGCTGATGGACCTGCCCGCCAGCGACTGGTGGAAGGGGCAATGGCGGCTGCTGCCGGCACGCCGTAACGAATTCGACGACGACCAACGCTGGCCGCTGGACGTGCAGGTGGCCGGCCCGTTGGCGCCGCTGCAACGCCAGCTCGAAGCGCGTGGGTGGCGGGCACAACCGCAGGCCGGTTGGGAGCAGGCACTGCATCTATTGGATGTCAGCGGCCGCCCGGACGAGGTGCCGATCCTGCCGGCCACGCTGGACACCCAGGTCGAAGCCCTGCTGATGGTGCGCCACGCCGCGCCCGGCCATGTGCACGTGCTGCGCCTGTGGCCCGCAGCCGCACGCTTGCAGCCGGATACGCAACCGCTATGGGTGGGCAGCACGCAGACCTTGCGCTACAGCCGCCACTTCAGCCTGATCGGCCTGTGGTACCCGCTGCGTGGAGTCGATCCGGCATTGAGCGCATTGCGCGATGCACTCGGCCCGCTGCCGCATCGCGTGGAGCAGCGGCGTCGTTCGCAGGTGCCGGTGATCCTGATCGACAGTACCTCGGGCAATGCGGTGCGTGGCGAGGACAACGCTGCACCGCAGAAGGAAACCACTGCGTCCAAGCCTGCTGCATCAGATCCGCCACAACCGCGCCGCTGAGCGATCGGGCAACAGTAGGTGGCGGTCGGCAATCCGCGCCAGACCGCTACTGGTTGCTTGTTGAAAACGCAGCAAAGGCGCAGCGTCGATCGAGTGCGCGGTGCCCTCACCGCTCGCGGGACACGCCGTTAACCCGTCCATGGGGCTCGTTGGCGGCATCCATGCCGCCAACGGTCCCGCAATCGGTGAGGACACCGCGCCACACAGTTGGCTGGCGGCTCTATTGAAGAACGAAATCACCTCACCACCAATTTTGCTGGCTGTTTGATCGAAAGCTAAGTGCACCGACCGACTCGACTGGCCCTGCAGCCAGGCCGCAGACCAGCCGCTCTACAACTGCCCCATCCGCACCGTTCAATCACCTACGGCAATCAAGAACTTGCGCTTCAAAGCCGTTTGAATGTTCCCACCCGGGCAGGTCGAAGGCGCGATGCATTCACCACAACACGCCGTCCACCGGCTGCATCGGCTCCGGCGCTTGCTCACCTATCGCCTGAAGCGCATCGATCTCCACCGTGCGGCACATGGTGTCCAGCGGCAGGTCGTGGATGGTATTGGCGAACGGGTCGACCAGCTCATCGCCGATCTTCAGCACCGCCAAAAACATCAGCCCGGCCACGGTCGATCCCACCGGTGTGGCGTATTGCAGTGTTTCCACCAGCCCGATCGGCAGCAGCACGCAGAACAGCCGCGTAAACAGGTTGGGATAGAAGCGGTATTGATACGGCAGCGGCGTGTTTTTCAGGCGTTCCATGCCGCCTTGGGCGTTGGCGATGTCCACCAGGATGCGCTCCACACTGGCCTGCTGGATGCTGTCGATCCAGCCATCGCGCCGCGCCTGTTCCACGCTGCGCCCGGTGGTGTCGAGCAAGCCGTTGGCGGCATTGGTGCGGGTGATCACTGCCGCCACTTCATCGGCGTCCAGCCACGGCTGCAGAGCCCTGGCAACCGGCAACCGACGCAACTGGCAACGCAACGCATTGACGTAGGCAATCTGACGCAACGCGATCGTGCGGCCCAATGCAGCCGCTTCCGGTGCGGACAGAATGCTTACGCTCAAACGCACCAGATTGCGCGATGCGTTGATCATCTGGCCCCACAGCACCCGCCCTTCCCACCAGCGCTGATAGGTGGAATTAGCGCGAAAACCCAGGAATAACGCCAGTGCCGAACCGAAGATGGTCAGCGGCAACGCCGGCGCACGGAACGGCAGCACGTAATAGACGATCGTGATCAACACATCCCAGACAAACAACAGCGCCAGGGTCCGCCCGACCTGGTTGAATACATCCGCCACACGCGGTTTGACATCGATGATCAAGGCTCACTCCTTCACTGAAACGCGTTTCGCCATTGCGCGCATCCAGTGCGTGGATGCCATCGATAGCGCACTCAAGCGCGTCAAGTGTGCCGTTGCGGCGGTGCAAGCGCGGTGATGGGGATCCCAGCGATTGTCTCGCGAGAGCGAAACAGGCCTGAGCGATCATCCGTCAGGCGCGACCGATGGATGGAATCTGCATGCATCACCTGTCGGCGTTCGCGGCCTCCGCACCCGATGCCCGGCGGGGCCTGCTGATTGGCCGCGTCAGGTTACTGGCCGCGCTCGCTCAGGGCATCCAGGCCAGCAACTGTTCCAGGCGCTGATGCGGGCTGTCCTGCTGCAACAACGACAAGCGTTGCTGCTCGGTCAACGGCAGCAGCTCGGCCAGCCGCCAGCCCACCCACGCAGACTGATCCAGCAGCCCTGGACCGACAGATGCGAATTCACCACCCACCTTTTCGAGCAAGCGCTCGAGCACGGTTGCCAGCAGGCTGTGCTCGGGCCGCAACTCGTCGTCGGGGTCCGGCTCGCACCAGCTCACCTCGCCTACCAACAACCCGTTGTCGCGGATGCGCGAGCGCTGCACATGAAAGCGACGCGTGCCACGCAGCCGCAGCACCAGCACGCCGTCGGCGCCGACATCGAAATCCTCGGTACGCACCCCGGTGCCGAACGCCGCCGGCGTTGCCGGTACGCCCACCTCGTTGCCATCCAGAATCAAACACACACCGAAGCTTGTACCGTTGCGCCCGCATTCGCGCACCAGATCCAGATAGCGGCGCTCGAACACGCGCAGCCCCATCGCCGCGCCCGGCAACAACACGCTGTGCAGCGGAAACAGCGGCAACGCGTTGGTGTCGGCAGTGTCGGAAATCGGCGCCATCACGACAGCTGCGCCAGGAAGCGACGCGGCGCACCGTCGAAGCCGCCGTTGGACATGAACACCACGTGGTCGCCCGGCTGCACGATCTCGCCCAGGGTCTGCAGCAATGCATCCACGTCCTGCGCCACGCGCGCATCGCCACGGACCTGCGCGATGATCGGCGCCGCATCCCAAGCCAGCTCCGGCCGATGCAGGAACACCACCGCATCGGCGTCCTGCAGCGACGGCGCCAGCGCATGCGCATGCGCGCCCAGCCGCATCGAATTGCTGCGCGGCTCCATCGCCACCACCACGCGCGCCGCGCCGACCTTCGCACGCAAGCCCTGCAGCGTGGTCGCGATGGCGGTGGGATGGTGCGCAAAGTCGTCATACACGGTGATCGCATGCGCGCTGCCGATGACTTCCAGCCGCCGCTTGACGCTTTGGAACTGCGCCAACGCCGGCATCACCGTTGCCGGATCCACACCCACCGCATGCACTGCCGCCAGCGCCGCCAACCCGTTGAGCACGTTATGCCGCCCGACCAGTGGCCACTGCACCTGGCCGATTTCCATACCACGGTGCAGCACCGCAAACGCGCTGCCATCGGCTACAATCAGGCGCGCGCTCCAGTCAAACGCCGCATCGAACCCGAACCGCTGAACCGGCGTCCAGCAGCCCATCGCCAGCACATCGGCCAGGTGCGTGTCTTCACCGTTGACGATCAGCCGCCCGCGCGCCGGCACCGTGCGTACCAGATGATGGAACTGGCGCTGGATCGCCGCCACGTCCGGGAAGATATCGGCGTGGTCGTATTCCAGGTTGTTGAGGATCGCCACCAGCGGCCGGTAGTGCACGAACTTGCTGCGCTTGTCGAAGAACGCGGTGTCGTACTCGTCGGCTTCCACCACGAATTCGCGCCCCTGGCCCAGCCGCGCCGACACGCCGAAATCTTCGGCCACCCCACCGATCAGGAAGCCCGGCGCACGCCCGGCCGCCTCCAGCAGGTAGCTCAGGATGGTGGTGGTGGTGGTCTTGCCATGGGTGCCGGCGACCGCCAGCGTGTCGCGACCCGGCAATACCCGCTCGGCCAGCCACTGCGCACCGGAGGTATAGCGGCGGCCGGCATCCAGCACGGCTTCCACCGCCGGATTGCCGCGCGACAGCGCATTGCCGATCACCACATCGGTGGCGTCCGGCGAGATGTTGGAGGGCGCGTACCCCTGTGCAAGCGCGATGCCCAGCGTTTCCAGCTGGGTGGACATCGGCGGATAGATGGCCTGGTCGCTACCTTCCACCTGCCAGCCCAGCTCACGCGCCAGAGCGGCAACACCGCCCATGAAGGTCCCGGCGATGCCGAGGATGTGGAGTTTGGTCATGCCGCACATTGTCGCCGATCTCCGGAGTTGCGGGACATTCCACCTGCCGCCAGCCCGGTTGTCAGGAAAATCCTACCGTACTGTCGGGAATTTCCCGATATGCGAACTGTGTCACATCCATCACTATGCTGAACGCCAGTCGCAGCACCCCTTTGGTCCTACTCCCCAAGAGGCCAAATCCCCAGGGAGCTCATGCTGTCGGGGCTCTGAGCAAGCCCATTACTGGCGTTATTCTGCCCCGGTCGTCTTGTACGCCCGGGGTTTTTCTTTTGGGCGAACCCATCGCGGGCGCCAATGGCAGCGCGGCAGACGCCGCGACTGCGAGGGACCGGGCCTTGCGCCCGGTCCGTGTTGACCTAGCGGCCGAGCGCCTTGCTGATGCGTTCCAGCACTTCGTCCAGCGAGCCCACGCCATCCACGCGCGCCAGCTTGCCGCGTTGCTCGTAGAAGCCGATCACCGGTGCGGTGGAATCGGTATAGACCTGCAGGCGCTTGCGTACCGATTCCGGGTTGTCGTCTTCGCGGCCTTCGGCCTTGGCACGCCCGGCGATGCGCTCGACCAGTAACTCGCTGGCCACGTCCAGCTGTACCACCGCATCCAGCGGCTGACCGATCTTGCTGAGCAATGCATCCAGCGCATTGGCCTGGGCCACGTTGCGCGGGTAGCCGTCCAGGATGAAACCCTTGGCCACATCGGCCTGGCCCAGGCGCGCTTCCAGCATGCCGAGCAGGATGTCATCGGAGACCAGATCGCCGCGTGCCATCACTTCCTTGGCCTTCAGACCCAGCGGCGAGCCGGCGGCCACTTCGGCGCGCAACAGGTCGCCGGTGGAAATGTGCGGGATCTCAAAGGTGTCTTTAAGACGTGTCGCCTGGGTGCCCTTGCCCGAACCGGGCGGTCCCAACAGAACCAATCGCATCAGTGGACTCCACTTTCGAATAAAAACGCGTTGCGGTTGGCGGCGTTAGACTCGAGCCTTCGCCGACGCCGACCGTATGGTCGTGCAGCTTACCGCATCCGGGGAATGTCCCGGCACTGTCCCCTGCGCCATGTTTCCATGTGAGGAGCCCGTCCCCTATGTCCACTGGCAACCTGTTGTATGCCCAATCCGGCGGCGTCACTGCCGTCATCAACGCCACCGCCGCCGGCGTCATCACCGAAGCGCGCGCGCGCAAGATCAAGGTATTGGCTGCCCGCAACGGCATCCTGGGCGCCCTGCGCGAGGAGCTGATCGATACCTCCAAGGAATCGGCCGCGGCCATTGCGGCACTGGCGCAGACGCCCGGCGGCGCCTTCGGCTCGTGCCGTTACAAGCTCAAATCGCTGGAAGAAGACAGCGCCAAGTACGAGCGCCTGCTGGACGTGCTGCGCGCGCACGACGTGCGCTGGTTCCTCTACAACGGCGGCAACGACTCGGCCGACACCGCGTGGAAGGTCTCGCAACTCGCCAAGGCCTACGGCTACCCGCTGCACTGCATCGGCGTGCCCAAGACCATCGACAACGACCTGGCGGTGACCGACACCTGCCCCGGCTTCGGCTCGGCCGCCAAGTACACCGCGGTGTCGGTGCGCGAGGCCGCACTGGATGTCGCCGCCATGGCCGACACATCCACCAAGGTCTTCATCTATGAAGCGATGGGCCGCCACGCCGGCTGGCTTGCCGCCGCGGCAGGCCTGGCCGGGCAAGGCCCCGACGACGCACCGCAGATCATCCTGCTGCCCGAACGTGCCTACGGCCAGGCCGCGTTCCTGGCCAAGGTGAAGCAGGTGGTGGAGAAGGTCGGCTGGTGCGTGGTGGTGGCCAGCGAAGGCATCCAGGACACACACGGCAAGTTCGTCGCCGACGCAGGCGGCGCAGCCGACTCGTTCGGTCACGCACAACTCGGCGGCGTCGCCGCGTTCCTGGCCGCACAGGTCAAACAGGAACTTGGCTACAAGGTGCACTGGACGCTGCCCGACTACCTGCAACGTTCCGCACGCCACCTCGCCTCCAAGACCGATTGGGAACAGGCGCAAGCCGTCGGCAAGGCCGCCGTGCAATACGCTTTGAAGGGCATGAACGCGGTGATCCCGGTGATCGAACGCGTCAGCGACGCCCCCTATCGCTGGAAGATCGTGCCCGCCCCGCTGCACAAGGTGGCCAATCACGAAAAGAAGATGCCGCCCAGCTTCCTGCGCAAGGACGGCTTCGGCATCACCGAGCGTGCCCGTCGCTATTTTGCCCCGTTGATCAAGGGCGAAGCGCCGCTGGCCTACGGCAACGACGGCCTGCCCAAGTATGTGACCCTGAAGAATGTGGCGGTGGCGAAGAAGCTTGCAGATTGGAAAGAGCAAGCCATAACCAGCACTTCAACACTTGAATCTAAAGATGGACAATCCAATAATGCCAAGGCAATCTTGGACACGCACATTTAACTCTTGAAAACGGACGTTTCTCGATGAAAAGCTATATGTATGTTTCAATTTTATCGCTGGTGACGGCACTCGCCTTTTCCGCCAGCCCCGCTACTGCTGTGGTCCTCGAACCTGCACCGAACGCATCCTTGCAGGCGAGGTTCGACACAGAGGAGGCTGAGCGCTTGCTCGAACCTGGAAGCGGCAGCCTTCGGGGAAAGCTGGAGATGAGTATCAACAAAGGAATGTTGCGAAAAAAAGAAAAATTTGTTGCGCGATATGAGCTTGTTACACTTTTACCAATGTCATCGTATATGCGAGCGTGGGAAAAAAAGTACAGCAAAGACCCTTCGCTCGGCATGATGCTCATTGATGGCAGAGTTCTACCATATTCAGCGCGCGCCATCACTTCAGCGGATGGGAACTATGAGTTTCGAGGCCTCAAACCAGGCCGCTATTTGCTGATAGCTAAAATTCCATACAAAGTGAATGTCATTATTAGAAATGAAACAGGCCAAACTCGCCATGATATCGACTGGTTCAACAACACCATCACTTCGTCACCAATCTACAAATCCAGCAAGGCTCGCGTAGAACAGGTACATGACATTTTCACCATAATAGAAATTAAAGACGCTGCAGAAACAAAATTCCCACAATGACGCCTCAGATTGCCCGGTCAAGACCAATTAAATCGCTAGGAAAGCCAATGAAACTCTGGACGAAAATCATTGCTGCAGCATTTTCACCAATTTTAGCCCTTCCGTTTTGTGCCGAAGCATTTCAGTTCTTAGGCGACCCAGGCGAAGAACCTAAGGCCAGGACATGCCACGAGAATTCATTGCGCTGTTGGTTTGTCGTCTTTGGCGCAAAAGAGGCACCTGAAAGAATTGTATATCTCGTCGATGCAAATGCAACCGAAATCTCTGCCAACGTGAAACGCACAAGAATTGCCGAAGCAAGAGAAAGCCTGGCACCGGACCAGCCGGAGTATTTGCTTTATACGACCGACTTTGATTGCAAAAAAAACAAGATGCGACAGGTCGAATCTTATCGCGCCTGGCGCGATAACCGCATGGAACACGACGCCAAGACTTATGACTGGGTTCCAGTCCCAATGGCATGGACTAAGCGGGCATGGAGCCTTGTCTGCGATCCTGCGGTAGTTCGCGAACCGGCCGCGCATCAGGTAATTCATCTAGCTGATGTCTACCGTGGAGCCGATGCGATTGGTCTGGTCCGAATGATTCTATGGGGTAATGAAAAAGGGCCTGGATTCAGGGATGAGGTGGAGTAGCAGCCGCATCGCGCAAGAGCGGCACACTCTCCAATCTCATCGCCTGGCAGGCCGCTCTTGCCTTTTATGTAGCTACTGACAAGCCTTACCTTCCACCGACATCTGTGCAGCAAACATCGGCACCTGCGGGATCTTTCCTGCAGCGGCCTGTTGCTTGGCGTCTTCCAGATAGATGCGCGACTGGCCTTGGCCATCAAGCTGCGGTTTGGCATCAACCGGCTTGCGCCAGACGCGTACCACCGCCTGCTGCGCCGGGCAGGCTGCGCTGGGGACACGGATCACGTCGTTGAAGATCCAGCCCGATGCAACGCTGGGCGTGGCCTTGGCGAAATCCACGAAGCGTGCGCGTGGCTGGCAGGTGGGACTGCTGCGCACCACCGACAACGTATACGGCTGTGCAGCATTTCCGGTGAACACGCCTTCCAGGCGCGCGCACGCTTCGGGAATCTGGCGCAGGGTGTGCACGGCGCCGACCGCTTGCGCGGTGCCGGCTGGACGCTGTTTCATTTCCGGCGTCGGTTCGGCAGCGAGCGCATGGGCGCTGAGCAGCACTGCAGCGATCGTCACGGCATACTTTGACGCGGCATGGTTCGACATAGTCACTCCTGGATCGGCTGGATCACGTTGGGCCGCAGGCTGTCACGCCGCGACTGAACGACGCGCCAAAGCCGTGGTGGTGGCAGCCACACCTGGGGCGGCGCATACTCGATCGCGATCCGGCCACATGAACATCGCGACGCGCGTTACGGTCATCGTGGCCGTCGAGTCCGTATTCGTCAGTCCACTCGTTGCGTGTGCATCGCCCTTGGTTCGTTCCGACCGGACGACATCCATTCTTTGGGAGGGGTCATGCTGGAACACTACGGGTTGTGGCTTGCGCTGGGTTGTGCGGTGTTGGCAATCGTCTATGGCATCGTCTCGGCGCGCTGGGTGGTCGCGCAGCCGAGCGGTAACGCACGCATGCGGGAGATCGCCGCCGCGATCCAGGAAGGCGCGCGCGCCTACCTCAACCGGCAATACCTCACCATTTCGATTGCCGGCGCCGTGCTGTTCGTGTTGGTCGGGCTGTTTCTGAGTTGGTATACCGCGATCGGGTTTGCGCTGGGTGCGGTGTTGTCGGGCTTGGCCGGCTATATCGGCATGAACGTCTCGGTGCGCGCCAATGTACGCACCGCAGAGGCGGCGCGGCATGGCATCGGCCGTGCGATGGATGTCGCATTCCGTGGTGGCGCCATCACCGGCATGCTGGTGGTCGGCCTCGGCTTGCTCGGTGTGGCCGGTTATTTTGCCGTGCTGCAAGCGATGGGGCTGCCACTGGAGCAGAATCTGCATGCACTGGTCGGGCTGGCGTTCGGGTCGTCGTTGATTTCGATCTTCGCGCGCCTGGGTGGCGGTATTTTCACCAAGGGTGCGGACGTAGGCGCGGATCTGGTCGGCAAGGTCGAAGCCGGCATTCCCGAGGACGACCCGCGCAACCCGGCGGTGATTGCGGACAATGTTGGCGACAACGTCGGCGACTGCGCGGGCATGGCTGCAGATCTGTTCGAGACCTACGCGGTCACCGTAATCGCCACGATGTTGCTCGGCAGCCTGACGCTTGCCGAAACGGGCCCGCACGCGGTGCTGTATCCGCTGGTGCTCGGTGGCGTGTCGATCGTCGCTTCGATCGTGGGCGCAGCCTTCGTCAAGGTCAAAGCCGGGGGTTCGATCATGGGCGCGCTCTATAAAGGCGTCATCGTCTCCGGCGTGCTGGCAGCGCTCGCTTACTGGCCGATCACCCAATCGCTGATGCGCGACAACGTCCACGGCGCCACGGCGTTGTATGCCTGCGCGCTGATCGGATTGGTGCTCACCGGCCTGATCGTGTGGATCACCGAGTACTACACCGGTACCCAATACAAGCCGGTGCAGCACGTGGCATCGGCCAGCACCACCGGTCACGGCACCAACATCATCGCCGGGCTCGGCATCTCGATGAAATCCACCGCGCTGCCGGTGATCGCGGTATGTGCGGCGATCTGGGGGGCGTTTCATTTCGGCGGCTTGTACGGCATTGCAACCGCCGCCACGGCGATGTTGTCGATGGCCGGGATGATCGTTGCCTTGGATGCGTATGGGCCGATCACCGACAACGCCGGCGGCATCGCCGAAATGGCCGAGCTGCCGCCGGAAGTGCGCGATATCACCGACCCGCTGGACGCGGTAGGCAACACCACCAAGGCCGTAACCAAAGGCTATGCCATCGGCTCGGCGGCGCTGGCGGCGCTGGTGCTGTTTGCCGACTACACGCACAACCTGCAGGCTGCCAATCCCGGCCAGGTCTTCGCCTTCGACCTGTCCGACCACACGGTGATCATCGGGTTGCTGATCGGTGGATTGATTCCGTATCTGTTCGGTGCGATGGCGATGGAAGCAGTCGGCCGCGCAGCAGGCGCAGTGGTGGAAGAAGTGCGCCGCCAGTTCCGCGAGATCCCCGGCATCATGGCCGGTACCGCCAAGCCGCAGTACGACCGCGCCGTCGACATGCTGACGCGCTCGGCGATCCGCGAAATGATCGTGCCTTCGCTGCTGCCGGTGGTGGTTCCGATCGTGGTCGGCGTGCTGCTCGGGCCGCGCGCGTTGGGCGGCTTGCTGATCGGCACGATTGTCACCGGCCTGTTCCTGGCAATTTCGATGACGACCGGCGGTGGCGCCTGGGATAACGCCAAGAAGTACATCGAGGACGGCCATTTCGGCGGCAAGGGCAGCGAGGCGCACAAGGCCGCCATCACCGGCGATACGGTCGGTGACCCGTACAAAGACACCGCGGGACCGGCGATCAACCCGCTGATCAAGATCATCAATATCGTCGCCTTGTTGCTCGTGCCGCTGCTGTAACGGCGCGGTGGCCGCAGGCGACGAGACCTGCGGCCGTGCGTTACAGAAGGCTGCAGGTCTCGTCGCCTGCAGCGGATTGCTGAGCGGTATCCCGTCACCTGCATCACCGCCAACGCCTGTCCCGCCTACGAAAATGCGCTGGGCCGGCCCGATCCGCGACTGCGGCCTGAGGGATACGCTCGATGCTCTCGCCGGGCGAGGTGGCGCCTACCCCCGCCCGCCGCCGCGGGCTAGGCTCTGGCTGGAGAGCCCAGCCTGCCCTGCAGAGCCCGTGCCTCGGCCAGCCATCACAGGCAGCCGATCAAACCGTCGTAGATCGGCGGCGCGCCGCCCGGCAGCGGCTCGAACAGTGGGTTGGTCACTGCCAGCGTGCGATACATCTCGTCCAGGCGGGTGCCGGCCTTCAGGGGCGCTGTGCAGCGCCAGACGCGGCTATCCGAGCGCAGGTAGCCGCTGCGGGGGTCGACGCTGACCTCGCTGGCGCCGAAGGTCCAGATGCAGCTACGCACCACCCCGGTGACGCGATGGACCGAGCAACGGAAGCGCAACGGCTGATAGTCGCTGAATTCGCCACCGCAAAAGGTGTCGCCGCAGATATTGTCGAAATCGCGCTCCAGCCGCTGTTCCAGATCGATGAAGGCTTCCCAGCCCTCGCCATTGGCCGGCCAGTCCACCGCATCCACGTAGGTCGGCGGGGGCGTTGCCGCAGCGGCAACCTGGGCAGTGAGGGACAGCAGCAAGACAAGGAGCAGACGCGCGAGCCTGGACATGGCACTTCCTATGCAGTGGATGAGCCTTCAGCGTGCGCCGCGGCTCAGGCCGCAACGATCGGGAAGACGCCCGTGATGAATGCGGGCTATGCCGCATGCGCCGGTCAGAACATTGCCCATTCAGTGTCGCTGCATCGCAACAGCCGAACGCGTAGAATCGCGCTCCACACACTGCTGACGCCTTGGAGCTACCCGCATGGGCCTTGAACTGGTCACCTCTGGCAAGAACCTGCCGGAAGAAATCAACGTCGTCATCGAAATCCCAAAGGATTCCGAGCCGGTCAAGTACGAAGTGGACAAGGCCAGCGGCGCGATCTTCGTCGACCGCATCCTCTCCACCCCGATGCGTTACCCCTGCAACTATGGCTACGTTCCCAACACCCTGTGCGGCGATGGCGACCCGGCCGATGTACTGGTGGTGCTACCGCTGCCGCTGGTGCCGGGCTCGGTGGTGCGTTGCCGTCCCGTCGGCGTGCTGCGCATGAGCGACGAGGCCGGAAGCGACGAAAAGATCCTGGCCGTGCCGATCGAGAAGATCTTCTCCGGCTATGCGCATATCGAAGACATCGCCCAGGTGTCCAGCCACTGGATGGAACGCATCGGCCATTTCTTCGAGCATTACAAGGATTTGGAGAAGGGCAAGTGGGTCAAGCTGGACGGTTGGGGCGGTGCGGCCGAGGCCAAGCGCATTCTGGTGGAGTCGGTGGAACGCTACAATTCCGACGCACCCTGATCCATCGACCGTGATGCAGCCCTGCACATGCAGGGCGATCGGGATCACGCTTTTGGCGTGATCCCGGTGACCGCCGGCGGCAGATTGGGTACATTGCCGACAGCGTTTGGCCGGTGTCTGTCACCGGTGACTTCTGGGGAAGTGTCTTGCGTATTCTGTTTGTTGGGGACGAAGCCAGTCTTCCGTCCGACCTTGTCGACTACGTTGCCGATCTCGGCGACCAGTGGCAGGCGCAGCAGGTGGCCGATGGGAATTCGGCGATCGAAGCTGCCGCGCTGTCGCCGTTCGACGCGGTCATCGTTGCACCGATCTTGCCGGACCTGACTGCCGCCACCTTGCTGGGGCAGATCCGCACGCTGCGTCCGGACACCATTCGTGTCGCCCTGATCGATGCGCAGGACGGCCAACGCACGCCGCCGGCCCGCATCATCGGCGTTGCGCATCGTTTCCTGCCGATGCCGCTGGCACCGGAAGTGCTGCTTGAAGCGGTGACCAGCCTGGAGGAGCTGCGCGATCTGCTCAGCAACCCGCGCCTGCGCGCGGCTATCGGGCGCATCGAAAAACTGCCTTCGCCACCGCACCTGTATCTGAGCCTGATGCACGCGCTGGAAGAAGACGATGGCGCCGATGCCGCCGACATCGCCAAGCTCATCGCCGGCGACCCGGCGATTGCGGCGAAGGTGCTGCAACTGTGCAATTCGGCGTTCTTTTCCGGCGGCCGCAGCATCACCGATCTGCGCACGGCTGTGACCCGCCTGGGCGTGGCGACGCTGCGCGATCTGGTGCTGGCCAGCGAAGTGTTTTCGATCCAGACGCTCACCCCGGCCGAGCGCAGTGCGATGCAGCGCCGCGCCCTGCTCTCCTCGCGCCTGGCCGCCAAGGTGCTGCCGCCGACCAGCGCCGAACTTGGATCCACCGCAGCGCTGCTGGCCGACATTGGCCTGCTGCTGCCCGGCGTGCGCGACGAGCGCGAGCCGCCAGCCGAAGGCGGCGACGAACGCCTGGGCCACACCGAAGCCGGCGCGTACCTGCTCGGCCTGTGGGGCCTGCCGATGCCGATCATCGAAGCGGTGGCGTTCCATCGCCATCCGCAACGCTCCAGCCTGCGCAGCTTCTGGGTCACCGGTGCAGTGCATGTGGCCACGGCCCTGGCCAGTGGCGAAGCCGTGGACGAAGAGTATCTGACCAAGGTCGGCGTCATCGCTCGTCTACCGGCCTGGCGCGAACAGGCCGATACGTTGCTGGGGCTTGCTGAGGCGTAAGCGGCGGCGGTGAAGGCAGCGATGGAAATAACGAAAAGGCGCGATGACATCGCGCCTTTTTCTTTGGCATTTCGCCGTCACGGGACACCCGTAGGATGCATGACGGGCGTCGGAGGCGCACTGACTTATGGCAACGTCAGCAACCGCGCGATCAGCAACGAACCGCTGGCATGCAGTGCCTGAAGTCACTGCTGTCCAAATCAACCTGGTGTTGCGGCGATCGAATTCTTACCTGCGCACCCGGACGATGGTAAACCACGCGCGCACGTGCCGTGTCGTGCGCGATGCGTTTGCGACAAAGCTCTGGAAGCATCTTGTACGCGCCGTACCGGCAGCGAACCACGTTCCTGATCATCATCGCGTCGCATAGGCACGCAGCGTTGAGAGACGATCAGTGACAAACACAAAAAAAGCGGGCCTTTCGGCCCGCTTTTTCGACTCACTTACAACGCTTCGGTGATCAGAAGCGCTGGTTGTACTGCACGAACAGGAAGCGGTCGTAGTCGAGCATCGGATCGATCGCCGCGGTGCTGCTGTTGGTGATCGAATAGGTGATCGGCGGCTGCCTGTTCCAGATATTGCGGGCACCAACGGTCACGCTGCCATCCCACGGAGCCTGCCAGGTGACCGAGACGTCCTGATAGGAGATCGAGCCCTTCTTGTTGGCGCCCGTACCGCCACCCCATGCCGGGTTCGAAGTCTGGTAGCCCGGATCGTTGCATTCAATGCCAGCCGCTGCGTCCCAGCAGTAGTCGCGGAAACCGCCGTAGTAACGCAGGTTCCAGTTGGCCGACAACGCACCCAGCGACCAGTCCAGGCCCAAGGTGGCGCGCACGCGCGGGAAGTTCCAGTAGCCGGCAGAGTTTTCCCACTGGGCACCGGCTTCTGCCTGCGACTTGTAGGTCGCCAGGTAGTTGGTATCCAGGTTGACAGCGAACTTGCCGTACGCGGTTTCCGGCATGCGGTACCGCACACCGAAGTTGTAGCCTTCGGTTTCCAGACGGCCCAGGTTGACGTTGCCGCGGCTCAGCGTGGTGACCTGCCCGGTGACCGCGTCGCGACCGTAGTCGGCACAGTAGCTGGCAAGGCTGTTGAGGTAGCAGTTGTTCAACACATCATTGGCCGAGAGCGCGGTGATGATGTTGGAAATCGAAATGCGGTACCAATCCAGCGAGAAATCCAGACCCTGCACCCAATGCGGGCTGTACACCATACCGACGGTACGGGTGATGCTGTTTTCCGGCTCGAGTTCGGCATTGCCGACGCCCGAATTGAACGGGGCATTGCCCTGCACGTCGCGACGCGTCACCGGGTTGCCTGCAGTATCGGTCTGACGGAAACCAGCCGGCAGGCCTTCGCCGGCGCAGCGTGCTGCCACACCCGCATTGCCCAGCGAGCCGAAGGTGGCATCGCACGGGTCGGTGAAGGTGTCGAACGTCTGCGAGCCGCCACCGAAGGTGTCGGCCAGCGTCGGCGCACGGAAACCGGTGCCGTAGGTACCACGCACAAGCAGGTCGTCGATCGGCTTCCAGGTGAAGCTGAACTTGCTGTTGGTGGTGTCGCCGAAACGGCTGTAGTTGCTGTAACGCGCAGCCACGTCGAACGACAGTTCCTTGGCGCCCGGCAGATCCTTCAACACCGGAATCAACAGCTCCAGATAGGCTTCGTTGGTCTGGTAGCGACCTTCGGTTGCCTGTGCGGCCAGGTCGGTGGTGTAACCGGCGCTGGACAGCTGATCCGGGTAGTCGTAACCGCTGATCTCGCGATGTTCGAAACCGGCCGCAAAGCCCAGCTCACCCGCCGGCAAGTCGAACAGGCCACCGGTGATGTTGGCGGTCCACTGCTTGCTCAGGCTCTGCTGCGTGGCCTGGCCCAATGCATTGATGTACTGCAGCGCGTTCGGCGTGGAGGCCGACGGGCCACCCAGGATATTGAACGGGGTGCACTGGCCCAGCGCATTGCTGGTACCCAGCGCGATCGGAGCCGCTGCGGTACCGCACTGCACCTGACCCTGTGCATTGAGGAACGACGGACCCAGTGCCTTCTGCAACGCCAGCAAGTTGATGTTGCCGCGCGAAACCTGCGTCACATCGTACTTGTTGTAGTTGAAGCCCACGTCCCAGTTCCAGCCGTGGCTGCCGACGTCGAACACGCCTTCGAGCGCGGCGTCGAAGTGGGTGGACTTGACGTTGCTTTCGGTGGTGCGCGGCAACTCGATGGTACGGCGGAACCAGCTATTGATGTCCTGACCGATCGGGTTGTAGTAGCTGCTACCACTGATTGCCACCGGGAACTGCGGCTGCGAGGTCGCCTGCAGCGGGTAGCCGGCAATCTGACGAAGGGACTCACGCTCGGAGTACATCGCGGTCGACTTGAAGGTGATGCTGTCGGTGATGTTGTAGCTACCGCTGGTGAAGACCGACTTGTTCTTGCTGGACTGCTGCAACATCATCTGGTCGACGGAGTTGTAGTAGTCATCCACGCCAGCGCCAACGTGATAGTTCGACAGGCTGCGCGAATCGGCGCCGACGCCCTTGCCATCAAACGAACCGGTATGGTTGAGCACCCACTGGTTGGGGGACCATGCACCCTCGCCAGCACCGACGACATTGCCGTCGGTATCGAGATAGTTGCCAGCGCCAGGCGTACCCACTGCACGCGGATCGTTGAAACGACCCCACGGGCCGGTCGCGCTCAAGCTGTCTTCGATATGGTTCGGCCCGGAGGAGTAACGGGTCAGCGCGCGGTCCTTGGCCCACACCGGATCTTCCTGGGTGTAGTTGACGCCAAACACCAGCGAGGAGCGCTCGTTGGTGGTGCCTGCGGTGAAGGAGTACTGCTCCTTGGAACCGTCGCCGCGGCCGTTCTGACCGAAGTACGCCGACGCTTCGGCACCTTCGTAGTTCTGGCGCAGGATGATGTTGACCACGCCGGCCACTGCGTCGGAGCCATAGATCGCCGAGGCGCCGTCCTTCAGGACTTCGATGCGCTCGATCAACGAGCTGGGAATGGTCGACATATCGCTCAAACCAGCCAGGCTGCTAGTCCAACGCTTGCCGTTCACCAACACCAGGGTACGGTTCTCACCCAGGTTGTAGAGATTGACGTACTGGCCGCCCTGCTCCGCGTTGGAGCTCAGCACTGCTGCCTTGCTGAAGGTCTGGGTGCCGGCGATCGAGAGGTTCTGGAGGATGTCGCCAACGCTCACCAGGCCGGACTTCTGAATGTCCTGCTGGGTGACAGTGAACACCGGCTGTGCGGTTTCAAGGTCGACCGAGCGGATGCGCGAGCCGGTGATTTCGATGCGGTCCAGCGTCGTGGTCGACGGGGCGGACTGCTCTTGTGCGTTGGCGGCAAAAGCCGGCGTCAACGCGATCGCAATACCGGCGGGCAACAGGCCCAGCCGCACTGCGGAGGTGCGAAGGTTCATCAATCTCTCCAGGGTTCGTTAGTGGCGCGTTAAGCGCCCCCGTGCAAATTACGATTGCGTGAACGCCGTCGCTTTGCGCGTCACGTTCCCTGGCTTTGCCGAATCTGGCGGATTCGAAGTTTGGTCGCGGTAATGCGATGCGGAGACACCGAAACGCGCACGAAACGCCCGTGCGAAGCTGCAGCAATTGTCGAAGCCGCTTGCTGCCGCAACCTCGCCGATCATCATCGAGGTATCGCGCAGCAAATCCGATGCGCGTTCCAGGCGCAGGCGTGCCGACAACGCCTGCGGGCTCTCTTCATACAGACTCTGAAACGTCTTGGAGACATACCAACTGGAGAAGTTGGTCAGCTGCGCCAACTCGCTGATACGCACCACCCTGTCGCTGTTGCCTTCCAGATACAGCCGTGCACGCTGCATGCGGCCGAACACCTGACGACGACGGCTACGCGAGCGCCCCGGACAACGCTGCTCCTGCTCGGTGAAGTCGCGCTGCATCGCTGCCAGATGCAGCAGCAGCGGGCGTGCCGATGCGCTACCGCTCTGCGCGGCAGCGTTACGCCATAGCCGCAACGCAATGCGCAAATCGTTGCGCGCCAACTGGCTGCGGCCCGGATACAGCGTGGCGTCGGTCAACTCGGTCAGCGATTGCAGGCTGTCGCCATCCAGGCTGACGCCCACGCACAGTGCGCTGCGGTCTGCCTGCACGGTGGGGTGTGAGTCCTTGTCGAACGCGATCCAGTCGCCGGCACGCAAACGGAAGCGGCCTTCCTTGGATTCCACCCATGCACGTCCGCGCAACTGCACCCATACGGTGAAGGTCGCTGCGCTGGTACGGATGCTGCCGAGCCGCGAGACTGCCAGACAGGTGGTCGATGTCGACTCGCTGGCGCTATCCAGCGCGACCGCAAGCCCGCGGTCGGCGGTGATGACCTGTTGCATGTTGGCAGCCCCTTGTACAAAAGAGGGCGTAGTGTTTTGCCGAATCTGGCGTCAGTCAGGAAGTTCTGACGAAGCTGTACCGAAATTGCGACGAAGCCTTTCCGAAAAACTTACGAAGCAATTTTTCTCAACGCCCACAACAGGTTGGCGATGACGCCAACAGGTGCCGAAGAGCGCTGCGGCAGCGGCATGTAGGCAATCGCGCTGCCATCTTCTTCGGCCAGGGCGACGTACAGCGCGCCATCGTGCTGGTCCAGACTGAAACCATTGATCGTGGTGAACTTGGCCACATCCAGGCACTGCCCGCGACCGCTGCGCAGCTCACCGTCGTACGTCGCGCAAGTGTCGGTGGAGGTCAGGTAATGCAGCTGACCATGCATGCCCGGCGCCCAGCTGCGATAACGCCAGCGCGATGGCTGCCGCGGGTCGATCACCTGCAAGGTCCCGGCGTCCAGCGACGGCGCGATTTGCCATAACCCGCCACCACTTAGCCGGGTGAGCAACACCTGCCCGCTGCCCCGGTCCAGCCGCATCTGCGAAACATCCTGCAGGGATGCCAGCGCGCGCCAGGGACTGCTGCGCCGGTCGTACAGTGTGGCGAAGGTATGCCCGTCGTTTGCGGCGGCAAGCACCAGCAGTTGGTCGGGATCGGGAAGGTGGATCGCCTGCAACGGGCGCGGCTGCGGCACCGGCAGTCGCACCACCTTGCCGCTGCCCGGGGTCACTTCGAACAGCGCCGCATGCCCGCCGGCATCGCTGCCGCTGACCAGCACGCGTTGCGAATCGGCAGACCAGTCGGCGGCCTGACGCGCATCCGGACGCAGCCCTTCGATCAGGCGCACCGAGCCGGGTTTGGTGACATCGCCCCACCACAATCCATACGTGCCAGACCGGTTGGACGCAAAAATCAACTGACGCCGATCCGGCGCGATCATCGGCTGATCGTCGCGCCCGCCGGAAGGAAACAGGCGGCGCCGGATGTAGCCACCATTCATGGTGTCGGCAATGACCTGATACACGCCGAATTGCGGTTTGCGTTGCACGAACACCAGATGGCCCTGCGCCACGTCCGGCGCCTGCGCATCGTCCACGCCCAGGTCGTGCAGGCTGCGGTCGTGCAAATCGAGCCGATACAAGCGCGCCTCGCTGTCCACACGACGCCCGAAGATCAGGCCGCTGCCATCGGGCAACCAGCTCCAGCCACGGATATCGGCATTGTCGTAGGTGAGTCGTTCGGCACTGCCGCCCTGGGCGGGTATCCGCCACAGATCGCCCAGCTGCGGATTACGCAGGAACACGATCCAATGCCCATCGGGCGAATAACGCGGCGCGTAGTCGAAGTCATGCAATTGCGCGGGATAGTCCAACGTCTGCCACCGCCCGGTTTCCAGATCCAGGCGCCGTATGCGTGCGGCGCCGCGCGTGCCGGTCATGCTGCCGAACACCAGCGCGCGCCCATCCGGCGACCAGCTGAAACTCAGCATGTCCGCGCCGTCGCACCGCACCACTTCGCGTGCCGCCGCAGCCACTGTGGCGGCGGCGATCATGACCCGACAGCTGCCATCGGGCGCCTTTCTGGAAAAAGCGATCTCGCGCCCATCCGGCGACCACGCCGGCAGGCGATCGGAGACGCCCGGCGCAGGCGTATCCAGCACGCGCGGGTAGGCGTTGTCCGTGGTCTTGACCAGGATCGAGGTGCCGGGGCGATGGCGGGTCAGCGAGGCATACGCCACCATCGCGCCATCCGGCGACAGGCTTGGCGTCAGATCGAAGCCGCCGCCTGCGGTAATCACCTGATACGGCCGCTTGGGGCTGCCCAGTACGGCAGACGCCTGCGCGGCCTCAGGAGCAGGGGCACGCAGCCAGACGGTACGTACCGCCAGGCCCAGCACCACCAACAATGCCGCGCTGGCGATGGCCAGCGCCATCCAGCGCCGCTGCCGCGATGCCAGCGACGCCGCTGCTATCGGCGCTACGGGTTGGCCGGATGCGCCTGGGGAGGGTTGGGCGCCGCCACCGGAGGGGTTGGGGGCAGACGCCCCACCATTGCCGGTTTCTGCCCACTCCGGCGCGCGTGAACCAAGGTTGTCCTGCGGCAGCGTTGTCGATGCGTGTGCCTGCGCTTCCCATGCCACCGTCGCCATCAGGCGATAGCCGGTCTTGGCAATCGTCTCGATATGCTCCGAGCGCTGCCCGCCATGCGTGGCAAGTGCCTTGCGCAGCTGCGTGACCGCCTGGGTCACCACATCGTTGGTCGGCAAGGTATCGGGCCACACCTCGGCAAGCAGCTGCTCGCGTGTGACTACCTGGCCTGGCTGTCGCGCCAGGGTCACAAGCACGGCCAGGGATTTTGGCGCCAGGCGTAGCGGCCGTTTGGCGCCCGGTGCATGCACTTCGCGCGAGGCAATGTCGACCACGCACTGGCCGACACGTAGCCGGCCCGATGGCACTGCATTAGCGGGAGGAACACTCATTGGCAAAAAAACACGCATCGACATGCAAGAACTACGAAAGAGCGCATCACGCAATGCGCGAAACGCCAAATTCAGCAAAGGAGTACGACCAACTGTGTCATGCATCCATTTGGTGCAAATTTTACGCTATGCCTCGTTGCTTCCTACAACAGGCGGCAGCGTCAGGCTCTCTCTCTCTCGCCGACGAATTCAAATAATTACGACGTACCCTTCGCGCCTTCTGGCGCGTTTTTTTATCTGCGATTCAGCTAAATCCGCTGAAACGTTGATCCGCAGTAATCGCTTGCAACGCAGCAGTACCGCGGCACTTGCGCACCGCGACAGGATCTGCACAGCACTAAGCTGAATTTCTGCTAAGCGGGCACCGCATTACTTTCTGAAACTTCTGCATGTAACGCATCACAAGGCGCGATAAACCTGCGCGCCCTGCTCCAGAAACTGCGTCGATTTCTCCTGCATCCCCGCCGACACCGCGTGCTCTGCGGCCATGCCGTGCTCGGCCGCGTAATCGCGCACGTCCTGGGTGATCTTCATGGAACAGAAGTGCGGCCCACACATCGAGCAGAAGTGCGCCAGCTTGTGCGCGTCCTTGGGCAGGGTCTCGTCGTGAAACTCCTTGGCCTTCTCTGGATCCAGGCCAAGGTGGAACTGGTCGTCCCAGCGGAACTCGAAACGCGCCTTGCTCAAGGCGTTGTCGCGTACCTGCGCACCCGGGTGCCCCTTGGCGAGGTCTGCCGCATGCGCAGCGATCTTGTAGGCCATGATGCCGTCGCGCACGTCCTGCCGGTTGGGCAGACCCAGATGCTCTTTCGGTGTGACGTAGCAGAGCATCGCCGTGCCGAACCAGCCGATCATGGCCGCGCCGATCGCGCTGGTGATGTGGTCGTAGCCGGGCGCGATGTCGGTGGTCAACGGCCCCAGGGTGTAGAACGGCGCCTCGCCGCACTCGCGCAGCTGCTTGTCCATGTTCTCCTTGATCAACTGCATCGGCACATGGCCCGGACCTTCGATCATGGTCTGCACATCGTGCTTCCAGGCAAGCGTGGTCAACTCACCCAGCGTTTCCAGCTCGCCGAATTGCGCCGCATCGTTGGCATCGGCAATACAGCCCGGGCGCAGGCCATCGCCCAGCGAAAACGCCACGTCATAGGCCTTCATGATCTGGCAGATGTCTTCGAAGTGGGTGTAAAGAAAGTTTTCCTTGTGATGGGCCAGGCACCACTTGGCCATGATCGACCCACCGCGCGAGACGATACCGGTGACACGCTTGGCCGTGAGCGGCACGTAGCGCAACAGCACACCGGCATGGAGGGTGAAGTAATCCACGCCTTGTTCGGCCTGCTCGATCAAGGTGTCGCGGAAGATCTCCCAGGTGAGTTCTTCGGCACGCCCGTCGACCTTTTCCAGTGCCTGATAGATCGGTACCGTGCCGATCGGCACCGGCGAATTGCGGATGATCCACTCGCGCGTTTCGTGGATGTGCTTGCCGGTGGACAGGTCCATGACCGTATCGCCGCCCCAGCGGATCGCCCACACCAGCTTTTCCACTTCTTCGGCGATGCCCGAAGACACCGCGCTGTTGCCGATGTTGGCGTTGATCTTGGTCAGGAAATTGCGCCCGATGATCATCGGTTCGCTTTCCGGGTGATTGATGTTGTTGGGCAAGATCGCGCGGCCGCGTGCAATCTCGTCACGCACGAACTCCGGCGTGATGCGGTGCTGGATCGCCGCACCGAACGACTCGCCCGGATGCTGCTTGCGCAAGATCGCATCGGTCACCGCGTCCAGGCGCTGATTTTCGCGGATCGCCACGAACTCCATCTCGGGGGTGATGATGCCGCGTCGCGCGTAGTGCATCTGGGTGACGTTGGCGCCTTCGCGCGCCACCCGCGGCAAGCGCCGCGCCGGAAAGCGCACCGCATCCAGCCGCGCATCGTGCTCACGGCCGCGCCCGAAGCTGGAGCTCAATCCGTCCAGCGCCACGGTATCGCCGCGCTCGGCAATCCATTGCGTGCGCAGCGGCGCCAGACCGGCAGCCAGATCGATGGCCGCCTGTGGATCGGTGTAAGGCCCGGAGGTGTCGTAGACGCTGAGCGGCGGATTGTCTTCGCCACCGAACAAGGTGGGCGTACGCGTCAACGCGATCTCGCGCATCGGCACCTGCAGATCCGCGCGTGAGCCTTGCACGAAGATCTTGCGTGAACCGGGAATCGGCTGGGTCACAGCCTGGGACAGCGACTGGGCTTGTTGCTGCAAAACGGTGGGCGCGGCATGCATGGCGTTCGTCCTGTGTGCTGGAAAACCAGCACCAATGGCGCTGGCTCTGCGAAGAAGTCGCAGTGCGGACGAAGCGGCGGCGCTCAACACTCAGGTGACCGTGCAGGCACGGACCCTCGCATCTAACGAAGCTTCCCTACGCCGGTATGAGCCGGATCAGGTTCGAAGGGACTATCTCAACCGCAGCACGCCGCGGTACCCCCACTTCGGCGGCGATTAAACCACATCGCCTCCGCTGGCGGCAGACACGCATGCGCAATGCTGCAGAGCAACCTGAAAAGCACGCGGGGCCATACGGCAGGCCGCATTGCTCTGGTCGATCTAAATCCGAAGGCAAACCGCGCGGCGTGAGTTTCCCGCCGATGGAACAAACGGCGCCCTCGGGTTCGCGGCACTTGTTAACGCAACCAGATCGCGGCCTGCAACACATCGGTAATGTGGTGACGGCGGCCACATCCGCCGGAGCGCTGCACACCACCCTAGGCTGAACGCAACGCTCGGCACTTCCCCGGTGACATGCGCAGACATTTCCACGGCACACCGTGCAACTAGCCTGCCTGCACTACAACAAGAAACCTGCGCGCGCTCCCTGTCGCCGATTCCGGCGGCTTTTTTTGGGTTGCCGCGTTGACGCACGACAGCCAGGGCCCGGCCGGATGCGGACGGTCACTCCAGGGTGTACCCCACCCGCAAGCCGCCCCAGTGCTTGCGACCGACGAAGATCGGGGCCGACAGGTCGAACATGATCTGCCCGGTGTCGCGGCGATAGACCTGCAGGCGGTACGGGTCGGTGTGCGCACCGACGCTCCGGCCGACGCGGTCGGTGAACTTGCGCTTGGTGCGGTTGCCGACCAGATCGCGCTTGGCATCGCCGGTCAGCGGTTGGGTGAAGCGCAGGTTGTGGGTGGGCACGTAGCCGTCGGGATTGGCGCAGATGGCGAATACGATCCACGGGTGCGCATCCAGCAACGGCTCCTGCAGCGGCGGCAACACCTGATCGCAGACCGCGTCGAAGTCGGTACTGAACTTGGGCGGCTCCACGCCGGCGATCGGCGTATAGGTCCGCGCGAACAACGCCGCTTCGTCGATCTGACCGCGCGCAATGGCTTGCGCCAGGGCGGTGCCGATCTTGCCGGCCGTGGCGACCGCCAGTTCCTTGACCCGCGCGTGCCTGGGCACCTGCAGCGGGTCCGGCGGCAAGCGGAACAAGCCCACGCAATCGCGCAGGGTTTCGGTACCGCGCTCCAGCGCTTCGCTGCGTTCGGCCACATGCGCGGCGTGCTGCAGATTGCTGCGGCCCAGGGCCACCACGCCATCCACCGCGCGTTCGATCCCGCGGATCTCGCCGTCCTGCGCCTGGATGCGCCCGGCCACCGTGGTCATCGCGCTGCTGGCCTGCCCGAGGACGCGGGTGATGCCATCGAGCACTGCTTCGGTGCCGCGCGCGGAGGCCGCGCCCTCGCCCACTGCGGCGCTGGTCTCGGCCAGGATCGCGCGCACGTCGCGTGCCGCCGCGGCGGCGCGTTCGGCCAGACGGCGTATCTCGGTGGCGACCACCGCAAAGCCGCGGCCGGCATCGCCGGCATGTGCGGCCTCGATGCTGGCGTTGATCGACAGGATATTGGTCTGGAACGCCACCGAGTCGATGACCTCGATGACCTCGCCCGCACGTGCCGCACGGCGTTCCACTTCATGCATGGCCTGGCCCAGCGCGTGCGCCGCGGCCACGCCCTGGCGCGCGCTGTCGTCGGCGCTGGCCGCCAGCGCGATCACTTGCGCCAGTTCAGCATTAACGTCCTGCAGGCTGGACGACAACCGCTCCACGGCCGTGCGTGCGCCGTCCAGCGCCTCGGTCTGCGCCTGCGATTGACGCACCATCTCGTCATTTTCGGCCACCAGCGGCGGCACTTCGGCGGCAATCTGCACCGACAGCGCCACGGCTTGGCGGATCGCTTCGGCCAGATTGCCGAAGCCGGCCTGTAGCCGGCGGCCCATGTCGGTGTCCGCCAACCCGGGCGGCAACAGCAGTTCGAGTTCGCAGCCGGCCAGCGCCTGCGCGGTGCGCTCCAGCACCGTGCGGTCTTCATGTTCGGCGTGCAGGCGCGCCACCAACGGCTGCAACAGGGGCGAGATCGGCACCGGGCGGCTGCCATCGGCCAGCCGCGTGGCCTCGCGCAGCAGGATCGCGGTTTCCACGTGCGGCAGCGACAGCATCCAGCCGCCGTGCTCGCGATCGCGCACGTAGCGCACGCGCCGGGCCGGGTCGTCGCCCGGGGCGGCCCACACGCCGTCTTCGCCGACCAGATCGGCTGCGCTCAATCCCCATAACACCGACGCCGGCGCACCCTGCAGTTCGGCTGAAGTTTTGCCCAGTACATCCAGGCCGGCGCGGTTGCAGGCCACCAGGCAGGCCTCGGCAGACAGCCGCAGCAAGGCGACCGGCGCGTCCGGAAGCAGGGCCGCCTGGGTCTGCGACGGCGGGTCGGGCTGTTGCATCGAATTCATGAGGGCTCCTGCTCCATCACTTGATTAGCGGCGCGCTGCGCAAGGAATTGAGTAGCGCCCGCATTTACGTGAGTGCGCTCAGTATCCGGCCGCCTGGCCGTCCTTGCGGCTTTCCGAGGCACCGTAGTACACGCCGTTGGCCGGGTCGCGCGCGATCGCCTGATAACCGCCATACGGGCCGTCGGCAAAGATCACCCGGTGGCCTTTGCGCATCAGCCCGCGAATGGTGTCGTAGGAAAAACCGGTTTCCAGGTTGACCTCGCCGCCATCGCTCATCGCGGTGGCCTGGCCGGTGGGCTCGGTGGAGCCTTCGTGCTGGATACGCGGTGCATCGCCGGCTTCCTGCAGATTCATATGGAAGTCCACCAGGTTCATCACGATCTGCACATGCCCCTGCGGCTGCATCGCCCCGCCCATCACGCCGAAGCTCAGCCACGGCTTGCCGTCCTTGGTGACGAAGGCCGGGATGATGGTCTGGAACGGCCGCTTGCCTGGCGCGTAGCCGTTGGGGTGATCCTTCTTGAGCACGAACATCTCGCCGCGGTCCTGCAGGATGAAGCCCAGCCCCGGCGGCGCCATGCCGCTGCCCATGCCGCGGTAGTTGGACTGGATCAGCGACACCATCATGCCGTCGGCATCGGCCACGGTCATGTAGATGGTGTCGCCCTCTTCCAGCTGCTTGGGCGTGCCCGGTTGCACTTCCTTGAGTGCCTTGTCCATGGAGATCAGCCCGCGGCGCTGGGCCGCGTAGTCCTTGGACACCAGCTTGGCCAGCGGTGCGGGCTGGAACGCCGGGTCGGCATAAAAGCGCGCACGGTCGGCAAACGCCAGCTTCTTGGCCTCGGTGAACAGGTGCACATGCTCGGCCGAGCCGAACGGGATCTTGGAAAAATCGTAGCCTTCCAGAATATTGAGCATCTGCAAGGCGGCAATGCCCTGGCTGTTGGGTGGCAGTTCCCAGACGTCGTAGCCGCGATAGTTGGTGCTGACCGGCTCCACCCACTCGCCCTGATGGCTGGCCATGTCCTCGTAGCTGAGGTAGCCGCCATTAGCCTTGAAATAGGCGCCGATGGTGCGCGCGATGGCGCCCTTGTAGAACGCATCACGGCCGCCATCGGCGATCTGCTGCAGCGTATTGGCCAGGTTCGGGTTCTTCCACAGCTCGCCCTTGCGCGGGGCGTGGCCGTCGATGGTGAACTGCTCCTTGAAGCCGGGGTACTGCGACAGGCGCGGCACCGAACGGTCCCAGTAATAGGCAATGGTTTCGGCCACCGGATGGCCTTCGCGCGCGTAGCGGATGGCCGGCGCCAGATTCTGCGCCATCGGCTTGCGCCCGAAGCGCTCATGCAGGGCGAACCAGCCGTCCACCGCGCCCGGCACCGACACCGGCAGCGGGCCGGTCGGCGGAATGTCCTTCAGGCCGCGCCGCTGGAACTCGGCCAGGGTCAGCGACTTGGGCGAGCGGCCCGAGCCGTTGTAACCGTAAAGTTTGCTGGTCTTGGGGTCCCACACGATCGCGAACAGGTCCCCGCCTACGCCGTTGCCGGTCGGCTCCATCAGGCCCAGCGCGGCGTTGGCGGCAATCGCCGCATCCACCGCCGAGCCACCGTTCTTCATGACATCCAACGCGATCTGGGTGGCCAGCGGTTGCGAGGTGGCGGCCATCGCGTGCGGGGCGATGACTTCCGAACGGGTGGCGAAGGGCTGCCCGGTGATCCGATCGGCAGCGTTGAGAGGTGGCGCAAGCAGCGCCAAGGCAGACACCAACAACACAGGTACGCAACGCATGACAGAAAATCCCCGGACACAACGTGTGAGACGCCAACCATACCAGCGGGCCGGGCTGCCTCGTTCGGTACACGCTGCCCGGCACGTTGAATGCCGCGCAGATGGTGACCGCCGTCGGCGCTTGTTGTGTCAGGCCGATGCTGTTTCAGTGGTAACCATGCTGCTGCCGCACGGCTTTGCACGCATCTCTGCAGATCGATGCAGCGGTTTCATGCGCAAGGGTTGACACCCTGGCTGCCGCGATGGTTATCTCAGCTCCATGCACCACCGCCCCACCACCTCGAACGCCCTGATGTCCGCGCCTTCCGGCGCGTTGGCAGCCTCGCTTCTCGTGCTCGTACTTATTACCTCGCCAACCGGTGCGGGACGAGACTTCGTGTAGGCAACAGACACACAAGGCTTCGATCAGACCCCGCACCGGCAACGGCGCGGGGTTTCGCGTTTCAGGGACCACCAAAAGTTTCGAATGACATGAACGACATCACCAACATCGCCAGAACATCTACCAGCAACGCCCATCCCTGCGCTGCTGGCAGCGTCTGCATGTGCAGTGCCGTCGCGCATCCCCGCTTTGCTCAGCCGGCCAGTGTCTGCACTGCCGGCTGATCTCTTTCCACTGCAATCTCCACTGCCAACCCCGCAAGGACACCTTCATGAGCAACGACACCCAACCGAAAATCGCGATCATCGGCTACGGCAGCCAGGGCCGCGCGCATGCGCTGAACCTGCGCGATTCCGGCTTCGACGTCACTGTCGGCCTGCGTGCCGGTGGCCCGACCGAATCCAAGGCCCAGGCCGACGGCTTCACCGTCGTGGCGCCCTCAGAGGCGGTCAAGAGCGCCGACCTGGTCGCCATCCTGACCCCGGACATGGTGCAGAAGAAGCTCTATGAAGAGGTCATCGCCCCGAACATGAAACAGGGTGCCTGTCTGTTGTTCGCGCATGGCCTGAACGTGCATTTCGACATGATCACCCCGCGCGCCGATCTGGACGTGGTGCTGGTCGCGCCCAAGGGCCCGGGCGCGCTGGTGCGTCGCGAATATGAAATCGGCCGCGGCGTGCCGTGCATCTATGCGGTGTACCAGGACACCAGCGGCAAGGCCGAGCAGTTCGCGCTGACCTATGCCGGCGGCCTGGGCGGCGCGCGCGCCAACATCATCAAGACCACCTTCAAGGAAGAGACCGAAACCGATCTGTTCGGCGAGCAGGCCGTGCTGTGCGGCGGCGCCTCGTCGCTGGTGCAGGCCGGGTTCGAAGTGCTGGTGGAAGCCGGCTACCAGCCGGAAATCGCGTACTACGAAGTGCTGCACGAATTGAAGTTGATCGTGGACCTGTTCTATGAAGGCGGCATCACCCGCATGCTGGAATTCGTCTCCGAAACCGCGCAATACGGCGACTATGTCAGCGGCCCGCGCGTGATCGACGCCAGCACCAAGGCGCGCATGAAGGACGTGCTGACCGACATCCAGAACGGCACCTTCACCAAGAACTGGGTGGCCGAGTACGAAGCCGGCCTGCCGAACTACAGCAAGTTCAAGCAGGCCGATCTGGAGCACCCGATCGAGGAAGTGGGCAAGAAGCTGCGCGCCAAGATGGTGTGGCTCAACGGTCAGCAGCAGGCCGCCGCCGCACCCGCGAATCAACAGGCGGCGTAACGCCGCCGCCTCCCCCACCGCTTAAACCGAAGGTCCGCAACGCATGAACACCTCCGCACACAGCGCGCCCCGCAACGGCGCGCGCTGGCTGACGCAGGCCCTGGAAGCCGAAGGCGTGGAAACGCTGTTCGGCTATCCGGGCGGCACCATCATGCCGTTCTACGACGCCCTGGTGGATTCCAGGCTCAAGCACATCCTGGTCCGTCACGAGCAGGGCGCCGCACTCGCTGCCAATGGCTATGCACGTGCCAGCGGCCGGGTCGGCGTATGCGTGGCCACCTCCGGCCCCGGCGCGTCCAACCTGGTCACCGGCATCGCCGACGCGATGCTCGATTCGGTGCCGATGGTGTGCCTGACCGGCCAGGTCGCCACGCCGTTGCTGGGCACCGACGCGTTCCAGGAACTGGACGTGTTCGGCATGACCATGCCGATCGTCAAGCACAGCTTTCTGGTGCGGCGTGTGGAGGACCTTCCGGCAATGGTGCGCGAGGCGTTTCGCATCGCGCGCGAAGGACGTCCCGGGCCGGTGCTGATCGACCTGCCCAAGGACGTGCAGGTGGCCGATGCCTCGCATCTGCCGGTGCATGTTCCGGCCGCGGTGTTGCCGCCGCCGGCACCGGCGGATGCGAAACTGGCCGACGCACTGGCGGCGATCGCCGGTGCCGAGCGCCCGGTGGTGTACGGCGGTGGCGGGATTGCACTGGCCGGCGCTGTGGATGCATTCCGTCGCTTCGTCGAAGCCACCGGCATCCCGACCGCGCTGACCTTGCGCGGCCTGGGCGCGTTGCCGCATGCGCATCCGGATTACCTGGGCATGCTGGGCATGCACGGCACCCGTGCGGCCAATATGGCCATCCAGGAATGCGACCTGCTGGTGGTGGTGGGCGCACGGTTCGACGACCGTGCCACCGGCAAATTGAGCGAGTTTGCCCCGTTTGCGCGCGTCATCCATCTGGATGCCGACGCGTATGAAATCTCCAAGCTGCGCACCGCCGATATCGCGGTGCCCGGCGATGTGGCAACCAGTCTGAAAGCATTGAGTGCGGCACGTGGCAACTGCCAGGCCTGGCGCACGCGCTGTTTTGCCAACCGCGAAAAATTCGGCGCGCGTTACGACGCGCCCGGTACCGACATCTATGCCCCGGCGCTGCTGAAGCGCCTGAGCGAAGTGGCCCCGGCCGACACCATCATCGCCTGCGATGTCGGTCAGCATCAGATGTGGGTGGCCCAGCATTGCCGCTTCAACCATCCACGTAATCACCTCACCAGTGGCGCGCTGGGCACCATGGGCTTCGGCCTGCCGGCGGCGATGGGCGCGCAGTTCGCCTGCCCGGACCGTACCGTGGTACTGGTCTCCGGCGACGGCAGTTTCATGATGAATGTGCAGGAGCTGGTGACGATTGCGCGCTGCAAGCTGCCGGTGAAGATCGTGCTGCTGGATAACAGCTCGCTGGGCATGGTGCGGCAATGGCAGGAGCTGTTCTTTGCCGAGCGTTACAGCGAGATCGACCTGTCCGACAACCCGGATTTCGCGGCATTGGCGCAGGTGTTCGGCATCCCGGCCAAGCGCATCATCGCGCGCGGCGAGGTGGATGCGGCGCTGGCGGAGTTACTGGCCCAGCCCGGCCCCGGCCTGCTGCATGTGGCCATCGACGCACGCGCCAACGTGTGGCCGCTGGTGCCGCCCAACAACGCCAACAGCACCATGCTGGACAGCAATCCCGCACACGCGGCCAAGGAGACGACACATGCGTTACCGGCTTGACCTGGTGTTGAAGCCGGCCGAAGGCGCACTGGTGCGGGTGATCGGCATGACCGAGCGCCGCGGGTTTCGCCCGTGCGCGATCCAGGGCGCTGCTGCACCCGACGCTGCCGGGCGCTGGCATCTGCAACTGGACGTGGACAGCAGCCGTCCGCCCGAAACGCTGCGCCTGCAACTGGAAAAGGTGTACGACTGCGAGTCGGTGGTGATCACCGCATTGGATTCGGTCGAGGCGGCGGCATGACCATGCAGGCTTCGGGTACGCAGAGCCCGGTCACGCACACCTCGCGTGACCATCAGATCGCCGTCCGGAGGTGTCTTCTTCCGGATCGGCCGCGCGCGTGCCGCAATGCCTGATTCCGGCCGCCCTTCCGCACAGGAGCCAGAGGTAAGCGAGGTGGCCATCAGCGTGGCCGACGTACTGGCCGCACAGGCACGTCTGCGCAAGTACCTGTCGCCCACGCCACTGCATTACGCCGAGCGTTTCGGCGTGTGGTTGAAGCTGGAGAATTTGCAGCGCACCGGGTCCTACAAGGTGCGCGGCGCATTGAATGCGTTGCTGGCCGGGCTGGAACGCGGTGACGAGCGTCCGGTGATCTGCGCCTCGGCAGGCAATCACGCCCAAGGTGTCGCGTGGTCGGCCTATCGGCTGGGCGTGCAGGCCATCACGGTGATGCCGTTTGGCGCCCCGCAGACCAAGATCGCCGGCGTCGCGCACTGGGGCGCCACCGTGCGGCAACACGGCAACAGCTATGACGAGGCCTTTACGTTCGCGCGCGAACTGGCCGATCAGAACGGCTATCGCTTCCTGTCAGCTTTCGACGACCCGGACGTGATCGCCGGCCAGGGCACGGTGGGCATCGAGCTGGCGGCGCATGCGCCGGACGTGGTGATCGTGCCGATTGGCGGCGGCGGGCTGGCGTCCGGTGTGGCGCTGGCGTTGAAATCGCAGGGCGTGCGCGTTGTCGGCGCGCAGGTGGAAGGCGTAGATTCGATGGCCCGTGCGGTGCGCGGCGACTTCCGCGAAATCACTCCCGTCCCCACCCTGGCCGACGGTGTGAAGGTCAAGATTCCCGGTTTCCTCACCCGCCGCCTGTGCGCGAGCCTGCTCGACGATGTGGTGATCGTGCGCGAGGCAGAATTACGCGAAACAGTGGTGCGCTTGGCACTGGAAGAACACGTTATCGCCGAAGGTGCGGGGGCACTCGCCTTGGCCGCCGGTCGCCGCGTTTCAGGGAAACGCAAATGTGCGGTGGTCTCTGGCGGTAATATCGACGCCACCGTTCTGGCCACACTCTTGTCCGAAGTGCGGCCGCGTCCGCCACGCAAGCCGCGCCGTCGCAATACCGAGCGACTGCGTAACGAACGCAGCGCCAAGCCTTCACCCCACACACCCGTTCTTTCCCGCCCATCCGCAGTCGCTCCAACGCCTGTCACCGCCATCGCCGTAGAGGAGTCTTCCTGGTGAACACGACCGTATCCAACCAGACGCCGCGTATCCGAATTTTCGACACCACCCTGCGCGACGGCGAGCAATCCCCCGGCTGCAGCATGACGCCCCAGCAAAAGCTGGTGATGGCGCGCGCGCTGGACGAGCTCGGCGTGGACATTATCGAAACCGGCTTCCCGGCCAGCTCGCACTCCGACCGCGAAGCGGTCGCAATGATGGGACGCGAACTGCGGCGCCCTACGCTGGCGGTGCTGTCGCGCTGCCTGCAGGCCGATATCGAAACCTCGGCGCGCGTGCTGGAAGCGGCTGCCAATCCGCGCCTGCATGTGTTCCTGTCTACCAGCCCGTTGCACCGCGAGCACAAACTGCGGATGAGCCGCGAGCAGGTGCTGGAATCGGTGCACAGGCATGTGACATTGGCACGCAGCTACATCGACGATGTGGAATTTTCTGCCGAAGATGCCACGCGCACCGAAGAAGATTTCCTGGCCGAGGTCACGCGCGTGGCCATCGCCGCCGGTGCCACCACCATCAATCTGCCCGACACGGTGGGCTTCACCACGCCGGAAGAAATCCGCGGCATGTTCTCGCGCCTGATCGCCAGCGTGGAAGGTGCCGACAGCGTCATCTTCAGCGCGCACTGCCATAACGATCTGGGCCTGGCGGTAGCCAACTCGCTGGCCGCCATCGAAGGCGGCGCACGCCAGGTCGAATGCACCATCAATGGCATCGGCGAGCGCGCCGGCAACTGCGCGCTGGAAGAAATCACCATGGCGCTGAAGGTGCGCGGTGCGTTCTACAACATCGATAGCGACATCAACACGCCGCGCATCGTGTCCACGTCGCAGTTGCTACAGCGCCTGGTCGGCATGCCGGTACAGCGCAACAAGGCGGTAGTGGGCGGCAACGCGTTCGCGCACGAATCGGGCATCCATCAGCACGGCATGCTGCGCCACCGCGGCACCTACGAAATCATGCGCCCGGAAGACGTGGGCTGGGAGTCGTCGCAGATGGTGCTGGGCCGCCATAGCGGCCGTGCAGCGGTCGAGCAACGCCTGCGTGCATTGGGCTACCTGCTGGAAGAGGAAGAGGTCAAGCTGGTGTTCGAGCAGTTCAAGGCGCTGTGCGAGAAGCAGCGCGTGGTCACCGACGTGGATCTGCAAACATTGATGCAGGACGCCACCGTCCAGGAAGGCTATCGCCTGGCCTCGATGACCATCAGCGATGTCGGCAGCCGCGCGAATGCGCTGGTGGAATTGTCCGATCCGGAAGGCAATCGCGTCGCCGAAACTGCGCAAGGCAATGGTCCGGTGGATGCGCTATTCGGAGCGCTGGCCTCGGCCACTGGCGTGAAGCTGGAACTGGACAGCTACCAGGTCCACAGCGTGGGCATCGGTGCGGACGCACGTGGCGAAGCCAGCCTGAGCGTGCGCCACGAGGGTGTGGAATACGAAGGCACCGGCACCAGCAAGGACATCATCGAAGCCAGCGCACTGGCATGGCTGGATGTGGCCAACCGCCTGCTGCGTCAGCGCGAGCGCGGCGTGGTCGCCGGCAAGACCGCTGCGGTAGCGTAACACTGCTCATTCGCTGGACGATGCAAACCTGACGGCCGACGGAGTGATCCGCTGGCCGTTTTGGTGTTTGGTGATTGGTAATTTGAACGTCTTCTAAGAATGCTTGCTTGCCGATCAGCAGCCGCGAAGAGCGGGAGCGCGGCGTCGTGTCCAGGGGCGGGACCGTTGGCGGCATGGATGCCGCCAACAAGCCTCCAGGGACGGATTCACGGCGTGTCCCGACACCGGATGCGGCATCGCACGATCGACCAATACGCTTCTGTCGAAAAATTCTGTGCGCGACATCCCTCACTTCAATGCGAGTGCTTCGCTTGACTGATGTGATCAGACATGGAGAGCCACCAAACGAAAGTGGCTATCGCCCGAAGAACGATAGCCACCAGCACAACTACAACGCTTCGAGAAAGCGAGCACTTTTACAGCGCGGCCACCACTGCATCGCCCATTGCCACAGTGCCGACCTTGGTGGTGCCTTCCGACCAGATGTCGGCAGTGCGCAGGCCTTGGTCGAGCACCTTGCCGACAGCTTGCTCGATCGCATCGGCAGGGGCGGCCTGCGCGAAGGTGTAGCGCAACATCATCGCCACCGACAGGATGGTGGCCAACGGATTGGCGATGCCCTTGCCGGCGATGTCCGGCGCCGAACCGTGGCACGGCTCGTACATGCCCTTATTGTTGGCATCCAGCGAGGCCGATGGCAGCATGCCGATCGAGCCGGTGAGCATGGAGGCCTGGTCGGACAGGATGTCGCCGAACATGTTGTCGGTCACGATCACATCGAACTGCTTGGGCGCACGCACCAACTGCATGGCCGCGTTGTCCACGTACATGTGCGACAGCACGATATCCGGGTAGTCCTTGGCGACTTCTTCGACCACTGCACGCCAGAGCTGGCTGGATGCCAGCACGTTGGCCTTGTCGACCGAGCACAACTTTTTGCCACGCAAGCGCGCCATGTCGAAGCCGGCCTTGGCGATGCGGCGGATCTCGCTTTCGCTGTACGGCAAGGTGTCGTAGGCCTGGCGTTCGCCGTTATCCAGCGTGCGCGTACCGCGCGGCTGACCGAAGTAAATGCCGCCGGTGAGTTCGCGCAGGATCAGCAGATCCAGCCCGGACACCACCTCCGGCTTGAGCGTGGAGGCATCGGCCAATTGCGGATACAGCAACGCCGGGCGCAGGTTGGCGAACAGGCCCAGCTGCGAGCGGATCTTGAGCAGGCCGCGTTCCGGGCGCAGCGACGGGTCGATGGTGTCCCACTGGGGGCCACCGACTGCGCCCAGCAGCACTGCATCGGCAGCGCGTGCGCGCTCCAGTGTTTCATCGGCCAACGGGCTGCCGTACTTGTCGTAGGCCGCGCCACCCAGTTCGTCGTACACCAGGCTATAGCCAAGACCGTGCTGCGCGTCGATGCGCGTCAGCACCTTGACCGCTTCGGCCATGATTTCCGGGCCGATGCCGTCGCCGGGAAGAATCAGAATCTGCTTGCTCATGCAATCCTCGTGGAATGACGCAACGGCGCCGGTTATTTCAATGTGCTGCGGTGTTCACCGCGCAAACGTCACTGCACAACTTACTGCAACGCGCCAAACAACCACGGCTGATGCACGCGATGGCCCTGCTCGAAGCGGCCAATTGCATCGGCTTCCTGCAAGGTCAGGCCGATGTCGTCCAACCCGTTGAGCAGGCAGTGCTTGCGGAAGGCGTCGAGTTCGAATGCGTACTCCACACCATCGGGGCGGCGCACGCGCTGTGCGGCCAGGTCCACGGTGAGTTGGTAGCCCTCGGTCGCCAGGCACTGCTCGAACAGCGCATCTACTTCCGCTTCGGCAAGCACGATCGGCAGCAGGCCGTTCTTGAAGCTGTTGTTGAAGAAAATGTCGGCAAAGCTGGGGGCAATCACTGCGCGGAAGCCATATTCGCCCAGCGCCCACGGCGCGTGCTCGCGCGAGGAGCCGCAGCCGAAGTTTTCGCGTGCCAGCAACACGCTGGCGCCCTGATAGCGCGGGAAATTGAGCACGAACTCTGGATTGAGCGGGCGCTTGCTGTTGTCGCGGCCAGGCTCGCCGATGTCCAGATAGCGCCACTCGTCGAACAGGTTCGGCCCGAAGCCGGTGCGCTTGATCGATTTGAGGAATTGCTTGGGAATGATCTGGTCGGTATCGACATTGGCGCGATCCAGCGGGGCGACCAGGCCGGTGTGTTGGGTGAAAGGAGTCATTTGAGTGCCAGGAATGGGGAATGGGGAGTTGGGAATAGGCAGAGCAGGAAGCGGGCTTTGGCGATTCCCTATTCCCGATTCTCGATTCCCTGCAAGTCACGCACATCGACAAAGTGGCCGCTCACCGCGGCCGCAGCCGCCATCGCCGGGCTCACCAGATGCGTGCGTCCGCCAGCGCCCTGGCGGCCTTCGAAGTTGCGGTTGGAGGTGGAGGCACAATGCTCGCCGCTGCCGAGCTTGTCCGGGTTCATGGCCAGACACATCGAGCAACCCGGCTCGCGCCATTCGAAACCGGCCTCCAGAAACACCTTGTCCAGGCCCTCGGCTTCGGCCTGTGCCTTCACCAGGCCAGAGCCCGGCACCACCAGCGCTTGCTTGATCGTGGAAGCGACCTTGCGACCCTTGGCCACTGCGGCGGCGGCGCGCAGGTCTTCGATGCGCGAGTTCGTGCACGAGCCAATGAACACACGGTCCAGGCGGATATCGGTGATTGGCTGATTGGCCTTCAGGCCCATGTACTTCAGTGCGCGCTCGATCGAGTCGCGCTTGGTCGGGTCCTGCTCGGCCGCCGGGTCCGGCACGTGCTGATCCACCGCCAGCACCATCTCCGGCGAGGTCCCCCAGCTCACTTGTGGCTTGATGTCCTCGGCACGCAGTTCCACCACGGTGTCGAAGTGCGCGCCCGGGTCGGAGACCAGCGTCTTCCACAGCGCCACGGCAGCGTCCCAGTCCGCGCCCTTGGGTGCGAACGGGCGGCCTTCGACATAGGCGATGGTTTTTTCATCCACCGCCACCATGCCCACGCGCGCGCCGGCTTCGATGGACATATTGCAGATGGTCATGCGGCCTTCCATCGACAGCGCAGCAATCGCGCTGCCGGCAAATTCCAGCGCGTGGCCGTTGCCGCCGGCGGTGCCGATCTTGCCGATCACCGCCAGCACGATGTCTTTGGCAGTCACGCCGAACGGCAGCGTGCCTTCTACGCGCACCTGCATGTTCTTCATTTTCTTGGCGATCAGGCACTGCGTGGCCAGCACATGCTCGACCTCCGAGGTCCCGATGCCATGCGCCAGCGCACCGAACGCGCCATGCGTGGATGTGTGCGAATCGCCGCAAACAACGGTCATGCCCGGCAAGGTGGCGCCCTGCTCCGGGCCGACCACATGCACGATGCCCTGGCGCGCGTCGTTCATCTTGAACTCGAGGATGCCGAAGTCGTCGCAGTTCTCGTCCAGGGTCTGCACCTGCAGGCGCGAGACTTCGTCGGTGATCGATTCCAGCCCGCCCTGACGTTCGGCACGCGTGGTCGGCACGTTGTGGTCGGGCGTGGCGATGTTGGCATCGATGCGCCATGGCTTGCGTCCGGCCAGGCGCAGGCCTTCAAACGCCTGCGGCGAGGTCACTTCGTGCAGGATGTGGCGGTCGATGTAGATCAGCGACGAACCATCGTCGCGGCGGGTGACCTCGTGCAGGTCCCACAATTTGTCGTACAGCGTCTTGGCAGTCATCGCGGCGATCCGATGGAGTGGCGGTTGGTGGGTGCATCACCTAGCTGGATTCGATGCTAGGAGCTTGAATCGGATAACGCAAATTCATATTGTTTATTCAACAAATGAATTTCAGGAATGGCATGGATCTGGCGAATCTCAGCGCCTTTGTGGCGATTGCCGACAGCGGCAGCTTCTCGGCGGCTGGCGAGGCGCTGCATCTCACCCAACCTGCGGTGAGCAAACGCATCGCCTTGCTGGAGGGGCAATTGTCCACACGGCTGTTCGATCGCCTGGGCCGCCAGGTGGTACTGACTGAGGCCGGCCACGCCTTGTTGCCACGTGCCCAACGCATCCTTGCCGAACTGGAAGACACCCGCCGCGTACTGGAACACCTTGGCGCTGCGGTCGGTGGGCGCCTGAGTCTAGCCACCAGCCACCACGTCGGCCTGCATCGGCTTCCTGCATTGCTACGCAACTTCGCCGCGCAACATCCGCAGGCCGCGCTGGACATCCAGTTTCTGGATTCGGAACTTGCGTACGCGGCGGTGCTACGTGGCGAGGTGGAACTGGCAGTGACCACATTGGCACCGGACACGCGCGCGCCGCTACGTGCGCAGCCGATCTGGCACGACCGCCTGCAATGCGTGGTGGCGCCCGACCATCCGTTGGCCGCATTGCGCGAGGTGACGCTGGACGATGTGGTGGCGTATCCAGCGGTGTTGCCCGACCCCGGCACGTTTACCCATCGCATCGTCGCCGGCCTGTTTGCCGAGCGCGGCCTGGTGCCGCACCTGCGTATGACCACCAATTATCTGGAGACGATCAAGATGCTGGTGTCGGTGGGGCTGGCCTGGAGCGTCTTGCCCGAGCGCATGATCGATCATCAGATCGTGGCACTGCCGCTGGCCGATGTGGCGCTATCGCGCGAGCTGGGCTGCGTGACGCATGGCGGGCGCACCTTGTCGCGGGCCGCGCAGGCGTTTGTCGCGTTGCTGCATGCGCAGGCGGATCTGGCGCAGGTGTAGCGCGGGCGAACTGTACTGCGTGCTGCAGAGATTCGGGTCGCCGCACGTTCGTCAACGCCGGTTCGATCGACTAGATGTTTGATCCCAGTCTTTGTCTGCTGTCGCAGACGAAGTCACCTCAACAGCGTGCGCAGCACGCCACCCACCGCCACGGCATTCGCGCCACCGCAGCAACGCGCCCCGTTACGGCCCCACCAACCGATCCCGCCCCTGCCGCTTGGCCTGATACAGGCGACGATCCGCCAACGCCAGCAGTTCGCGTCGGCTTGGCGCTTCGTCGCTCATCGCCATGCCCATGCTGGCGGTGCACAGCACGTTGGCACCATGAGCATCGATATCGATTGCGGCAGGCCGTTGCCGCATCCGCTCGCACAGTGCGCGTGCCTGTGCCGCATCCAGGCCGGTGACCGCCAGCAGGAATTCCTTGTCGCGCGGCAGCCCGACCCGGTGGTCGTAGACGCGGAAACTGTCGCCGCGCAAACGCAGCAGGCCGCGATCGCTGGCAATCCACACATCGCCGCTGGCATCGCGCAGGAAATCGAACGCGTTCTGCCCGGGGAAATCCGGCTGCCCCAGCCAGGCGCGCGTGCTACCGCCCGGCGGCAGCGCGGTCATGCCGCGATCGGTGCCGATCCACACGATGCCCTGCGCATCGCGGTACAGCCCCTGCACCGAGCCGTCCGGTACACCGTCGGCAGCGGTGTAGCGGCGCGCCTTGCCGTTGCGCCAGGCACCAGCCCGGCAGTGGTGCCGATCCACGGATCGTCGCCATCCGGCAATACCGCGCGCACCGACATCGACGGCAGGCCATCGGCCGCACCGATGCGCACCAGCACGCGGCCTTGCGCATCCAGACGCACCACGCCCTGGCTGTAGGTGCCGGCCCAGACACCGCCGTCGCCTGCATCGGCCAGCGCCAGCACCGATTGTTCGACCACGCGGCTACCTTCGCTGGGCGACAGCGACACGCGGCTGATGGTGCTGTCGCGCCAGCGGTCCAGACCCACTGCGCTGCCCACCCACACGGTGCCGTCGCCGGCCTGCAGCACGCCGCACATGGTTCGAACTCAGACCGTCGTCGTGGGTCACGCCGTGCGCGGCGCCCTCGGCAACCCGCAACAGCCCGTGTGTGCTGCCGACCCAGATCAGGCCTTCGGCATCGTCCAGCAGCGCCGGGCTGGCGACCTCGGAAATGGCGATCTGCTCGTCCGGGTCGCGCGGGCCGCTGAGCATCACCAACATTCCCGACGACAGGCTCGTCCACAGATGTCCGCGCCGGTCCAGCAACAGCGAATCCACGCGCCGGCCTGCCGGAAGCGCTGCAGGCCGCCGCCACGGCTCCACCACCACACGCCGTCGTCGCGCGCGACCAGCAGCCCGCCCTGCCGGTCGCGGGCCAGCCGCCGCACCGACGCATCGCCCATCCCGTGGGCCCTGCCCAAGGCTACGCGCCATCGTGCGGCAGGCGGTACAGGCCGACTCCGGTGCCGACCCACAGATCGCCCCCGTCATCGGCCGACAATGCAGTGATGCGCGCACGCGGCACCGGCCTGGCGGCCGACGTCCACCAGCCGCCCGTCGGCCTCGATGCGGTACAGCCTCTGCGGCGTGCCTACCCAGAGCGCGCCATCGGCGCGCCGCAGCAAGGCGCTGACCGCCAGATGCCGCACGCACGTGCTGCGAACGCAGCCGTATGCGCATGCGTCCCGACCCTGTCCGCGCTCCCCGTCCCCTCGTCCATGTTCGCTGACAATACCTGCCGGTATGCACCGACAGGCCTGCGGCAAATCTATTACCGGGGTTTTTGCGCTGCCTTCGGTGGCTCCCTGACAGCTGCCGGGCGTGCCATGACACCGGGAGCCAACTAGACGGAATCGTTAACGCAACGGATGGACGCCGAGTATAAATATAGAACCCGATGGTCTAGTATTGGCGGCATGTCCAGTTCGTCCCCCCTCAAGTCCAAGGCCAAGAGCAACGGCCCTGGGCGCCCCAAGGACCTTGGGAAACGCGCCGCCATCCTGGGCGCCGCCCGCACCATGTTCATGGAGCAGGGCTATGCCGGGGTCAGCATGGATGGGATCGCCGCGCAGGCCGGCGTCTCCAAACTGACCGTCTATAGCCATTTTGGCGACAAAGAGAGCCTGTTTTCCGAGGCGATCCGTGCACAATGCCAGCAGATGATGCCGGACGACCTGTTCGATCACGCTCCCGAGGGTGCGCTGCGCGACCAGTTGGTCGAAATTGCCCATGCATTCTTTGCCATGGTCAGCACCGAGTCGGCCATTTCCACGCATCGCATGATGATGGCGCCAGGCACTGGCGACATGCATGTGCGCGAAATGTTTTGGGAAGCCGGCCCCAAGCGGACCCAACTGGCATTGGCGGATTTTCTGTCGGCGCGGGTCGCCGATGGACAGTTGGAGATCCCCGAGCTTCCGCGCGCTGCCTCGCAGTTTTTCTGCCTGCTCAAAGGCGAGCTGTATGCGCTGATGATGTGCGGCCTGCACGGCCAGCCCACCCGCGCGCAGGTGGACGAGCACATTCAGGCCAGCGTGGATTTCTTTTTGAGAGCGTATGCGCCGCGCTGATCGCACCGAGACGTTGGTGGCGATGACTTCCGGCACTGCGCCGGTTGGCCACGCGCGGCGATGCTAGATGCGCCAGGCGCCTCGCGCACCGGTAAAATGTTCGCCCCACCGCGATGGATAACCGCACCATGACGATCGATTTCACCCAGGCCCGCGAAAAGATGGTCGAGCAGCAGATCCGGCCGTGGGACGTGCTGGACCTGCGCGTGCTCGATGTGCTGGCGCGCATGCCGCGCGAAGCCTTCGTGCCGGAGGCTTACAAGACCCTGGCCTATGTGGATGTGGAAATTCCGCTGTCGGCCGGTCACAAGATGATGAAGCCGGTCATCGAAGGCCGCATGTTGCAGGCGCTGGATCTGCAGCCGGGCGAAGACGTGCTGGAAGTGGGCACCGGCAGCGGCTTTGCCACCGCCTGCCTGGCCGCGCTGGCGCGCGACGTCGTGAGCCTGGAGATCGACCCGGCGCTGGCGGCCGCCGCGCGCGCCAATCTGGACCGCACCGGCCTGGGCAGCAATGTCCGTATCGAAACCGCCGACGTGTTCGGCTGGCAGAGCGAGCGCCGTTTCGATGCCATCTGCGTGACCGGCGCGGTCGACACCCTCCCCGTCCAGTGGCTGCAGTGGTTGCGCCCGAACGGCCGGCTGTTTGTCGTGCGCGGTCACGAACCGGTGATGGAAGCGGTCTTGGTGGGTGGCGACGTCAACGCCCCGCGCATCGAATCGTTGTTCGAAACCGACCTCGCCTATCTCCAGGGCGCCGCACCGACGCCCCGATTCCAATTTTGATTCCCAAGGAAGCTTCCCCGATGATCCGCCGATCCCTCGTTCTGGCCCTGGCCGCCGCCCTGTCTCCGATGGCAGCAAATGCCACCGACCTGCTGCAGGTCTACGAAATGGCCCGCAACGGCGATCCGCAGCTGGCCGTGGCCGAGTCCACGCGGCTGGTCAATCGGGAAGGTCAGGTGCAGGCGCGTGCGGCGTTGTTGCCGCAGCTCAATGGACAGGCGGACTACAGCAAGGCGCATCGTGAGATCGAAGGGGTGCCTGGTCGCATCACCAACTCCTCGCGCTCCCAGCAGATCCAGGGCAGCCAGACCATTTTCAACTGGGCGCAGTTCTCCAACCTGCGCGCGCAGCGCGACGTCGCCAAGGCAGCGGATTTCACCCTGCAATCGGCCAACAACGACCTGATCACCCGCACCTCGGCGGCGTACTTCCAGGTGTTGGTCGGTATCGAATCGCTGGCGGCGGCGGAGACCAACGAAGCGGCGGCCAAGAAGCAGTTCGACTTCGCCGACAAGCGTCTGGAGGTCGGTCTGGCGCCGATCACCGACGTGCATGAAGCGCGTGCCCAGTACGATCAGGCACGCGCCGACACCATCAATGCGCGCAACCTGCTGAAGGATTACTATCAGGCGCTGACCGAACTCACCGGCCAGCCGGTAACGGCCCTGCGCGCTTTGCCGGAGAGTTTCCGCCCCGAAGTGCCGGCCGCCTACAGCAATGTCGATCAATTGGTCGCCACCGCCATCGCCGACAACCCGGAACTCAAGGCCCAGCAACTGCAGGTGAGCGCTGCCGAGGCGCAGGTCAATGCCGCGCGCGCAGGCCACCTGCCCACGATAAATCTGAACGGGAGCATCGGGCGTAGCAATAGCTGGGGTACCTCGAACGCGGAAGCCGGCCTATTCACTACCCAGGGGCGCAACATCGACTCTGACTCGATCGGCTTCACGGTCTCGGTACCAATCTTTGCCGGCGGTGCCACCCAATCTGCCGTGCGCCAGGCGTTGTCGCGTCGCGACATCCAGCAGGACACCTACGAGCAGCAGAAGCGCGCGCTGGACCGCAACACGCGCAATGCCTATCAGACCGTGGTGGCCGGCATCAGTGAAGTGGAAGCGCGGCGCCTGGCCGTGGTGTCTGCTCAGGCCGCGTACGACGCCTCGCAGATCGGCCTGGAAGTGGGTACGCGGACGGTGTTGGACCTGGTGCAAAACCAGCGCACGCTGTTCCAGGCGCAACTGGATTACGCGCAATCGCGCTACACCTTCCTGCAGAACCGTCTGCTGCTGGGCCAGGCCATCGGCAAGCTCGACATCGCCGACCTGCAGGACGTCAATCGCCTGCTGTCGCAGGATGCCGAGTCCAAGCTTCAGCGCAGCGGCTCGCTGCAGTAAGACGACCTGAGATGTAACGCACAAGGCGGGCTCAGGCCCGCCTTTTTGCATGCGATTCGTCAGGCAGTGAGTTTCGACTGGCTTGCGAGGGGCTTGGACGCTATGAGCGCGTCGGTTGCAGAGCGAGTGATCTGTGGCTTCGCTGCAAGTACGTCCTTGTAGCTCTGGCGCGGCATCCATGCCGCTCAAGGTCCCGCAATGGTGAGCGGGCAAGGACCGGTCAAGTTGGTCGGTGCGCAGAGCTTTCAATCAAATAGCCTGCAAGCTGCCTGGTGCACCGATTCCGTTCTTCAATGGAGGCACCAGTAAAGTGCCTGGTGCGGTGTCCTCACCGATTGCGGGACCGTTGGCGGCATGGATGCCGCCAACGGTCCCCATGGACGGGTTAACGGCGTGTCCCGCGGGCGGTGAGGGCAGCGCGCACGCGACTAACGCGGCTTGGAACTCATCAGCTGACGTGAAAAGCGGCCACCACCACCACGCGATCGTCAGGTTTTTTCAGTCGCTCCAAGCCCGCTTGATGATCTAACCTGGCAGGCCTGCAACGGGTGCTCTGCAACGACGCCGCGCGCACGCGAAGACATCTTTCAAGACGGCACAGTCTCAGTCACCACCGGCGGCAGATCCGCTGCGATCTGCACCAGCGTGCGGGCCACTGCGCCCTTGCCGTTGGCGACCAGTGCCAGGCCTGCGGCGGCCATCGCCTCGCGTTGTGCGGGGTCGCCGAGCAGGCGCGCCAGATCCTGGTACACGCCATCGGCGTCCTCGCAGATGGCGACCGCATCGGCTTCGCGCATGCGCCGCGAAATTTCCGAGAAATTATGCAGATGCGGGCCAGTGATCGCCGGTGTCCCGACAGCGGCTGGCTCGAGCAGATTGTGGCCGCCGATCGGTTGCAGGCTGCCGCCAACGAAGGCCACCTGCGCGCATGCATAGAAGCTCATCAGCTCGCCCAGGGTGTCGATGACGAACACCTTGTCGTGTGCCTGCGGCCATTGTTGCGCCTTGCGGGTGGCAACCCGCCAGCTGCGCTCGCGCGACAAGGCCTCCACCTTTGGAAAGCGCTCGGGATGGCGCGGCGCCCACAGCAACAACACATCAGGAAACTGCATCAACAAGCGCGCGTGGATATCGGCAACTGCGGCCTCTTCGCCTTCGTGCGTGCTGGCGGCAATCCACACCGGGCGTGTGGCCGGCACGTGGGTGCGAAATTGCGCAACCAGCGCCTGCAATTGTGCCGGCGCGGCGATATCGAATTTGAGATTACCCAATGCGATCACCTGATCCGGGCGCGCGCCCAAGGTGACGAATCGCTCGGCATCGTCCTGCGACTGCGCCGCCACGCAGGTCACCGTGCGCAGCGCGCGGCTGATCAAGGGCGCCAGCACGCGGTAGCCACGCAGCGAGCGCGCCGACAAGCGTGCGTTGAGGATGTACAGCGGAATCTGGCGATCACGACAACCGAACAACATGTTCGGCCATAGCTCGGTTTCCAGAATCAGCGCCAACCGCGGCCGAAAATGTTCCAGGAACCGACCGACGCTGCCAGGCACGTCGTACGGCAGGTACACATGGTCCACCGCATCTCCCCACACCGCGCGCACGCGCTCCGATCCGGTGGGCGTGATGGTGGTGATGACCCAGCGGATATCCGGGCGCTGCGCACGCAAGGCATTGACCAGCGGCGCAGCCGCATTGACCTCGCCCACCGACACCGCGTGCACCCACACCCGCGGACGCCCGCAGGCATGCGTGTAGGAGGCATAGCGCTCGTTCCAGCGATTGAAGTATTCGCGCACACGAAAGCCGCGCCACACCAGGTGATACACCGTGACCGGCAACAACAGGTAGAGCAGCGCCGAGTACAGCCCGCGCAACAGCCATTCGATCGGGTCTTTCCGCATCCGTGCAGGATACGGGAGCGTTCGTGCGTGCGCATGTGCACGCTGCCCACTGGGCGCAATCCCTTAGAATTGGCGCATGTCCGAGTCCGCCAACGTCGCCATCCGCCCTTCCCTGCGCAACCCCAAGCATTGGCCGATGTATCTGGGCCTTGCGGTGATGGTGCTGGCCGGGCGCCTGCCCTGGACGCTGCAACGCGCAATCGGCCGTGGCGTTGGCTGGACCGCGATGCGCGTGGCAGGCACGCGTCGGCGCGCGGCCGAGGTCAACCTCAAGCTGTGCTTCCCCGAGCAGGACGATGCCTGGCGAGCGCGGCTGTTGCGCGACAGTTTCGACGCGCTGGGCGTGGGCTTGTTCGAATTCGCACGTGCCTGGTGGGGCAGTATCGAGGCCATTCGCCCGGGCGTGCAGATCGAAGGCCTGGAACAGCTGCAGCAGCTGCAGGAACAAAAGCGCGGCGTGCTGCTGGTGTCCGGCCACTTCATGACGCTGGAAATGTGCGGTCGGCTGCTGTGCGACCACGTGCCGCTGGCAGGCATGTACCGCAAGCACCGCAACCCGGTGTTCGAGTGGGCGGTCAAGCGTGGACGCTTGCGCTATGCCACGCACATGTTCGCCAACGAAGACCTGCGCGCCACCATCAAGCACCTCAAGCGCGGGGGGTTCCTGTGGTACGCGCCGGATCAGGACATGCGCGGCAAGGACACCGTGTTCGTGCCATTTTTCGGGCACCCGGCCTCCACCATCACGGCCACGCACCAGCTGGCGCGGCTGACCGGCTGCGCGGTGGTGCCGTACTTCCATCGCCGCGAAGGCGGCCGTTACATCCTCAAGATCGCACCGCCGCTGGCAGGCATTCCATCAGACGATGTGATCGCCGATACCACCCAGGTCAATGCGGCGATCGAGGACATGGTGCGCGAAGCGCCGGACCAGTACCTGTGGATCCATCGGCGCTTCAAGCGCCAGCCGGGCGGGCGCAGCGCGTTCTATCGCTGATCTCGGTTGGGCGAATGCGTGCCGCAGGCATCGGGGCATCGCGGTTCAGCACGCGAAGACTTACGACATGCCGACTGACAGCACGCGGCGCATTACGGCGGCGCTGACCGATCCGCATCGTCGTTGAGCAAGGCGCCGGCATATAGCCCGGCCAGCATCAGACTCAGCCCGCCCCAGAAACTGGAATAGAACGCCAGATGCGTGTTGAGCGGGAACACCGTCGCCACCAGCGCAATCATTGCCGGACGCGCCTGCTCACGCGCCACCACGCTTGAATAGCGCCAGGCGCGCCACGCCTGCGCCGCGCCGGCCAGCCACAACAGCAAACCGATCACGCCGGTTTCGGCCAGGATTTCCAGCACGATCTGGTGCGCATGAAAGGCCGGCCCGTCGCCCCACGCCGGCGCCTGATCGGGCGCCGGGTTGCAGGCCGGGTAGGCCTGCCGGAACCCGCGCGCGCCGACGCCGTTGAGCGGATGCGCGCGGATCATGCACAGCGCCGCGCCCCAGATCTGGGCACGCCCGGACAAGGCCTGGTCGACACCTTGCTGGCCATTGCCGAACGCCAGCGTGGTGCGCTGGATGCGCTCGCGCGCCTGTGGCGCCGCCGCCGCCACCGCAACGGCCAGCAGCGCACCGATCAGCGCAACCCCCAGCAGACGGCGCCCACCCAATAACTGCCAGCCCGACAGCAGCACGATCACCGCGTAGGTGATCCACGATGCGCGCGAGCCCGCCAACACCAGCACGATACCGACCGCCGCCGCCGCACCAGCCCAGGCCCAGGCGTTACGCCGCCCCAGCGCCAGCAACAGGAACGGCGACAGGCTGGCCAGGGTCTGCCCGAACTTGAGGTTGCACGGCCCCAACACGCCGCTCAGCCGGTCCACCAGCGCCAGCTCCTGGGCCGTGCACAGGCCGTGGCCGCTGATCAGCTGCTTGATCTGATCCATACCGAAGAACAATGGGCTGGTACCGAAGACGGCCTGCAGCAGCGCATCCAGCGTCCACACCCCGCCGATCACCGCCAGCCCGGTAAAGGTGCGGCGCCGGCGCTGCGCATTGGCCACGGCGATGGCGCATAACCACATGAAAGGCAGATAGCGCAGATCGCTGGCCGACTTGCGCAACGCGCGCGCCACGTCCACCGCATCGAACGCCGACAGCATCTGCGGCAGCCAATACGCGAAGAACAGCACGCTGGTCAGCGCCCATGCCGCTCCGCTGAGCAGGCGCGTGCCGCCGCGAAAGCGCGCGTGCAACAAGCGATATGTCGCAAATAGCGCGCCCAGGGACAGCACCGTTTCTGCCAGGCCGGGCGTGGGCCAAAGCGCCACGAACAGAATCACCCACAGCGGTGCCCAGCGGCCGGCATCGGGCGTCAACACGGGCGCCTGCGCAAGGGCCTCAGTGGCGGAGTTCGTCATAGACCTTCAAGGTGGCCGTTTGCATGGCCTGCAACGTGTAGGGGAGCACGGCCGGCGCTGCCGGCGCCTGCTGCAGCAACTGCAGCGCCTGCGTGCGCAAGGCCTGGGTATCGAAGGCGGCAACCGCACCACTGGGCTGCAACTCGGCCAGCAATTCGCCGACGCCGCCATGCGCCCAGCCCAGCACCGGGCGACCGACCGAAAGCGCCTCCACCACGGTGCGGCCGAAGGCTTCCGGCTTGCGCGAGAGCTGCAGCACCAGGTTGCTGGCGGCATAGGCCTCGGCAATGCGCGCGGTGGGCTCGGTAAAGGCGACTGCGTCGGCAACGCCCAAGCGGGCCGCCTGCGCTTCCAGTTCGCGCACGTAGGCTTCGCGCCCCGGCTCGCGCGCGCCCGGCAACCAAAGGAAGGCCGGGGTACCCGCCGCACGCACGTCGGCGAGCAGCTGCAGGCCGTCGGCGTGCCCCTTCAGGCGCGTGCCGCGGCCCGGCAGCAGCAACAACGGTGCATCGGCAGGCAGCCCTGGCAGCAGGGTCTGTGCCCACGCGCGGGCGCGGCGGTCGGGCTGCAGCCGGCGCGGAAACTGGGCGATATCGACCCCGCGCGCAATGGTGCGCAAGCGTGCGGGATCGGTTTGCGGATAGTGCGTGCAGACGTAATCGCGCACCGTCTGCGAGACGCAAATCACCCGCTCGCCGTAGGTCATCACCGCGCTGTAGCGGCTGGGCGAATTGAGCCCGTGCACGGTGGTGACCAAGCGCGGCCGCGTGGCAGCGGGCTTGCCGCGCAATGCGTACCACCCCAGCCAGGCCGGCAGCCGCGAACGTGCATGCACGATGTCGGCTCCGAGTTCGGCGAACAAGCGGCGCAAACCGACTACATGGCGCAGCGTCAGCAGCGACTTGCGGCCGATATCCAGGGTGAGGTGTTCGCCGCCGGCATCCAGCAACGGTTGCACCAAGCGCCCACCGGCCGAAACGACCACCGCGCGATGGCCGGCCCGCACCAGCGCGGCGGCGATTTCCAGGGTGGAGCGCTCGACGCCGCCGGACTGCAGCGCCGGCAGCAGTTGCACCACGGTCAGGCGGTGCATCCGGCCAGGATCAGTCAGCGAGAACGAAGAGCGCGCCGCAATACGGGCACTTGGCTTCGCAGTTGGGTTCGTCTTCGATCGGCAGGTACACGCGCGGATGCGAGTTCCACAACGCCATCTGCGGGGTCGGGCAGCTCAGCGGCAGGTCGCCGCGGTGCACGGTGTAACGCGTTTGCGCATTGGCGGGCGCGGTGGCGGTCTGGCTCATGGCGTACATCGCAGGCGGGGGGAACGGCCGGTATTCTAGCAGCGCTAGCCGTTTCGAGAGCGGCTGCGGCACCGATCGATGTCGAAGCACGCCGCTTGGCGCTTCACTCGTTCCGCTTGCCAAAGTTCGGCTTGATCGGATCGGCACGCATGCCGGTGGACTCCGCTTGCTTGGAGGGATCGCAGCGTGAGTCGCGCAGGCTGCGCGCACCCGTTGCACCGGCCGGCGCCACCGGGCCATCGTCATTGCCCACCAGGCAATCGGCAGGCGCGGACGAGGCGCCTGCCGTCCCCCAATCGTCACTCGCGCAGCCCGCCAGCAGCATGCTGGCCGCTACCACGGCGCTCCTGAAACACATCGCCCTCCTCATTGTGCCTGCTCCACGTCAACCTCCCCGACCAGCGAGTTCTGGAGGGTTATATAACAGCATGACCATATGCGTGTTCGATATCTCGAGCGGGAAGCACGTCCGACAGCGCCGCGTGGGGACGGAACTCCTGTACCACGCGCCCTTGCTCAAGCACGATCACCCGATCTGCGCTGGCAATGGTCTCCGGTCGATGCGCCACGATCACCTTGGTTACCTTCAGCCGCTTGACCGCCTCATTGACCAGTCGCTCACGCATCACGTCGAGGTGACTGGTGGCTTCATCCAGAAACAGCAACTTCGGCTGACGGTATAGCGCACGTGCCAGGATGATCCGCTGTTTCTGGCCGCCAGACAGCGAGCTGCCCATGTCGCCAATCAATCCGTGATAACCCATCGGCATTGCAGCGATATCCTCATTGACCGCTGCCAGCCGCGCTGCCGACTCGATACGCTCAAGATCGAAATCCTGGTCGAAGAAACTGATGTTGTCGGCAATGCTCCCGGCGAGCAACTGGTCGTCCTGCATCACCGCACCCACGATCGCGCGCACATTCCGCGGGCCGATCTTATGCAGGTCATGACCGCCGATGCGGATGACGCCTTCGGTCGGCTGCAGTAGACCAAGCAACAGCTTCAACAACGTGGTCTTGCCACAACCGGACGGGCCGACGATCGCTACCGATTCACCGGCCTGAATGCTGAAACTGCACTCCTTGAGTATCCAGGGCTCACCTTCTGCGTACCGAAACGACAGCCCTTGCAACTCGATCCGCAGCTCCGCCGGTGGCAGCGTCTCCGGCAGCGCGTGATCGTTTTCAGGCTGCGTCAGCACGATATCGGCCAGCCGTTCACCATGCAGGCGCAGCATTCGGAATTCTATCCACTTGTCGATCAGCCCGCTCACCCGCATGGCAAACTGATCCTTGTAGGCCAAGTAGGCAACCAACATGCCTACCGAGAACACGTTATCCAGCGCCAGGGTGGCCCCGATCCAGATCACTGCGATACGTTCGAGGCCAAAAACCACTTGACTGGCCGTGCTGAACCCCAGCCCCATCCGGGCCAACCTCACGTCCTGATTGACGGTGTCGTTGAGCAGATTCTCATAGGCAGAGCGACGCTGCGATTCTTCGCCGGCTATTTTCAAACTCTGCATTCCGCGTAACGATTCCAGCAGATGCGTCTGCTGCTTGGCGGCAGCGACTAGTTGCTGCTCGGTGCGGTCACGCACCGGACGATATGCAACCGCTCGAATGGTCAGATACAGCGTGACCACCACTAATGTTACCAAGGCCAGCTTCCAGCTGTAGATCAGCATGAATCCCAGCGTGACTACTGCCATTAGTCCATCGATGATGGACTCGACGAAACTGGTCGTCAGCGTGCGCTGAATCGTCTGTACCGACGACATCCGCGAGGTGATATCGCCCAGATGGCGTTTTTCAAAGAAATCCAGCGGCAGCTTAATCAGATGGGCAAACACGTTTCCCATCCACTGTAGCCCCAGCCTGGAAGACAAATACACCACTGCCCATCCACGGAGTAGACCAATGCCGATCTGCAACAACAACGCCAGACCAAAGCCGAAACCAACCACTACCAAAAGATCGCGGTCGGCCGACACCAATACCTGATCCACCACCCACTGCATGTAGAACGGCGCCAAAATCACAAAGATCTGCAGCGCGGCAGACAACAGCAGTATCTGTGAGAGCGCGCCCCACAGCCCGCGGATCTGGCCAGTGAGCTGGCGCACAGAGAAGGGAGGCGCAGTCTTTTGTGGTTTGAACTCCGCAGTTGGCGTGAGCTCCAACGCAACGCCGGTAAAGGATCTTGATACTTCATCAAGCGACAAGATCCGCTCACCGATAGCGGGGTCAAGAATCGTCACCTTGGCCTTGCCGACCTTTGCCAGGACGACGAAGTGATTGAGATCCCAATGCAGGATGCACGGTAGCTGGAGCTGGCTCAGGTTCTCCATACCCAACCGCAGTGGGCGGGTCGCAAAGCCGAGTTGCTGGGCCATAGCGATCAGGTGATTGAGTCTGGCGCCCTTAAGCGATAATGGAAACCGGCGACGCAACTCTGATAGCTGAGTCCGCCCGCCATGTATAGATATAATAATCGCCAATGAAGCCAGCGCACATTCAGCAGCCTCAACCTGGCGGATAATTGACTTCATTTAATTCCGCTAGAAAAATTAATAAAAATAATAGCGCAACAATTCCAGGTGGCGTGCAACAGAAGAGTTGAAATGAACGCATTCCCACGCCCCCAACGCCTGGTCAGCCCATACGTGAAAGCGAGAATTCCGCCCCCAATCAATCCAGGAACCACCACTCTGACCCCCCCCCCAGTATGCGCCAGTAGGAAGACAACCCACGAAACTGCAATAGAAATTTTCGCACCCCATCCAAATCGCAACACTAGCTCTTGGGTGATAAATTGGTACATAACTGTCTCAAGAAAAGGGTAGACGACCACATATAATAAAAATAATCCAAACTTATATTTACCAGAATCAACCGAGCCGAAGAAGAAATAAGTAACAGGGGCACTTAATATAAAAATTAAAGGTAGCAATTTTCTAAAAAAAAACATTTGCATGCTCGCATCTAACACTGATATCGCCGGACGTTATAGCCCGGCGATATCGCGTTAAAAATTAAAATCGCTCGCCACGAACATAACCATCATTGATGGCCGCACCGTTTTCCCAGGCCCAGTGTGCTGCGTTACCGGCAAATTCTCCAATCGCACTAAAGACACCACACCCGCTTACCATAGCAGTTTCTTCTTCGGATATTTCCACTAGTGCAAATTCACTCATGACTACATCTCCCTATTAGAAATCTTGCAGTAAAGTTAAGTGAGTGGATGTGCTTTAGATTCGTTCCAGCCTTTAGCAAAAACTTGGCCAAAATCGATGACTGCATCACCAATCGCTAAAACGTCCTTCCAACCGACACCTGCAGAAATCAGCTCGATATCATTATCTGTCAGATCCAACAGAGTATTAGCACCTTGGTTATTGCACATTAGCCATGTGCCAGCTATCGGGGCAACCCCCCCAAAACTATTCATCCCTGCCTACAATGCTATTAATCAACACAGCGACTCCCAAGTCCATTCCACCAATCCTCATTGATCTCCAGGGATTTCAGAATTTGTCAAAATTACTAGAGCAGCTCTGAAAGATTTATCATGCCTAATGCTCATCCATCACTGGGATAGATCACTTGCCGAGTGTCAACAATGGCTCAAAAACCCACTCGATTAGCCTTCTCCGTTCTCCAATGATGTCGGCTTGCAACAGCATTCCTGGCTTGAGCATCTGGGGCTTGCCGTAGGCCATGACGCTTTGCCGCCCCAGGGCAACAGTGACGCGGTAACACGGTTCCCCCTGCCCGGCATTCCCGATCAACGGACCCGATGCACTCCCAACGAGCACGCCGCGGCTAACCTGGCTCAGGCGACCTTGCTGGTGACCAAACTTCTGATACGGGAATGCCTGATAGCGCAGCAATACCGTGTCCCCTGGAGCGACAAAGCCAACGGCACGGCTGGGCACAAGCAATTCGGCTTCCAGGCGCCCATCCCCCGGCACCACGCTCAGCAGTGGTTGCCCGCCTTGGATCGCTTGCCCCGGTTTTGCCATCTGCGTCGCCACCACCCCTGCCACAGGTGCCGTCAGCACCAACGCGCCATTGGCCTGGGTTTGCACCTGCTCCTGTTCCACCGTCGCCGCATCACGGCGATAGTCGGCCTGCACCCCCCCGCGCTGCCCCGGCAATACACGCAATTGTTGTTCGATCTGCGCGGCGTTGCGTCGCATTTCGGTGGCTTGCCGCTGCAACGCCTGCAGCTGGCTGGTGTATTCCAGCGCGCTGGATTCCTGCTGCCTGATCTGCAACACGCTGACGTACTTGTCATCCTGCAACTGGCGCCAACGTTGCAGCACTTCATTGGCGAGGGCGATCTGGCTGCGACGTGTAGCGACTTTCCCGTTCACCTGCACCAATTCCTGCTGGATATTGGACAACTGCGCGCGCAAGCCCTGCTCCTGCGCATCCAACTGCTGCAGCTGTGCCTGTTCAGATGCCTTCAAGCCATCCCCGCGCTGATGCAGATGGCGCTGCAAGGCAAGCTCGGTATCGCCACTGGCCAGCGTCGCGCGCGGAACCGTCACGACACCCAGGATCTGTCCGGCCTCGACTCGTTGGCCTTCGCTAACGTCTAGCCTGGTGACAACCCCGGTGGCGGGCGCAATCACCGTAGCCAGGCCTTTAGTTGGTACCAGTTGGCCGGTCACCGTGGACCGGTGCGTGTAGGTGCCAATGCACAGGTATGCAACCACCGCTGTCGCCACAATCGCAGCCACGCTTGCAACCACCCATGACTGCAACGGTTGCACCAATGATATGCCGCCCAGCCAACTGGTACGGCGAGCCTGCAACACCTCCTCGCGGAACAGGCCCTGGCTCATTCCGCATTGCCGCACATTGTGCCGCGCGCGGCATGGCGATTGAAAAGCGCAATCGCCAGCACGGAGGACGGCAGGATCAGTGCTACGACCCGGTGGAACGCGATGGAGATGGATTCGAGCACGCTACGATCCTTGGCAACGAGCAACGGGCGATGGCAACGGGGCCTGGGTCTCCGGCGGACCGAGCTTCCCTGACTCGGCCTTTATTAGGCTCGCCACCTGAAGGCGATACAAGCGCTTGGGTGTGGCAAACCTGGCATGGTTTGCCACCCATGTCGCCTCAATGCGACACGGGTGCCGGCTTACTGCCAGCACCTCCATACCCAAGCCAGTCTGGTGCCACATCGCTTCCAAGACACATGGTTGCCGCGCCACCGCCGAGCAGGCGGGGATCACTCCATGAAAATGCTGGCACTCTCCAGTAGCGCAATGACCGTCGAGAGAAAGGACACCGGGGCATGGCGTGAGAGCTCAAGCAGGCGCGCCTCAAGATCGCGGCGTGAACTCGGTAAGGTACTGGACGGCTTCGGTTTGGCCTCATCAGCAATGCCACCAACCGCCAGCCACTCGAAGCCCACCTGGAGCTCACGGCTTAGCGAGCGCAGATGCTCGACACTCGGAACAAAGCCACTCTCACGTTCCCAATGCGCAATCGTGGCGCGATGCACACCAAGGCGGGCGGCCAGGCTACCCTGCGACAGACCAAGTGCCGCACGCGCAGATTTGATGCGGCCGGATACCGCGACAAGATCCATCTGATCGTTGTTAATCGTGCTCTCCATGCGCATTACCATTTAAATGTGGTAACTGGATTTTGGCGTAAAGGTCGAGCTTGTCAATCGAGTTTCCGCGATTCGGCGAAAGCTTTAAACGGCAGGTCGGCAGGGGATTGCCGTGTGATCGTTTACCGAGGCGCTTTGTCTGGCAAATACCTTCTTCGGCCTATCAAAAAGCGAAATGAAGTCCCCGATTGCGAAGGTACCGGTAAATCCACAGCGATGACGACGCTGCATATCAGCAACAGGCCCAGCTCGCTTGTCTGTTTGAACGTCTTTGGCCAGCATCGAATTCCTCGACTTCGGCAACGGCGGGAACACGCTGCTGTCTAGTCCGCATTTCATCCCCCGCTGTCACCCATCCGCCGCTACTCCATCGCTCAGGAATCTGCACAACGTGATCCGATTGACCATCGCACAAGCAAGCCTGCTCGCTTCAATGCTTGCCTTGCAGCCTCTCACGACCAAGGCGAGCACAGAATCCGGGTTCGCTACGTCGTTCGAGCCAGAAGAGCCCAGTCCGGCGATGGACGCTGCGCAGCGCCTCAAGGTCAATGTCGGCGCCGGACCAGCGGCGCCCTACGCAGCCAGGCCCAATGCCGGCTACAGCGGCGTGCATGCGTTGCGCTATCACGGCGGCGATGCAGACGGCCGACGCACGCTGTTCAGCGTTGACCTCCTGATCGGTGCGGACACCACGCTGTCGTGGATGGTGCTTCCGGAAAGCATCGGCGCCGATCATGTTGCTTCGACCTATGTGTCGCTGGATCTGGTCTTCGACAATGGCACGCGATTGTCCGCTACCTCTGCGCGGGACCAGCAAGGCGTGGCGATGGGCGCGCTTGCGCAAGGTCAGTCGAAGACGTTGTATCCGCAACAGTGGGCGCGCAAGCAGGTGCGATTGGGGGACGTGGCCGGGTTGCGCGGGCGGCGCGTCGTGGCGATCGAACTGGATGTGGCGCCGCCTGCGGGCGCGAGCGCAGCCGGCTGGGTCGACGATATCTCCATTGCCGAGGTACCGCTGACTCCGCCGGCGCGGCCATCGGATTGGGTGCTGACCACGCGCGGCACGCAGTCCAATGGTACGTTTTCGCGTGGCAACAATTTCCCGGCAACGGCTCTGCCGCATGGGTTCAACTTCTGGACGCCGGTGACCGATGCGGGAACGCTGACCTGGCTGTATCGCTGGAACGAACGCAACGGCACCGATAACCGGCCGCGTCTGCAGGCGCTGTCGCTCAGCCATCAGCCCAGCCCGTGGATGGGCGACCGGCAGACCTTTCAGGTGATGCCTTCGCTCACTGCCGGGGTGCCGGAAGCCGATCGCAGCAAACGCGCGCTGGGGTTTTCGCATGACGCCGAAAGTGCCCGCCCCTATCGCTACGCCGTGAAGCTGGATAACGGCATCCATGCGGAGATCGCGCCGACCGATCATGCGGCGCTGTTCCGCTTTCGCTTCCCGGCGCGGGGCGATGCCAATCTACTGTTCGACAACGTGGATGCGCGCGGCGGGCTACGCCTGGATGCGGCAACGCAGACCCTCTCCGGTTACACCGATGTGCGTAGCGGGCTATCGACGGGTGCCACGCGCATGTACATCTACGCCAGCTTCGATACGCCCTGGCACAGCAGCGGTGCGATCGACACCGGGCGCCCGACCGGCTGGATCAAGTTCGACGCCGGCAGCGCACGACAGGTGCAGATGCGCATCGCCACCTCGCTGATTTCGCTGGATCAGGCCAGGCACAACCTGGCGCTGGAAATCGCACCGCACGCGAGCGTCGAGCAGGTTGCCATGCGCGCGCAGGACGCCTGGGACACGTTACTGGGTCGCTTCGACGTGCCCGATGCCACTGCCGACCAGAAGACCACGCTGTATTCCAATCTGTACCGGCTATACCTGTACCCGAACTCGGCGCATGAAAACGTGGGCACTGCGACTGCGCCGGATTGGCGCTACGCCAGCCAGAACAGTTGGTCGGACAACAACATCGACGGCAGCGCGGTGCGCAGCTTCGCACCGATCCGCGATGGCCGGGTATACGTCAACAACGGGCTGTGGGATACGTTTCGTACGGCCTGGCCGGCGTATGCGTTGTTTGCATCCGATGACGCCGGTGCCTTGGTGCAGGGGTTTGTGGAGCAGTCGCGCGCGGGCGGATGGATCGCGCGGTGGTCATCGCCGGGGTATGCAGACCTGATGGTGGGCACCAGCTCCGACGTGGCGTTTGCCGATGCGTGGCGAAAGGGAGTGACCGGCTTCGACCCGGCCGAGGCGTATGCCGCCGCGCTGAAGAATGCCACGGTGGTCGCGCCGGACCGGCATGTCGGGCGCAAGGGCATGGCGCGTTCGACCTTCCGCGGCTACACCGATACCGACACGCACGAAGGCATGTCGTGGTCGATGGAAGGTGCGCTCAACGACTTCGGCATCGCCGCCATGGCCGATGGGTTGTCCAACCAGGCCACGACGGCGGCAGCGCGCGAGCGTTATGCGACCGAGGCGTTGTATTTCCGTCACCGCGCGGCCGGGTATGCGGCGTTGTTCGATCCGGCAGTCGGCTTTTTCCAGGGCCGCACACCCGATGGTGCGTGGCGCGTGGCTGCGGCACAGTACGACCCGCGCGTATGGGGCAACGATTACACCGAATCCAGCGGCTGGACGTTTGCGTTCACCGCGCCGCACGATGGCGAAGGCCTGGCTGCGCTGTACGGTGGACGCGCGGCATTGGCCGCGAAGCTGGATACGTTTTTTGCCACGCCGGAAACCGCAGAAGCCCGCTTTGCAGGCTCCTATGGCGACACCATTCACGAGATGACCGAGGCGCGCGATGTGCGCATGGGCATGTACGCGCACAGCAATCAGACCGCGCACCACATTCCGTGGATGTATCTGTATGCCGGGCAGCCGTGGAAAACGCAGCGGCTCACCCGCGAGATCCTGGCGCGCCTGTATCTGGGCAGCGAGATCGGCCAGGGCTACGCCGGCGACGAAGACAATGGCGAAATGTCGGCGTGGTATCTGTTCGCCGCGCTGGGGCTGTATCCGTTGCGCATGGGCGCGCCGGAGTACGTGATCGGCTCGCCGTTGTTCAAGCATGCCAGCGTGCGGTTGCCCAATGGCGGGACGCTGGTAGTCGATGCGCCGCAGAATTCGCCGCAGAACGTCTATGTGCAATCGCTGAAGGTCAACGGCACACCCTGGCGCAAGAGCTGGCTGCCGCATGCGGCCATTGCCGACGGTGCCAGGCTGGACTTCGAGATGGGGCCGGCGCCTTCGCGCTGGGGCAGCGGCCCGGATGAAATGCCGCCGTCGTTGACCCCTGCGGGGGAGCGCCCTGCCCCGTTGCGGGATTTGCTTGGAAACACGGCGCGCATCACGCTGGCCGATGGTGGCGATGTGGTTGCGTTGCATGACGACGATGCGGGGACGGTCGCTGCAATTGCAGCGACATCGACACTGACGCTTAGCGGCATTGCGCGCGGCACGCCAACGCTCTACACGCTGACCAATGGCAATGCGGCACTTGCGGCAAGTGGATGGACCTTGCAAGCACGTACGGCTGATGGCGCGTGGAAGGTCATCGACCAGCGCGGTGAGGAGACGTTCGAATGGCCGTTGCAGACGCGGCCGTTTCGTATTGCCACGCCTGGTGCGTATGCCGAATATCGGCTGCGCTTCAGTGCGCCGGCGAAGGTGCAGCTGGCGGAGATCGAACTGCTGGGGGTGGAGCCTGCGCTGCGTTGAAGAGGGCTTTTATCGAAATCTGCGGTCGCACTGCTGTTGATGGGCAGGTGGACTGATGCGGACGCACACAGCGGATGTGCACGACTGCTGCGGGGCTAGGCCCCACTGCAAGGTCGGCAGGTCTGGTGAACCGTACCCTCTCCCCAACCCCTCTCCCGGGGGGAGAGGGGCTTTAAGCAGCGCAGCAACTCTTAGCCGTTATGCTTTTCGACTACCGCGGTTTTTCGGTTACTGCGCTTTTCGGCTAGTGCGCTTCTTAGCTTTTCGCTTCTTAGCTACCGCTCTTTTCGGCAGCGTTCTTCTCGGCATCGCGCTGCCGGCGGATCTGTGCGTCCACCGCCGCGATGGCGGTCATGTTCATCACGCGGCGCGAGGTGGCGCTGGTGGTGAGGATGTGCACGGGCTTGGAGATACCCATCAGGATCGGGCCGATTGCCACGCCGTCGGTGAACACGCGCACCAGGTTGTAGGCGATGTTGGCCGCTTCCAAGTTCGGCAGCACGAACAGGTTGGCACGGCCCTTGAGCGTGCTGTTGGGCATGATCTGCTTGCGCAGCGCTTCGTCCCAGGCGGTGTCGCCCTGCATTTCGCCGTCGATGTTGAGCTCGGGCTTGCGCTTGAGCAGGGCTTCGCGCACCTGGCGCATCTTCAGTGCGTCGCGCGAGTCGTGGCTACCGAAGTTGGAATGGGACAGCAGCGCGATGTTGGGTTCGATGCCGAACAATTTGAGGCGATATGCCGCCTGCAGCGTGGCTTCCACCACTTGCTCGACGGTGGGGTCTTCCTGCACATGCGTGTCCAGGAAGAAGAACACACCCAGCTGGTTGATCACACCGGTCATCGCCGAGGTGGAGCTCACCCGCGGTTCCAGCGGGATCACGCTGCGCGCGTAGCCCAGCTTCTTGTGGAAGCGGCCAACCACGCCGGACAGCATCGCATCGGCCTCGCCACGCGCCACCATCACCGCGGCGATCAGGGTCGGACGCGAGCGCATCAACTCCTTGGCGGCAGTGACGGTCACGCCGCGACGCTCGGTGAGCGCGTGGTAGTACTGCCAGTATTCGTTGAAGCGGGGGTCGTCGAGGATGTTGGTGATCTCGAAGTCCACGCCCGCGGTCAGGCGCAGGCCCATGCGTTCGATGCGCGCTTCGATCACGTCCGGGCGGCCGATCAGGATCGGGAAGGCCAGGCCTTCGTCGACCACGTTCTGCACCGCGCGCAGCACCACTTCTTCTTCGCCTTCGGCATACACCACGCGCTGCTTGTCGGCGCGGGCGCGGTCGTAGACCGGCTTCATCATCAGGCTGGTGCGGTAGACGAACTGGCTGAGCCTGTCGCGGTAGGCTTCCATGTCGGTGATCGGGCGCGTGGCCACGCCCGAATCCATCGCCGCCTGCGCAACGGCAGACGACAACTCCACCAGCAGGCGCGGGTCCAGCGGACGCGGAATCAGGTATTCCGGGCCGAAGCTCGGGGTCTCGCCGCCGTAGGCTGCGCCCAGGTCGGAGGCCTCGCGCCGCGCCATCGCCGCAATCGCCTTGACGCAGGCGATCTTCATTTCCTCGTTGATGCCGGTGGCGCCCACGTCCAGCGCGCCGCGGAACAGGTACGGGAAGCACAGCACGTTGTTGATCTGGTTCGGATAGTCCGACCGGCCGGTGCCGATGATGCAATCCGGGCGCACCGCCTTGGCCGCTTCCGGGGTGATCTCCGGGTTGGGGTTGGCCAGTGCGAAGATCACCGGCTGGCGCGCCATGCTGGCGACCATCTCCGGCTTGAGGATGCCGGCAGCCGACAGGCCCAGGAAAATGTCCGCGCCTTCGACGATCTCGGCCAGGGTGCGCTTGTCGGTGTCGCGCGCGTAACGCTGCTTGTCCGGGTCCAGGTCGGTGCGGCCGGTATGGATCACCCCGTCGCGGTCCAGCGCCAGGATGTTCTCCGGCTTCAAGCCCAGCGAGACCAGCATGTTGACGCAGGAAATACCGGCCGCGCCCATGCCGGTGGTGGCCAGCTTGACCTCTTCGATCTTCTTGCCGGTGACCACCAGCGCATTGAGCACGGCGGCGCCGACGATGATCGCGGTGCCGTGCTGGTCGTCATGGAACACCGGGATGTTCATGCGTTCGCGCAGCTTGCGCTCGACGATGAAGCATTCCGGCGCCTTGATGTCTTCCAGGTTGATGCCGCCGAAGGTCGGCTCCAGGCTGGCGATGATGTCCACCAGCTTGTCCGGGTCGTTCTCGTTGATTTCGATATCGAACACGTCGATGCCGGCGAACTTCTGGAACAGCACGCCCTTGCCTTCCATCACCGGCTTGGAGGCCAGCGGGCCGATGTTGCCCAGGCCCAGCACGGCGGTGCCGTTGGTGATGACCGCCACCAGATTGCCGCGCGCGGTGAGCTCGCTGGCCTGGGCGGGTTCTTCGACGATCGCCTCGCAGGCGAAGGCCACGCCCGGCGAATACGCCAGCGACAGATCGCGCTGGGTCAGCATCGGCTTGGTCGCGGTGACCTTGATCTTGCCGGCCGGCTGCTGGCGGTGATAGTCGAGGGCGGCCTGTTTGAAGTCGTCGGTGGACATCGGCTGTGTGGGTCTCGAAGGCGCAGGAGAGCTGAATTCTACCCTCCTGCCTGAACAAGGGCCTGTCGCGCAGCTGTCAGCGCGGCAGGGAAGTTGCATGCTGCAGCGCGGCGCGGTGCAGCCGGGGTGCAGCACAAGGCGGCTAATAAAACGTAGAACGGCCCTGCATCCCGCCGGCAAGGCCGACGGAAGACAGGGCCGTAGGAAGCGTCAGCGTGCGCTGATCGGGGCAACCACGTCGGTCGAGGCCACCGGGGCCTGCAGCGGCGGCGAGCCGCCATCCAGCACCAGCTTGAGCTGGTCGCGGTCCAGCGCATTTTCCCAGCGCGACACCACCACCGTGGCCACCGCATTGCCGATGAAGTTGGTCAGAGAGCGGCACTCGCTCATGAAGCGGTCCACGCCCAGGATCAATGCCATGCCGGCTACCGGCACATCCGGCACCACCGACAAGGTCGCCGCCAGGGTGATGAAGCCGGCGCCGGTCACGCCGGCCGCGCCCTTGGAGCTGAGCATCGCCACTGCCAGCAAGGTGATCTGCTGCCCCAGGGTCAGGTCCACGTTGGTGGCCTGGGCGATGAACAGCGCCGCCAGGGTCATGTAGATGTTGGTGCCATCCAGATTGAACGAGTAGCCGGTCGGCACCACCAGGCCCACCACCGACTTCTCGCAGCCGGCCTTTTCCATCTTTTCCATCAGCGACGGCAGCGCCGACTCCGAGGACGAGGTGCCCAGCACCAGCAGCAGCTCGGCCTTGAGGTAGCGGATCAGCTTGAGCACCGAAAAGCCGCACAACCGGCACACCAGGCCCAGGATCACCAGCACGAAGAACAGCGAGGTGATGTAAAACGAACCGACCAGCCAGGCCAGATTGACCAGCGATTCCACCCCGTATTTGCCGATGGTGAAGGCGATCGCCCCGAACGCACCGATGGGGGCGGCCTTCATCAGAATGTGCACCAGGCGGAACACCGGGGCGGTCAGCGCTTCCAGGAAGCTCAGCACCGGGCGGCCGCGCTCGCCCGCCAGGGCCAGCGCGATACCGAACAACACCGCTACGAACAGCACCTGAAGGATGTTGCCATCGACGAAAGCGCTGATCAGCGTGGCCGGGATGATGTCCATCAAAAAGCCGACCAGGCTCAGCTCGTGCGACTTCTGCACGTAGGTGTTGACCGCGCTCTGATCCAACTCGGCCGGGTTGATGTTCATGCCGGCGCCGGGCTGCACCACGTGCGCCACGACCATGCCCACGACCAATGCCAGCGTGGAGAAAAACAGGAAGTAGGTCATCGCCTTGGCGAACACCCGGCCCACCGTCTTGAGGTGGGTCATGCCGGCGATGCCGGTGACGATGGTCAGGAAGATCACCGGGGCGATGATCATCTTCACCAGCTTGATGAAGGCGTCGCCCAGCGGCTTGAGGCTTTCGGCGAAGGCCGGCTCGAAGTGGCCCAGCAGGGCACCCAGGACGATCGCCACCACCACCTGGAAATACAGCTGGCGGTAGAAGGGGACGGACGCCGGCAGGGGGCCGGCAGGCTTGCTGATGTGCATGACACCACTCCGAGGGGCGAGAGAGGGTGCCTGAGCAGGTACCCGATGCACGCATTCTGGCCGCACGTCACAGCCGTGGCCGATAGCCCATTGGTACTACCCGATGTGCACCGGCTGAACGTCGGCTTACACTTCAGCCGCGCCACCGCCGGCCGTTAATTCCGTTTAACCCGGACACCGATCCGGTGCTGTCGTCGTCCGGACCCTGCGCGCTTGCTGAAGACAGTCATTGCGACCGCCATGGCAGGACGCCCGGCCCCTTTCCTTGCCGAAGACCATTCCTATGCGCCTCAATCTGCTTGTCCTGGCGTTGGCCATTGCCATCGTCCCCGCCGCTGCCACTGCAGCCACCTCGATCGAAAACTGGCCGACCAAGGTCACCTTCGGTGACGGCACCGAGCTGGGCGTGACCGGCAACTACGCCTACGACGACAACAACTTCTCCGGCGACGACCGCCTGGAAGACCGCACCGACTTCCGCCGCAAGGAATTCGGCGCCACCATCAAGAAGAAGGGCGTCTACGATGCCATGGTGTACTTCGACTTCGAAGCCAAGCTGTGGCTGGACGTGTTCTACCGCTTCGAGACCAAGGCGCTGCTGGGCCAGGACTACGGCCGCGTGCGCCTGGGCTACATGAAGGTGCCGGTGGGTCTGGAAGCGGTGCAGAGCTCGCGCGCGGGCAGCTTCATGGAACTGGGCCTGCCGGTGCAGGCGGTGTTCCAGGGCCGCCGCACCGGCGTGGAGTGGACGCTGGAGCGCCAGCAGTACCTGCTGCAGGCCGGCGCTTACGGCGGCAAGGATCTGCAGGGCGACAATCCGGGCACCACCCAGGCCGTGCATGCCGCCTGGACCCCGTTCAAGGCCGAAGGCGACGTGCTGCACCTGGGTATCGCCGGCTCGGTGGAAAACCCGCGCGGTTTCAGCGACGGCCGCGGCGTGTCGTTCAGCCCGCGCGTGCGTCTGCGTGCCCGCCCGGAAGCCGGCCTGACCGACGTGCGTCTGATCGACACCGGCACCATCCTCGATGTGGATCACGTGATCCGTACCGGCGTGGAAGCGGTGTGGATCCATGGCCCGTTCTCGCTGCAGAGCGAAGCGCTGCGTGCCGAAGTGGCGCGTAATGCCGGCCAGCCGCACTTCATCGCCCAGGGCCAGTACGTGTACGGCACCTGGTCGCTGACCGGCGAGTCGCGCAGCTATGCCGGCGGCGTGCCGGGCAACATCAAGCCGGCGCACGACTACGGCGCAGTCGAGCTGACCGCCCGCTACAGCCGCCTGAACCTGGAAGACAACAACGTGCACGGCGGCCGCCAGCACGACACCACCATCGGCGCCAACTGGTATCTCACCAGCCACTTCAAGTTCCAGGCCAACTACAGCTGGGTGGATTCCTCGCGCAACGGCGTACATGAAACCCCGCACGTGATGGAACTGCGTGCGCAGGTGCAGTTCTAAGCAGCGCTGAGGCGCTGCAGCACGCCGGCGATTCGGTCCGGCGTGCGCTGCGGTACCTGCTTGCCTTGCGCTCGGCGCGCTGCTGCCATCGCTGAGGGCAACAGATGTTCGACACGGCCGCATTCCTGCACGGGTGCGGCCGTTGTCGTTTTTGGGCGTCTGCGCAGCGCACGGTGAGGCGATGGCTGCGCGATCCAGCGGCAGACCGCCATACTTGCAGCCATGTATGCCTCGCAACGCCGCCGCCTGCTGCTCACCCTGTCCATCGTGCTGGGCGGCATGGTCGTGGCCATGTTCGCGGCCGGGCACTTCGTCGAACAAAATGCACTGCACGACGAAAGCGCCACCGTGCGCCGGCAGCTGCGCCTCTACGCGCAGGCGCTGCAGCAGCGTATCGACCGCTATCGCACGCTGCCGCAGATTCTGGCGCTGGACCCGGAGCTGCGTGCGGCCGTATCCGGCCCGCTGTCGCCAGAGCAGGTGCAGCGGCTCAATCGCAAACTCGAACGCGCCAATAACGTCACCCAGTCGTCCACGCTGACCTTGATCAACCAAGACGGCGTGGCGCTGGCGGCCAGCAACTGGCAGGCGCCGCGCAGCAACGTCGGCGTGGATTACGCCTTCCGCCCGTATTACCAGCAGGCGCTGGCCACCGGCAGCGGCAGCTTCTACGGCATCGGCATGACCACCAGCGAGCCGGGTTATTTCCTGTCGCAGGCCATCGTCGATGCTGCCGGCCAGGTGCAGGGCGTGGTGGTGATCAAGATCGCGCTGGCCGCACTGGAACGCGAATGGCTGCAGACCCCGGACATCGTGCTGGCCTCGGACGCGCACGATGTGGTGTTTCTGGCCAGCCGGCCGGAATGGCGCTACCGCATACTGGCCCCGCTCAGCCAGCGCGATCGCCGCGAGTTGCAGAGTACGCGGCAGTACGCCGACCAGGATCTGCTGCCGCTGCGGCGCCGGCTGATCGAACGGACCGGGTATGGCGGTGTCCTGGCCGACATCCACGACCCGCCGCTCGGCGCGCAGGTGCTGTGGCAGACCCTGGAAGTACCCGAAAGCGGCTGGCGCCTGCATCTGCTGCACGACACCCGCGCCAGTGCCGCCGCCGGGCGCGCAGCGGCAATTGCCGCCGCCGGTGCATGGCTGGCGCTGGCGTTGTTGTGGTTGTTCGTGCAGCAACGGCGGCGGCTGTCGGCACTGCGCCAGCGCAGCCGGCATGAGCTGGAAACGCTGCTGCAACAACATGCCGAAGAACTGCGCACCGCGCAGGACGGCGTGGTCACCGCCGCGCAGCAGGCCAATGCCGGCCTGAGCCGCAGCCTGGAACATTTGCCGCAGGGCGTGGTGGTGATCGACGAGGCGCTCAATCTGGTGGCGTGGAATTCGCGCTATGTGGAGCTGTTCCGCTTCCCGCCGGAACTGCTCAAGATCGGCCGCCCGATCGAAGACCTGTTCCGCTTCAACGCACGCCGCGGCCTGCTCGGGCCGGGGCCGATCGAAGCGGCGATCGAACGCCGCTTGAACCATTTGCGCAGCGGCAAACCGCATATGCGCGAGAGCGAAAAAGAAGACGGCACCGTGCTGGAGATCCGCGGCAACCCGCTGCCCGATGGCGGCTTTGTCACCAGCTATGCCGACATCACCAGCTACAAGAATGCCGCACGCGAATTGCGTTCGCTGGCCGATGCACTGGAACACCGCGTAGCCGAGCGCACCCGCGACCTGGCGGCAGCCAAACGCGAGGCCGAAAGCGCCAACCGCTACAAGACCCGCTTCGTCGCCTCGGCAGTGCACGACCTGCTGCAGCCGCTCAACGCCGCGCGCATGTTCGTCTCGGTGTTGCGCGGGCAAGTGCACGAGGCTGGCAGCGCGCGCGTGGTCGACAACATCGACGGTGCGCTGGCTGCACAGGACGCCATCCTCAACAGCTTGCTCGACATCTCGCGGCTGGAAGCCGGCAGCCTGAAGACCCAGGTACGCGACTTTGCGCTGGCGCCCTTGCTGGAAACCCTGGCGCGCGAATTCGGCATCCTGGCCGAAGACCGTGGCCTGACGCTGGAATGGGTACCCACCTCGGCGGTGGTGTTGAGCGATGAAAACCTGCTGCGCCGCATCCTGCAGAACTTTCTTTCCAACGCAATCCGTTACACCCCGCGCGGACGCGTGCTGATCGGCTGCCGTCGTCGCGGCGGCTGGCTACGTATTGAAGTGCACGACCAGGGGCCCGGCATTCCCGACGCCTTGCAGCACGAAATCTTCGAAGAATTCCGCCGCCTGGACGACGGCGTGGCCAACGACCGCGGCGCGGGCCTGGGCCTGGCCATCGTCGAACGTATCGGCCGCCTGCTCGGCCACCGCATCGGGCTACGCTCCACGCTGGGGCGTGGCAGCGTATTTTCGGTGACCGTGCCGCTGGGCGAACGCGCCGCCATCGCACGGCAATTGCCAGCGCCTGCCAGCACCGCCGAACACGGCAACGACCCCATCCTGCACGGCTGCCGCGTGTGGTGCGTGGACGACGAGCCGCTGGTTTGCGAGGCCACCCGCACGCTGCTGGAGCGCTGGGAATGCCGCGTGGATTTTGCCGGCGGCCCCGACGAGGCATTGAGCGCTGCCAATGCCGACGAGGTGCCGGAATTGCTGTTGCTGGATGTACGCATGGGCGCGCATTACGGCCCCATGCTGCTGCCCCAGCTGGTGGAACGCTGGCAACGCGAACCGCGCGTGATTTTGGTCACCGCAGAGCCCGACCCTGCATTGCGCGAACATGCGCTGGATCTGGGTTGGGGATTCCTGTCCAAACCGGTGCGCCCACCTGCCCTGCGTGCCCTGGTGACGCAGATGCTGATGCGGCGCGGGTGATGCCGCGTGCCATGTGCCGAAGCACGTGGCGTCAAAGCACATGGCGTCGAAATGCTGCATTGCCTGGGTTTCAAAATTTTGGCTTTTTCACTGTGGAAATAGCGAAATAACCGTGGTTTTTCTGATGGTTGCTATGCCGGCATTTGCTGTTACCCGTTGCGATACAGATGGCCGCGCTGTTGTCTGCAGGCTGCGCGGCAAGCCTGCCCGCGCAGGCGACAACGCCTGCGGCTGGCGTGCAGCCCTCCGGGCCGATCCGTGCGGACATGAACCCCTACACCGTGCAACGCTTGGACACGGTGCTGGGCCAGGTCTCCCGGCATCGCGGCCTGAGCCCGGGACATCTGATCAAGCGCATCTCTGCACTGTTTCTCGACACGCCGTACCAGGCCAACATGCTGCAAGGCTCTGCGACCACACCGGAAAAACTGATCATCGACTTCACCGGCCTGGATTGCTTCACCTATCTGGGCTACGTCGAAGCGGCCCGCAGGGCGTCTTCGCAGCAGGATTTCGTCGATCGGCTGGTGCTGACCCGCTACGTCGATGGCATCGTCGGCTTTCCCTATCGCAAGCATTTCTTTTCGGATTGGGTGGCCCGCCCCTATGAGCTGGCCGACGACATCACCGCCTCAATCAGCCCCAACGCGGTCAGCGTGGACAAGGCGCTGAATCTGAAAGCCGATGGCAGCAACCTGCCCGGGTTGCCGGTGGTGCAGCGGACCATCACCTATATCCCGGTGGCTGCGGTGGACAGCAATGTCGTGGGTCAGCTGCGCACCGGCGACTATGTCGGCAGGTACTCGCCTGCGGACGGGCTGGATGTCAGCCATGTCGGCATCTTCAGCATGACCGACGCCGGCCCGGTGCTGCGCAACGCCTCCTCACGACCGGAAAACAACAAGGTCGTCGACTCGCCGTTCATGGAGTACGTCGCCAGAACAGCCGGCATCGTGGTCTATCGGCCCAAGCCCTGACCTCGACACGCGCGCAGAGCGCAGGCATACCTGTTGGCTTGCGCGGTTATTTCCACGGCCGTTGCAGGAGCGGGCCTGGCCGCGAGGGCTTGCCCGTCACGGCGAAGGCCCTCGCGACCAGGGTCGCTCGTACAGGAGCAAGAGCGGCTAACAAAACGCAGCGAGCGGTTGGCAGGAATGTTCCCGATCGACCCCAGCAAGCGTTTGTGGTTGTACCGACGTCCACCCAATCCAGCGTGGCCAGTTCCACATCCTGGCGGTTGCGCCACGCGCGCCGGTGGATCACCTCGGCCTTGTACAACCCGTTGATCGTCTCGGCCAGCGCGTTGTCGTAGCTATCGCCCACGCTGCCCACCGACGGCTCGATCCCGGCGTCGGCCAGCCGCTCGGTGTAGCGGATCGACACGCACTGCACGCCGCGGTCGGAGTGGTGGATCAGGCCACCCTCGGTTGGGCGCCGCGCATGCAGCGCCTGCTCCAGGGCGTCCAGCACCAAATCCGTCTGCGCGGTCGGCGAGACCTTCCAACCCACGATGCGCCGCGCGTACATGTCGATCACGAAGGCCACGTACACGAACCCGGCCCAGGTCGAAACATAGGTGAAGTCGCTGACCCACAGTCGGTTCGGCGACGGCGCATGGAACTGTCGGTTCACCTTATCCAGCGGGCACGGCCGCTTGTCGCTGATCGTGGTCTTGACCACCTTCCCGCGCACCACCCCGTGCAGGCCCGGCTCGCCCATCAGCCGCTCCACCGTGCAGCGGGCCACTTGATAGCCCTCGCGCTTGAGTTGCCGCCAGACCTTGCGCACGCCGTACACCTGTCGGTTCTCCTCCCGGTGCGGTCGCCGCTGAAGCGGGCGCTTCCCCTCGCAGGTGGCGCTGCCCTGGACCTTGCGCCACCCGGCGGTGGTCTCGCCGGTGATGGGCGCACCTACCCTGCAGCAGGCCGAAGACAACTTCGGCGCGTTGGAGATCGTGCTCAGCGACGACCAGCTTGCGCGCCTGGATAGCGTCAGCGCCTTGCCGCCGATCTTCCCCGAACGCTTTATCGGCAGGCCGATGGCGCAGCAGTTGATCTACGGCATCCATCAGCTGCAGCTGCGCAGCTGATCACCACGGCGCAACCATGACCAGACCCACAGCCATCGCGGCGGCAGCGCTGCTGGTCGCCGCAGCGTTCGCAGGCAACGCCGTTGCCATGTCGAAGGACGCTGCATCCGCACAGGCCTGTGCGGAGCAGCCGGTACACGTGTGCAACCAGCGCATTGTCGAAGCGAAGTTTGCGCAGTGGCAGGCCGGCGGCAGCGACTTCTTTCAGACGCTGCTGTCGCCCGAGGTGGTGTGGACCATCGAAGGCTCCGGCCCAAGCGCAGGCAGCTTGCGCGGCCGCGCTGCATTGATCGCCACTGCAGTCCGCCCGCTCGCTGGCCGAGCGCCTGGCCCCGCCACTGCGCCCGGTGCAACAACGCATCTGGGCCGATGGCGAGCATGTCATCGTGCAGTGGGAGGGCGTGGCCACGCTGCGCGACGGCAGGTGCACTAGCTGCGTGCGCTGTGGACCATGTGTGGTGCGGCTGCAGGCCGCAACCCGCAGCGCACGTGCAATCAACCCTCGCCTTCCGGCTCCAGCGCCTTGACCAGCACTGCCGCCTGCGTGCGGCTGTAGCAGTCGAGCTTTTTCAGGATCGCGGTGACGTGCACCTTGACGGTGTTTTCGGCCAGGCCCAGTTCGTGCGCAATCTGCTTGTTGAGTAGCCCATCGGCCAGGCTCAGCAGCACGCGGAACTGTTGCGGGGTGAGCTGGGCGAGCTTGGAGGCCAGTTGCGCGTCGGCCTCCGAGCGTTCGGCGGTCATCGGCGGGAACCAGGTGCCGCCTTCCAGCACGCTGGCCACCGCGGTGCCGATCGATTCGGCCGGGGTGGATTTGGGAATGAAACCGGCCGCGCCGAACTGCTGCGCACGCCGGATCACACGCGGATGATCGTTGGACGAGATCACCACCACCGGGATGTCCGGGTGCTCGCCACGCACATGCAGCAGCGCCGAAAAACCGCGTGCGCCCGGCATCGCCAGATCCAGCAGCACCAGTTCGGCCTGCGGGTGCGAACGCAGCATCGCGCTCAAGGTAGCGGCGCTGGAAGCTTCCACCACATTGGCCTGCGGCAGGGTCTGCTGCAGCACGTGGATCACGGCGGCGCGGAACAGCGGGTGGTCGTCGGCGACGAGAATGGTGAGATCGGCCATACACCAAGTCTGGCACATGGCCGCCGCCGCTGCCTTGCCCTAGCGCGTGCGATGTACCTTGAGGTGAGTGCGAAGCGTCCTGTGGCGCGTCGAGGCAAGGCGCGCAACGCGGTATCGGCGCGCCACAGGGCGCTTCCCGGAGGGTTGGCCGTCAGCGGCACGGAGCGCGCGCCGCGCGGCTTGCCTTGGCACAAGACAAGCCGCGCCACACAGCACCCGCTGCGCACCGCTGACGGCCAACGCACCTCATCTCAACGTGCACCACACGCCCTAGCGCGGCGGCTGCGTGCTCGCGCGCCAGGCATCCAGAAACTGACGGCGTTTGAGCTTGTCCAGGTACACCAACAGGCCGGGGCCGAGCGGGATCGGGCGGAACGGCGGCTGCGCGGAGCCGCCGCGGCCGCCGGCCGCCGGCAGGATCGGCATCAGCCGGGCCTCGCGCGAGAGCACCTGCTGGCCGCGCGGCGAGAGCAGATAGTCGAGGAACCTGCGTGCTTCCGGTGCATGCGGCGCCGTCTTGGGGATCACTGCGGTGCGCAATGCCACCAGCGTGTAGTCCTGCGGCTGCACGATGCCCAGCGGCGCGCCGGCATCGATGCGGGTCTGCGCATAGGAGCCGAGCACGTTATAGGCCAGCAGCAACTCGCCACGGCTGACGCGGTCGAGCAAGGTGCCGGTGCGCTCTTCCAGCGCCACCCGGTTGGCCCCCAGCGCTGCCAGCAGCGCACCGGCAATGCTGCCCACCTGCCCGTCCTGGGTGGCGAACAGGTAGCCCACGCCGCTGCGTTCCACATCGTAAGTGCCCACCTTGCCGCGCAGCGGTGCATCGGGCGCGCGCAACAGGGCCAGCAATTGCCGGCGGGTGCGCGGCACGCGGGCGGCATCCAGCTTGCGCGTGTTGTAGACGATGGCCACCGGCTCGTAGCTGATGCCGAACACTTCGTGCCGCCACTGCGCCCACGCCGGCAGCGCTTCGGTCTGCGCGGAACGATGCGCCAGCGCATGGCCATCGTTCACCAGCTTGGTCTGCAGATCCATGCTGGCGCTGATCAGCATGTCGGCAACCGGTGCGCCCTTGCCCGGATGCAGATAGCGCGCGTAGATGTCCCAGGCAATCACGTCTTCGTAGATCACCTCGGTGCCTGGATGCAGGCGTTGATAATCCTGGATGACTGCGCCGAACACTTCCAGATCGGTGGAGCCCTGCACGCGCAATTGCGCATGCACCGGGCCCTGCGCAGGGAAGCGCCGCACGTCGCCGGGCGCCGCACAGGCGATTCCGTGGATCAGCAGCAACACCAGCACCCACATCAGCCGCATCACGCGCTTCCTCCAGGAAAATGCAACGAAGCGATCAGCCCGCCGCCGATGCGGTTGGCCAGATCGATACGCCCGCCATGCGCTTCCACCACGCGCTTGACGATGGCCAACCCCAGCCCGGCGCCGCCGGCCGGCGCGTCGGGCCCACGCACGAACCGTTCGAACACACGTTCGGCCTCGGCGGCCGGAATGCCGGGGCCGTGATCGGCAATGGTGAGTACGTGCTGGTTGCCGTCGCTGGTGAGCGCCACCTGCAGCGGTGCACCGGCAGCGTACTTGCAGGCGTTATCGATCAGGTTTTTCAGCGCTTCGCGCAGCAGCAAGGCATCGCCACGCAGCAACGCCGGTTGCGGGTCGATGGCCAGTTGCACGCGCGGTGCGCCTTCGCTGCGCGGCAACGCTTCGTGCAAGGCCTGGTGCAACACCTCGGCCAGATCCACGGTGGCAAAGCGCTGCAGATTGGCGCGATGGATCACACTGGCATCGCTGAGCAACTGGTTGAGCAGCCGGCTCATATGGCTGGCATTGCGTTCGATCGCCACCAGGCTGCGTTGCATCTCGCGCGGGTCGTCGTCGTCCATCGCCAGCTGCGCCTGCGCGCGCAAGGCTGCCAGCGGTGTGCGCATCTGGTGCGCGGCTTCGGCCATGAATGCGCGCAAGGTTTCGTTGCTGGACGACAGCCGCGCCATGAAGCGATTGAGCGCGGTCACCATCAACTGCATTTCCTGCGGCGCCGGTACGCTGAGCGGTTTCAGCTCGGACGGTTCGCGCCGCGACAGATCACGCTCGATGCGCTGCAACGGCCGCAACGCGCGGTACACCCCCAGCCATACCAGGCCCAGCGCCAGCAGCGACAGCACGCCGATCGCCACCAGGGCGTTGAGCACCACATCGCGCGCCACCGCATCGCGCGCACGCCGGGTCTGGCCTACCTGCACGCGCACCTCGCCCTGCCCGGATGCCGATGCCACCCGGTGCATCACCACCGCAAAGCGCACCGGCTCGCCGCTGTACTGCGCATCGAACAACAACGGCCGCTCGTCGCGCGGCGAGCGCGGCGGCAGCGGCAGCGTCTCTTCGCCGGTGATCGTACGGCCCTGCGCATCGAACACGCGATAGAACACGCGGTCTTCCGGCGCCATGCCGAGCAGATCCAGCGAGGCGTAGGGCAGATCCACCTGCCAGTCGCCACCGACCAGGGCCACGCTATCGATGATCGACAAGGCCGAGGAGACCAGCAGATGATCGTAAGAGCGATTGGCCGCGCGTTCGCCGTAATCGCGTGCGGCAAAGAACAGCACCACCGCACCCAGCAGCGACAGGCTGCCCAGATACAGCAGCAAGGTGCGCCGGATCGACGGCGCCACCGTCAGCGGCTCAGCCATCGACGCCCGGCTCCACCGGCGCGTGCGGGTCGGCCTCTTCGAGCTTGTAGCCGGCGCCGCGCACGGTGACGATGCGCAATGGCGCGCTCGCCAGCTTGCGCCGCAGCCGCCCGACATATAGCTCGATCGCATTGGGCCCGGCATCGTCGTCGAAGCCAAACAGGCCGTTGCCGATCTCGTCCTTGCCGACCACATGGCCCAGCCGCCCGATCAGGATTTCCAGCAGGCGGTATTCGCGGTTGGGCAATTCGATCGGCGCGCCATCGAGCATCACCGTGTGCGCAGCGTTGTCGAACACAAATCCGCCGATCTGCACCACCTCGCTGGCCTGGCCCCGGTTGCGTCGCAGCAACACGCGGCAACGCGCCTCGAACTCACGAAAATCGAACGGCTTGCCCAGGTAATCGTCCGCGCCCACGTCCAGCGCCTGCACGCGGTCTTCGATGCCATCGCGCGCGGTGAGCATCAACACCGGCGTGGTATCGCCACGCTCGCGCATCCCCGAAAGCACGCGCAATCCATCCAGCTTGGGCAGGCCGATATCCAGCACCACCAGATCGAAACTCTGATACCGCAACACACTCGCCGCCGCCAACCCATCAGCCTGCCAATCCACCGCATGCCCGCTACGGCGCATGCGCCGCACGATGGCATCGGCGAGGTCGGCATTGTCTTCGACTAGCAGCAGGCGCATGAATGGGGAATCGGGAATCGGGAATCGGAACGGCGATAGGTCGCGGCCGGAAGGTAACAGGCCAGGCGAACAAAAGCTTCTACGCCCCAAAAATTCAGCTGCCCCAATCCCGCTCTTGCGATTCCCGATTCCCCACTCCCCCATTCCCCCCCCCCAACGACAGGTCCATGACAGCTTCGCCGGACTAGGCTTCCGCCAACGCGCCGCAGTGTGGTTGTGCGGTGCATCGCTGAACGTGATTTACACATGTACCTGGGAGGGTCTGTGAGCAACGACACTTTACGTCTGCGCGCCTTCACCGCCTGCGCTGCGCTCTGCCTGGCATCGGCTGCGCGCGCGGCCGATGAGGCAGGCCCGGTCACTGCCGAGGTAGGCGGGCGTGTGCACTGGGACTTCACCATGTTCGACAACGACGAACGCGGCACGCCCGAGCGTAACGACACCCAGTTCCGCCGCCTGTGGTTGGATGTGGCGGGCAAGTTCTACGGCTTCAACTACAAGGCCGAAGCGGAATTTGCCGGCCTGCAATACGAGTCCGGCGGCCGCGGCATCCTGGCGCGCGATGTATACATCGCCAAGAAGTTTTCTGCCGGCACGCTGACGGTGGGCCAGTTCAAGCAATATTTTGCGCTGGACGATCGCACCGGTTCCAACTATGGCCCGTTCCTGGAACGCGGCTATGCCGCCACCACGCTGGCGCCGATCTATCGCAAGGCGATTTCATGGCAGACCAATCGCCCGGATGCGACCTGGTCCACGGCCGCCTACAGCCTGGAAAGTATCGACAATTCGTCGACCAAGGGCGGTGCGCTGGGCACGCGCCTGACCTACGCCCCGGAAATGGGCCAGGCACGCTTGCGTCACCTGGGCGTCTCGCTGGCGCACGAGCGCTATTCGCATCCGGGCAGTAGCGGAGCGCCGCCGCTGCTGATCCGCCCGCGCGCCGAGAACGATCTGGCCAACAACAGCCGCATCACGCTGGCGCGCTTTGCCGATGGCCGCGATACCGACTTCGACAAATGGTCGCTGGAATATGCCGAAGTGCTCGGCTCGTGGTCGTGGCAGACCGAATTCAGCGGCGGCCTGCTCGACGATGGCGCGCAGCGCGCCAAGCTGCTGGCCAGCTACGGGTTGGTGAGTTGGTTCGTCACCGGCGAGTCGCGCGGTTACGACCGCAAGACCGGGCGTTTCAGCCGCATCGCCACGCCCAATCGCCCGTCCGGTGCATTCGAGCTGGCGCTGCGCTACGACTACATGCGCGGCGACCAGCATTTGGATGGGCAACCGGACTTCCTCAATGCCAGCACGCAGTCGTGGACGCTGGGCGGCAACTGGTATTTCAAGCCGAATTTGCGCGTGATGCTCAATGTGATCGACAGCCGCAACCGCGATCGCATGTTCAATGCGGTGGTCGACCACACGCTGGCGGTGACCGGCCGTTTTCAATATGACTTCTGATGTGTCGTTCATGACCACATCCGTTTCAAGGCAACTGCAAACGCGTCATCGTTCCTGCGCTGCATGCGCACGCTCCACCCTCCCCCTGTTGCACGCCTCAAAGGATTTTCCCGCATGCTGACCGCGCTCGGTTTCGGAATGGTGATCACCTTCATGTACCTGATCATGAGCAAGCGGCTGTCGCCGCTGGTGGCTCTGATCACGGTGCCGATCGTGTTCGCGTTGCTGGGCGGCTTCGGCACCGGCATCAACGAGATGATGCTGGAAGGCATCAAGAAGATCGCGCCCACCGGCGTGATGCTGATGTTCGCCATCCTCTACTTCGGGGTGATGATCGATGCCGGGCTGTTCGATCCACTGGTCGGGCGCATTCTGCGGCTGGTCAAGGGCGACCCGCTGAAGATCGTGATGGGCACGGCGATCCTGGCGATGCTGATCTCGCTCGATGGCGATGGCTCCACCACCTACATGATCACCGTCTCGGCGATGCTGCCGCTGTACCAGCGGCTGGGCATGAACGCGCTCAACCTGACCTGCGTCACCATCCTGGCCAGCGGCGTGATGAACCTGACCCCGTGGGGCGGCCCCACTGCACGTGCGGCGACGGCGTTGCATGTGGACCCGGCCGATGTGTTCGTGCCGCTGGTGCCGGCGATGCTGCTGGCGATCGCCGGCATCCTGGCGCTGGCGTGGTACCTGGGCATGCGCGAACGTCGCCGCCTGGGCGTGGTGCGCTTGCCCGCCGATGGCAACTGGCTGGAGACCAGCATCCCCGAAGACAATGACGCCCTGCCGCGCGTGGAAGACACCGAGGACATGAAGCGGCCCAAGCTGCTGTGGGTGAACCTGATCCTGACCCTGGCGCTGATGGCCGCGCTGGTGGTGGGCATCCTGCCGATGCCGGTGCTGTTCATGATCGGGTTCGCGCTGGCACTGATGATCAACTACCCCAACCTGGCCGAGCAACGCCGCCGGCTGGTCAATCACGCCGGCAACGTGCTGTCGGTGGTGTCGCTGATCTTTGCCGCCGGTATCTTCACCGGCATCCTGTCCAACACCGGGATGGTGGAAGCGATGTCGCGCAGCTTCCTGGCGGTGATCCCGGACAGCTGGGGCCCGTATCTGGCGGTGATCACGGCGATCGTCAGCATGCCGTTTACGTTCTTCATGTCCAACGACGCGTTCTACTTCGGCGTGCTGCCGATCCTGTCCGAAGCCGCCGGCCACTACGGCATCACCCCGGTGGAAATGGCCCGCGCCTCGCTCGCCGGCCAGCCGGTGCATCTGCTCAGCCCCCTGGTGCCCTCGACCTATCTGCTGGTGGGCCTGGCCAAGGTCGACTTTGCCGACCATCAACGCTTCACCCTGAAGTGGGCGGTGTTGATCTCGCTGTTGATGCTTGGCGGCGGGTTGTTGTTTGGCCTGTTTCCGTTGGCGCGTTAGGACACGGGACCCGGGACCCGGAAGCGGGGACCCGAAGAACGTCGCTCGCCAAAAACCCCGCCATCTACGCTTGATTTTGCGGGTCCCGGGTCCCGGGTCCCGAATCCCGATCCACCTCTAAAGGAATCCCAACCAATGACTCTCCGCATCGCATACGTCACCAGCGGCATGGGCAGTGTGGGCACCGCGATTTGCCAGAAGCTGGCGCGCAGCGGGCATACCGTGGTTGCCGGTTGCGGGCCCAATTCGCCACGCAAGGCGTCGTGGTTGCGCGAGCAGCGCGAACAGGGCTTCGACTTCGTGGCCTCCGAAGGCAATGCCGCCGATTGGGATTCCACTGTGGCTGCCTTCGCCAAGGTCAAGGCCGAAGTCGGCGAGATCGATGTGCTGGTCAACAACGCCGGCGGCAGCCGCGACACCTTGTTCCGGCAGATGACGCGCGACGACTGGAATGCGGTGATCGCCAGCAACCTGCATTCGCTGTTCAACATCACCAAGCAGGTGGTCGATGGCATGACCGCACGTGGCTGGGGGCGCATCGTCAACATCGGTTCGGTCAGCGCGCACAAGGGCCAGATCGGGCAGATCAACTTCGCCACCGCCAAGGCGGCGATGCACGGCTTCAGTCGCGCGTTGGCGCAGGAAGTCGCCTCGCGCGGTGTCACCGTCAACACCATTTCGCCCGGCTATATCGCCAGCGCCTCGATCAGCAGTTTTCCGCCCGACGTGCTCGACCGCCTCGCCACCTCGGTGCCCGTACGCCGGTTGGGCAAGCCGGTCGAAGTCGCCGGCCTGTGCGCGTGGCTGGCCTCCGACGAGGCCGCCTATGTGACCGGTGCCGATTACGCGGTCAATGGCGGGCTCTACATGGGCTGACACGGACAGTGGGCCGCAAGCGGTTGTCGGAGTGCACCCCGGCACGCCAGCCGCGATCACCCAATGCGACCAACAAAACGACGCCGCGGCCGGCAGACAGGAGCGGCCGGTGCTCGGCATCGGCAGGTACGACGCATCGCACTCCAGTTCCTGTACGCCGCCCACACCCGCCTGGCAGCCGCCCGCTTCTTTTGACGGTTCTAAGCCCCGCATGTCCGGATGCACAATGACGCGCTGTCCAGCCGCGACACTCTCCCGGCACTCGATCCGCAACCGCGATCGCAAGGCTGGGACGCGTGTGCGCGATGGCGCGGCACCTTGGCGCACAAGCAGCCGCCACTGCGCGAACAACCCGCCTCTAGTGCGAACTGATTACACTCTGGCTTTTCCGCACTACGCTGCCATGGCCAAACCTTCAGAACGCACCACGCTCACTGCCCGCCCGCAGATGGCCGATATCGCGCGCATGGCCGGCGTGTCCGAGTCCACCGTGTCGCGTGCACTGGCCGGCAGCCCGGTCGTGGCCGAACGCACCCGCGCCTACATCAAGCAGATTGCCGCCGATGCCGGCTACCAGGTCGACCCGGTCGCGCGCAGCCTGCGCGCCAAACGCTCCAATACGGTGAGCGTGGCGGTGCCGATGATGCACGCGCTGGATCAGCCGCTCTCTGATCCGTTCCTGATGACCATGCTGGCATTGCTGGCCGAAGAACTCACCGGCCGCGGCTACAGCATGCTGCTGTCCAAACTGGACCGGCATCAGGACGGCTGGGTGGAACAGCTTGCGCGCGGCAGCCGCTCCGACGGCGTGATCGTGCTGGGCCAGAGTTCCGAGCACGCCGCGCTGGATGCGGCCGCACGCGACGGCCTGCCGATGGCGGTGTGGGGTAGCAAGATCGACGGGCAGTCGTACATCAGCGTGGGCAGCGACAACTTCCAGGGCGGCGCGCTTGCCACCGAACACCTCATCGCCAGCGGCCGCCAGCGCATCGCCTTCCTGGGCGACGACCAGTTGCCGGAAGTGGCGCCGCGGTTTGCCGGCTACCGCGATGCGTTGTCGCGCCAAGGGCTGGAATTCGACACGCGGCTGCATGCGCGCAGCCATTTCGTCAGCGAAGATGCCTACCGCCTCACCCGCGCGATGCTCAAGAAGGCCGACCCGCCGGACGGCTTGTTCGCCGCCTCCGACGTGATCGCCGTGGGCGCGATCCGGGCATTGGTCGAGGCCGGCCACCGCGTGCCGCAGGACATCTCGCTGGTGGGCTTCGACGATATTCCGCTGGCCGCCTACAGCCAGCCACCGTTGACCACGGTGCGTCAGGATCTGGGCCTGGCTGCGCGGCTCCTGGTGGACCGCCTGCTTGCCTTGATCTCAGGCGAAACCGTGCAATCGGTTGAAATGCCGGTGAAGCTGGTGGTGCGCGAGTCGGCGTGAAGCGGGGATTTGGGATTTGGGATTTGGGATTTGGGATTGGGGATTCGGGATTCGGGATTCGGGATTCGGGATTCGGGATTCGGGATTGGGATTGCCGATTCGGAGATACCAGCCGGCAGCCCGCTTCCTTCTCCCGCAGGCGGGAGAAGGTGCCCGAAGGGCGGATGAGGGGGGCAGGCAGCCGGCGACGTCAGCTAGGTAGTCCTAAGAATCTGTCAGGATCACTTTCGGCTTACGCAAGCGCACGCACAGCATCGCCACGGCCGCGGCCAGCATCAGCGCACCGGCCAGTTTGATCACGTTGCGCGGGTCGCCGTGCAGCAGGCGCTCGTAATACAGCGGCAAGGTGACGATCTGGATCAGCATCGGCAGCACGATGAACAGGTTGAACAAGCCCATGTACACGCCGGTGCGTTCGGGCGGGATGCTGTCGGCCAGCATCAGGTACGGGTTGCCCATCATGCTGGCCCAGGCCAGGCCAATGCCGATCATCGGCAGCAGCATCAGCCAGCGGTTCTCGATGCCCGGCAGCAGCCACATGCCGATGCCGGCGGCGACCAGACAGGCCGCATGCGTATATTTGGGGCCGAAGCGACGCACCACCGGCACCATCGCAAAGGCCGCCGCAAACGCGACGAAATTGTAGAAACCGCCGATCTGCCCGTTGACCAGGCTGGCCTCGCGGAAGCCGTGCGAGGTGGCATCGGTGGTGCCGAACAAGGTGGTCGACAACGACAGCACGATGTACTGCCAGTAGCAGAAGATCCCGTACCACTGGAACAGCATCACCGGCGCCAGCTGGCGCATGGTGGGCGGCATCGCGCGCAAGGCGCTGCCGATTTCGCGCACGGTCGCGCCCAGCCCGGCGCCGGTCTGGCGCATGCGTGCGATCTCCGCCGGCGCGATCGCAGGCTCGCGCACACTGCGCGCGGTGAGCAGGATCGAGGCCGCAGAAAAGCCCGCGCCGATCACGAACGCGGCGATGGTGACGTATGGAATATGGTGCGCGTTGGCCGCATCCTGGTTCATGCCCAGCCACACCAGCAGCGGCGGCGTGAGGTAGGCCAGCGTCTGCGCCAGACCGGTGAAGGCGCTTTGGGTGAGATAGCCCAGCGGCCGCTGCGGCGGCGCCAGCACATCGCTGACCAAGGCGCGGTATGGCTCCATCGCCACGTTGTTGGCCGCATCCAGCATCCACAGCAGGCACACCGCCATCCACAGCGCGGTACTGAACGGCATCGCCAGCAGGCATAGGCTGCACACCAGCGCGCCCAGCACCATGTACGGCATGCGCCGGCCCCAGCGGGTCACCGAGCGATCGCTCCACGCGCCCACCAACGGCTGCAGCACCAGGCCGGTGATCGGCCCGGCCAGCCACAGGTACGGCAGGCTGGCATGGTCGGCGCCCAGGTAGTTGTAGATCGGGCTCATGTTGCTCTGCTGCAGCCCGAAGCTGTACTGCACGCCGAAAAAGCCGGCATTGAGCGCCAGGATGCGCGCGAAAGAGAGCGGAGGAACGGTCGACGACATGCAGAGCCCTGGGCATCGGTGCGGCTCCCAGTGGCCGCAGCGCACTGTACCCTGCCCTCTCTGCAATCGATTGTAACGCTGCGCCGCAGCACGCTTTAGCATTTCGGTGTAGCTAGCTTAGAAAACGATCTCCATGCTGCAACGCAAGATTGCAATCGATTGTATTCGGGCGTATTACTGCGCTCGCACTGCAGGCCACACGGCCACTCCCTGGGAGGGGACGATGCAGGCGTCGGCACACCACCATCCGTGAGAGAGAGAATCGCAATGTCCACCTTGCACACCCTGCGCCTGCACGCCCTGGCCTGCGCGGTCGTTTCCTGCCTGTGCGCGCCTGCCGCGCTGGCCCAGGACACCGCCGCCGCTGCGCCGGCCACGCCGCCGGCTGCCGACAGCGCCGCGGTCAATCTGGATTCGGTGTTCGTCACCGGCACCTCCACCGCCACCACCAAGCTGAAATCCAGCGTCTCGGTCAGCACCGTCGGTGCCGAGGCCATCGAACAATCGGCGCCACGCAGCACTGCGGAAATCTTCCGCAACATCCCCGGCATCCGCTCCGAATCCAGCGGTGGCGAAGGCAATGCCAACATCGCCGTGCGTGGCCTGCCGGTGGCCTCTGGCGGCGCCAAGTTCCTGCAGTTGCAGGAAGACGGCCTGCCGGTGATGGAGTTCGGCGATATCGCCTTCGGCAACGCCGACATCTTCCTGCGTTCGGATTTCACCCTGGACCGTATCGAGGCCATCCGCGGCGGCTCGGCGTCCACGTTCACCAGTAACGCGCCCGGCGGCATCATCAACTTCATCAGCAAGACCGGTGATACCGAAGGCGGCAGTGTCGGCGTCAGCCGCGGCCTGGACTACGACAACACCCGCATCGACTTCAATTACGGCGCGCCGTTCGCCGAGCAGTGGCAGTTCAACATCGGCGGCTTCTTCCGCCAGGGCGATGGCGTGCGCGATGCCGGCTACACCACCGACAAGGGCGGCCAGATCAAGGCCAACCTCACCCGTTTGTTCGACAACGGCTACGTGCGCCTGTACGGCAAATACCTCAACGACCGCGCCGCCGGCTACCTGCCGGTGCCCACCTCCGTGCGTGGCCGCGACGGCTCGCCGGACCTGGGCGGTTTCCCCGGCTTCGACCCCGGCAACGACACCTTGTACAGCCGCAATTTCCGCAGCGATGTCGGCCTGGATGGCAACAACCAGCCGCGCCGCACCGACCTGGGCGACGGCATGCATCCGATCTCGCGCACCATCGGCGCCGAGGCCTGGTTCGACCTGGGCAACGGCTGGAACCTGAGCGAAAAATTCCGTATTGCCGACAACAGCGGCCGCTTCGTCAGCCCGTTCCCGGCCGAAGTCACCGACGCGGCCACGCTGGCAGCGTCCATTGGTGGTGCCGGTGCGCAGTTGGTACAAGCCAGCGGCGCCGACGCCGGCCAGGCCTATACCGGCAACGCCATCCGCACGCATCTGTTCAACGTGGCCATCAACGACCTGGGCAACGTCACCAACGACCTCAGCGTCTCGCGCGAGTTCGGCGGCGACGGCCGCACGCTCAACCTGCGCATGGGCTATTACAGCTCGCGCCAGACCATCGACATGGACTGGACCTGGAACTCCTACGTGCAGAGCCTGGGCCGCGATTCGCGCCTGCTCAACGTGGTCGACGCTGCCGGCGTGTCGCGCTCGCAGAACGGCCTGTACGCCTACGGCACCCCGTTCTGGGGCGACTGCTGCATCACCCGCAGTTACGACGTGCGTTACGACGTCAATGCACCGTACGTGGCGCTTACCTTCGACAGCGGCAAGTTCAGCGTCGACGGCAGCCTGCGTTACGACATGGGCGACGCGCGCGGCACCTACAACGGCACCGCCATCGCGCAGAACCTGGACGTCAACGGCGACGGCGTGATCCAGCCGGTGGAGCAACGCGTGGCCACGGTCGACACCGCCAACTCCCGCCCGGTGGACTACGACTGGAACTACCTGTCGTACTCGCTGGGCGGCAATTACCTGATCACCGACGACCTGGGCGCCTTCGCGCGCATCAGCCGCGGCGCACGCGCCAATGCAGACCGGTTGTTGTTCGGGGTGGTGCGCGACGACGGCTCGGTGTCGTCCGACGAAGGCGTCAACGTGGTGCGCCAGGCCGAAGCCGGCCTGAAGTGGCGCCGCGATGGATTGAGCCTGTTCGCCACCGCATTCTCCGCGCGCACCCAGGAGCAGAACTTCGAAGTCACCAGCCAACGCTTCTTCAACCGCAGCTACGAAGCGCACGGCGTGGAGCTGGAAGCCAGCTACCGCTACGAGGGTTTCACCGTCAACGGCGGCCTGACCTGGACCGATGCAGAAATCTCCCGCGACCAGATCACCCCGGAAAACACCGGCAATGTGCCGCGCCGGCAGGCCGATGTGGTGTGGCAGTTGACGCCCAGCTATCGCGGCGACGGCTACCAGTTCGGCGTGAACCTGATCGGCACCACCGATGCCTATACGCAGGATTCCAATCAGCTGAAGATGCCCGGCTATACGCAGGTGAATCTGTTCGGCGACTACCGCGTGACCGATGCGCTCACCGTCGCACTCAACGTCAACAACCTGTTCAACACCTTCGGCCTGACCGAAGCCGAAGAGGCCACCATTCCGGCCAACGGCATCATTCGCGCGCGCTCGATTGCCGGCCGCACCACCAGCATCAGCCTGCGTTACGACTTCTAAGGACCCCGCGCCGGGTCCAGGCTCGGCGGCTTCCAATGAGCACCTCCCCCATCGATTCCACCGCTCTGCGCGCGGCCTTCGCCGCGCCGCTGGATGCACAGCGCGCCGACCCGTTGCTGGCACGTTTTGACGAACACGCACCGCGCCTGCTGCATGCGCTGCAGTCGCTGTATGGGCAACGCCCCGATTACGCAGCGTGGTTGACGCAGTGGCTGGCCGCGCTCGGCAGCAACGCGCAACAACGTCCGCACGCATTGCAACAGCTCGATGCCACCCGCAAGCCCGGCTGGTTCGGCGCACAGCACATGCTGGGCTACAGCGCCTACGTGGACCGCTTTTCCGGCACTTTGCAGGGCGTGGCCGAGCGCGTGCCTTATCTGCAGGAGCTAGGCGTGCGCTACCTGCATCTGCTGCCGTTTCTGCGCGCACGCGCCGGCGACAACGACGGCGGCTTTGCGGTCAGCGATTACGGCCAGGTAGAACCCAGCCTGGGCAACAACGACGATCTGGTCGCACTCACCACCCGCTTGCGCGAAGCCGATATCAGCCTGTGCGCGGACTTCGTGCTCAACCACACTGCCGACGATCACGCCTGGGCACAGGCGGCACGCGCCGGCGATGCACGCTATCTCGACTACTACCATCACTTTGCCGACCGCACCCTGCCCGATCAGTACGAAAGCACGTTAGGACAGGTGTTTCCGCACACCGCGCCCGGCAACTTCACTTGGGTGGACGACACCGCGCAGTGGATGTGGACCACGTTCTACCCCTATCAATGGGATTTGAACTGGAGCAACCCGGCCGTGTTCGGCGACATGGCGCTGGCCATGTTGCGGCTGGCCAACCTGGGCGTTGAGGCGTTTCGCCTGGATTCCACCGCCTACCTGTGGAAGCGCACCGGCACCGATTGCATGAACCAGCCTGAGGCGCACACCTTGCTGGTGGCGTTGCGCGCGGTCACCGACATCGTTGCGCCGGCGGTGGTGATGAAGGCCGAAGCCATCGTGCCGATGACGCAGCTGCCGCCCTACTTCGGCACAGGTGCGGACCAGGGACACGAGTGCCATCTCGCGTATCACAGCACGCTGATGGCAGCCGGCTGGTCGGCACTGGCGTTGCAACGCGGCGACATCCTGCACGACGTCATCGCGCATAGCCCGCCATTGCCGCGCAATTGCGCATGGCTAAGCTATGTGCGTTGCCACGACGATATCGGCTGGAACGTGCTGCAGCACGAAGCGGCCGGCAATGCCGAGCAGCCACCGTTTGCGTTACGCGATGTCGCGCGTTTCTATGCCAACGATGTGCCAGGCAGCTACGCGCGCGGCGAGAGCTTCCAGAGCAGTGGCGACGGCGTGCATGGCACCAATGGCATGGCCGCTGCGCTTGCGGGCATTCAGGCGGCACAGGAGGCAGGCAATGCGGTGGCATTGGACACTGCGGTGGATCGGTTGGTACTGCTCTATGCGATCGTGCTTGCAATGCCGGGCGTGCCGTTGATCTATATGGGCGACGAACTCGCCTTGCCCAACGACATCAGTTATCGAGGCGACCCGCTTCGTCAGCACGAAGGCCGCTGGTTGCATCGTCCGGCGATGGATTGGCAGGTTGCTGCTCAACGTGAGGCTGCGGATAGTTTGAGCGGCAAGGTGTATCGCCGATTGCGTGCATTGATCCAGCAACGTGCTGCGCTTTCTGCACTCGCTGCCGATCAGGCGTTGGGCAGCGTTCCGCTGGGCGATCCGCGACTGTTTGCGTTGACGCGTGGCGATGGTTTCTTGGCCGTCCACAACTTCGGCGATCAGCCCCTGACGGTGGAGCTTGCTGCGATCGGGCATGGCCGATGGACGTTACTGGCTGATGACAGCGACGCAGCGGTCGAATCGCTGAGCGATGACATGCGGCTGGTGCTGCCGGCTTATGCGGTGCGCTGGTTGGAGCATAGTGCCTAAGCGGTTTTGGGCAGTAGTGAACGCACTTCAAAGCGGATGATCTGCCAGAGCGGGCGATCTGCGGCCTGGCTGCAGGGCCCTTGCCCGCCCACCATCGCAGGACACGCCGCAAGTACGTCCATGTAGGCTCTTACGCGGCATCCATGCCGCGTAAGGTCCCGCGACGGTGGACGGGCAAGGGCCAGTCGAGATGGTCGGTGCGCTTGGTTGCGAGCACTGGATTGCGTTGAGCTATCGGACGTTGCGGCATTCTGAAAACGCAAGACCAAGAGTAGCTAAAAAACTACTGCTCTCACCGTCAGTCGGGTGCAGCTGGTGCTCGGCATCGGCATGTACAACTCGTACATGCCAGCTCCTTCGCCCCGTCCGCACCCACCTGACGACTAATCGCTACGTTGTGTCAGCCGCTCCAAGTCGAAAGGCGCGGCTTCCTCCGGCGGTCGATGCACGACCACACGACAACCGCAAAATCAGCGCTTCAACAGCTCGAGCAAGGTCTCGGCGGCTTTTTCGGACGAGGCCGGATTCTGCCCGGTCACCAGCGTGCCATCGGCCACCACATGCACGCCCCAGTCGGCGCCCTTCTCGTAACGTCCACCGAGTTCGGTCAGCATGTCTTCGACCAGGAACGGCACGATCTTGGTCAGGCCAACGCCCTCCTCCTCGCCATTGGTAAAGCCGGTGACGCGGCGGCCGTTGACCAGCGGCTTGCCATCGCTGCCCTTGACCCGACGCAGTACGCCCGGCGCGTGGCAGACCAGAGCATGCGGTTTGTCGGCAACGGCGAAGGCTTCGATCAAGGCGATCGACTGCGCGTCTTCGGCCAGATCCCACAACGGTCCGTGGCCACCTGGATAGAACACGGCATCGAAGTCCTCGGCTTTGACGTCCGCCAGACGATGCGTGCTGGCCAGTGCCTGCTGCGCGTCGGCGTCCTGCTTGAAGCGCTTGGTGGCATCGGTCTGTGCGTCAGGCTCGTCGCTCTTGGGATCCAGCGGCGGCTGGCCGCCCTTGGGCGAGACCAGGGTGATGTCTGCGCCGGCGTCCTTGAACACGTAGTACGGCGCGGCGAATTCTTCAAGCCAGAAGCCGGTTTTCTTGCCGGTATCGCCGAGTTGGTCGTGGGAGGTGAGCACCATCAGGATGTTCATCGCATTTCCTCGTGTCGTTGCCCATCTCGGGCGAGGTGACCAGTGTGTGGATCAGCCCGTTGCAACATCGTGTAGAACGTGTCGCCGCGATGCATACGGTTCAGCGCCACTTGCAGAAGGCCACGCAATCGCGAGGCCCGCTACATCCGCACGGGACGCGCGACTACCAAGAGCGGCTAACAAAACGTAGCGAGCAGTCCACAGGTGGTGCAGACGGCACGGAGGAACCAGGGTGTACGAGTGGCTATGCCGATTCCGAGCATCGGCCGCGACCGCCTGACGGTGAACGCAGTCGTTGTTTCAGCTGCTCTAAAATCGCGGTGCGTGTTCGCAGCTACCCGGCAAGTGGTCGCACCCTGTCGTAACGATTCTCAGACATTCATCGCCGGCGGCTGCAGCTGATCCATGCGGATGCGATTGGCGAACAACGAGAAGGCCAGCATGCCGGCCAGCCCGCTGACCCGGCTCACCCACGGCGGCAGCCAGCGCGGTGCAACCAGCACGCCGCTATCGAACAAGGGCGCAAAGCGCGCCACATCGCCCAGCGCCATCTTGCCGGCAAACAGGTACCGGCACAGCTGCAGCTGATCGCGCTGCAGGGAATGCCGGAAAAACGTGTGCACCGCCACCAGCCCGCGCAGGTAAACGGTGTCCTTGGTGAAGGCACCGCCGCCGCTGGTGGGCACCCCGCGGAACACGCGCTGCGCGGACGAGAAACTTTCTGCAGCGCTCTGCCCGCCGTCGGTGAAATAGCGGAACACCTCGATGAAATCCGCACCCGAGCGCGCCATCGCAATCGCCTCGATGCGCAGGCTGATGCGCTTCATGCGTTCGATATCAATGCTGCCGGTGATCTGCTCGGCGAAGGTGGCCAGACCTTCCTGCGTAGCCGTGGTGCGCGGCGAGGAAATGCCCAGGCTGGGCAGATGCACCTGCGCGCGCCCATTGAGCGCGGTGAGCGAATGCACCAGCGCTTCGTGATGGAACAGCTGCGCGCGGTCGTAATCGCTGAAGGTGGCACCGGTGCGTAAACGAATCCGGTGCGCGCCGGCCGCCGCCTTGGCGAGCAGATCCGGGTCCAGCGTGACGGTGATGACGCGCCCTTCGAAGAATGCGTCCAGATCGTTCTGCAACTGCATGCGCAACGCGGTGGCCGAGACCGGCACCTGCTCTTCCGGCGCCAGCAGTTCGCGGTCCAGTTCGTGCGCGATCTGGATGAAGTGCCGGGCCGCTTCGCGCGTGGTCGGGCCGTTACCCGGCATCGGGTCGTCGGGCACACCGAACAGCTGCGCCGAATAATCACTGACCGCGCTGGTGCCCAGCGATTCCAGCAGGCCGGCGGCCAGGCTCCAGCTATGCGCCGAATCGATCAGGTACGCGCCCAGCGGGTGATGCGGATCGGCGGCTTTGGCGATGGCGGCCAGTTCGCGCCGGGTGTCGCTGAAATCGAGCGCGGGGTACTCCACCTGCGGCAATTCCGGCTGCCCGCGCGCCACGCTGTGCAGAAACGGCTCCTGCAGCGAGCGCGGCCAGCTGGCCAACGCCAGCAGGCGCACGCCGCGCACCGCCTTGACCAAACGCGCATCCAGCGCCGCGTGATGGACGATGTCCGGCGGGCCTTTGCGCGATGGCATGGTTAGCGCCGCCCGGGGCGATCGACGCTGGCCGGCCGCTTGCCCGATCCCTTGCCACGGTTGTTCTGCGCAACGCGGGTGGCGAGCTTTTCGGCGGCACTGGCCACTTCCACCCGCAGCTTCATGTAGTTGGCCACCCGCTCCGGATCCAGCGTATCGGCTTCGATCGCCGCACGCACCGCGCAACCGGGTTCGGCGATATGCGCGCAATCGTTGAAGCGGCACTGCGCCGCCAAGGCTTCCACATCGGAAAAGCCGCCTTCGGCCAGATCTTCTTCACCGGTGGGCTTGAGCTCGCGCATGCCGGGCGTGTCGATCAGGCACGCACCGGACGGCAGCGGGATCAGCGCACGATGCGTGGTGGTATGCCGGCCGCGCGAATCATTTTCGCGCACCGCATTGGTCTTCATCTTCTGCGTGCCAAGCAGCGTATTGGTCAGCGTCGACTTGCCCGCACCGGACGAGCCCACCAGCACCGCCGTACGCCCATCGCCCAGCCATGGCCGCAACGCGGCCACACTCTCCGGGTCCTTGGCATTGACCGCAAGCAGCGGGATGTTCTGCGCCTCCAGCTCCTCCAGCACCGCCAACGCATCCTCGGCGTATTCGGTCTGGTCGGCCTTGGTCAGCACCACCACCGGTTGCGCCCCGCCACCGCCCACCAGCAACAGATAGCGCTCGATACGGCGCGGATTGAAGTCCGCATCCAGCCCGCACACGATGAACACCGTATCGATATTGGCCGCGATCACCTGCTGGTGATAATGCTCACCGGCCGCACCGCGCTTGATCGAGGTGCGCCGCGGCAGCAGCGCCACGATGCGCTTGCCCTCCAACAGCACCCAATCGCCCACCGCCGCCCGCTCATGGCTCGGGAAGCGCGGCCGCTGCCACTCCGGCAACGACTCCGCCTTCAGGCTAGCCTCCGGCGTATCGGCCACCACGTAACCGGTGCGGTGCTGCTCCACCACCCGCGCCGGCAACGCCTGCGGATGCGCGGCGAAGACCGCCCGCCAGGCGGGGTCTTCCGGGGGACCAGGCCAGGGCCAGCCAATGGATTGGAGGGTGGGGTAATCGGGGGATGTGTCGCTCATGGGGCGATTCTACGCCCACTGCTATTTGCGGCATCCACCAGCGGGCAACGCCACGTAGTTTGCAGCCCAAACCCCACAAAACCGATGACGGCCTTTGCGGGGAAAGGATTCAGCAATAAAGACCGTCAGACCGCAGCGATCATGAGATGTGGCTGATTGCCGCGTTCGCTCCAGGACTGCGCATAGACCTCCTGTCCCGCTTCGCCCTGTGCCATCGCACCAATCAGTTGACTCAACTCCGCCCCACCGACCAAGTTGTCTACTTGATCGGAGGTGAGTTCCATCCAATTCTGGTCGTACAGCCGGTCGACACGGTTGGCACTCTCCGTGTACCAATCCTTGAACGTCAAACTACCGGATTGATCACTCAACGTTGCGACCATGTCATCGCCAACACGATCGAACCTGAATTGATCGAATGCGGCTCCGCTCACACGCAACATATCTTCGCCATAGACATCGACATTCACGATGGTGTCGTGACCTTGCCCAGCGGTATAGATGTAGAAGTCATCGCCATCGCCACCAACCAACGTGTCGTTGCCATCTTCGCCATCCAGCTCATCCCCACTATCTCCACCGTACAAGACATCGCGCCCGGCACCGCCATAGATGGTGTCATACTCACCTAGGCCGCTCAGCACGTTGTCTTGCGCGTTCCCGCTTAGCCAATTGCTGAACTCATTCCCGGTACCGTTTACGGCTGTACCGACCAGAATCAGCGACTCCAGCTCCTCAGTCAAAGTGAAGTCGATGCTGGTGGCCACCGTGTCACCATTGCGATAAGGATGTTCGCCCATTGCGGGAATGCCAGGGGCTCCTGACTCCCCGACAGATGAATTCGTCGCGTCGCTCGACAACTGCATCGCCATTGCCATGGGGAATGAAGGAGCCTCGTCCTCGGCTTCGACGATGACATCACCAAGACTGTCGACATAGTAGAGATCATCGCCACCACCGCCTTCCATGCGGTCGTTACCGGCCCCACCAATAAGGGTGTCGTTACCCCAGGCACCGATCAGAATGTCATTTCCCGCACCGCCATCGATCCAATCGGCCAAGGAGGAGTAATCATCCACAGCCGCGGCGGTCAGAACATTGGCGCCGGCATTGCCCTGCAGGGTGTTGGATTCTCCGTTGCCAGTCCCGTTGAGATCGGCAGTTCCATCAAGGATCAACCGCTGCAAGTTTACGCCCAGCGTGTAATCGATACTGCTACGTACCGTATTGATTTCTCTCGTCCAGGAATCACTGGCATACCCATTATCGAAAATCGAATCGCTCGCATCATCCACCACGTAGGTGTCGCTACCCTTGCCGCCACGCATCACATCCGCACCGGTGCCGCCGTCGAGCAGGTCGTCACCGCTGTCGCCTTCTAATTGATCATTACCCTCCAGCCCAAATAGCTGATCATTGCCGACGCTTCCACGCAGGATGTCGCTGCCCGCAGTTCCGTTCAAGGTTACGTCCGGGTTCACGGCATTGGTATGCAGCCATGCGGAATCCCAGACAGTTCCGTTGGCGAAGACCATCGATTCGATCGCCGCCATGCCGCCTTCGCTAAAGAATCCAACAATGGTGAGCGGCGACTGACCCTCCACATGCACTTCCATGTCGTTGCCGAGCTTGTAAAGGGTCACGTCGCTTGGTGACAAGTCAGCATTGAACAGGACCCGGTCCGTTCCACCGGCATCGTGTATCGCCTGGCTCCCATAGCCCTTGCCGAACACGTAGGTATCCCCGGAAGCACCGCCAAACAGTCCCGCCTCCCCTGGCCCGATATCGAACCAAGTGGCTCCCGCCGTTTCACGGTGGACCTCGCCCAACGTCTGCTGGATGCCGATGACGTAGCCGCCAGCATCCTGAAGATCGGCATAGGACATACCATTGATGTTGACCGCGATAGCTTCGAGAGGTGCAACAAGCTTTGCCAGGATGTCCTCTTGAACCCAAGTGGTGCCATCGGCGAAATGTAAAGCATCAATAGGGCCACCACGGCTCCAGTGTTCGTCGGTGATGAAGTGCCCCAGGACGATCAGCCGGTCGGCATGGCCGTCGATGTCAATCACCAATGCATCGCCGGAGCGTGCGAGGCGGATGTTCTCGGTAGTAATGCCTTCACCAAGCTCAATCACATCATGATCGGTGAGTACGGTTGAGCCATTGGTGATGACATCCAAGTCAGAGTCCAGGCCGAAACGGTAAATGTCGTTGCCAGCATCGCCAGAGAGAATGTCTGAACCACTGCCACCTGCCAGGACATCGTCACCCTCACCCGCTTCTATGCTGTCGTTGCCTGTCCCACCCTGGATAGTGTCGTCATGCTCGAGCGCCATCACCCGGTCATTGCCTGCGCCGGCATTGATGAAATCATCCTTGGCGTACAAACCCATCAGGTTGTCGTTGCGATGAGAGCCGCGCATGGCCTGGTATAAAATCTCCTCCAGATCCCAGGTGGTGCCGTCGGTGAACACGACCTGCTCGATCGAATCGCGCGTGTTGTAAGGCAAGTAATCAAAGAAATCCAGCACGGCGATCGAATCGTCGGTGCCTTCGATCACAAACTGCAACGTGCTGCTGAAGCGATCGTCTCGATACACAACGATTTCTTCCTTCAGCACACTGGCATCGAACCTAAGCGTGTCGATATCGCCAAACTGCGGCCCACTCTCTCTCATCCAACCGAACTCCCAGATGATGTCACGACCGCCACCGCGGCCAAACTCATAGAGATCTGAACCCGCGTTTCCGTAAAGCGCATCGTTACCGGCGCCACCATTCAAGAAATCAGCACCATCTTGTCCGCTAATGGAGTCATTGCCTGCACCACCCAGCAGAGTGTCATTCCCGTCATTACCGTAGATGTTGTCGTCACCCTCACCACCATCCAGATAATCGTCTTCCCCACCATTCATCCACCAATAGGGGTAGTAGGAATCTCCCTGCAACGTATCGTTACCGCTGCCACCGTAGATTGTGTCCTTACCCCAGCCACCGACCAGATAATCTTTGTCATTTCCACCCCAGATACGGTCGTCGCCGCCGAAGCCATAGATATAGTCCTCGCCGTCGTAGCCGTAAAGCTGATCGTCTCCCGAACTCCCTTCGATTTCGTTAGCACCGCTCCACAACAGCTCAGGCAAAAGCTCAGCACCATCGGCTAGGACGATTCGCGCGGTTGGTCCATTGACACCGGCATAACCCTCAATGGTGATGCTCTGACCAGTCTCGATAATAGTCATTACCAGCGCGCCATTTTTGAGCGCGTAGTACATATCGGCTGGATTTACGATATCGAGAAGCTGTACTTGTCGAATATCAGCAGCAGGATCAAAGGCTATGCTGTCGTTCCCGTAGCCGATGCCGTAGCGAAAAACATCGGAGCCTGCCCCGCCGTACAGGCGGTCGTCGCCGGTTCCGCCGTCGAGAAGATCGTCGCCGTCGCCGCCTTCGAGCAGATCGTTTCCGCCCCCACCGAATACAAGATCGTTGCCGATTCCGCCATTGAGCGAATCATTACCTTCTTGGCCGTACAACTTGTCGTTACCACCCTGGCCGTAAAGTTCATCGTCCTGATCGCTACCTTGCAGATCATCATCGCCCGCAGTACCGCCACCAAGTAGGCTCAAAGCCTCAGCCCGATCCATCGCGGAGCCGTCACCAAAGACAATCCGATGCCCGCCACTGTCGCGCGCAAGAAAACCGTCCAGGCGAACCGATTGGTCTGTGCCGAATGTCATCACCAGCGCACTCCCGCTGCGTCGGAACGTCGCCTGATTTCTCGACAAGCCGCTTAGCACGATGGTGTCCCTTCCGGCCGATTGGCTTCCCAAACCAAGCACCTCATCATGACCATCACCGGCCTTGATAAGATAAGTATCGTTTCCTTCTGCACCCATAAGGGTGTCGTTGCCGGTACCACCATCGAGTTGATCGTCACCCCTGCCGCCGTCGAGGTAGTCATCACCCGAATCGCCGTCGATCTTGTCATTGCCAGAGTAAACGCCGAACTGATCGTCACCGTACAAAATGTCGCTACCTTCGCCGCCGACGGCCTGGTCATTGCCGGTACCGCCTATGACAATGTCATCGCCCTTATCGCCAGATAACGTGTCATCTCCATCGCTGCCTTCAAGATAGTCGTTACCGTCTCCTCCATTGACCTGATCATTTCCCTCCGCAGCGGTCACGGTGTCGTTGCCAAGCCCCCCATTTATTAAATCGTTGCCGCCACCACCATAAACGCTATCGTTGCCATCACCTGCATCTACATCATCGTCGCCTTCGTCTCCATCAATAAAGTCGTTTCCAAGCCCGCCTCTGATTGAATCGTTTCCGAGCTCGCCATCGATAACATCATCACCCTGATTTCCATCAATATTGTCACCACCATCTCCTCCAACCAAAGTATCGGCCCCGCCGCCTCCGCTTAAACGATCATTACCAGTCCCGCCGTAAATGAAATCCTGGCCTTCGTCGCCAATCAAGTTATCGTCGCCATCCTCTCCAAATAAGCTATCGTTGCCTGCGCCTCCTATCAACGTGTCGTTTCCCATCCCCCCTTGCAGTTCGTCATCGTCAGCGTCTCCCGAGAGAGTGTCGTTTCCCGATTGACCTTGCAGAAGATCTTTTCCCGATCCTCCGCTGAGATAGTCGTCGCCAGCGTTACCTTGAATTTCGTCGTTGCCTCCCTCGCCATATATCCGGTCATTCCCATGAAATTGAAGGGCCAAGTCGCTAGCGGACGCGTCTCCCAGCAATAGATCATTCCCCTCGCCGCCACGTATGACATCATCGCCGCCGAGACCGATAATGGTGTCAACGCCTGACCCACCATCGATGACGTCATTACCATGCCGGGATTCATCAATTCCTACCGCATCACCCAAGATGTAGTCTGCACCGTCTCCTCCTAAAAGAGTGTCGTTACCGCCATCGCCATAGATTCGGTCGTTGCCTGCACCTCCATCAATGTAGTCGTTCCCTGGCAATCCCGCAGACACATAGGAGTATGTCAGGCCGTAGTCGACACGGTCTCCTTGAAGGATATCGTCGCCTTCTCCTCCGCTAATGACATCATTACCTCCCTGGCCAAAGATTCGATCCTCACCATTACCGCCTAAAATAATATCATTCCCTGAAGTATTGGCCCTGTCTGAAATTTGAGTGGCCATGAAGCTCCAGATACCATTAGCGGCGGAAAAATCGTCTCCGAAGATAAGATCATCGCCCTCTTCCCCTTCAATATAGTCATGATCGCTTCCGCCGAGAAGCAGGTCGTTTTGCGCCCCTCCCAGCAGGGTATCGTTACCTTCACCGCCGTAAGCAATGTCGGAACCATCGCCACCGTCAATATCATCATTCCCGCTCGGCAGAACATTTGGATTTGTTTCAACCCAAGGATCATGGCCATTTGTATAATGCGCTCTTACGGAAAAATTAAAGAGATTCCGTGTTGCATCCGAACCCGCGGGAGTATTTCCTGAGACCTCGCTTAACCATCCATTTCCTACCGAAATAATCCCTGGTCGAGATGCAGATTCGCTATACCATGCGTTACGATCGCCAGAGCCAAGCTCATCTTCTGGTTTGCGCCATGCCAACAGCATTGACGATCCAATTAATATATCGTCACCCAAGCCGCCAAAAAGCCGATTGACTCCTGGCCCCCCAAGGATTAGATCATTCCCGTGGCCGCCGTCTATCCAATCATCACCATATCCACCGGCAATTCCGTCATTTCCGCCTAAACCAGAAATAATGTCATTTCCGCTTCTGACTTCGTCTGGATCTCCATCTCGGCCGACCAAGTCGTCATCGTTCGTCTGGGACACCGGATTCTCCGGACTCCCGGGCTGGCCCAGCCCCGGCAGAGTAATATTTAGACCGCCATTCGACCAATTCTTGACGACGATGCGACCGCCGCTTTCACGATGCGTGATGATTAGGGTCGATTTATCACCACTCGGAACGGATTGCAGACGAAAGACGCGATCATGGGTCTCCCACCCAAAACCGTCGCGCGAGACAGTGTTTACCGAAAGGTCTCCGATAGCAGCGCCTTCAAACGTAATTTTCCCTATGCCATCAGTATCAATGATCGTATCTTCAGTGATTTCATCTAGATCACCGACTCTGAATTCATAGGTATCAAATCCCTTGCCACCCTGTAATAAGTCCGATCCGCGGCCGCCGTGCAGATGATCATCGCCCATGCCTCCATTAAGGGTATCTGGCCCGGCATATCCAACCAAAAAGTCGTCCCCATGACCCCCACTTAACTTATCGATGAGATTACCACCGTATAAGGTATCGTTTCCCGATCCGCCTATGAGTGTACTTGAATAACTTTTATCATACTGCGCGCTCAGCTGATCATCCTGCTGAGTTCCAAAAGCGAGATAGTCTTTCAGTCCAGGTAGGTAGGAGCCACCTCCATTCTTGATCTGAAAGACTATCGCTTGATACGCATCCTCTCGCCTATCTTCAGGTTCTTTCGCGAAATCAAAGAAGTCTTCCGCAATATCGTCGGCGGCACTCCCACCTAACACCCCTGCAACTGCACCGATAACAGCGATCCCAGCAAGTACGGGCCAGGAAGCGGCGCCTGCGGCAACAGCCACGCCGGTAAGCACCCCTGTAACGACCGCATTAACCCAAGAACCAGCGTAAACAGCCATTGCTGCTGTTAAATCACCTTTCAACACATTTTCTGAAAAATCCTTTCTATCAAGCCATTTAGAGGCAAGGTTGAAAAACTTCTCAGAACCACCACCAAGCACTACGCGTTTACCCTCCTCATCTAACGCACTTATAACGCCTGACACAAAATCATCTAACGCTATAGCAGGATCTTTTTCTTTATCTAAAAGATCTAGCTGACGGCTTGCGTCAGCTATCATTCCCTCGCACCATGCCTGTAAAACTGCGTTACCGTCTGCGACAAATCTATCAGCGTAGGATTTCAACAGCTCTATATTCTGTTCAAGTGTTTCAGAGTAGAGCTTAAAGAGCGTAGTAGGCTCTACATTAAAATCGCCGTGTAATGCCTTTGTATCTGCAAATGCTGACTCGATGTTGCCTGCGAGCGCTGCAGATATTTCAGTGAGGAACATCGCATATATGTCATTTACATCTTGATTCATAATAAATTCCTTTTTAGTTGACTATCGATGATTATTTCGTAAATTCACTTGATGACTATAATAATTCGTATTGAGACGTTAACGTCATGACCAGAGCCAAACCAACAGGCATCAATAGCTTCATAAGTTTCATAAGTTTCATCTCTCCCTCAAGGATTCGGAGCCGTGCACCCGCAAAGGACTCAACAAATAATCAATCACCCGCCGCTTACCCGTCTTCACTTCCGCACTCAAACTCATACCCGCGCTCATCCGCACTCTAACTCCGTCAATCACCAACGTGCTGCCGTTCAATTTGATGCGCGCGGGGAATACCAAACCGAGTTTTTCGTCCTGCGCGGCATCGTGGGAGACGCTGGCGACTGTCCCGGTCAGATAGCCGTAGCGGGTGTAAGGGAAGCTGTCGACCTTGACGGTGACCGGTTGGCCCGGGCGCATGAAGCCGATGTCCTTGTTCAAGACGGTAACTTCGACCTCCAGTGCTTCTTCGGCTGGCACCACGACGAGTAACGGCTGTGCGGGCGTGACTACACCGCCCACGGTGTGGACGGCCAGTTGCTGGATCGTGCCGTCGACGGGCGCGTGTAGGGCCATCAACTTGTCTCGCTGCCCGGTCTTGGCGACGTCCTGGGTCAGTTGGCCAGCTTGCTCACTTGCCTGGCGCAAGGCATCCAGTGCTTGCTGGCGTGTGTCGGTCACAAGCACGCGCAACTCTTCCTGTGCCGCGCTGATCGCCGAGCGGATTTCCTGCAGGCGATTGCGCTGGGTGGCGAGCTGGCTTTCTGCGGCAATGCGTTCCTGCTCGCGTAACAAATAGTCGTGACGGCCGACGTACTTGCCCTCGACAAGACGGCCGTAGTCTTCTGCACGCACTTTCGAGATGCGCGCCGACTCGGCGAGCGGTTCGATCGCATCCTGCGTGGTCTGCAGCTCAGCCTGCCGTTGGGCGATGCTGGCTTGCAGGTTATGCCGGCGCGCCTGGAATGCGTCGAATTGGCTGCTGACCAATTGCTGCTCATTGGCCACGCGCTCGGCTGGTAGATCCGGAGCCGGATCCAGCCGCGGCGGCGGCCCGGTCGCAATGGCGGTCGCCAGCGCTGCCTGGCGAAGCGCAGCGAGACGTGCGTTGACCAATGCGTCGCCGGCCTGGGCGAACTCAGCCCCGGTGGCGGTGGCATCGAGTTCGACCAGCAGTTGGCCTTTCTTCACCGCCTGCCCGTCGCGCACCAGAATCCTGCGTACCACCGCGGTTTCTGCGGTCTGCACCACCTTGGTCCGCGAGTCGACCACGGTTTTGCCTGGTGCCACGGCGACGATATCGAGCTTACCCAGGCACGCCCACAGCAGCGCGACGCAGAAGAAGCCGATGATGATGCGCATCGTCCAGCGCGCGGTGGGCGACACAGGCGTTTCGGTCAGTTCGAGATGCGCGGGCAGGAACGCGCGCTCGTCGGCGCTGCGCGCGGGCGGGTCGAGCTGGCGGCGCACCGCCCAGGCCGATTTGAAGATCTTGAAATAGCGGAGAAAGAAATCGCGCCATCCCTGGAGCACGTGCTTCATGGTGTCCCCTGTTGCAATTTGTATAGATGCGCGTATTGGCCTTCCGGCCGGTCGACCAACTCGGCGTGCGAGCCGCTTTCGATGATGCGTCCCTTCTCCACTACGACGATGCGATTGGCGTGCCGCACGGTGGACAGGCGATGGGCAATGATCAGTACGGTGCGGCCCTTGCAGATGGCGCGCATATTGCTCATCACCGCGTGTTCCGATTCGTAGTCCAGTGCGCTGGTCGCCTCGTCGAGAATCAAAATGCGCGGATCGCCGATCAACGCGCGCGCGATTGCAATGCGCTGGCGCTGCCCGCCAGACAAACCGGTGCCGTGCTCGCCAACCTTGGTGTCGTAGCCTTCAGGCAGTTCCAAAATGAATTCGTGGGCGCCTGCCAGCTTGGCGGCATGGATCACCCGCTCCAGCGGCATGCCGGGATCGGACAGGGCAATGTTCTCGCGCACGCTGCGGTTGAACAGGAAGTTCTCCTGCAGCACCACGCCCAGCTGACGCCGCAGCCAGGCAGGATCGGCCAGTGCCAGATCCTGGCCATCGATCAGCACCCGCCCACGCTCGGGCGTGTAGAGCCGCTGCACCAGCTTGGTCAGCGTGCTCTTGCCGGAGCCGGAACGGCCGACGATTCCGATGATTTCGCCCGGGCGAATGTCCAGCTCGATCCCGTTGAGCACTTCTGGTGCATCCGGCCGATAGCGGAAGGTCACTCGTTCGAACGTCACCTGCCCACGGATCGGCGGCAGTGCCAGGCGGCTGCCCGGCACCTCAGTGCGGGTATTGAGAATGTCGCCCAGCCGCTCGACCGAGATACCGACCTGCTGGAAGTCCTGCCACAACTGAGCCAGCCGGATGATCGGCGCGGTAACCTGGCCGGACAGCATGTTGAAGGCGATCAACTGGCCGATCGACAGCTTGCCTTCCATCACCAGTTTGGCGCCCCAGAACAGCACTGCCACAGCGGTGAGCTTCTGCACCAGTTGCACACCTTGCTGTCCCAGCGTCGCGATGCGGGTGACGTTGAAACCTGCGCTGACATAGCCGGCCAGCTGGTTGTCCCAGGTGCGCGTCACACGTGGATCGACCGCCATTGCCTTGACCGTGCCGATACCGCTGACGGTTTCCACAAGAAACGACTGATTGTCCGCACCGCGGGCAAACTTGTCGTTCAAACGCTTGCGCAGCACCGGAGTAATAAAACCGGAGATTGTGGCGTACAACGGTAGCGACAGCACAACGATCAAGGTCAGCCAACCGCTGTACCAGAACATGACCGACAGGAAGACCACCGTAAAGAACAGGTCCAGTACCGAGGTCAACGCCTGCCCGGTAAGAAAGTTGCGGATGTTCTCCAGCTCGCGGACACGCGCAATGGTGTCGCCCACCCGCCGCGACTCAAAGTACGCCAACGGCAACGACAGTACGTGCCGGAACAGCCGCGCACCCAGCTCCACGTCGATCTTGCTGGTGGTATGTGCAAACACATAGGTGCGCAGGCCCGATAACAGCACATCGAAGACTGCCATCGAGACCAACCCGATCGCGATCACGTCCAGCGTGGTCAGGCCGTTATGCACCAGCACCTTGTCCATCACCACCTGGTAGAACAGCGGCGTGATCAACGCAAACAGCTGGATGAAGAACGAGACGACGAAGACCTCGATCATCAGCTTGCGGTACTTGACCACCGCAGGGATGAACCAGCTGAAGTCGAACTTGGCGAGGTCGCCAAGCACTGATGCCCGCGAGGCAACCTGCAACAGCCGCCCCTGGTAACGCGCCTCGAACTCGGCGGGTGAAATGGAGCGCGGCCGCTTTTCGACCAGATCGTGGATCAGGATCTGGTCCGCACCGACCTTGGCGACAATAAAAGAGTTCCCTTCCGGCACCAGCGCCAATGCCGGCAGCGCCGCCATGCCGATCCGCGCGGCCGGCTGCGCGACGACCTTGGCTTTCAACCCCAATTGCTTGGCTGCCAGCAATAGCGTGGTTTCGTCGAACGGCTCCCCGCCGCGCCCGAACCCATGTGCCAACTGCACGGCGTCAGCGGCGACCCCATGAAATTGCGCGAGCAGCACCAGTCCCTGCAGCCCCAAATCTGGTCGGTCTTGCACCGACGAGCCGCCCTCAACTACTGAGAGCGACGCACTTCCCCCTAACATAACGCGATCCTTGCTGAGAGCCGGCGGGCTCAAGTGACGGAATAGAATCTGGGGATGTTAAGAAAGAGTCAATCAGTCAACTCCCCGATGACGATCAATCTTCTCAATCGGGCGTCTCCCAGGCTGAGACGGCGCCAACTGAACCGACCTTGCCGAGGGTCAGCGGGCAAGACCTTTTGAAGGCCGAGGAAGCAGCCGACAACTTGACATCGTTGCCGATGCAAGCATGCCCGCATGGCGCATTTCCGCTACCATGCCAAGCCTCACGCCTACAACCGGCCCGTCGCATGTCCACTGCCCCGCAAAAGCCGCTCGCCATCCGCGAGCGTCTGTCCGAAGTCCGCTACGAAATCCGGGGCGAGCTGGCGCGACGAGCGCGGGAGTTGGAGGCGCAGGGCCGCAAGCTGATCAAGCTCAATATCGGTAACCCGGGAGCGTTCGGGTTCCGGGCGCCGGAGCATCTGCAGCGCGCGATCGCCGACGACATGGGCCGCACCGATCCCTATACCCATCAGCAAGGCCTGCCGGAAGCGCGCGAGGCGATCGCCACCGCGTATTCGCGTCGCCAGCACCCGGATGCGCACCCGGACCGTATTTTTGTCGGCAACGGCGTCAGCGAGTTGATCGACCTGTCGCTGCGGGCGCTGCTCAACCCCGGCGACGAAGTGCTGGTGCCCTCGCCCGACTATCCGCTGTGGTCGGCGGCCACCATCCTCAACGATGGTCGCCCGGTGTATTACCGCTGCGCGCCGGAAAACGGCTTCCAGCCAGACCCGGTGGAGATCGAAACGCTGGTGTCCTCGCGCACCCGCGCCATCGTGCTGATCAACCCGAACAACCCCAGCGGCGCCAGTTATTCGCGCGAGCTGCTGGAGCGCATCGTGGCCATCGCCACCAAGCACAATCTGCTGCTGATGGTCGATGAAATCTACGACCAGGTGCTCTACGACGGCGCAGCCTTCGTGCCGGTGGCGCCGCTGGCCGGTGCGCACCCGTGCATCACTTTCAGCGGCTTGAGCAAGGTGCACCGCGCCTGCGGCTGGCGGGTGGGCTGGGCGCTGCTGTCCGGCGAGCAGGCGCGCATCAACGACCTGCGCAACGCGATGGACCTGCTCGGCGCCCTGCGCCTGTGCGCCAACGTACCGGGGCAGTACGCCATCGATGCGGCGGTGAACGGGCCGGACACCATTTCAGCGCTGTGCGCGCCGGGCGGCCGCCTGTATGAAACCCGCCGCGCGGTGATAGAGGCGTGCGCGGCGAGCGAGCATCTGTCGCTGGTGGCACCGGCCGGCGCGCTGTACGCGTTCCCGGCGGTCGTCGGCCCGGCCGCACGCAACTTCGACGACCACACATTCGCGCTCGATCTGATGAACGAAGAAGGCGTGCTGGTGGTTCCCGGTTCCAGCTTCAATGTACCGTACCGTCACCACTTCCGCGTGACCCTGATGCCGGAAGCCAGCGTGATGCGCGATGTGTTTGCGCGCATCGACCGCGCCCTGGCGCGCCGCGCCGAAGCGGTGACCAAAGTGGTGCCGCTCAAGCCGCGCAGCGTGGCGTGATGGCGGCACCCGGCACGCCGCTGCGCTATCTGGCGCTGGGCGATTCCTACACCATCGGCGAAGGCGTCGCGCCTGCGCAACGTTGGCCGGTGCAAGTGGTCGAGGGGTTACGCGCTTACGGCTGGAACGTGGCGCCGCCGCAAATCGTCGCCACCACCGGCTGGACCACCGACGAACTGCAGGCCGGCATCGATGCTGCCGCACCGCAAGGCCCATTCGAGCTGGTGAGCCTGTTGATCGGCGTCAACAATCAATATCGCGGGCGCTCGCTGGACGAGTACCGCACCCAGTTCGATGCGTTGTTGCAACGCGCGATCGCGTTTGCAGGCGCGCACTCCGCACGCGTGTTCGTGCTGTCGATTCCCGACTGGGGGCTGACCCCGTTTGCACACGCGCAAGGCGGCGATGCGCCGTTGATCGGTGCGCAGATCGATGCCTTCAACGCAGTCGCTGCCGACCGCTGCCGCGAACGCGCGGTGCGCTTTGTCGATATCACCGCCACCAGCCGCGATGGCGGCGATGCGGGAGACATGCTGGTCGACGACGGCCTGCATCCCTCCGGCGCGATGTATGCGCGCTGGACCGCGCTGGCGCTGCCTGCGGCGCGCGATGCGCTGGGCGCGGTGGGATCCTTGGACTCGACTGTCTAAATCCCAACGCTCATTTGGCGGGCATCTGCGGTGTGCCTTCGCGTACAAATCGCTGAACCTGCGTTTGTAGCGCAAGATATCGCGCGTGATGTCAGTTGCTTCGCTGGCGCGTAGATGCGGTTGCACTCGCGTCTTCGTCAGTAAGCGCGCCGCAGCACCGCCCCGCCGCGTGCGATTTCGAGAAGAGCGTGCCTTCAAACACGGCCACGCCGCTCAAAACGGTACTCGGCCCTACCCCGATCAGGCCAACAGGCCCTAAGCTAGCCGCGCAGCACGCCTGATTGCCAAGGAACGACATTGCACAGCACCGCCACCCAACCGATGAGCCGCGCGCAGGCGCTGACGATTGCGCGCGCGTTTTTGCCACCGCACCCGCTGGGCAACCGCTACGACTATTACTACACGCAGGCCAAGCTGCGTACCGACCCGCTGTATCCGGGCGTGCTGGCCGAGCTACGCACTACCACTGCGCCGGTGCTGGATCTGGGCTGCGGGCTGGGCTTGCTGGCCCATGCGCTGCGTGCCGATGGTCAGGCGCTGGCGTATCACGGCGTGGATGTGGATGCCTCCAAGATCCGCCGCGCGCAACACATCGCGCAGCGCTCGACGCTGGGCAATACCAGGTTCGAGGTGGTCGACCTGAGTGTGGCGTGGCCGCAGCATCAGGGCAGCGTCACCATCCTGGATGTGCTGCAGTATCTGCAATCGGACATGCAGGCCAGCCTGCTGCGCAGCGTGGCGCAGATGCTCACGCCCGGCGCGAAGTTGGTGATCCGCAGCGCATTGGGCGATGCCAGCAGCCGCGGCCGCACTAGCCGCGTGACCGACGTGTTGGCGCACCTGAGTGGCTGGATGCAACGCATGCCACGTAGTTACCCCACCCGCGACAGCCTGCAAGCGCAGCTTGATGCGGCTGGTCTGCGCGCGACGTTTGCGCCCCTGTATGGCAATACGCCATTCAATAACTGGCTGATCGTGGCCGAGCCGCGCTGAGCGCCGCGCCGGGAGCGACCAACGATACGTCACGTGCATTCGTCGAGCGGGCGGAGACCACGCGCAGGAATTGGCGCGCGTAAACGGCACATGTACTCACGCGTACCAGCTGCGCCGCCTGCGGTGGGCGCAACCGTTTTTGGTCGGCCGCTTCGAGTGCCTGGTTCGAGTCGACTCACTCTAAGAACCTGTTCACGATCTTCGCAGATCAGTGCAGACTATGCGGATGCGCCAAGAGACCTATCCGAGTGACATGAGCCGGGAGCAGTTCGCACACGTGCTGCCGATCCTGGAACAAGCGCGCAAGCGCACCAAGCCACGCCGTGTGGATTTATATGAGGTGTGGTGCGCAGTGTTGTACGT
>NZ_LYMI01000004.1 GCF_001660815.1 Xanthomonas nasturtii
CAAAGACCTCGATAAGAAGCTCATGCGCTACATCCGCCAGTACAACAAAAACCCAAAACCGCTGAAATGGACCTTCGCTGATCCAACTCGACGCATCACATCCGATTCCTCGGATTCAGTGCACTAGCAACCACATCGCTCACCCGGAGCTTGGCATGCTCCTCAAGCAGTTTTGCTTGGACATCAGGATCAAATTTCGGGATCTCTTGGACATGGTCCGGCAAGTCACGGTGCCAATCGACTTGCTTTTGCCAGGCTTCCCGAAGATGCTCGGTGAAAACGGGATCTTTAAGCCGCGCGTTGCGCGCTTCTTCCATCGCTTGACCAGGCATGCGTGCATCGGTGCGGCTGTCGTAAAGCTCGATGCCCTCACGATTGAAGATGCGGATCGGCACCTTGTTGACTGCATGGATCGTATCTAAACTACTCGGAATTCTGCTATAGATTGCATCACGCGCGCCCTCAGGCACATAACGACCATAGCCATCCCTGTCGATATTCGCTGTAAATCGGCTGTCGACACCATGCTCGCTTTCTAGCTTAGGTGACGCAACGGCGCGGACCTCAACTTCATAACCATTGTCTTGAAGACCTTTAATGAGCGTCTTCGATGCCCATTCCCCATTTGCCAAGGTTGTATCGAAAATTATATTTTTCTTTGAAGAGGTAGCTTCCGCTAACAGTTCATCGGCCCATTGACTTGCGTCGGAATGAGTCCGACTTGACCAATAGAACGGATTTTCATGCCGAAACTCATCTATCCTTGGATGATATCTGCGAAGCTCGTCAGGATCGATCTTTATGGAATCACCATGCAAATCGCTGCTTGCCGCTCGCGCTAAACTGCCTTTACCAGCTCCAGGCTGGCCCGCCAGAATGATTGCCCTAGGACTTTCATAACTTGAGAGTCCCTCAAAATTCAGGTCAGCTAGAATTTGCTTCCTGAAAATATCTTCGTGCTGTCCCAGATCAAGCGGGTCTTGAATTCCGGTCATGACTGCCGATTTCCGCGTGCTTCAAAGTAGGCAAACATGTTGCTACCTTTCCAGTTGTGACTGAACCCCGCAGGCCCAAGCTGCCTACGCTTTTTCTCGGCCGCCTCCAATTTTACGGGGTCACCGTCCTCCTCAGCCTCCCTAAGCTCCCTATTGACCTCACCCAAGATGGAATCCAAGCAATCTTCTAGGTTCCATATTGCAAGTTCAAGGGGAGGAGTGACCAATGACGGACTATCCACCGACTCTCTGAGGGCCGATTTCAATCTATCTATATATTCAGGATATTCCTGAAAAATTTTCTGCAACCCTTCAGGAACGGGAGGATATTCGTCAATCGAGCCAGATGAAGGAGAATTTTCTTGTGTCATTTGAACATCCTGATCGGTGCGCTGGCTTTGACCATTGGGATAATTCGAACTTGGGAAGCCAAAATAATCCATCAAGTTCTGCCCCTTCCATGTGCCCTTAGCGGCGCTATGAAGCATGAGTAGATGCGTTGCCTTCGCCAGTGCGATTGCTTCTGGGTCGCCCGTTTGTTCTGCAACCCTGAGCCTTTCACGTGATTCGTCGATAAAGGTATCAAGACAGTCCTCGATCGCCCAGATCGCAAACTCAAATGGCGGAGTGATTGGCGATGGCTTATCGACCGACTCTTGGAGCGCACTTTCCAACCGCGCGATGTGATCGGGGTAATCCTTGAAGCTTTCGCGCAAGCCTTGTGGCACTGGCGGTCTTTTGCCGACCGAATCAGGGGAAGAATCGTTGGTCTGAGTCATAAAAGCCTCCTGATTGAGGCGTTGCATTGGACGTGGAAGATTGGGCTTGCGCTTAGGCGTTGCTACGGACGCCCCCGGTTGCAATGGCCCTAACTGCTGCACAGTGCGCGCATTGATTAATGCCAGGTCACGCAGAAGCTGTTGACTGTGACTGCCACCAGCCTTCAATCGATTCTGAGGCACATTGGAAGGTGTGCTGTCACTCATGCGGAGACCATCTGTAAGGCTTCAATCTTCACCTTCGGCAACAAGCGCTTGGTGAAGTAGGCGTCTTCGTAATACTTGATCTTCTCGCAGAGCACCGGGCTTGGGATGCCTTCATAGAGAAAGACCTCCTTGTCAAAGCCCATCGCCTTCAACTCCTGTGGCAGCATCAATGCGCGACGTTGCTCGGTCTCGGAGTAGGACACACTGCTTTGCTTGCCACTGGTGTGTGACTTGTTCTTCTTGCGCACCGTGGTGTAGCCGAGCATGTCCGAATAGTCGTTGGCGTCTTGCTGCTCGCGCGGGGCATAGACAATTTGCAAGGCATGGTTGGTGATGATCGTGCGCGAGACATCCTTGCCATAGGTCGCGTCCAGCTGCGCCATGCTCTGAATGATGGGCAGCAAACGAATGTTGTAGCCGGCCATGTAGCTCACCGCGCTTGCAATGATGTCGACCCGGCCGATGGACGTGAATTCGTCCATCAGCAGCAAGCACTGGTGTTTGAGAGTCGGGTTGTTCTGCGGCAGCTCTTTGGTGTTGAGGTTGATGAGCTGACTGAAAAGCAGGTTGATCAGCAAGCGGCTTTCGGCCAGCTTGTTCGGCTGGATGCCGATGTAGATGCTCATCTTCTTCTTGCGCACATCAGTCAGCAGGAAGTCGTTGTCGCTGGTGGCCGCATCCAGGATTGGGTTGATGAACTGGTTGAGCGGCTCCTTGAACGTGCCCATGATCGACGCGAACGTCTCTTCGGCTTGCGAGAGCAAATTGTCAAAAGCCATCTTGGCGTCGCGCCCCAGAAAGTCGCGCTGGGAAAGCTTTTTAAGATAGCCCTTCAAGTCGCTCCCGTCCCCAGACGACACGCGATAGAGCATCCCAAGGGTTGGGAACATCCACATTTCTTTTGGATGCTTACGCTTTATCTGATCGTCCAAGCTATCGAACAGATAGAGCGTAAACGCCATGAAGGCGTTGCGCGCTTGGCTCACCCAGAACTTCTGGGCGTCAGAGCCATCCGGGTAGAGCATCGCCGCGACACTCATCAGATCCGACACGCGAAAGGCGGGATCGGGCGAGATGTAGCTCAGCGGATTCCAGCGGTGCGTGCGCCCGTCTTCGGCAAAGGGGTTGAACAAGAAGACCTCCTGGCCTTGGCTCTTGCGCCAACCCGAGGTCAGTTCGAAGTTTTCCTGCTTGATATCCAGGACCACCACCGAGCCTTGGTAGTCGAGCAGATTGGGAATGACGATGCCCACGCCCTTGCCCGAACGCGTGGGCGCGGCCAGGATCACAAACTGCTGACCGGGCAAGCGCACCAGCTTGCCACCGTGCTTGCCGACCACGATGCCGGTTGGCGACGGTTTGAGCATGTCCTTCTTAGCCAGATCACTGCCAGAAGCAAAGCGCGCATCGCCATGCAAAGCGGCGGCCTTCGGCTTGAACAGCGGGATCAGCAGTGCGATCCAGGCCAGAAGCGGCACGCCGAAGCCGAAGACACCAGCCAGCTTGATCTTGGTCGCGTAGGGAGCGAACTGCGGGAGGCCGAGCGCTTTGACGTAAGACCAGTAGGTGGTGAAGGTGAGTGGCTCAGCCACCTTCAACAGCATCAAGATCAACTGGCCGGAGAGAAAAAGTCCTCCGACCAAGGCAAACAGCAATAGCCCGATGGCGACACCGATCTTGATCTTTCCGCTCATAACGCCATGCCTTCCATGCTCGGATCCCTGGCTTGTTTGAAAACGACCGTCCGCTCGCAAGATTACAGGATCACACCGCCCGTTCAGATCGGTTGCACATTGGCATCTGTATAGAAATTGTCTGACGGATCCAAGACACCAGCGAGGCCCGATGCACGATGGGCTCGGCTGATTGCTACGCTGGGCTTAGAGCTGCAATTCGGCGACGACCTTTCACTACTCTTCGACGGAGAGCTTGGCGAGCACTTGGATGGCATCTGCCAACTCATCGGTCTCGGCGAAGAAGGCAGCCAGTGGCATGTCGAGGGCATCGGCCAGGCGCTTGGCGGTGCGCAAGTCGCACCCGTTGACACCCTTCTCTGCCCTTGCAAATTAGCGGGAGCCCAAAAGCGCACTAGATGCCTGACGGCCGATGCAGCAAGAGGGGCTTTGGCAAAGCGATATCTCAAACGATACCTCGGGAGGTCGTTCGGAGCGGTCTTCAACCGGGAGGATTAGCCAGCGCGGCCAACGACTTAGCGCTGAAATTCGCAAGACTGGAGCGGGCGATGGGAATCGAACCCACGTCAGTAGCTTGGGAAGCTACAGCTCTACCATTGAGCTACGCCCGCACGGCGCTGGGAGAGTTTAGGCGGGTGTAGGCATCGGGCGCAATGCGCAGACGTGACGAGGGCCGGTTGCCCGGCCCTCGTGTCTTGTACGTGCTACCTGCAGCGATTCGGCGTGGGTCAGAAATTGCCGCTGAAGTTCACGAACAGCGTTGCATCGCGGGCGCTGCGCTGCGCGGTGGTGGTACTCAGGCCAACGTTGCTCTGCAGGCCCCACAGGCCGGTGCGTGCCCCCAGCACCACGGTGGCGTAGTTGCGATCGAAGTTCTGGCCCGGGACGGTGTACATGCCCACTTCCGGCATCGACTGCAGCCAGGCGCTGGCTTCGCTACCGTCCTTGAACTCGTGGTCGTAGGTCGCCTGCAGGTACGGCTTGACCGCCGCACCGTCGAGGCGCACCTGGAAGCCGATACGGCCGACCAGCGAGTCGATGTCCTGGTCGGCATAGCCCAGCGCGGTAGAGCTTTCGTTGCTTTCGGTGTAGCCGTCGAGCTTGAGCTTCTGCCAGGTCAGGCCGACCACCGGGCCGTACTTGACGTTACCTTCGCCCAGCGAGTAGCCGGCGTTGACCGCGGCGGTGAGGTTGCTGCCGTCCGGCGAGCCGCTGTGCACGCGCGTGGCTGGCCCAAGCTGTACTTCGCGGTCGACGTCGTAGCTCAGCCAGCTGTAGCTGACCTGGGCGTTGACCCACACCGGGCCGGTGTACCAGCCGAAGAAGCCACCCAGGGTGGTGTCGTCCTGCTTGAAGCTGCCGTTACGGTTGCCGAAGTCGGCGTCCATGCTGCCGAAGCCGGCAAAGCCGCCGAACACGACATCACCCGCGCTCCAATCCACACCGAACAGGCCGGCCGGCGCCATGCCGTCGTACAGATCGGCATGGTCGTAGCGCTGCATGTCGCCACGCACACTGCCCCACCAGCGCAGGCCGTCGGCGTCCGGCTTGCCGTCCAGATGCCAGGCCACCTGGTCGGCACGTGCGCGGCCGATCGCCTGCGCGGAATGCGTCAGCGCCTGCTGCAGACGCGGCGCTTCCAGCAGCGAGATGGCGTACTGGCCCAGGATCTGGTGGGTGGCGGTGGTCGGGTGGATGCCGTCGGCGAACACATAGCTGTTCTGCGCGTTGGCCGCGACCAGGCTGGTGGGGTTGCACGCCGGCAGCGGCACCGCCGGGTTGCAGGCGGTGCTGGTGACGTTGCTGAAGCCGTAGGTGCCCGGATCGGCGACCACTTCCTGCAGGATGTGGAAGGTATCGACCGGAATCACGCGCAGGCCGGCCGAACGCAGGCCGTTGAACAGTGCGGTGTTGTAGGCGGTTGCCGCGGCGGTGCCCTGCGCCATCGCAGCGGCTCCGCCGGCACGGAAGCGCGGGGTGATGCCCACGTCCGGAATGGTCGGCACCATGACGTAACGCGCGCCGGCGTTCTGCAGGGTCGCCACGGCGCCCACCTGTGCGGTGACCGCGCTGCCGATGATGGCCTGCGCCTGTGCCGGCACGGTGGCTGCGGCGAGCAGGTCGTTGGCGCCGCCCCACACGGTGTAGAGCGCGTTCGGGTCGGCGCGGCCGCCGTTGGCGGTGAGGTAGGTGTTGATCTGGCTGGTCACCGACGGTGCGGCGCCAAGTGCGCTGACCGAGCTGGCCTGGATGCGCGCGCCGCCGGCGGCGTAGTTGTCGCCGACCTGGCCATTGCCGTTGGGCGCGGCGTTGGTGCCGAAGTGGTCGCCGACATATTCGGCCCACACCCAGCCGGGGTTGGTGGTGAACTTGCCGGTGACTGCGCGCGAAGCGGCCGGCAGCAGCGGGTTGTAATAGCCACTATCGGTGAGGCTGTCACCGAAAAATACAGTCCGGTCGAAGGCCGACTCGGCCATGGCCGGGGTGGCCGCAAGAGCAATGGCGACCGCCATCAGGGAGCGGATCGGGCGAAGTGTTGAAGCCATGGGAGTGCCTGCTTGAAGTGGATGGGACCGGACCGGCCTTGCAATACGTACGCCGGCGAATGGCAATGGTTTCACCCTTGCCGCCCGCGCTCACGCTGCATTGCCGCATAACGCAAAAACGCGCGCCGGGGCGGCACGCGATGCAACAATGATGCCATGAACATTCAACTCAACGGCACCCCGCGCACGCTTCCCGACAACCTGCCGCTAGCGACCCTGCTTGAACAGGAAGGGCTGGCACAGCGACGTGTGGCGGTGGAGGTCAACGGCCAAATCGTCTCGCGCGGGCGGCATGCCGAACACGCGTTGCGCGAGGGCGATGTGGTGGAAATCGTGCATGCGCTGGGCGGTGGTTGATTGCCGCGCAGGCCGGCGCATCCGCGCCCGATCGGTGATAATTGCCGCATGACGAATCCCGCCCCCTCTGATGCGCTGGTCATCGCCGGCAAACGCTACCGTTCGCGCCTGTTGACCGGCACCGGCAAGTTCAAGGATCTGGACGAAACCCGCCTGGCCACCGAGGCTGCGGCGGCCGAGATCGTGACGGTTGCCATTCGCCGGGTGAATATCGGCCAGGACCCCAATGCGCCCAGCCTGCTCGACGTGCTGCCGCCGGAGCGCTACACCCTGCTGCCCAACACCGCCGGCTGCTATACCGCCGACGATGCGGTGCGCACCTGCCGGCTTGCGCGCGAGCTGCTGGACGGCCACAACCTCACCAAGCTGGAAGTGCTGGGCGACGAGCGCACGCTGTACCCGGATGTGGTGCAGACGCTCAAGGCCGCCGAGCAGCTGGTGGCCGACGGCTTCGAGGTGATGGTCTATACCTCCGACGATCCGATCCTGGCCAAGCGCCTGGAAGAGATCGGCTGCGTGGCGGTGATGCCGCTGGCGGCGCCGATCGGCTCGGGCCTGGGCATCCAGAATAAATACAACCTGCTGGAAATCATCGAAAACGCCAAGGTGCCGATCATTGTCGACGCCGGCGTGGGCACCGCCTCGGATGCGGCGATCGCGATGGAGCTGGGCTGCGACGGCGTACTGATGAACACCGCCATTGCCGGCGCGCGCGATCCGATCCTGATGGCCAGCGCGATGCGCAAGGCGATCGAGGCCGGGCGTGAGGCGTTTCTGGCCGGGCGGATTCCACGCAAGCGGTATGCGTCGGCGTCGAGTCCGGTGGATGGCGTGATTGGATGAGGGGAGATGCTGCGTTGACAGTGCGGTCGATGCGCAATGATTGGCCGTGTGGCGTGCCGGATGTTGCCGTTGCTAGATCGCGCGTTGCTGCGAGTGCCTCCTCACGCCGTACCCTCACCCCAACCCCTCTCCCGGTGGGAGAGGGGCTCTCGTTTTGCCGATGACCTAATTCATGACTGATCCTTTCACCAGTGACGGCGCCAAGATGCCGCCCAAGCCCTTCACCATCGAAGAAGGCCGCCGCCAGGTGCGCAGCTTCGTGTTGCGCCAGGGCCGTTTCACCCCCGCGCAACAGCGCGCCTTCGACGAGCTTTGGCCGCGTTTCGGGCTGGACTACACCGGCACGCCGCGCGATCTGGATGCCGCATTCGGACGCGACGCGCACAAGGTGCTGGAGATCGGCTTCGGCAATGGCGCGGCGTTGCGCTTTGCCGCGCAGCAGGACCCCAGCCGCGATTACATCGGCATCGAGGTGCACGCACCCGGGGTGGGCCGCCTGCTCAACGCGCTGGACGACGATGGCAGCACGCATGTGCGCCTGTATCACCACGATGCGGTGGAAGTGCTCGAACACGAGATCGCCGATGGCGCGCTGGACGAGGTGCGCATCTATTTCCCCGACCCGTGGCACAAGAAGCGCCATAACAAGCGTCGCCTGATCCAGCCCGCCTTCGCCCAGTTGCTGGTGCGCAAGCTGCGCGACGGCGGCCGCCTGCATGCCGCCACCGACTGGGCCGATTACGCCGAACAGATGTGGGACGTGCTCGACGCCACACCGGGCCTGGTCAACCGCGCCGGCCCGCGCGGCCACGTCGAACGCCCCGCCTGGCGCCCGCAGACCCACTTTGAAACCCGCGGCCAGAAGCTTGGGCATGGCGTGTGGGATCTGGTTTATGACCGGGATTCGGGAATCGGGATTAGGGATTCGTAACAGCGCCTTCCCGCACACCCGACGCCGCAGCAGCTCAACGAACCCCACTCCCGAATCACGAATCCCGGCCCCCAATGGACACCGCGCTGACGCTGACCAACGATATGAAGCTCGTCCTCGGGCTGGTCGGTTTCACGATGGCGATGTTCCTGTTCGAGCGCATTCGCGCCGACGTGGTGGCGTTGATCGTGCTGGTGGTGCTCGGTGTCACCGGATTGGTGGCGCCGGAAGAACTGTTCGGTGGTTTCTCCGGTAATGCGGTGATGAGCATCATCGCCACCACCATTCTCGGCGCGGGGCTGGAGCGCACCGGTGCATTGAACCGGTTGGCCACCTGGCTGCTGCGGCGTTCGCACGGCAGCGAGCAGCGTCTGATGATGATGACGCTGGCCATCTCCGGCTTGAATTCGTCCTTCATGCAGAACCCGTCGGTAATGGCGCTGTATCTGCCGGTCGCCTCGCGGCTGGCTGCGCGTACCGGGCTTACCTTGCAGCGCATGTTGTTGCCGATCGCCGCGGCCATCGTGATGGGCGGCGCGCTCACCATGGTGGGCAACTCGCCGCTGATCCTGCTCAACGACCTGCTGGTGTCGGCCAACAACAACCTCCCCTCGGGCATGGCCAGCATCGAACCGTTGACGATGTTCGCGCCGCTGCCGATCGGTGTGGCGCTGCTGATCGCCGCGTTGCTGTACTTCCGCTTCTACGGCGACCGCAAGCTGATCGAAGAAGAACGCCTGATCAACGAAGGCGTCACGCCCTCGCGCACCGAAAGCTATTTCGCCAAGACCTACGGCATCGACGGCGACGTGTTCGAACTCATCGTCAGCGCCGAAAGCCCCTTGGTCGGCATGACCCTGGGCGAGGCCGAAGCCATCCATGACGCCCCGCTGCTGCTGGCCTTGAAGACCGGCAACGACACCCGCCTGGCACCGCCGGCGGACATGCGCATCTGGGTCGGCAGTGTGCTGGGTGCGATGGGCAAGCGCCAAGACGTGACAGACTTTGCGCAGAACCACTTCCTGCGCATGTCCTCGCGACTACGTAACCTGGGCGACCTGTTCAACCCCAGCCTTGCAGGCATTTCCGAAGCGGTGATCCCGCCCAACTCGCGGTTGATCGGCAAGAGCGCCGGCGAGCTGCGGCTGCGCAAGCAGGCCGGCATCAGCCTGCTGGCGATCAACCGCGACAAACAGGTGATCCGCGAGGACGTGCGCAACGTGCCGCTGCGCGCCGGCGACATGCTGGTCTTCCACAGCATCTGGCAGGACCTGGCGCAGGCTGCGGAAAGCCGCGATTTCGTGCCGGTCACCGACTTCCCGAAAGGCGAGCAGCGCCCGCACAAGTTCAAGATCGCGATGGCGATCTTCGCCTTCACCATCTTGATCGCGCTGACCTCGCGCCTGCCGGTGGCACTGACGCTGATGACCGGCGTGGCCTGCATGCTGGTCAGCGGCGTGCTGCGCATGGACGAGGCTTACGCCTCGATCAACTGGAAGACCATCTTCATGATGGCCGGGCTGATCCCGCTCGGCTGGGCGATGGACAGCAGCGGCACTGCGGCCTGGGTGGCCGGCCACACCATCGACCGCCTGCCCGAAGGCATCCCGGTGTGGGCGCTGGAAATCAGCCTGGCGTTGCTGACCACGGCATTCTCGCTGGTGATCAGCCACGTGGGTGCGACCATCGTGATGGTGCCGATTGCGGTGAATCTGGCGCTGGCCGCCAACGGCAACCCGACGGCGTTTGCGCTGATCGTGGCGTTGTCGGCATCCAACAATCTGATGACCGCCTCCAACCCGGTGATCTCGATGGTGGCCGGCCCTGCCAACTATCAACCGCGCGAGCTGTGGCGCGTGGGCGCACCGCTGTCGCTGATCTACACCGTGGTGATGGTGTCGATGATCAACCTGATGTTCTGGTGGGCGGCGCGCTAAAAGCGGCTAGCAAACGACTGCGCTCGCCGCAGCATTGGCAGCCGGTGCAAGCTGCGGCATGTTCGCTCGCACACGCGGCTTTGCGTCTCGTCCACGCACCTGCTGATTCCGCGCGATATTGCCAGCCGCTCTAAATCGCCAGTGTGCGTCGGGCTTACCCCAGCAGCACCTGCTCGTCCTGGACCCGTACCGGTACCGCAAACAGCGATTGACCACGGCACGGGCCGCTGACGCATTCGCCGGCATCGAGTTCGAATGCCGCCCCGTGCGCGGCGCAGACCAATTGCCCGTCCTTGGTCTTGAGAAATTGCCCCGGCGCCCAGTCCAGCCGGCGACCGGCATGCGGGCAGATGTTCAACCAGGCACGGACCTGCGCGCCGTCGCGGTACAGCACCACCGATTCGATCCCGCCATCCAGCACGGCTTCGACCTCCAGAAATCCGGCATCGGGAATCTGCGTCAACGCGGCAAGCGTGGTGGGCGATGGCGAAGACATGCAGGCGACCGGACAACGATGGGCCTGAATTGTGGCATGCGCGCCTGGGCAGCACTGCCCACCTGGGGGCGACGGCTGCAAGCGTCTGAAGAGATGGCCGCCCCCGGCCAACCGGCCATCCCCGCGCCGCAGAGGCCTTGCCCCGCACGCACCATGTGATCGCGCTTGCAAAACGCAGCACCGCTTAACGAACTTTTCACTCAATGACATGAAACCGCAACGATACTGCGCGCTTGTTTCCTGCCCGGCAGCCCACCGCCATGCCTGCACGCATCTTCCAATTCGGCAACCTCCACCACCTGTTTGCGCCGCGCAAACCGCGTCACCCGTTGGTGCGCGTTGCCGCCGGCCTGGCTGGCCTGGTCATCCTGGCGGTGCTGATCTTCTTCAGCGTGTTCGTTGGCGCGGCCATGATCCTGGGCGGCATCGCCTGGAAGGTGTTGAGCAAATCGAACCGCCGCACGCCGCAGCAGGCGCGCGTGGTTGAAGCCGAGTATCGCGTGGTGCGCAAGCCCGCGTTGCCGTTGTCGCACTGAGCGTCTTTCGCTTGTGCCGCACACCCGCTGCGTCTCGCACCGGGGGTGAAGCACCCCCTGTCCTGCATCGGCATGTGCTCGCACATGCCGATGTGCGTTGAGGGGTGTCACATCCTTCCTGTTGCGTGAGCTGTGGTCTGCGCTCGCTTCAACAGTGAAGGTTCCGCCGGACACGGCCAAGCGGCTAGACTCACGCGTCCCGTTCTTGAGGATGCGCGCATGACCCACGATGTGATTCCCGCTGCCGATGTCCCGCGCATTCCAGTGGTCGGCGGCGGCAGTTTTCCGGTGCACCGCATCTACTGCGTCGGGCGCAACTTTGCCGACCATGCGCGCGAGATGGGCGCCACCGCACCGGCCTCCAAGGCCGAGCGTGGCCAGCCAACCTTTTTCATGAAGCCTGCCGACGCCATCGTGGTCGGTCACGGCGACCAGATCCCCTACCCGCCCGGCACCAAGGAACTGCACCACGAAGTGGAGCTGGTGGTGGCGCTGGGCAGCGATGCGCCGGCCGGCGCGTTGCCGGTGGAACAGGCCGACGCGTTGATTTACGGCTACGGCGTGGGCCTGGATCTGACCCGCCGCGATCTGCAGGCCGCTGCCAAGGCCAAGGGCCTGCCGTGGGACATCGCCAAAGGCTTCGATCACTCCGCGCCGATCAGCGAGCTGGTGCATGCCGGCGAAGTCGGCGCGCTGGAGGCGTTGAATCTCTCGCTGGAGGTCAATGGGCAGGTGCGTCAGCAGTCGTTGCTGGATCAGATGATCTGGACTGTGCCGGAAATCCTGCATGAGCTGTCCAAGCTCTATGCATTGCGCGCGGGCGATCTGATTTTCATGGGCACGCCGGCCGGTGTCGGCCCGTTGTTGCCGGGCGACCAGTTCAGTGCACGCCTGGAAAACGTTGCCGAGCGCCACGGCATCATCGCGGGCTGACATCGGGCCGGCTACGATCGGGCTGCGGCAGTTGGTCCGCGACCGCAGTTTTGGGGTGCCTTATGGGAATGGTCAGCGAATTCAAGCAATTCGCGATGCGCGGCAATGTCATCGACCTGGCGGTCGGTGTGGTCATCGGTGGGGCGTTCGGCAAGATCGTCACCGCATTGGTGGAGAAGATCATCATGCCGCCGATCGGCTGGGCCATCGGCAATGTGGATTTTTCGCGTCTGGCGTGGGTGCTCAAGCCCGCAGGCGTCGATGCCACCGGCAAGGAAATCCCGGCAGTTGCCATTGGCTATGGCGATTTCATCAATACCGTCGTGCAGTTCGTGATCATCGCCTTTGCGATCTTCCTGGTGGTCAAGTTGATCAACCGCGTGACCCACCGCAAGCCCGATGCCCCGAAGGGCCCGAGCGAAGAAGTGCTGTTGCTGCGCGAGATTCGCGACTCGCTCAAGAACGACGCGCTCAAGCCGCCGGGCGCGCTGTAAGCGGACGCTACCAACGAATGCATCCCGCCGCGCAACTTCGCGCAGAAGGATGACCTTTCGCACGCAGACGGGGGACGCCGCGCTGATAAGCTCGGGGTCCCCCTTGTCGTTGGAGCCGCCCTGCATGCGTCGCCTCGCTGTTGCCATCTCTGCCCTACTCGCCTGCTCCTCCGCGCTCGCCGCCCAGACCAGCATTCCCGACAGCGCATTGCGCACCGCGGCGCAATTGCGCGAGCAGGCGTTGGCCGATGACACCGGCTTTGCGGTGGTGCAATCGCTGACCACCGAAGTGGGCCCGCGCATTGCCGGCGGCGAAGCAGATCCGCGTGCAGTGGCCTGGGCCAAGGCCAAGTTTCAGTCCCTGGGCTTCGACAAGGTGTGGACCGAGCCGGTGACCTTTCCCAAGTGGGAACGGCGTAGCGAACATGCAGCGGTAGTGGGCGCGCACGCGCAGCCATTGACCATCACCGCGCTGGGCGGCAGCCCCGGCGGCACCGTCGAAGGCGAGGTGGTGCGCTTCGAGACGCTCGCTGCGCTGCAGGCCGCGCCGGCGGGGTCGCTGGCCGGCAAGATCGCGTTCGTCGATTACCAGATGGTCAAGGCGCTCGACGGCAAGGATTATGGCAATGGCGGCGCAGTCCGCAGCAAGGGTCCATCGGAAGCGATTCGCAAGGGCGCAATTGGATTTGTGATGCGCTCGGCCGGCACCGACTCGCACCGCGTGCCGCATACCGGCATCACCCGTTTCGATGAGGGCCTGACGCCGGTGCCGGCGGCGGCGCTGTCGGTGCCCGATGCCAACCAACTGGCTCGCCTTGCTGCACTGGGCGGCACGCGCCTGCGGCTGGCGCTGGATTGCGGCTGGGACGGCACGGCCACTTCATACAACGTCATCGGCGAAATCACCGGGCGCAGCAAGCCCAAGGAGGTGGTGGTCATCGGCGGGCATCTGGATTCATGGGACCTGGGCACCGGCGCAATCGACGACGGCGCCGGCGTGGCAATCACCATGGCCGCCGGTCATCTGATCGGCCAGCTGAAGCAAGCGCCCAAGCGCAGCATCCGTGTGGTGGCCTTCGCCAACGAAGAACAAGGCCTGTACGGCGGCAAGGCCTATGCCGCCGCGCACGGCAGGGATGCCAAGGACATGGCGCTGCATCAGATCGGCGCAGAAAGCGATTTCGGCGCCGGGCGCATCTATGCGTTCAATACCGGCGCGGCGGCCCCGGACGACTCGCGTGCAGCGACCAAGCAGATTGCCGAGGTGCTCGCGCCGCTAGGTATCGCCTACGAACCGAGCAAGGGTGGCCCAGGTCCGGATGTCGGGCCGATTTCCGCCAAGGGCGGCGCCTGGGCATGGCTGGCGCAGGACGGTACCGACTACTTCGACCTGCACCACACCGCCGACGACACGCTGGACAAGATCGACCCGAAGGCGCTGGCGCAGAACGTGGCCGCCTACACCGTGTTTGCGTATCTCGCAGCAGAAGCCGATGGCGATTTCGGCAGCCGTGCGAAGGGCGTGCAACCGCCTAGCGAGTAATCTGGGAACGCAGCACTGCGTTGGCGTTTCCACTCCAGGACGAGCACACACGATGGCGGTCAAGCGGCAACGCAGTGCGAACAACGCGGCGACGTTGCTGGACGTCGCCAAACATGCCGGGGTGTCGCCGATGACGGCCTCGCGCGTCATCAATCGGCACCCGCACGTAGGCGAAGACATGCGCGTGCGCGTGGAAGCCTCGGTGCAGGCATTGGGCTACCGGCCGAATCTGGCCGGGCGCTCGCTGCGCACCAGCGGCTTGTTGCGCATCGGTGTGCTGTACAGCAACCCCAGTGCGGCCTATCTCAATCAGTTCATGCTCGGGCTGCTTGAGCAGAGCAGCCTCAATGGCAGCCAGGTTCTGGTGGAGAAATGCGGCGCCATCCGCAGCCAGCGTGCGGCGACCGAGCGCTTGCTTGCGGCCGGCGTGGATGGCGTGATCCTGCCACCGCCGTTATGCGATTCGCGCCAGACCATTGCCGAACTCGACGCACGCGGCATTCCGGTGGTGGCGGTGGCCAGTGGCGCGCCGATGGCGCAAATCAGCTCGGTGCGCATCGACGACTACCAGGCCGCACGCGCCATCGTCGCGCATCTGATCGAACTCGGGCATCGCCGTATCGCACTGATCAAGGGCGACCCCAAACACACCCCAAGTGCCCTGCGCGCCAACGGCTATCTGGACAGCCTGCAGGCCGCTGGCCTGCCCGTGGCAGATGCCTTGATCGCCGAGGGATTGTTCACCTATCGCTCCGGCCTGCTCGCCGCGCGCAGCCTGTTGGCCCAATCGCAACCACCGACCGCCATTTTCTGCAGCAACGACGACATGGCTGCCGCAGCGGTGGCGGTGGCGCACGGATTGGGTTTGCGCGTGCCCGAAGATGTCTCGATCGCTGGCTTCGACGATACGCCGGTGGCCACCACCATCTGGCCGGAACTCACCACGGTGCATCAACCGGTCACCGCGATGGGCCGGGCGGCGGTATCGTTGCTTGCAGACGCCATTCGCCAACGGCGCAAGGGCGACGCAGCACACGGCGTGCATCAGGTGATGAAGTACACCGTGGTCAAGCGCGGCTCCACGGCTGCACCGCCCGAGGAGTAATGCATCGACGCGTGAGCGTGCGGCGATTGGGTAGAGGCTGGCTGCGGCGGCAGTGTGCGTCTGCGATCTTGATGCAACTTTCTTCGCTCATCTCACCACGCCGATGCAATGCGCTCGCCGTTGCATACACGCAGATCAGCAAGCTGCATGCACTAGCCACGCACCATATCGACCTGAGATACACCGAGCAATCCCGCCAACGGCACGTGTGCCTGGCGCTGCCGCGGACTGACGGTCAATCCCTGATTGCGCAGGATGTCCAGCAACTGCTCCGCCAGGGGCATCACCATGTGCCTGCCCCAACAGCGCTCCGACGCGTGACCGAACGGGAAATAGCCAGGCTGATCATCCGGATCCAGCTGGTTCCAGCGCTCTGGGCGAAATGCATCCGGCGCCTCCCACAACGCGGGGTCGCGATGGCTCAGCAGCGGCAGCACCAACACATCGTCTTGCGCGCCGATGCGGGTATCGAGCAGCGGATATTCCGGCGATGCGTTACGCAGAATATTCCAGGACGGCGGCAACAGACGCAGCGACTCGTAGACGATACTGCGGCTGGAAATGTCCGGGTCGAACGGCGCGCCAAGCCAAAGGGCATTGGCGACCAGGGTGGAAATGGTAAAGCACACCGGCGCTGCAGTGCGTCGATACAAGCCCATGGCAAAGCGACGCGCATCGTAGCCATCTGCGGCGGCAGTCAGGGTCGCCAGTGCCGATGCGTTGGCTTGCAACGTGAGCGGTCTCGTTGCACCGGCGGCGATGAGTACCCAGGTCAGCTTGGGCGTCAGCTCGAGGGTGCGGTCCATCAACATGCGTAAACGCAGCGGGTCGCCACCCAGCAGCAGATCGCGCAAATACACGTGCCCCACGTGCGGCCATGGCCCGGACAGATCCACGTCTGCCGGAATGGGCCGCTTCAGTGCCTCGCGCACATCGCGTCCGATGGCCTGCATCAGCTTGGATGCCTGCGTACGAGCAATCGAGCGCCCCTGCAGCGGCTTGAAGGTCGGCCGCTCGGCCTCGGTGGCAGGCCGTGCAGCGAGCAGACGATGCGTGACCAAAGGGCCAGCGACGCCAACGGTATCGACATCCAGCCGAAAGACGTCCTTGCCCGTATGCTCTTGCAGCAGCGCCAGCAAACGCGGCGCGAAGACAGTCGCCCGGCCTAAGTCGGCGCTAGTGGATGGAGACATCGGGATCGCTCTGCGCTCGTTGACGCCCGCGTCCGGCAAAACGCTTGCCTCGCGCGGGCGGGCATGACCAACATCACACGACACACAATGCGGTTTCGGCCGCGCTTGCGGTCGTGCTCAGTACCAGATGTACCAGGCGTAGGACTTCAGGCTTTTCTTGGAAGCCAACAGATTCTTCAGTGAGAACAGCATCTTCATGAGCGACATCCTGTTTGGGGAGTGGTTTGGTTCGCCCTGATGGGCATTTGCACAATCGGCGACGCACAACGCGAGCGGCCATGGTCGCGCTCGCCACACCAAACTAATCCCAGCGCGCAACCAGGAACATTGCGTGCGCGCACAGATTCGCCACCCCACGGCAACCGTATTGTTGCGATGCGCGCTTTGACGCACATGACTTCGCACTCCGTACAAACGGCCATGGCGGCCAGTTGGCCGCCATAGGCTTTTCAACACAACATCAGATCGCCACGACATCGCTGTCGTCGCAGCCACGCGTGACGTTCACGATGGATGGACACCGGCGTCGCCTGTGTCCATCCGAGCGCATCACTTGACGGGCTTGGCACGCACCACAACCGATGGCGCACTGCTCCCGGCCATACTGTTTGCCGTCACTACGTAGTCATAGTTCGCGCCATTGGTGACGGACCAATCAACATATGACGCTGCTGCGACATTGGTCCCCACCGTGGTGAATGCACCGGCGCCGCCGGCACGGCGCTGCACCGTGTAGTTGGTTGCTCCCGGCACTGGTGACCAGCTCAGCTTGACCCGGCTGTCGCCAACCGTGGCGGTGAGACCACGCGTTGCACTCAGCGTGGTGACCGGCGCGGAAGTGGCCCCCGCCGCAGTGCTGGCTGTTGCGATGACCGGGTACGCGTTGTTCACCAGCTCGACGAACTGGTTATGAAACCACGCACCGGAGATCGGTGCGCCGGCCAGTGCACCGGTCAACACGCCATCGGCGGTTGTATAGGTGGGGTCGCACATGCGGTCGAAGCCCTTGCCTTCATTGTTGGCAATGAGGGTGCTGGAGCCATCGGATTCGCCCGGCGGCTTGACCCAGGCATAGGCGTCCAGATGCGGACCAGGCGCGGCAACCGGCAAGGCACCGATGCCCGCCCCACTCTGATTGCACCAGTTGCCGCGATGCAGGCGGCGATCGATGCGGCCGGAATTGACGTAACTGGTGATGTCGTTGCCCGACGCTCCGGCCGGGCGATTGGGTCCACCCCAACCGTTGCGGCCCGTATCGACAATGAACCCGATGCTGCTCGGCCAGCCCGCATTGACGAAGCCGCTGTACAGGGCCTGGGTGAAATCGGCTTCGTCGAAATACGGATTCCATTCGTAGTACTTCGCCGATTTGATCGGCTGGCCATTGATGCTCAACTCCGGGTTGGGCAGGTTCGGCTCATTCAGTGGCGTGGTATTGGCGGTGTTGGTGACGAAGCCGTCCACGCTGGCCAGGCCGGCATTGGTTGCCTGCACCACACGCGTATACAGCGCGATGGAGGGGCCGCGGTTGCTGTCCCAGCCCAACCAGCCGGAATGCCCGATATCCAGATAATTGTAGGTATTGGGAACGGCATGCAATTTATTGAGGGCGTACTTGATGCCTTCTTCGTAAATGCCAGTGGAATTGGCCAGCGCGCAGCGCATGTCATTCAAATTGGTGACAAGGTTCGGCAGGCTATCCGGCTCGATCACGTTGACGATGCGGATGTCCTTGTATTTCGGGTCCGCAAAGATGGCTGCGATGACGTCGATATATTCTTTCTTGTAGCGCTCCAGGGCAGCGGGGGTCAACGGCAACTCACCATTGGACGCCAGCGCATGGCAATCGCGCCCCGGCAGATCGTAAATGACAAAGCTGGCGGTGATCGGCGTATTGGCCTTCTTCTGCGCCAGTGCGGCATCCAGATGCCCTCTCAGGCTCAGCCGCCCTGCATTCTGCGAACCACCGGCAATCGCTGCAATGCGGTCAAGCCAGACCGCTGTAGGCACCGTCTTCACCACGCCCATCTTGCCTTTCAACGGTACGCTCTTCACTTTCGCAATCGATGCATCGACCTTTTTTGCATAATCCGGATTGACATAACCGGCTGCACCGACGAAAGGATTATCGACATGGACTTGCGCGCAAACATTCGCGATGACGAACGGATTGGCGGCCAATAGCGCCACGGTCAGTGTGCGCTTGAGATTCCGACGGATGCCAGTACTGGATTTCATGATTTTTTCCTATTTTTTCGGAGGAGATTGATGCGCTACAGATAAAACGCAGCCTTTATGATTGGCCGCTCTTATTGGCCTCTTTAATTTTCCAGGGCACCCGTTGGAAATATCTGTTGCCGAACGACGCCACTCCATCGGCAGCAAGCCGAAGAGGACAGGCACGGCAGTACGTGGGTGAGACGCAGGCAAACACGCAAACCAACAGGCCTGCGCAGCGACCAAAGCGAAACACCTAAGACCTCAGAATCGTTGGAGGCGAACCTAGCGTTGCGAATGATGTCGCAACGACTGCCTCCATGAGTGTGCGGAGTATCTCCAGGGAGCGAATGTGCGAGCTGGGATGTCGGGCTCGCCATGCGGAGACTACGCCGCCTGTTTGCGCTACACAATCGTCAAACATTGCGGTTGGACACAGATCCAGAGACTGACTGCAGCAGCATTTCAACTGCAGGCATTACTGCGCAAACCCATGTGCCATCACGCACAAAAAAACGGCCACATCGCTTCCCGACGATGCGGCCGAATGGGAGGGTGTTCGACGTGACCGTCGAACGTATTGCAACGCCGCATCAAACGGCGACGGGAAGAACGCGCAATGACCGCTTGGAGAGGACGAACGCAACCGCGCGTGCGACACGGCGCGAGGGTGCGCCGTGTCGCACATCAGTGCATCGCATCAGGCCATCACATCAAAACCGCAGACGCAGGCCCGCGTAGTAACGGCGCTCGAAGATGTTCTGGTCGTAGTAGTGGTTGGTCCACTGTGCGTAACGCCGCTCACTTTCGCCGGTGAGGTTGGTGGCTTGCGCGTAGAGCGTCAGATGGTCGTTGACGTCGTAACTGAAGGACGCGTCCAGGTAGCCGACGTCATCGTTCCAGATCGCCAGCTCATCGCCCCATGCACCGCTGTTGACCTGACTGAAGCGCTTGCTGCGCCAGTTGTAGGCCACGCGCGCCTGCAGCTTTTCCTTTTGATACCACAGCACCGCGTTGGCCTGATGCTTGGAGTTGTCGCCGATGGGCAACGTGTTGCCTTCGATATCGGTGTTGTCGGTGTCGGCGTCGGAGAAGGTGTAGTTGATGTTGGTGCCGAACCCGCTCAACCAGCCCGGCAGGAAGTCGAACGCCTGTTGGTATCCGATTTCGAAACCCTTGATCTTGCCGCCGCCGCCGTTGACGATGCGCTCCACCGGGCCGCCCAGGCGGATCACGCCATCGGCGTCGGGCTGCGGTTCGATGTTGGTCACCGTGGTCGGGAACGACTTCACATCGATCAGGAAGGCGCCCACGCTGATCAACGACGCATCGGAGAAATACCATTCCCACGAGGCGTTGTAGTTGGTGGCGCGGTACGGATCCAGATCCGGGTTGCCCGAGCGGCCGTTGAGGAACAGCACCGCATCGGAGGGCAGCGCCGGGTTGCGCGGCGGCGTGCCGTTGACGGCGTAGAAGCTCACCAGGCCGCGTCCGAGATCGGGCAGGTCCTGCCGTGCGACAGCCTTGTTGTACGCAAAACGCAATTTCTGCGCGTCGGTGATGTCCAGCGACAGGTTGGCGGTGGGCAACACGTCGGTGTATTGACGGTTCAAGCGGTTGGTCCCGATCGCCGGACTGACGCCATTCCATTCCACATTGCCGATAAACACATTGCCGCTGCTCAGGTACTGGTCGATCGCCAGTTTGGTCTGCACGATGCGCGCACCGATATTGGCCGTCCACGGCACTGCAGTGCCGGTGCCACCTTCCAGGTTCGCAAGAAAATATGCCGCAGTGCTCTTTTCGGTGACCTTGTACGAATCGGCAGCCTGCTGATAGGCCACGTTGCCCGGATACAGGCTGTTGAGATATGCCACCGGTTCCTTCATGACCTGCGGGTTGATTGCCGGCAAGCCCTGGCTGCCCAGGCCGGTGACCTTGAGCGGATCGAAATCGTTGAAGTACGCCCAGTAGCCGGGAATCGAATTGAACGGCAGCAGGCGCGCTTCCGAAACACCACTGCAGGTGTCCACGATCAACGGATCCTTGAAGTAATACAGCGAGCGGTTCGGATCGGCGCAGGTGGTGGACACCGGCGACAGGTAGCGATAGGTGTCCAGCTTGACCTCGCGCTCGCCATAGCGGATGCCGAACTGGAAGCCGCGCACCACGCCTTCATCGAACTCGAAGGTGCCGTCGGCGCGGAAGGCGTCCATCGTCGCTTCGATCTTGTTGCCCTGTGCCCAGGTGGACATCAGCTGCCAGTTGTCCGGGTTGGACACATCGGTGCCGAGATTGACCGCCGGGTAGGTGCCACGGAAATCCACCGAGGCGTCCACGGTGGGCAGGCCATTGGCATTCGCCCATTGGGTGACGCCGCCAGCACGCGTGATCTGGTCGCCACGCGTCACCACCGCATCGGCACGCGCTTCGTCGTAGGTGCGCTGCGCATCGCCGTGCACCCAACGGAACGATGCACGGAACGGGCCGCCGTCGTCGAAGCGCACTTCCAGATTGGTGTTGAGCGAATCCGAATCGGCCACCCCTGCCATCGAGTGTGCCTGGAAGCGGTTGTAGCGGAACTGGCCGTATTCCAGCACACCGTTGGGATCGACTACCGAGCCGGGCTGCAATTGATTGGTTGCCCACCCGGTGTGCAGCTGCGCGGCCACCGAGGTGTCGTGATCTTCGAGCTTGGTATAGGCCGCATCGGCCAGCAACGTCCAGGAGTCGTTGATGTTGAACTGAAACGAGCCATTGACGCCGGTACGCTGGCGGTCGGTGCTGCGGTTGTCCAGTTCCGTTGCCACCCAGTTGTAGAAGTAGTCGCGCGGCAGGTTGGACGGATCGGTATTGCTGCCGATGCGCCCGTCGCCGTTGAAGTCAAAGCCGACGTTCTGTTCGGTGGATTTCTGCGCGCCGTTGGAATACACGCTGGGGTGCTTGTTCTCCAACGTGGCGTCCGAATACGACACCGCCAGCAGGGCGCCCCAACGCTCGGTGCGGAAGCTGGCCAGCCCCGAATACAACTCGTTGAGTTCCTGCACGCGGTCGCCGTAGGAGCCCTCGGCCTGGCCGCTGAAGGTCCAGCCTTCGGGTAGATCGAACGGGCGCCGCGTCTTCAGCGACACCGTGCCGCTGATGCCGCCATCCAGATCGGCGGCGGTGGGCGACTTGATGACATCCACACCACTGAACAACGTCGGCGGAATGTCGACGAAATCCGGCTGCGCGCGGCCGATGTTGGGTTGGCCGAACTGATCGCCACCACCGGCGCTCAGATACAGCTCGCCGTTCATGGTGGTCTGCACCTGCGGCATGCCGCGGATATTGAGCTGCGAGCCCTCGCCGGCCGAGCGCCGGATCTGCACGCCGGGCACGCGCTGCAGCGAATCGGTGATGGTGACGTCGGGCAACTTGCCGATGTCTTCGGCCGAGATCGAATCGATGATCTGCGCGGCGCTGCGCTTGTTTTCGATGGCCTCGGCCTGCGCGCCGCGCACGCCCTTGACCATGACCTTGTCCAGGTCGGTGACGCCTGCGGTGTTGGCGGTGTCCTGCGCGCTTGCGCCGCCGGCAAGCAGGGTCAGCGCAGCCGCAAGTGCGGCAGCCAATGGGGTGTGGCGGGTGTTCGAATGCAGCTTTTTCATGGTCCCCTCCCAGGGATGACGACAATCCACGACCGTTTCGAATGACATTGCCGGCACGGCAATGCGGTGTTGGCTGACGCACCAGGTGGTACGTCAGTGCGAGCGCCGTGCATGACACGGCGCGGCAACAAGCAGACGCCGCTACGGAAGCCCGTTGGCAACGCCTGTCGATGGTTCGGCATTCCAGCCACGCAGTTGCAGCGTGGCGTTGCGCAAGGTGGCAGCGGACGGGCCGCGGATCTCCACCACGCGTTCTTCGCCCGGTACCAGGCTCAGATAGTTGTCGCTGTAGTACGCCGGCAGGATGCGTTGGCCTTGCGCATCCACCAGGGTGAGCTTGGTGTTGAGGGCCACCTGCTGCGACGGGTTGCGCACGGTAGCGCGCAGCACGGCCTCGTTGCCCTCCTGCAGTTGCGTGGTGAGGTGCAGCGGCACTGGCGTGAGCGCATCCAGCCCACGCATCGCCGCCGCATCACGCGCCACCCAATAGAAGTTGCGCGAACGCACCACTGCGTCGCGATCGAGCAACTGCAGCCGCACAAAGCCCAAGCCATTGGTGTCCTTCAACAACGGCGCCAACTGCAGCACCGGCGCCGACACTGCCACCGCTGCGGCATCCAGCGCCTGTTCGCGCTGCTGCAACAGTTTTCCATCGGTGGCGTACACCTCTGCACGCACGCGCAGCCAGCGCACCGGCTCGGCAGCATTGTTGACCACCACCACCTCGTGCCCCGGCAGGTTCATCTGCACGTGCAATGTTTCTGCCGCATTGCGCACGCCGTAATACGCGGCGTGGGTGTCGTAGTCGTGGCTGTAGATCTGCCACATGTTGCTGGGCCAGGCCGGGTGGCTCATCCACAGCAGACGCCCGCTGTTCTTGCTCCACAGCTGCGCGTTGAAGCCTTCGAAGATGGCGCGATGCGTTTCGTAATTGAGCAGCTGCGCCTTGCGCTCGAAATCGGCCAGGCTGGTGGGTGCGCCCAGCTTGTCGGTGAGCGTGCGCATGAAACTGTTGGTGTCGCCGTTACCGGACTGGTGCCAGTCGTGATAGGCCCAGGCATCGCCGATCGGCCACTGATCGCCAGCAGCAGGTATCGAAGCCTTGAATGACTCCAGCGTGGAGAACGACGGCGTGCCCACCTCCACCGAAAAGCCCTGCGCCAACGCATTGAAGTAGGCCACCGGCTCGCGGTAGTTGTACGGGCCGCTGCCCTGCAGGTTGACCTGGTTGGAACTGCCGGTGTACCAGCGCGTGCCGTCCAGTTCGGCGACCAGCGCATCCAGGCCTTCGTTGAGGATGGGCGCGGGCACCCCTTCGTTGCGGCCGAACCACAGCACGATGGAGGGGTGGTTGCGGAAACGCCTGATCACCTCGGAGGCGTTGTCCAGGAACAGCGCCGCATCGGCCGGCTCCATGTTGTAGTTCTGGGTGGATTGCCAGAAGTCGTTGAAGACCAGCATGCCGTATTCGTCGGCCAGCTCGAAGAAGCTGGCTTCGGTGTTCTGCCCCACCCAGTTGCGTACCACGTTGAAATGCGCATCGCGCTGCAGGCGGAAGTACGGCTCCAGCCGCTCGCGCGAGACACGCTTGCGCCAGTCGTCCATGCCCCAGTTGCCGCCCTTGACGGCAATGCGCACGCCATTGATGCGAATGGCCAGGTAAGGCGCCAGCGCTTCATCGCTCAGCGGCGTGACTGCCGGGGATGCCTGCGCGCCGGGATAGAACGATTGCGCATCGCCGCCGGGCACGGGGCGGATCGCACTGTGGCGCGCATCCACAATGCGCTCGCCACGCAGACGCGCCTTGTTGAAATCCACCAGCACCCGCCGCAGCGCGCCATCCTCATCGAACAACGACAACTCGTAGGTGACCTCGCGAATGCCGAAGCGCAACTGCTGCGTGTCCGAACGCGCACCGGCAACCTCCACCCCCACCTGCAGGGTGTACAGCGCCGGCTCGCCGTAGCCGTTGGGCCACCACAGGCGTGGGTTGGCGATGATCAGCTGCGGGGTGTCGCCGGCGGTGAGCTTGAGCGTGGTACCGCCCGCCGGCACGTTGACCTCGCGCTGGATGCGCACATCGCCAATGGCCAACTGCACGGTGCCCTGCACGGGCGCAGCACCGTCGTTGCGCAGCGGCATGCTGATTTCGAGCTCGGCGCGGCGGTGATCCGGCGCCAGGCGCGCGGTGACCACCTGGGTATCGCCGATGGCAACCGGCCCGGTGGCATGCAGCTGCACGTCCTGCCACAGACCGGCGTTACGGTCGCGCACGGCCGGAATCCAGTCCCAGCCCTCGCTGGCGATGAAGGTGGGCCCGTCCAGCGCCTGCACGCCGCCGTTTTCGCCGACGCCGGCGGTCATCGACTGCTCATGCGCAATGCCCGGATGCGGCGGTGGCGACACGCGCACCGCGACGACATTGCGGCCGGGCTTGAGCTGCTTGCTGACATCGAAGCGACCGCGTGCGAATGCACCGCGCGTGCGCCCGACCTGCGTGCCGTTGACCCAGATTTCGCCCGCATAGTTGATGCCGTTGAACAGCAGCTCCAGCCGCTTGCCGTGCGCATCGGCAGGCAGAGCGAAACTGCTGCGGTACCACCAGTCCTGCCGGCTCAGCGATTCGGGAATGGCCATGTTGTTGAGGCCGATATCCGGATCCGGGTACACGCCGCGATCGACCAGCGTGGTGAGCACCGTGCCCGGCACCGTGGCCACACGCCAGGCGCTGCCACCCGCCGCGTCGCCACGCGACAACGTGGCGCCGGTGGCGGACCCGAGATCCGGCGCAGCGGCCAGCTGCCACGCACCCACCCGCCACGCAGCGGCATCCAGCGGCTGCAATGCCGGCGTGTTCGGCACCGGCTTGGCTACCGGCGCAGAAAACGCCGCTGCACTGCGCGGCAACGTTGCGGGCGCCTGTGGCGCCACCTGCCCGGCCATCTGCTTGACCTGTACCTGCCACGCCGGGGATGCATCCTCGAAGCGCTGCAGCGCCGGGTCCGGCGTGCGTGCGGCCAGCTGCGCGACGGCGGGCGCCTCCAGTGCCTGCGCGTGCGCGGTGAAGCCGGCGATCTCGCCACCGAAGTGCTGCGTGTAAGCGGCAGGCTGCTCGCGCGGGCCGAACATCAGCACCGGCGCCACTGCACGTTGCCGGGCGGCGCCGCTGGCCACCTGGCGGCCGTTGGCGTACAGCGTCAGACGACCGCCATGGGCCACGGCGGCCACCTGCGTCCACTCGCCTGCATGCAGCGCCTGCTTGCTGCGCAGCACGCTATCGGCACCCTGCACAAAGCCGAGCGTGCCGGCATCGATCGCGAAGTAGCGGCCCGCGTCCTTGGGATCGCCGACACCGGCAATCAGGGCCGGCCCTGTGCTAGCACGCGACGGGCGCACCCACGCCGACAGGCTCCAGTCCGCGTTGGCGGACAACAGCGGTGCATCTGCGGCGAGTTTCTTTGCCAGCCCCATCCCGCCCGCAAGCACGCGGACATCGTAAGGCCCCGGCGGATTCGCATCGGCGGGCGCAGCCTCCACTGCCGTCCAGCTCATGCAACCACACAACAACCACAGCGCTCCACGGCGGAACGCCTTGCGAACCATCAGCATTAGAGGCCTCTCCCAAGCTCTACTGCCACGCAACGGTGCACACCACGTCCGTGCAACCGACCAGCGTCCATCCGGACACTGCGTCGATCGCGCTTGGTGATGCAGCCCGTGGCTGCCGCCCCTGTTTCAGCGGCCATGGTGCGAGGTAACGTTACCCCAGCTGGATATCGACAACAACCTTTCTGCGTTAGGGTTGGCAATTCCAGGAGGAGGGAACCATGCGAAACCTGATCCAGTCCGCACTACCGGCGGCATGCGCGTTGTGGTGTTTGATGGCTGCGCCCGTTGCAGCACAAAGCTTGCGCGTGCAATCGCCCGATGCACGCACGCACGTGGAATTCACCCTGCGCGAGGGCGGTGTGCCCAGCTATCGCGTGCTGTATCGCAACACGCTGGTGCTCGACGATGCACCGCTGGGACTGGACCTGGGACCCGCCAACAAGCTCGGCCACGACATGACGCTGCAAGGCAGCACAACCGAATTGCATGACAGCCGATTTACCCTGGCGGTTGGAAAAACGCGGCAGGCACGCGACCACTACCGCGAACTGCGCGTGCAACTGGCCGATGCGCAACACCGCAAGCTCAGCATCGAACTGCGTGCGTATGACGATGGCGTGGCGCTGCGTTACGTGCTCCCGGATGCAGGCCAGGTGCGCATTCGCGACGAGCTCACCAGCTTCGCGTTCCCACGCGATTACCACTGCTGGACATTGAATCTGGGCCGTTTCGGAACCAGCCACGAGGGCGAATACGACGCGATCGCCGCATCCCGATTGCGTCCGCACAATCTGCTCGAACTGCCGCTGGTGTGCCAGACCGATGCCAATGGCACCACGCTTGCGATCGGCGAAGCGAACCTGCGCGATTACGCCGGCCTGTATCTCACCGGCCGTGCCGATGGCGGGCTGGGCGTGTCGGCAAAACTGTCGCCGCGCCTGGACGACCCCAAGCTGGCGGTCAGCATCGATGCCAAAGGCGGCGATTTTGCAACGCCCTGGCGCGTCATCATGCTGGCCGACAACCCGGCGAGCCTGATCGAATCCAACCTGATTTCCGCCCTCAACCCACCACCTGCTTTCGATGCAGGTTGGGTCCGCGCCGGCAAATCGGCGTGGGATTGGTGGTCGGGCAGCCTGGCCAGCGGGGTGACCAATCCCGGCATGAATACCGCCACCATCCAGCGCTACATCGATCACGCACAGCAGTTGAAGCTGCAGTACATGCTGATCGACGACGGATGGTATTACGGCAGCACCGGCGATGGGCAATACAACAGCGATGCGGATATCCGTCGCCCGGTGGAGCAACTCGACCTGCAAGGCCTGGTGACCTACGCACGCAAACGCGATGTGGGGCTGTGGCTGTGGGCGCACTGGCGCGCGCTCGATGCGCACATGGACGAGGCGCTGGCCTGGTACCAGCAACTCGGCATCAAGGGCATCAAGGTGGATTTCATGGACCGCGACGATCAGCAGATGGTGGACTTCTACCATCGCCTGCTGAGCAAGGCTGCCGCGCACAAGTTGCTGGTGGATCTGCACGGTGCGTATCACCCCACCGGCCTGACTCGCACCTACCCGAACTACCTCACCCAGGAGGGCGTGCTCGGCGCCGAATACAACAAGTGGACCACGCGCATCACCGCCACCCACAACCTCACGCTGCCGTTTACGCGCATGTTGCTCGGGCCGATGGACTACACGCCAGGTGGCTTCCGTAACGTGCGTCCTGCCGAATTCAAGATGCAGCACATCGCCCCGCAGGTGATGACCACGCGCGCGCAGCAGCTGGCGATGTATGTGGTGTACGAGAGCCCGTTCGCCGTGGTGGCCGACAGCCCGGAGCAATACGAACACGTGCCGGCGGCGCAGTTCTTGCGCGATGTGCCTGCAAGCTGGGATGAAACGCGTGCACTGGATGGCGCCATCGGCGAACACATCGCGCTGGCGCGACGCAGCGGCAAGGACTGGTATGTGGGTGCGATGACCAACGAGCAGGCACGCACGATGCAATTGCCGTTGTCGTTCCTGGGCAAGGGCAGCTGGACGGCGACCATCTACGCCGATGGCCAGGCGCCGACGGAGGTGCGTATCGACACCCGCACGCTCACCCGCGACGACACCTTGCAATTGGCATTGGCAGCGAACGGCGGCGCGGCAATCAGACTGCAGAAAAGTAAGTAGAGCCATGCCCAAGTGACGTGACCTCACGCACCTTTGCGCAGCGGCACCTGCCGTCTGCACGAACGGGCGAGACCTTCGACACGGCATCGGAGCAATGCATTGCGCTCTGCGTGTGTGTGATGTCACGCAACGCATGTTTGCTTCTGCGTGCGCAGTGGCAGCCGCTAGCATGCGCACGCCCTCATCGCAGGTCTGGATGCCACCGTGCAGCGCCAGGCCTGCGCAATGACGGCACTGCCCTGCACGTCCGCCGCGTGCAGGCAGTCTCGTTCCGGCGCAAGGGGAATTTCGCATGACCTTTCATCCCACCCGGCCGATGCTCATCGACCGCACCATCGCTGCGCTCGTCGTTTGCGCATTGGCGCCTGCCGGCGTTGCCAGCACGTTCGTCCCACCGTCGATCTCTCCCGCCCGCGATCGCAGTATCGATGCGCTGATGCCGCCGTTGTCGCACATACCTGCCACGGCATCGGTGACAGGTGCCAACGCCGATGCCGTACACCACAGCACTGCCGCCGCATCGCGCGCGTTTCCGCAGGTCACTGCCGGGTTCAAGCAATTTCTGGACGCTCAGGTGCAAATCACTTACGCCACGCGTAGCGCTACCGCAAAGGTCGCCGACCCGACTGCCTTCGCCGAGATGCAGCGCTACCTGTTCAACCGCTACAACGGGCTGACCGTGACCAGCAGCCTGCACGAGGGCACGCAGGTGTTCGACTGCATTCCCCAAGCTCAGCAACCGGGTCTACGCAACGGCGACCTCATCGCGCTGCCGCCCAGCATCGCCCCGGCCAAGACGCCGGGCGCCCCCGATCCAGCGTCGCAGCGCTGCGCTGCCGGCAGTGTGCCGCTGGCACGCATCGGCCTGGCCGACATGAGCAAGCATGCGACGCTGCAGGACTTCCTGCGCGGTACCACGCCGCGCATCGCCGCAGCCACACGCGCACCCGTCGCGCCAGCCGCGCAAGGCGCCGCATCGGTGGTGCACTACTACTCCACCATCTATCTGGACACCGCCGGGTCGCCGGTGACCGGCGCGGGTGCCGATCTCAACACCTGGATCCCGGCCGTGCGTGCCAACGATGCGCAGTCGATCAGCCAGATCTGGTTGGGGGGCTACACCCCGCAAGGGCAGATACAGACCCTGGAAGCCGGCTGGCAAACCCAGCCGGGCGCAGGCTGGGGCAACACGCCGTTCCTGTTTATTTATTCAACCCAGGACGGTTATGTCAAAACCGGTTGCCACAATCTGGATTGCGCCGATTTCGTGCAGACCAGCAGCGCAAACGTTCTCGGTGCCACACCCGCTGGCGGCTTCAGTAGTGCGGGTGGCAAACAAGCCATGCTGCACGTGGAATTCCAGCGCAATGCCGATGGCTATTGGTGGTTCGGCTTGAATGGCGAATGGATCGGTTACTACAAGGCCGAGCTCTACGCGGGCGACATTGCCGAAGGCAGCGCCAACATCTTCATCTCTGCCGGTGGTGAAATTTCCACCTGGGACGGCCGCCCCAGCGCACCGATGGGCAGTGGCCGGTTCGCGTCTGCCGGTTACCGCCAGGCCGCCTTTCAGGCTAACCATTTTTACCGCGATGCCAGCATGGCGACCCGGCCGGCACAGCGCCTGTCATCGCTCAACGTGGAGCAACCGGCCTGCTACACGCTGGCACTGGCGGGTTACACCTATCCGTACGCACTGGGCAGCGGTGTGTCGCGCACCAGCCTGTCGCCGGAGATGCAGAACGGCGGCTTCTATTTCGGTGGCCCGGGCTGCGCACGCTGAAGTGAAGCGATCGCGCGCACTGCGGCAGTGCGCGCGATCGGCTACGGCAAATCCACCCCTGCACACACGGCCGGGCGCGCATCCTTGATGGGCTGCACGCCACGTGCATCGAACTGCAATCCTGCATGCTCGGGCGCAAACGCCGGCCAGGCAGGCAAGCCCTTGGCATTCGGGTTACCGCGCTGCACGAACGCAGCCCAATAGCGCTGCAGCGACACCGGCGGCTGGCCGATAGGCAGATTCTTGAACAGGAACGGCAACTCGGCGCTATGCGTGACCTGCGCGCCGGGTGCAGCCGTGTCGAACACGTAATGCCACACCGGCACGCCGAGAGCGGCCTGGTGCTGGGCCACCGTCACTGCCGGGCAGCGGAAGGTGAGATCGGTGGACAGCTGCATTGCCGCATTGCCCTGCCGCGCAGCACGCTGCGCCGCGTGCGTGCGTTGCGCCTGCAGCACCGCATCGGCGCGCTCGGGATAGTCGCGGCGCAGACGCGCCTGCGCGCCTTGCTCGCCACCATAGGTGAGTTCCTGCACCACGTAGCCGATCAGCAGCGGCATCTTGGCCTGCGCGCCGCTTGCCAACAGTTCGGCCGGCGCGCGCGGCAGCACGCGTCCATCGACAACCGCCTGCAGCCAGATGTAACCGTCGTCATCCAGCGCCGGCACGTCCACGCCCTGCGCGGCCGTGAGCAACTGCTCCACCGGTAGCGCGCGCAGTTGATCGAGCCGTGTTGCCGGATCCGCGATGCCTGCGCGTTTGGCGATGCTGACACCCAGCGCGCGATTGTCCTCCAGGCTGCGTGCCGGCAAGCCGAACCCGGCAGTGCCGCTCTGTTCGATCGCTGCCGAAAACAGGCCGCGCGCCAATGGGCTGAGCATCAGCAGGCCCACGTCCTGGCCGCCGGCCGATTGCCCGGCAATGGTGACCCGCGCCGGGTCGCCGCCGAACTGCGCGATGTTGTCGCGCACCCACCGCAGGGCAGCGATCTGATCGAGCAAGGCGTAGTTGCCGGCAGCCTGGTTGTCGCCATCGCGCAGTTCCGGCAGCGACAGAAATCCCAGCGCACCCAGCCGGTATTGCAGCGTCACCACCAGCATGTCTTGCGCGACCAGGTTGGTGGGCAGATGCCCATCGGCGCCACCGGCCACGTTGGCGCCGCCGTGGATCCACACGAACACCGGCAACGGCCTGGCCGGATGCAGCTGCGGTGTCTGCACTTGGACATAGAGGCAATCTTCGCTGCCGCGCTTGGCCATGGCGTCGTTCCAGCCCAGCGCCGGCTGCACGCATGGCGTGGCGGCCTGGGTGGCATCGCGCACCTGCGTCCACGGCGCAATCGGCTGCGGCGGGCGCCAGCGCAGCGCGCCCAGCGGCGGCGCAGCGAAGGGAATCGCGCGGAAGACCGCACTGCCGTCGTCCTGCCACTGGCCGCGCAACGCGCCATGATCGGTGCGTACCTCGGGCGGTGCGGCAGGCGTGGCGGCGTACGCGCTAACGCTGAACACGCAGCTGGTTACAAGCAACACGGCAGAAAAACGCAGCATCACTGTTCTCCGGTGCGCACGCGCGCGTGCCAGGCGGCCTGGAACACGGCAGTGGCCGAGGCCACGTTGAGGCTTTCCACCTTGCCGCTGCCGCGGATCGACAACTGCAGGTCGCAATCGCGCGCAAAGTCGCGGTCCATGCCTTCGCTTTCTGCGCCCATCACGTACACCAGCCGCTGCGGCAGCGCGGCGGCGAACACATCCTGGCCACCGTCGACCAAGGTGGCTGCAATCGCAAAACCGGCCTGACGCAATTGCGCCATTGCGGTTGCGGTGTCGGGCAGTTGCACCAACGGCACCGCTTCGGCGCCCCCTTCGGCCACGCGTGCCGCCGCGCCGGACAAGCCCAGCGTGGAGCCGGCCGGCAACAACAGACCGGCCACACCGAAGTGCGCCGACGAGCGCAGCATCGCGCCGAAGTTATGCGGGTTGCCCACGCCATCCAGCCACAGCGCCAGCACCGGGCCCTGCGGCAAGGCGGCCAGCCACTCCTGCAAGGGGTGCGGCGCCACGCGCAGCACCTCGGCCACCACGCCTTCGTGGTGCGCACTGGCGGCGAGCTTGCTCAGATCTGCGTCTTCCACCACGCGATAGCCGATGCGCTGGGTCACGCACCAGGCCAGCAGCGCCTTGAACTGAGGAATGCGCGCTTCGCTCAAATAGAGTTTGCGTAGCGCCTGCGGGCGCGCCTTGAACACGGCCTGCACTGCGTTGATGCCGTACAGCCGCACCTCGCGCGCACTGCCGCCTGCCGCAGCGGCAGGTGGCGCGGTGGCAGGCGTGTGCTGCGCCGGCGCGCGGGGCGCGGCGCTGCGCGGTGCAGGTGTGCGCGGCGCAGCGCGGCCCCACGGGTTGTGCGAGGCGCCGGAGCCGCCATCGCGTGGCGGCCGTCCGCCGCGTCCATCGTGCTGTGTCATCGTCGTATCCAGAAGTGGCTGTTGCTTGCAGTGCGGAACAGGTTGTTTCGGCCCCTTTCGCAGTGTGGTGTTGGTCGTGCTGCAGCACCGGCAGGGCCGCCGCCGCAGCAACAATGACGACGATGGTAAGCCACTGGCGCGATGGGGCGTAGACGGCGGCCGGGCTGGGCGTTGTGGACGTCTTGCCGTGCTGTCGCGGGGCTGCGTTGAAGCGACGGAATGCGTGCGGGTTCAGTGCGCCGTTGTCGAAGCGCAGAACACACCTGGCGAGCAGTCGTCAGATGGTGTGGACGGTGCGCAGCAACCGCACTGTACGCAGTGCACATGCCACACCAGCACCAGCCGCGCCCGCGCCCGCCTGGCGGCGAGCGCGGTTGTTTTGTCAGCGGCTCTCGGGCACGCGGTATCTTCCCGCTGCAGACCGCATCACGCGTGTGCAACGGTGCCCGGCAAGACAACACGAACGGGCATTCAAGCATCAACGGGCGGGCGCACCCGTGCGAACACACGCAGGTCGTGCAGCCCGTCCGGCTTCATCAGCGCGCAACGGCTGACACCTCTTCGACGAAGCCATTGCGCAACAACACCGTAGCCGATGCGGGATTGGTATCGAGAACACTGGCCTGCACGCGGTAGAGCGGCAGGGCCTGCATCGCCCAGGCGACATAGGTGCCCACGATGCGTGTCATCCAGCCGCGGCCCCAGTGCGTGCGGCCGATCCAATAGCCCAACTCGGCCGAGAAGCGGCGCTCGCCCCGCCCTGGACGTACCCCAATCGTGCCGCAGGCCTGGCCATCGATCTCGATGGCCAGCAGCGGATGCTGCAGGTCGACCACGCGCCCGGCCAGGAACGCCTCACCGTCGGCACGTGTATACGGATGCGGAAATCGTTCGCTCAATCCACGCGGCACCAGCGGGTCGTTGGCATGCTGCAGCAAGGCGTCCAGCTCGTCCTGACGCCAGCGGCGCAGCACGAAGCCTTCTTCCTGCAGCGTCAGCAATTCATGCATCGAGCGGGTCCTGGCATGCGCAGTATCGGCGGTGCCAATACTGCGCATGCCAGACGCGCGCCGCAACTCACCGCTTGGCGGTTTGCGCCTGCTTCAGCGCGGCGCACAGGCGGATGGTTTCGCCGGTCTGGGCCATTCCGCGGTCGGCGCCACTGAGCTTGCCCAGGCGTGGCTTGAAGAACGCCTCCATACGTTCGGCCTCTTCCACGCTGCAGCCGCCGGATGCGCCCAGCGCGGGCAGCCCGCCGCCGTCGAACGAGCCGCTGCGTTGCACGATGCGGTCGAAGTTGGCGGTGAACCAGGGCCACATCGACGCATGCGATGCCTGCACGGCATGACCACGCCGCAGCAGGCTCTTCATTTCGCCGACCTTGATCGCATCGGTGAGCGCGAAATCCCGCACCTGCTTGAGCAATGCCGGGTCCTGCACCGTGCCCAGCCCATCGATCATCGCGTTGCGCTGCGCCGGGTCGGCCTGGGTGCGGAGCGCCGCGATCAAGGCATCCACCGCGGCCTGCCCACGTTCCTGCACGGTCACTGCCAGTGCGCTGCCGAGCAGGTCGGGATTGGCCGCAGAGAAGTCCAGCGCGCCGTTGCCGCCGGCCAGCACGGCATCGCCCTGGGCGAGCAGGGCCTTGCGCACCTCCGGCGTCTGCAGGCGCAGGCCAAACAGACTGCTCAACGCGCTGCGCAATGCGACATCGTCGACCGATTCGCCGCTGCGCCGCGTGTACCCCAATTGACGCAGGCGCGGCAGGTAGGCCTGCTCGGCCACCTTGCGCAATGCGCCGCGCTGCGCATCGGTGCTGGCCTGGTATTGCCAGATCCACACGAAACGGTCCACCAGCGCGGTGGACACCTCGGCCGACGCAGCCGGCGCCAGCTGCTTGATCGCGGCCAGCACCGCATCGCTGTCGGCATCGCCGTGGCGGTAAGCCGCATCGATCGCATCGGCGTAGGCAAGCTGTTCGTTTTCGTCGAGCTGGCCGATCTGCTTGCCCAGCGCCGCCAGCTGCTGCTTCGGCAGGCTGAAACGGTAATAGCCTGCGCCGCGCGCGTTGGGGAACACCCAGGTGTTCTTGCCGGCGCCTTCCAGCACGATGCTGCCACTGCCGTCTGCGAGCATCTGGCAGGCAGTGCCGACCTGGTTCTTGCCCTTGCCGTACTTCACGCAGACCGGCACGCCCCATTGCTGCGCGGTGGAGCCGGTTGAGCCCAGCGGCAGGTAGCGCTGCTGTTGCAGCTTGACCACCGTCTTGCCGTCTTCGCGTGCCACCTGGGTCTGCAGATACGGTACGCCCGGCTGATTGAGGAAGCTGCGGAAGGCGGCCTTGAAATCGGCGCCCTTGCCGGCGGCATCGGCGATCGCATCGACCAGATCGTCGGCGGTGGCGTTGGCAAACTTGTGCTTGGCGATATAGGCGCGCATGCCTTCGCGAAAGACGTCTTCGCCGACGAAGGCTTCGAACATCGCCAGCACTGCCGCACCTTTCTGATAGGTGATGCCGTCGAAGGCGGTTTCGATATCGCCGTTGCCGGTGATCGGCTGGCGGATCTTGCGCGCGCTGACCAGGCTGTCGTTGTTCATCGCATATTGCGCGCCGGTGATGCGGTCCAGATTGGCGCGATATTCCGGGTGCAGCCGCATGGTGATCTTCTGCTGCATCCAGGTGGCGAACGCTTCGTTCAACCACAGGTCGTCCCACCACGCCATGGTCACGGCATCACCGGTCCACTGGTGGGCCAACTCATGTGCGTTGGTGTTGAACGAGCGCTGCACGTTCACCGCCGGCGAGTCCTTGTCCAGCAACAGCAGCCAATCGCGGAAGGTGACAAAGCCGGGGTTTTCCATCGCGCCGGCACTGAAATCCGGCGCGGCGACCAGATCGAGTTTGTCGAACGGGTAGCCGAAGGCGTAATAGTCCTCCAGCGCGGCGATGATGGCCGGGGTCTGGTCCAGCGCGGGGGTAATGCGCGGGCCCTGGCCCTGGGCGGCGATGCCACGCAACGGCGTGGGGTTGGGCCGCTGCGGGGTGGCCGGCATTGGCGCCACGTCCACCACGTCCCACGGGCCGGCGGCGTACGCAACCAGATAGGTGGGCAGCGGCACGGTCGGTGCGAAGGTCACCGTCTTCCAGCCCTTGCCGGCCGGCTTGGTCGAGGTGGCGATGGTGTTGGCCAACGCCTGGTCGTCGCTGGGCACGGTCAGGCTCAGGTCGAATGGCGTCTTGAACGCAGGCTCGTCGAAGCCCGGGAACGCGTACCGCGCACTGATCGGCTCCATCTGCGTCATCGCATACGCCTTGCCCTGGTACTTCACCTGGTACAGGCCCTGCAGCTGCTGGTTGAGCGGCGCGCTGTAGACGACGTCGACGGTGAGCGTCTGCGGCTGCAGCGTGCGGCCGAAATCCAGCCGCACCACACCGGTCTGCGCATCGGCTTCCACGTAGCGTGCGGTCAGCGGCTTGGCTTTGCCCTTGCTCTGGGCTGGCGTGATCGTGACCTTGCTGACCTTCAACTCCTTGCCATGCAGCCAGAGGTGATCGGAGGCCTGCTTGAGCTGCACGCGGATGCTGGTGCGGCCGCTGAACTCGGCCTGCTCCGGGTCGATCTTGAACGACAGGCTGTAGCGCTCCGGCACCGCCCAGGTCGGCAAGCGACCGTTAGGCACGGCTTCGCCGGAGGACTGCGCCAGCGCAGTGCCGCAGCACAACGCCAGGAGAGAGGGAGCAAGCAGGCAGGCAAAACGACGCATGGGCAATTCCGGTCACGGTAACCACCGAAGTCGACCATAGCCGGGCATGACTGTCATGTGACTTTCGTCATAGCGCGGCTCACGCACGTGGCGCAGAAAGTGCGCGGCAGCAGCGTACCGCTGCCGGCATCACTCAGGCATGCCCACCCACCGAAGGCGTCTGCGCCTCCAGGGTTTCCAGCTCGCGCGCCACCGCTTCGGGCGACTTGGTAAAGGGCGCGATCAAACTGTAGAACGCCGGCACCACGTACAACGACAACAAGGTGGACAGCGAGACACCGAAGATCACCACCACACCGATGGTGGCGCGGCTGGCCGAGCCGGGCCCGCCAGCCACCACCAGCGGAATCGCACCGACCACGGTGGCGATCGAGGTCATCAGGATCGGGCGCAAACGCACCGATGCCGATTCGACGATGGCCGCATGCACGCTGCGCCCTTCGTCGCGCAGCTGGTTGGCGAATTCCACGATCAGGATGCCGTTCTTGGCTGCCAGGCCCACCAGCATCACGATGCCGATCTGGCTGAACAGATTGAGCGTCCCCCCGGTCAGCCACAGGCCTACCAGTGCGCCCAGCACCGCTAGCGGCACGGTGAGCATGATCACCAATGGATGCGCGAAACTTTCGAACTGCGCGGCCAAAACCAGGTACACCACCAGCAAGGCCATGCCGAAGGTCAGCAAGACCGCACTGCCGGATTGTTGGTACTCGCGCGATTCGCCCTTCCAGTCCACCTGCGCATACTCGGGCAGTTCTTCCTGCGCGGCCTGCCGCGCCCAGGCGATGGCCTCGCCCAGCGGATAGCCCGGCGCCAGGCCTGCGGTGATGGTGATCGCACGCAGGCGATTGAAGCGGTTCAAGGTGCCTGCTTCGGCCACTTCGCTCAAGGTCACCAGATTCGAAAGCGGAATCAGCTCGCCGCGGGTGGAGCGCACGCGGATGGCGGTGAGATCTTCCGGCGACATGCGGCCCTCGCGCCCGGCCTGCAGCATCACATCGTATTCCTCGCCGTTGTCGACGAAGGTGGTGACGCGGCGCGAGCCCATCAGCGCCTCCAGCGCGCCACCGATAGCCGTCACCGGCACACCCAGATCGGCCGCGCGCAGGCGGTCGATGTTGACGCGCATCTGCGGACGGGTTTCCTTGTAGTCCGAATCCGGGCCGACCAGGCCGGGGTTGGATTCCATGCGCTGCAGGATGCGGTCGCGCCACTGCGCGATTTCCGCATAGTCCGGGCCACCGAGCACCAGCTGGAACGGCTGGCCGCGGCTGCGCACCAGCCCGCCGCTGACCTGCGTGCGCGCACGCACGCCGCTGAGCACGCTGAGCTTTTGTTGCAGTTCATCGGCCACTTCGGTGGTCGGGCGGGTGCGTTGCTCCCAGTCCTGCAGGAACACGCTGACGCGGCCGGTGTGCATTTCCTCGCTGCTGCCGAAGCCGCCGGGCACGCGCGGGTTGGCGCGTACGATGGGTTTGTCCGGGCCCACGTAGGGGCGCAGGATGTCTTCCACCTGATGCATCTGCCCCACCGTGTAATCGAAGCCGGCGCCCTCCGGGCCATCGATCATGATCTGGAAGTTGCCGCGGTCTTCGGCCGGCGCCAGTTCGGAAGGAATGCGGCTCATCAGCCATGCGCTGGCGCCAAGCGCCAACAGCATCAGCAGCGCGAAGATCCAGGTGCGGTGCACGTGCCGCTCCAGCGAGCGCCCATACGCACCGGACACCGCCTGCATGCGCCTATCGAACCAGCGATGGAATCGATTCGGTCTGGCCCGCCCGTGCGAGCGCAGCAGCTTGGACGACATCATCGGCGTCAGCGTCAGTGCCACGAAGGCCGAAATCGCCACCGCCGCCGCCAGCGCCACCGCCAACTCGCGGAACAGCCGCCCGGTATTGCCTTCCAGGAAACCGACCGGCAAAAACACCGCCACCAGCACGGCCGTGGTCGCAATCACCGCAAACGCCACCTGCCCGGTACCGCGCTTGGCCGCCACCAGCGGCGGCTCGCCCAGGTCGATGCGGCGCTGGATGTTTTCCACCACCACGATGGCGTCGTCCACCACCAAGCCGATACACAGCACCAACGCCAGCAGGGTGAGCAGGTTGATCGAAAAATCGAAGGCGTACAGCGCAATGAACGCGGCGATCAGACACACCGGCACGGTCACCGCGGGAATCAATGCCGCGCGCGCGCTGCCCAGAAACACCCAGATCACCACCAGCACCAGCACCACCGCTTCCACCAGCGTGTGATACACGCGCTCCACCGCCGCGTCGATGAAGGTGGTGGTGTCGAAGGCGACGAAGATGTTGGTGCCCCGCGGCAGCGACTTCTGCACTTCTTCGGCCTGCGCGCGCGCTTCGCGTGCCACGTCCAGCGCGTTGGCGGTGGAGTTGCGCACGATGCCCAGGCCAACGTTGGGCACGCCGTTGCTCTGGAAATACGCGCGCCGCTCGGCCGAACTCAGTTCCACCCTGGCCACGTCGCCCAGCCGCACCACGTAGCCACCCTCGCCCTTGTTCAACGGCAATTTGGCGAAGTCTTCGGGCTTGAGGTAACTGCGCTCCACGCGCAAGGTGAAATCGCGTTGCGCCGATTCGATGCTGCCGGCCGGCAACTCCACATTTTCGTTTTGCAGCGCCGCTTCCACATCGGCCACGGTGAGATCGCGTGCAGCCAGTTGGTCGCGGTCCAGCCAGATGCGCATCGCATAGCGCTGGCGTCCGCCGATACGCACCTGCGCCACGCCATCCAGGCTGGAAAAACGATCCACCACGTAGCGCTCGGCGTAGTCGGACAGCTGCAGTGTGTCCATCGTGCTGGAACTCATGTTGAGCCACAGGATGGGGTCGGCGTCGGCCTCGACCTTGGAAATTTCCGGCGGACGCGCCTGGTCGGGCATGCGGTCGGAGACGCGGCTCACCGCATCGCGCACGTCGTTGGCGGCCGCTTCCACATCGCGCGACGGCACGAACTCGATGCTGATGTCGGAGGAGCCATTGCGGCTGCGCGCCTCGATGGTCTCGATGCCCTCGATGCCGGCCAGTGCGTCTTCCAGCACCTGGGTGATGCGGCTTTCCACCACCGCGGCCGAAGCACCGGTGTATTCCACATCCACCGAGACGATGGGCGGGTCGATCGCCGGCAACTCGCGCAGGGTGAGGCGGGTGAACGACATCACCCCCAGCACGATCAGCAACAGGCTCATCACTACCGCCATCACCGGGCGGGTAATGGACAGGTCGGAGAGTTTCATTGTGCGGCGGCCTGCGGGCGCGCCGACACGGGTGCGGCCTGGTCGATCACCTTCAAGCCCGGGCGCAGCTTGCCGGTGCCATCCACCACGATGCGCTCACCGGCCTTGACGCCTTCGAGAATTTCCACCTTGCCCTCGCGGCGCTCGCCCAGCCGCACATCGGCACGCTCCACGCTGCTGTCGGGCTTGACCCGGAACACGTACGACTCGCGCCCCACCTGCACCACCGCAATTTCCGGGATCACCACCGCCTGCCGTGCCGGCTGGAACAGCCGCACATCCAGCAGCATGCCCGGGCGCAGCCGGCGATCGTCATTGGGGAAATCCGCGCGCACCGTCACCGAGCGGGTGGTCTCGTCGATGCGTGAGTCGATGGTGGACACCTCGCCCTTGAACTGCGCACCCGGATACGCCGCCGCGCTGCCGCTGACTGCGTTGCCAACCTGGACCAGGCCGAACTGCGATTCCGGCACCTGAAAGTCCACGTACATACGCGCCACATCGTCCAGCGTGGCGATCACGGTGCTCGAGGTGATCAACGAGCCGGGGCTGATCTGGCGGATGCCGAGCACGCCGGCGAATGGCGCGCGCACTTCGCGGTCGGTGATTTCCGCGCGCATCTGCTGCACCCGCGCCTGCGCCGCATCGCGCAGCGCGCGCTGCGTATCCACCGTGGATTTGGCCACCAGCTGCTGACCAACCAGGCTCAACTGGCGGCGATACAGCTGGTCGGTTTCTTCAAAGGTGGCCTGGGCGGCGGTCAAGGCCGCCTGTTGCGAATTGCCGCGCAGACGCAGCAGCAATTGCCCGGCCTTGACCTGGTCGCCGCTGTCGAAATACACCTGCTCCACCACATCGCTCACCGCAGCGGTGAGCGCCACCGATTCGCGCGCACGCACGGTGGCGATCGACTGCACGGTCGAGTTCCAGGGTTGGGTGGCCACCGCCTGCACAGAGACCGGAATGGGTTTGGCAGCGGCTGGCGTGCTGGCCTGACGGCTGCAACCGGCCAGGACGGCGACCAACAAGAGCGCGGCGCAGCTGCGCGCGCTGGGCAGAACAAGCATCAGAACATCCTGGCGGGGTACGTCGAAAGTTTACCGACCTGGCCGCCATGCGTTGACAGAAAGGGCGCGCTTTGCACCATGACCAAAGACCCTTGCCGTCTTCGGCGCGATGCGCTGGCCAGCGCGACCATGACCTCGCTGCGCACCTGCCAGCGCGGCGCGGCCGGTGCACAGCGGCTGCATGTATGGATTCATACACCGCCGTTGTGCACACCTGCCACGCTCGTCTGACGACCGCCTGCAATGTCGTAGCGACGCTCTTCAGGGCAACTGACAAAGGTCGCGCGCAGTCGTTAGCCTGCTGTGGCCGGCGCACGGACTGGCGTGTGCACATACACGCCGCTTCCGAACATCGGCCGCCTGCCTGACGGCCGCGCAGTCGTTTGTCAGTTGCTCTCAGCGTTCCAGCCCCAAAAACTCGAGCACGTGGCGCGCCAGCGCCTCTACATTCTCACCATCGGCGTGAAGATGGATCTCCGGCGTTTCGGGCGCCTCGTATGGCGAGTCGATCCCGGTGAAATTGGGAATCTGCCCGGCGCGGGCCTTGCGGTACAGCCCCTTCACGTCGCGCGCCTCGGCAACGGCCAGCGGCACGTCCACGAACACCTCGACGAACTCGCCCTGATCGAAGCGCTCGCGCGCCAGTTGCCGCTCGGCGCGGAATGGCGAGATGAAACTCACCAGCACGATCAGCCCGGCGTCGGCCATCAGCCGCGCCACTTCGGCCACCCGGCGGATGTTCTCCACGCGGTCTTCGTCGGTAAAGCCCAGATCGCGGTTGAGCCCGTGGCGCACGTTATCGCCATCCAGGATGAAGGTGTGATAGCCCAGGGCGTGCAGGCGCTTGTCGACCAGATTGGCGACAGTGGATTTGCCCGCGCCCGACAAGCCGGTGAACCACAGCACGCGCGGGGTCTGCCCCTTGATGCGCGCACGTGCGCTGCGGTCCACATCCAGATGTTGCCAGTGCACGTTGCCGGCGCGGCGTAGCGCGAACTCCAGCGTGCCGGCGGCCACCGTGGCATTGCTCTGCCGGTCGATCAGGATGAAGCCGCCCAGCACGCGGTTGCACGCGTACGGCGAGAACGCGATGGGCTCGTCCAGCGCAAGATTGCAGTAGCCCACCTCGTTGAGCTCCAGCCGCTTGGCGGCCAGCCGCTCCTGCGTGTTCACATCGACCTTGTGCTTGATCTCGCTGATGCTCACGGTGACCGTGCGGGTGCCGATCTTGAGCCAGTACGGGCGCCCGGGCAGCAGCGCAGCATCGTCCATCCACAGCAGATGCGCGGCAAACTGGTCGGCCACTTCAGGCGGGTCGTCGATGGCGGCGATGATGTCGCCACGGCTGATGTCGATCTCATCGCGCAAGGTCAACGTCACCGCCTGCCCGGCGCGTGCGCTGTCCACCTCCCCGTTGGCATCGAGCACGCTCGCCACCTGCGTGCGGCGCCCGGACGGCACCACCACCGTATCGCCCACATGCACCTGGCCGGCAGCAATCGTGCCCGCATAGCCGCGAAACTGCGAATTGGCGCGATTGACCCACTGCACCGGCAGCCGCAGGCCGCTACCGGCTTCCGGTGGTTCCAGCTGCACGGTTTCCAGATGCTGCAACAGATGCGGGCCCTGGTACCACGGCATCTGCGTCGAGGCGCTGGACAGATTTTCGCCAGCCAGCGCCGATAGCGGGATGCACTGCACATCGGCAATGCCCAGCTGCGCGGCCAGCACCCGATAGCCTTCGGCAATGTCCGCGAACACCTGCGCGTCGTAGCCCACCAGGTCCATCTTGTTGACCGCCAGTACCACATGCCGGATGCCCAGCAAGGACACGATGTAGCTGTGCCTGCGGGTCTGCGCCAGCAGGCCCTTGCGCGCGTCCACCAGCACCACCGCCACATCGGCGGTGGATGCGCCGGTGGCCATGTTGCGCGTGTACTGCTCATGCCCGGGGCAATCGGCCACGATGAACTTGCGCCGGTCGGTATCGAAATAGCGATACGCCACATCGATGGTGATGCCCTGCTCGCGCTCGGCCGCCAGCCCGTCCATCAGCAAGGCGTAATCGATGCCCTCGCCCTGCGTGCCATGCCGCCGGCTGTCGCGTTCCAGCGCGGCAAGCTGATCGTCGAACAAGCGCTTGCTGTCGTACAGCAACCGCCCGATCAACGTGCTCTTGCCATCGTCCACGCTGCCGCAGGTGATGAAGCGCAGCAGCGGTTTGGATTCGTGTTGCTGGAGGTAGGCCGCGATGCTGCCGCTTTGTTGGGACCGGGGACCAGGGACCGGGGACCCGGAAAAATCAGCAGCAGAAGCGACACCTACGTCGGCATCGCGCTTTTCCCGGGTCCCCGGTCCCCGGTCCCCGGTCCCGGCCTGCTCCCACGCCTCACTGCCCATCAAAAATACCCCTCAAGCTTTTTCTGTTCCATCGATGCGCCCGGTGCGTGGTCGATCATGCGGCCCTGGCGTTCGGAGCTGGTGCTGACCAGCATTTCGGCAATCACCGCTTCCAGCGTATCTGCAGTCGATTCGATCGCACCGGTCAACGGGTAGCAGCCCAGCGTGCGAAAGCGCACCGAGCGCAGTTGCGGGGTTTCGCCAGCGTGCAGCGGCAGGCGCGCGTCGTCGACCATGATCCAGGCGCCATCGCGCTCCACCACCGGGCGCGGCGCGGCGAAGTACAACGGCACCACCGGTATCCGTTCGCGGTAGATGTACAGCCAGATGTCCAGCTCGGTCCAGTTGGAGAGCGGAAACACACGCACGCTTTCGCCCGGTTTGGTGCGCGCGTTGTAGAGATTCCACAGCTCCGGGCGCTGGTTCTTCGGGTCCCAGCGATGGCGCGCGTTGCGGAACGAAAACACGCGCTCCTTGGCACGCGACTTTTCTTCATCGCGGCGCGCCCCGCCAATCGCCGCATCGAAGCCGCCCTGCTCCAGCGCCTGCTTCAGGCCCTGGGTTTTCATGATGTCGGTATGCACGGCAGCGCCATGGCTGATCGGCCCGATGTCCTGCGCGATGCCGTCGGGGTTGATGTGCACGCGCAGGTCCACGCCGGTTTCGGCGGCGCGACGGTCGCGGAAGGCGATCATCTCGCCGAACTTCCAGCGCGTGTCCACGTGCAGCAGCGGGATCGGCGGCGGCGACGGCGCAAATGCCTTGAGCAGCAGATGCAGCAGCACCGAGCTGTCCTTGCCCACCGAGTACAGCATCACCGGAGCCCGGAACTCGGCGGCGACTTCGCGCAGGATGTGGATGCTTTCGGCTTCGAGCCGGTCGAGATGGGACAGCGGCGGCAGGGTCATCGGGATGTCGTGGGCATCGGCGGGCAGACCAACCGATGGTAGGGCAAGGCGCTGCAGTGTGTGCCGCCGGTATGCCTGCCCGAAATAAGCAGCCGGCATAACGCGATAACGGCTGCTCCTTTCTGGTCGCTGCAACGCCTCCCTAACATCGTCCCTCTCATCAAAGCCCCGGATCCGAATGACCGCCGCCAGTTCCGCGCTACCGCCCAGCCCCTTGCCCGACGAGCGCAAGGCGCTGCTGGACCGGTTGGTCGACGGCCTGGATGCCGCGGCGCTGTGGTGGCTGTCCGGCTACACCACCGGGCTGGCGCAGGGCCATCCGCCGCGCTCGCTGGCAGTGTTGCCGGGCGGGCAAGCGCAGGCCATCGCCCAGGAAGGCCAACGCCTGACCGTGCTGTACGGCAGCCAGACCGGCAATGCCCGCCGCGAGGCCGAGCACCTGGCCGCCGATGCCGAAGCCGCGGGCCTGAGCGTGCGCCTGCTGCGGGCCGACGCCTACCCCACCCGCGAGTTGGCCAGCGAGCGGCTGCTGTACGTGGTGATCAGCACCCAGGGCGAAGGCGACCCGCCGGACGATGCGATCGGCCTGGTGGAGTTCCTGGCCGGCCGTCGCGCCCCCAAGCTGCCCGAGCTCAAGTACGCGGTGCTGGGGCTGGGCGATTCCAGCTACGCAGATTTCTGCGGCATGGCCCGGCGCATCGACGAGCGCCTGGCCGAACTCGGCGGCAGCCGCGTGCAGCCGCGCGGCGAAGCCGATCTGGACATCGACAGCATTGCCGTGCCCTGGCGCACACAGGCGCTCAAGCATGCCCGCGAGCAACTCAGGAGCGGCCCGCATTCGGCCACGGTCACCCCCCTGCGCAACAGCCCGGCCACGCCGGCGTGGTCGCATCAACAGCCATTCGCCGCCGAGCTGTTGTCCAACCAGATCATCAGCGGGCGCGATTTCAAGGGGCCGGGCTTCCGGGTCTATGCGTTACCGGGCAAGCGCGTGCGGCATCTGGAATTTTCGCTGGAAGGCAGTGGCCTGAGCTATGAGCCGGGCGATGCGCTGGGCATCCGGCATCGCAACCCGCCTGCACTGGTGGAGGCACTGCTGCAGACGCTGCAGCTGGACGGCGATGCCGCCGTCACCGTCGGCGAAGAGACGCTGGCGTTGAGCGCATGGCTCGCCACCCGCCGCGAACTCACCAAACTCTCGCGGCCGTTTCTTGCCGCCCATGCCGAACGCGCAGACGCACAGGACCTGCAAGCGTTGCTCGCCCCCACCCAGACTGCCGGCCTGGCGTCGTTGCTCGCCGATCATCAAGTGATCGACGTGCTGCGCCGCTGGCCGGCGGATTGGGACCACGCCGGTCTGCTGGCCGCGCTGCGTCCGCTCACCCCACGGCTGTACTCCATCGCCTCAAGCCGCAAGCGCGTCGGCGAGGAAATGCATCTAGTGGTGGACGAGCTCACCTATTTCGCACACGGCCACGCCCACCAGGGCGCGGCCAGCGGCTTCCTGGCCGGGCTGGCCGAAGGCGACACCGCCCCGGTCTACATCGAACCGAATGCACGCTTCCGCGTGCCTGCCGATACCGACCGCGACATCCTGATGATCGGTCCCGGCACCGGCGCGGCGCCGTTCCGCGGCTTCGTGCAGGAACGTGCCGAAACCGGCGCCAGGGGCCGCAACTGGCTGTTCTTCGGTGCCCAGCATTTCAATACCGATTTCCTGTATCAGGCCGAATGGCAGCAGGCCCTGCAACGCGGTGAACTGCACGCGCTGGACCTGGCGTTCTCACGCGACCAGGCCGAAAAACTCTATGTCCAGCATCGCCTGCGCACGCGCGGCGCCGAGGTCTATGCCTGGCTGCAAGGCGGCGCGCATGTGTACGTGTGCGGCGCCACCGGCATGGGCAAGGACGTTCACTCAGCGCTGGTGGACATCGTCGCCACCCACGGCGCCATCGATACCGAAGCCGCCAGCGCGTATCTCACCCAGCTGCAAGTGGAGGGGCGGTATGCGCGGGATGTTTATTGAGGTGTCGGGACCCGGGACCCGGGACCGGGGACCCGGGAAAAGCAAGAGCCGGAGCCGGTGCGGCAGTTCCCGCTTTTACGGGTCCCCGGTCCCCGGTCCCGGGTCCCGCCCCAACAGCCCCTTCATCTCCAGCCACCTCCCATGACCCACTCCGTCGAAGACATCAAATCCGAAAGTCGCCGCCTGCGTGGCTCGCTGGAACAGAGCCTGGCCGATGCGGTGACCGGTGCATTGCGTGAGGACGATCAGACCCTGATCAAGTACCACGGCAGCTACCAGCAGGACGACCGCGACATTCGCGAGGAGCGCCGGCGGCAGAAGCTCGAGCCGGCGTATCAGTTCATGATCCGCACGCGCACGCCGGGCGGTGTGATTTCGCCGACGCAGTGGCTGGCACTGGATGGCATCGCCACCCGGTATGCCAATCATTCGCTGCGCATCACCACGCGTCAGGCATTCCAGTTCCATGGCGTGATCAAGCGCGAACTCAAGGCGACCATGCAGGCGATCAATGCCACCTTGATCGATACGCTGGCGGCCTGCGGCGATGTCAACCGCAACGTGCAGGTGGCGGCGAACCCGTTGTTGTCGCAGGCGCATGCCACGCTATACGCCGACGCGGCGCGCGTGTCCGAGCATCTATTGCCCAATACACGGGCGTATTACGAAATCTGGCTGGACGAAGAGCGTGTCTCCGGCTCCGGCAGCGAGGACGAGCCGATCTATGGCGACCGCTATCTGCCGCGCAAATTCAAGATCGGTTTCGCCGCGCCGCCGCTCAACGATGTGGACGTGTTCGCCAACGACCTGGGCTTTATCGCCATCCTGCGCGATGGGCAGTTGCTGGGCTATAACGTGAGCATCGGCGGCGGCATGGGCGCCTCGCACGGCGACGCCGAGACCTGGCCCCGCGTGGCCAACGTGATTGGCTTTGTGACCCGCGATCAATTGCTCGATATCGCAACCGCAGTGGTCACCACACAACGGGACCTCGGCAACCGTGCAGTGCGCAAGCGTGCGCGCTTCAAGTACACCATCGACGATCATGGCCTGGACACCATCGTGGCCGAAATCACGCGGCGCGCCGGCTTTGCGCTGCAGCCGGCGCAGCGGTTCGCCTTCGAACACAACGGCGATCGCTACGGCTGGGTCGAAGGCGAAGACGGGCTGTGGCACCTGACCCTGTCGCTGCCGGCCGGGCGCATCGCCGATACCGAAACGGCAGCGCATCTGAGCGGGCTGCGGGCGATTGCGCAATTGAACGTTGGCGAATTCCGCATGACGCCCAACCAGAATCTGGTGATCGCCGGCGTGCCGGCCACCGAGCGCGCACGTGTCGACGCGTTGGTGGCGCAGTACGCGCTGGATGCAGGCAACCACGCCGCCAGTGCGCTGGCGCGCGGCGCAATGGCCTGCGTGGCGCTACCCACCTGCGGCCTGGCGATGGCCGAGGCCGAGCGCTATCTGCCCGATTTCAGCGCGGCGCTGCTGCCGCTGCTGCAACGACATGGGTTGGCCGAAACGCCGATCGTGCTGCGCCTATCCGGTTGCCCCAACGGCTGCTCGCGGCCGTATCTGGCCGAGATTGCGCTGGTGGGCAAGGCCCCCGGCCGCTACAACCTGATGCTGGGTGGCGACCGCCGCGGCCAGCGCCTCAACACGCTGTACCGCGAAAACATCGCCCAAGCGCAGATCCTGGCCGCACTGGACCCACTGCTGGCGCGCTACGCCGCCGAACGCGACCAGGCCAACGACGAAGGCTTCGGCGATTTCCTGCATCGCGCCGGCCTGATCGCCCTGCCGCCCTACCCCACGCACCGTCGCCTCGACCTGGAATTGCTCGCATGACCGCGCTGCCTGCCGCATCGAATACATCTACGGCGTTGGACGATCTGGACACGCTCAACGTGCAACTGGAAGGCCTGCGCGCCGACGAGCGCGTGGCCTGGGCGCTGCAACACGGCCCGCAGGAGGCGGCGCTGTCGTCCAGCTTCGGCGCGCAGTCGGCGGTCACGCTGCATCTGCTCAGCCAGCAGCGCCCTGACATTCCCGTCATCCTGATCGATACCGGCTACCTGTTCCCGGAAACCTATCGCTTCGCCGATGCCTTGACCGAGCGGCTCAAACTCAATCTCAAGGTATATCGCCCGCTGGTCAGCCGCGCCTGGATGGAAGCGCGCCACGGCCGCTTGTGGGAACAAGGCATGGTGGGCATCGAGCAATACAACAACCTGCGCAAGGTCGAACCGATGCGCCGCGCCCTGGACGAACTCAACGTGGGCACCTGGTTCACCGGCCTGCGCCGTAGCCAGTCCGGCGGCCGCGCGCAGACGCCGATCGTGCAGAAGCGCGGCGAGCGCTACAAGGTCAGCCCGATCGCCGACTGGACCGACCGCGACGTGTGGCAATACCTGCAGGCGCACGACCTGCCATATCACCCCTTGTGGGAACAGGGTTACGTGTCCATCGGCGACTTCCACACCACGCGTCGCTGGGAACCGGGCATGCGCGAAGAAGACACCCGCTTCTTCGGCCTGAAGCGCGAGTGCGGCATCCACGAAGACATCTGAGCACCGCGCACTGCGACCTTCGTTCTGCAGGTTGCAGGCGCGAAGACGCCTCGACGCTTCCCGGTGGACACCTCACGCGAGTGCGTTCCTGCCCGAGCGAATCAACAGCACGAAGACAGTGACGCGGCACTCCTCATGGCGCCGGAAAACGTGTGTGAACACGCTGCATCCAGTAACGATCGAACAGCCACATCAGTAGTAACGACAGCCCGACCAACGGGAAGATCAGCCCGCACAGCACCAGCAGCACCATCAAGCCGCGCAGCGTGCGTGGATCGGCCGGCAACGGCGGCACGCCCAGCCCACCGCTCGGGCGACGCTTCCACCACATCACCGCCGCGCTGACGCATAACAACACGATCGCGATGCAGGCAGCCAGCAGGATGAGCTGGTTGGCAGTGCCGTACTGCTGCCCCAGGTGCACATTGATGCCCCACTCCAGCAGCTTGGCCAACGGCCCGTAGTCGCGATAACGCATGTCCAGCAGTACCGCACCGCTGTACTGATCCAGATGGATCACCCGCTGCCGCTGCAGATCGGCCGGATACACCGAGGCGGTGTACACGCCAGTGGCACCCCGTGGTAGCGCCACGCTGTAACCCGGCACGATGCCGCGTGCGTCAAAGCGCGCCATCGCCGCATCCAGCCCGATCGCCCCGTGCCCGGGCGTGGCAACACTGCCCGCGCCGCCGTGAGCTGCGTGCTCGCCATCAGTCGAGTGCGCGTGTTGCACCCCCTTGCCCAGTCCGGCGGATCCTTGCTCAGGCAACACCGATTCCGGCAAACGCGCCTGCCGCAACGACCACGCAGTGTCACCACTGTCGGTGAGCCGCTGCTGCGACATCGGCTGCTGCACGCGCAGCCCGGCGGGATAGCCGAAATCATGCCCGTTGGCCCAGCGATTGACCTGCGCGCCCCACAGCCACGACCACGGCATGCCGGTCAGCGCCAGAAACAACAGGATCGCACCGACCCCTGCACCGGTCACCGCATGCAGGTCACGCCAGAACAACCGCTGCTTCGGTTTGCCACGCACACTGACCACGCCGCCATGTCGCCCCCGCGGCCACCACAGATACACACCGGTGAGCACCAGCACGATCGCCCAGCCAGCGGCCATTTCGATCAACCCACTCGCAAACGGCCCGACCAACGCCAGGCTGTGCAGCCGGCGGATCGTCCAACTCAGCGTACCGTGCTCCGGCAAGGCGCCCAACACATGTGCACGATATGGATCGACATACACCACCCGCCGCACGCCACGCATATCCACCAGCCCAACTTCGGCACTGGCATTGGCGCGTTTTGGCGTGGTGTATACGAACAAGCTACCGCCGTAGCGACCTTGTGCAGCAGCAACCAATTGCTGTGCAGGCATGCGCGCAGCCCCCACCGCAACCACCTTCAGATCATGGTGCACACTGCGATCGATCGCGTCCTGATACAAGAACGCAGCCCCGGTCACCGCCAGCCAGATGATGAAAGGCAGCACCAGCAGCCCGGCATAAAAATGCCAGCGCCACGCCGCGCGATAGAAGCGCCAACGGCTGTCCTGGCGTGCCTTGCGTACACCGCCCCGGGCACTGCTTGCCTGCATCAGAAACTCCAGTCCCATGACAGCGACAACGCACGCCCATCGCCCGGCGAGTAGCCCGAGCTGCCGCTGTCGTACCAGGCATACACATACGCACGATCAGTCACATTGCGCAGCTGCAGGTTGATCGCGTTGCGCGCATCCACGTTCCAGCGCGCGCCAAAATTGAGCAAGGCATAGCCGCCGGTGCGGCCCAGGGTATTGCTGCGCTCCAGGTAATAATCGCCCTGTGCATTGCCCCAGGCGCTGAGCTGCACCGCTGCACTCACCTGCCACTCCAGTCCGGCGGTGGCCAGCCAGTTCGGCACGTTTTCGATCTCCTTGCCGCGCGTTGCCGGCGCGCTGGGGTCGGGCGTGGCGATGCTGGCTTTTTGCCGCGAATACGACATCCACGCACGCCAATGCTCGGCAGGCTGCAGGTTCAGTTGTGCATCCCAGCCGCGCCGCAGCGTCCGGCCGACATTGGCCACATCGCCGACACCCGCCACCCCGTTCACACCCAGAATGGTCGCAACCTCACCGGACGCGCGTTGCTCCCAGTACGCCAGGCGCCCATCCAGAATCGCCGACGGCGCGAATTTGAAACCGGCTTCCCAGCCATCGTTGGTCGATGGCCCAAGGTTGCCTGGCTGGCGACGGTACGCACCATCGCCGCTGCCGATCTGGAAGGTACGTCCCCAGTTGGCGTACACGCTGCTCTGCTCGCCCACACGATAGCTGGCGCTGAACTTGGGCTGCTTGATGGTGCCGTAGTCGTAGGTCGGCGCGGAGATACCGGTAAGCATGTCGTGCAACGTGCCATCGACCCGATCGATGCGATATCCCGGCACCAATTGCAAACGGTCGACCGGGTTCAGCACGGCCTGCACATAGGCACCGCGGGTGCGCAGGTCGTAATTCCAGTTGCGCAGTTGCGCGCCGCGCACGCGTGCCACAGTCCGGTAGCGCTGCGACTGGTTGTCCTGCCACTGCGCATCCACCCCAGCTTCCAGCGCCGCGTTCCACACGCCCCAGCCCGGCTGCCAATTTCCGCGTAGCAGCACGCCGCGATGGGTTTCATCGGTATCGCGTTCCTGCTGCAGACCAGCGGCGGAAAACCGTACCCAGCGCTGATTGCGGTAGTCGTTCTGGTAGGCCTTGGCGCTCCATTGCGCATCGGCGCCCAGCGTGCCATCGGCATGCAACGCCGTCTGGCGCACACGGCGCTCGCTGCGATCGTCCTGTGCGTAGGCCGGCGAACTGCGCGGCGCCGCACGCGCGCTGGCCGCATCCAGATACCCCGACTCCAGCGCGTGGTTGTCGTAGTAGCGCGTGGTGAGCCCGGCACGGAAGGCGCCATCCGGGTCGGTGTAGAACCACTTGCCGGCCACACTGCGTTTGCGCGCATCGGCATGGTCCCGATACCCATCGGAGTCGCGCCAGGCCAGCACATAGTTCTGGCTCCAGGCGCCGTGTTCGAATCCTTTACCCAGTTGCACCTCGCGCGCACCGAAGCTGCCGGCCGTCACGCTCAAGCGGCCGTCGTTGCCGCCGGTGCGGGTCAGCACATCCACGCTGCCGGCAATCGCGTTCAACCCGTAGCGCGCGTCGTTGGTGCCGCGCACGATCTCGATGGCGCTGATGTCCTGCGGAAACACCGCATCCAGATACGGCATACCGCCGGCGTTGTCGTTGCTGGGGATACCGTCGATCAGCAGCTTGACCGCATTGATCCGCCCCTCGCCATTGAATCCCCGGAACGAAAAACGCCCGGCATCGGTGCCCATGCGGAACTGGGTGACCTGGACACCGGGCGCGCGCATCAGCAGTTCCCAGCTGTAGTCCACATGCTGATCGTGCAGCAGCTCGCCGCCGATCACATCCACCGAGCTCAGCACGCGCGCGGTGCTCGGGCTGCGCTGCGCGTGTTCGCTCACCTGCACCTTGCCCAGCGTCAATGCCGCATCCTGCGCCTGCACCGTGCATGCAGGCCCCCACACCAGCGCCAACGACGGCGCATACCACATCGTTTTCAACATCCGCAGACGCATGACTAACCCTTTGCCGTGGCAGCACGGCCATACAGCCGTGCGCTGCCACATCCATGGCGCGCATCGGCATCACTTAGATGCGACTAACAACGCTGCTGCGCAGCCGCCAGGCGGGCGCGGCCGGTGCTCGGAATCGGCACGTACCACGCGTACACCTCTGTTCTGAACGCGCCGTCCGCACCCACCCGACGACTGCTCGCTACGTTTGTTAGCCGCTCTTGATCGGAAGCGAGTCGTCCGCAGTGCCCGGCAGTGACGCCGAAACCCTGGCGCGCACCAAATACACCTGCATGGACGCCCGCACAGGGGCAACCCTTATGCGTGCCGCGGCGGCCCGCGTGCACCGAGCGCAGACCACCGCAGGGACGAGCCTGCACCGGCCTGCATGTGCGCCGGAGCAGGCGTTGCCCGCAGCTGCAGCAGGCACAGCAACGCCACGACCAGCAATGGCAGCAAACGCGCGGCCAGTACGCAGTAGTCGCAGGCCTCACCATGCGTCGCCGCGTCGTGGGTGCCGGCCTGCTGAGACGCTAACGGGTCGCCATGGTGTCGATGCGCCGCCGCGCCTGGCGGCTGGAGTTGATGACCGGCCTGCAGCGAGCTATCCGCAGACAGTGCCGGGACGCTCGTGCACATCGGCTCGGTCGAGTGCGTCTGGCTCCAGCGGCTGATCAGCGGAGCCACCAACATCAGCACCACCGCAAGACAGGCAAGCAGGGGCAAAAATGGATAGTGGCGGAACGAGCGTAGCATGCCGTGAAGTGTAAGCCGCCACGTGACCGGGAGCGATGCCCCCGCCCCGGCGCGCGACCAGATGTCGCACCTGGTTGACCGTGCGGCAGCCGTCACTACTTGTCTGGACACGTACCAGACCCCGACGGCAGCAGTGCCGCGCGATTCGACTCCGCGCTGCCATGCCCACCGCCATCACACCAGCATCACCTGCAAGCCTTCGTCCAGGTCGGCAATCACACTTTCGCCGCGCGTCCGTGACAGCAGACACGTGTCGGGCTCTGGCATGCCCTATGCTTGCTGCTTACCACTCTTTCCCCTGCGCGCATGAGCACCGTCCTGTCCGATCCAGCGGCCGAACCACTTCCCTGCGCACCCAAGCCGTCCAGCGAAGGGCTGCGTCTTCAGGCGCTACGCAGCTACGGCGTGCTCGACACGCCGCGTGAAGCTGCGTTCGAAGACATCACCCGGCTCGCTTCGATCATCTGCCAGACCCCGATCGCGCTGATCAGCCTGGTCGATGCCGACCGCCAGTGGTTCAAGAGCGAGCTTGGGATGGGCGAGCGCGAAACCCCGCTGTTCAAGTCGATGTGCGCGCATGCGCTGCTGGACAACGACGTGCTGGTGGTGCCAGACACGCGCGAAGATATCCGCTTTGCACGCAACCCGCTGGTCACCGGCGAAGCGCCGCTGTACTTCTACGCGGGCGCCTTGTTGAAGACGCCCGATGGGCTGCCGCTGGGCACGGTCTGCGTCCTCGACCGGCAACCGCGTCAGCTGACCGACGAGCAGGTCGAAGCATTGCGTGCGCTGGCACGCCAGACCATGGCGCAGCTGGAACTGCGCCGCGCGCTGTTGCTCGCCGAAGAGTCCGACCGTTATCGCAGCCGCCTGATGGCCATCGCCGGGCACGATCTCAAGACCCCACTGCGCACCGCCGCCTACGCTATCGACAAGATGCGCCGGCACGCCAATGTCGATTCCATCCCGACCCTGGTGACTGCGCGCGATGCGATCAGCCTGGTCGGTCGCAGCCTGGATGAGCTGGCCACGCTGGCGGCCGCGAGCAAGGCTGCCATGCCGGACCTGCAGCCGCTGCAGCTGGAAGACGTGCTGCACTCGGTGCTCGGCGTGTGGCGGCAGCAGGCCATCGACAAGTGCCTGGCGTTGCGCCATGTGCCTACCTCGCTGCGTGTGCGCAGCCACCCCACCTTGCTGACGACCTTGATCGGCAACCTGGTCGGCAATGCCATCAAGTACACCGAACGCGGCCGCGTGCTGGTCGGCGTCCGCCGTCGCCCCGGTTTTGCGGTGGTGGAAATCATCGACAGCGGCATCGGCCTGAATCTGGAACAACCCGAGCAGGTGTTTCAGGCATTCCGTCAGGCCGACCCGCGCAGCGACGGTCTGGGCATCGGGTTGTGGATCGTGCACCGCACGGCCGAGACATTGGGATGCGAAGTGGACGTGCGCCCACGCCCGGAAGGCGGCACCTGTTTCTCGGTGCGGATTCCGTTGGCCTGACGGTCTGTAGTGCGCACGGTGTTCCGGCAATCTGCGGCTGCAGGCCAGGGGCTGGCTTTCAAAAGATGCGTCGCCGCGCAGAGCACAACCCAAAAAAAAGCGGACCCGGGCTCCCGACCCGGATCCGCCGCCAAACACGCCAGGCCTCTCCCCAGGGACCCGGGTGCGCCAGCCGCTCTGTGCGCAGCCTCGCGCAACAGTGATGCGACAGCGCTAGCAACCCTTCGACGACACCGCGAAACACACCGGCGATGCGATCACCTGCATCGCCGGCTCTGCGCCGTCCACCCCTAGACGTCCGAGAGTGTCGCTTCATGATTGCTATAGGGGTTTTCGACAACGCAGCGCGCAACTTGATGCGCCGTGCCGACGCCAACTGCGCGTCCCTGACAGGGGTAGGGAAAATCACCGACACCACGCACTGCGGCACAGCCAAGCGCGAGCGCATCGCATTGATCCTGTTGGGATTTTCTCGGGATCGCTGCGCTGCAGTGCAGCACATGCGTCACAGCGAACACGACCGGAAAAGTTTTAAAGCAGCTGACAAGACGTATCTAGCGCTCGCTTGAAAAGTGAGCGCGTGGTTTTGTCGGTCGCGCCTGGTGGATACAGTCAGAACACGCTGAGTTGGTCGAGGGCGCGGTGCCCTCACCGCTCGCGGGACACGCCGTTAACCCATCCATGGGGGCTCGATGGCGGCATCCATGCCGCCAACGGTCCCGCAATCGGTAAGGACACCGCGCTAGACAGTTGGTTGGTGACTTCGTTGAAGAACGAAATCATCGCGTCAGAGTGTTTGCCCGCTTTTTATTGGAAGCCGTGCGCACCGACCATCGCGACTGGTCATTGCACGCTCACCGTCGCGGGACGTTGAGCGGCATGGATGCCGCGCCAGCGCCTCCAGGGACGGATTCACGGCGTGTCCTGCGATGGTGGGCTGGCAAGGGCCCTGCAGCAAACGCGAAGAACTCGAGTGCGCGGTGCCCTCACCGCTCGCGGGACACGCCGTTAACCCGTCCATGGGGGCTCGTTGGCGGCATCCATGCCGCCAACGGTCCCGCTATCGGTGAGGACACCGCACCAGATAGTTGACTGGTGGCTTCATTGAAGAACGAATCAGCGCAGCAGACAGTTGGATAGCCAGCTACCGACTGCCCGCTACGGTTGTCAGCAAATTTAAAGTGCGCGCTCACAACTCGGACGCATCTGCATCCTGGCGTGCGAACCACTGTGCCGAATGCACATCCTCGGCGGCAACGTCCAGCGCCTTGCGCAGGATCTCCAGCGGAATCTGCACATGCGTGTCGCCTACCTGCAACGCCACCCATAACGCCTCGTCATGCGGGTCGGCCAACACGGTCAGCAGCGCGTGCTCGTGTCCCTCGATGCTGGCAGACAGTTGCAGCGACATGCCGCCGTCCGGCTCGGACGACCACAGTCTGCTCAATGCGGGACGCAGTGGCTCGGTCATCGCACGCCGCTCAACTCGTGATCGTCTGGGTCAGCGATTCCCAGGTCGGCGGCAGCGGCCAGTTGGGCGCCTGATTGCCGTCCAGCACGCGGCGCAGATCGCGCTTGTCGATCTGCGGCGCCAGCACGTGCACCAGGTCCAGTGCGTAGTCGCGCAGCACGCGGTCGCGCGGCAGCACCGCCCAGGCGATGCACTCGGCAATTGGCGCAGGCGCCGGCCAGGCGCGCAGATCTTCATCGAAGGCGTTGACTGCCATTTCCGCCACCAGGCCCACACCCAGCCCGGCGCGCACATAGGTCTTGATCAGGTCGGCATCCAACGCAGTCAACGCGATGCTCGGCTCCAGCCCCACCTGCGCAAACGCCCGCTGCAGCGACGAGCCCGGCCGCGTGGACGACTCGTAACTGATCAGCGGATGCTCGGACAACGCCTGCATGTCCGGCGCCGTGCGCGGGTTGTCCAGCGCATGCCCGCGCGGCACCACCACCAGCCGCCGCCAGCGGTACAGCGGCACCGCAATGCCGGCACTCGGCTCGCCACCGGCGGTACTGACCACCGCAATATCCGCATCGCCCTGGCTGAGCAGATCCAGCGCCGCGCTTTCGGCCGCCTGCTGCAGATGCACGCTCACCTGCGGGTAGGCGTGCTTGATCTGCGCTACCGCTGGCGGCAACACGAAGCGCGCCTGGGTGTGGGTGGTGGTCAGGGTCAGCTGGCCCTGGCTTTCGCGGCGCTGGTTGGCCGCATACGTACGGATGTTGTTGGCCTCCGACAGCACCGCGCGCGCGCGCTCGATCACCTCCACCCCGGCCGGCGTCACCGCATCCAGGCTGCGCCCCTTGCGCACGAACAACAGAAAGCCCAGTTCGTCCTCCAGCTGCTTGAGCTGCTTGGACAGACCGGGCTGGGTTGCGTGCACGCGCGCCGCCGCCAGCGTGATGTTCAGCTCGGCATCGGCGATCGCCACCAGATAGCGAAGTTGGGTCAGCGTCATGGGCTTATATCCAAAAAAGCGCGAGGCGCTACAAGGGCTTCGACTGTAGATGAGTTCTGTAGGCCAGCTTATAACCGAACGCTATTTTTAGGGTGTATGAAGTCATTTCCGACGGCTATAAGCCGGCGTTACGGTCTGGCCCTGCCCCCTGATGCTCCCCGATCCGTGACCTCTGCGTTCCCGCTCCTTGCCGACCTGCATGGCCGTGCCGTCCTGGTGGTCGGCGGCGGTGCCGATGCCGAACGCGCCACCGCCCAGCTGCTGCAGGCCGGCGCACTGCCGCTGATTGGCGCGCCCGAGTTGACTCCGCAGTTGCTGCGCTGGGCGCAGGCCGGGCAACTGCGCTGGTTGACCGGGCGGTTCGACCCGGCATGGCTGGCCTTGCCCGATCAGCCGGTGTGGCTCGCCATCGCCGCCAGCGACTCGGCAACCCTCAACGATGCCTTGCGCCATGCAGCGAGCGCCCACCGGCTGCTCACACATGATGCGGCGCCTGCCGCTTCCACCACGATTCCTGTGCGCTCCACCGCGCCACGCAGCGCAATCGGCGCGCTGGCGCCTGGCAGTGTGAGTCTGGTCGGCGCCGGCCCCGGCGATCCCGGCCTGCTCACCCGGCACGCGCTGCGGGCACTGCGTCAGGCCGAGGTGGTATTGCACGACCGCCTGGTCAGCCCGCAGATCCTGCGCCTGGCGCGGCACGGCGCGCGGTTCATCGAAGTGGGCAAGTCCGCACAAGGCCACAGCACCCGGCAGGAGCAGATTCACGCACTGATGCTCGAACACGCCCGCGCCGGGCGCCGCGTGGTACGGCTGAAGGGCGGCGATTCGTTCGTGTTCGGCCGCGGCGGCGAAGAGCTGGAATTCCTGCGTGCGCACGGCATCGGCTTTCAGGTGATTCCCGGCATCACCGCCGCCATCGCCTGCGCTGCATATGCCGGCATCCCGCTCACCCATCGCGACCACGCGCAATCGCTGCGGCTGATCACCGCGCACTGCAAGGATTCGCTGGACACGCTGGATTGGCACGCGCTCGGCCAGGAACGCCAGACGCTGGCCTTCTATATGGGCGTGGCCGGCCTGGACGCCATCCAGCAGCGGCTGCTGCAGGCCGGGCGCGCAGCGTCCACCCCGTTTGCGCTGGTCGAAAACGGCTCGCGCCCGCAGCAACGCGTGATTACCGGCACGCTCGCCAGCCTGGCCTCCACTGCGCGGCAGCACGCCGTGGCTGCACCGGCGCTGCTGATCCTGGGCGAGGTGGCGTCGCTGGCGCAGACGCTGCACTGGTTCGGCAGCGCGCCCCTCAGCACCGCGACACTGCCGCACTCACCTATCGCAACGCCCGACACGCCCACACTGGCCCACGCAGCCTGATTCCGACGGAGACCCCATGGCCCTGTACGACAACATCCTCGACACCATCGGCCGCACCCCGGTGGTCAAACTCCATCGCCTCGCCCCCAAGCACGTGACCTTGTACGTCAAGGTGGAATCGTTCAATCCAGGCGGCTCGGTCAAGGACCGGCTGGCGCTGGCGATCATCCTGGATGCCGAACAGCGCGGCCTGCTCAAGCCCGGCGACACCATCGTCGAAGCCACCTCCGGCAACACCGGCGTGGCACTGGCCATGGTCGCGGCCGCGCGCGGCTACAAGTTCGTCGCCACCATGGTGGAAACCTTCTCCATCGAACGCCGCAAGCTCATGCGCGCCTATGGCGCCAAGGTCATCCTGACCCCGGCCGCCGAGCGCGGCAGCGGCATGGTGCGCAAGGCCAGGGAGCTGGCCGAACAGCACGGCTGGTTCCTGGCCAGCCAGTTCGCCAATCCGGCCAACCCGGCCTACCACCGCAACACCACCGCCGCGGAAATCCTGCGCGACTTCGCCGGCCACCGGCTCGACCACTTCGTCACCGGTTGGGGCACCGGCGGAACGCTGACCGGCGTGGGCGAAGTCCTGCGCGTGGCGCGCCCGGACGTGCGCATCACCGCAAGCGAACCGGCCGGCGCCGCCTTGCTGCAAGGCCAGGACTGGAAGCCGCACAAGATCCAGGGCTGGACCCCGGACTTCGTGCCCGAGGTACTCAACCGCGATGTCGCCCATGAGGTGCTGAGCGTGGAAGACACCGACGCCATCACCGTGGCGCGCCGCCTGGCCGCCGAAGAAGGCATCTTCACCGGCATCTCCGGCGGCGCCACCGTCGCCACTGCATTGCGCGTGGCGGAGGGTGCTGAGCCCGGCGCGGTAATCCTGGCGATGGTGCCCGACACCGGCGAACGCTACTTCTCTACGCCGCTGTTTGCCGACATCAACGAAGGCTCCGACGACGACTGGCTGGCTGGCCTGCCCTGAGCGGTCACGAGGGGCGACGATGCGGAGGCCGTGCGGATGCGCGGCCTTCTTTTTTCAAGGCGCTGGGAACCGGGAACCGGGGACCGGGGACCGGGGAACCGGAAGAGCAAAGGCCTCGACGCCTACGATCTGGTCGTTGGGTCGATCGCTTGGCTTGCCGATGGAGCGAGGCTGTCGCCTGGATGCGGATGGTCGTATCGATTCGGAACCGCATCCGGAAGAGCGTTGAAGCGCACAGGCTTGGGGTGGACCGAGTGCCTTGTAGCGCTACGCAATTTGCACTTGCACCTGACGGTCAAGGCCGCCACGCATGCTCGCCGGCTGCCTGCTGGCTTCTTGAGTCACAGCTTGGGGCGCCCGCACTCCCGCCCATGTCAAGGAAACGTTAGGATGGCGGCCGTGATGCAGGAGAAAAGCGTGAGCAACCAGCCGTATGGACACAGTGACACCCGCGCCTCGCGGGCGCCATGGCTGGTGAAGATGACCTCGCCGGTGCACTTCGCGCTCGCCCTGGGTCTTGGCGCGTGGCTGCAGGACGCCCTGGAGCTCCCCCTGCCCGCTCCCACGCCGTTGGCATGGATCCAATTGGCTGGCGGCGGCCTCGCCTGTCTTGGCCTGGCGCTGGCGGTGAGCTGCTTCATCCTGTTCGCACGTCGGCGCACCACCATCATGCCAAGCGGCCATCCGTCGCGTCTGGTGCTGGACGGCCCATATCGCTTCACCCGCAACCCGATGTACCTGGCGCTGGTGCTGAGCTACGTCGGCCTGTGCCTGCAGCTTGGGCTGTTGTGGGCAGTCGCGCTGGTTCCGCTGCCGTGGCTGGCCCTGCGGCTGTATGTCATTCCCTTCGAAGAGGCACGCCTGCGCGCAGAATTCGGCCGCCATTACACCGACTACTGCGCGCGTGTCCGCCGCTGGGTGTAACAGCCGACGTGCAGCAGCGTGTCCGGCGATTGATGCAAGCGATCGGCGTCAAGGGTTTCGGACGCCTCGAACGGTATGGAATCGGACCCGCGCCACCGTCGCAGCCGATGAGATGAATGGGCGATAGCGTGCGACTTCCGCAGCGTGCGCCCCATCACACGCTCATCATGCAAATCCCATAATTATCGCGCTATGAGAATCGAAGTCTGGCAAGGCGACATCACCGAACTCGACGTTGACGTCATCGTCAACGCCGCCAACGAATCACTGCTGGGCGGTGGTGGCGTGGATGGCGCCATCCACCGTGCCGCCGGCCCGCGTCTGCTGGAAGCCTGCGAAGCATTACCGCAAGTGCGCCCGGGCGTGCGCTGCCCCACCGGCGAAATCCGCATCACCGACGGGTTCGATCTGAAGGCGCGGCATGTGTTTCATACCGTAGGTCCGGTCTGGCGCGACGGCAAGCACAACGAGCCGGAACAGCTGGCCAACTGCTATTGGCAATCGCTGAAACTGGCCGAACAGATGATGCTGCATTCGATCGCGTTCCCGGCGATCAGCTGCGGCATTTACGGCTACCCGTTGTACCAGGCCGCGCGCATCGCCGTGACCGAAACACGCGATTGGCAGCGCTCGCACAAGGTGCCCAAGCACATCGTGCTGGTGGCCTACAACGAAGCGACCTACAAGGCGTATCAGCAGGCGCTGGCCATGCAGGACTCCGCGGCCGCCTGATCTCGGCGCCATGCACAGATCGCCATCACGAGCGCCGCAAGGCGCTCGTTGCGTTTGGGTCGTCGAAGTTCCGTTGTTGTTTTCGACTCGAACGATCTACGCGTGGTGGTTGTGAGGCTGAGCGCAAACGCGTGTGCTTGTACCAGGAGCAGCGGAGCGAACGCAGCCAACAGTCATCAGGTCTGTCCTGAAGGGCGCTGGACATGCGTAACCTGCCGATTCGGCGCGTCTGCATACCCCGTCTCGGCTATGCAGCAGTTGTGCGAGTTGCTCTGCCTCCATGCTCATCCCGGCTCAGTCAACGCTTGTGGATCCATAAAAAACGCCGGCATCTGCCGGCGTTTTTGGCTTATTGGTGCGACGGCCTTGCGGCCGCCATCAACCGATCAGCCCTTCCACTTCCCCAGCGCGGCCAGGCCGTTTTCCTTGGCGCGCTCGTAGATGACCTGCTGCGCCTTGGCGAAGTTGCCGGTCATGTCCTTGGCCCACAACTTCAGTGCGGCCTGCTGCATGGCGCGGCCGTAGGAGAAGCTCAGCGGCCACGGCAGGTTGCCGAGCTGGTGCATCTCGTTGAGGTGCGCGGTGGACTGCTCGTCGGTCTGGCCGCCGGACAGGAACACGATGCCCGGCAGGATCGCCGGCACGGTCGACTTCAGGCACATCACGGTGGACTCGGCCACTTCTTCGATGCCGGCCTGCTCTTCGCAGCCCTTGCCGGAGATGACCATCGAGGCCTTCAGGATGGTGCCTTCGAGCACGACATTCTGCTCATACAGTGCGCCGAACAGCGAACGCAGCGTGGCTTCGGTGACTTCGTAGCAGGTTTCGATATCGTGGTTGCCGTCCATGATCACTTCCGGCTCGACCATCGGCACCAGGCCCTGTTCCTGACACAGCGCCGCGTAGCGTGCCAGCGCATGCGAGTTGGCCTCGATGCAGGTGCCGGACGGAATGTCTTCGCCGATATTGATGACCGCACGCCACTTGGCGAAGCGCGCGCCCAGGGTGTAGTACTCCTCCAGGCGTGCACGCAGGCCGTCCAGGCCTTCGGTGACCAGCTCGCCCGGCATGCCGGCCAGCGGCTGCGCGCCCTTGTCGACCTTGATGCCCGGGATGATGCCGTGGGCGGTCATGTACTCGGCGAACGGCACGCCATCCTTGGTCTTCTGACGGATGGTCTCGTCGAACAGGATGGCGCCGGAGATGTAGTCGCTCAGCTTGGGCGTGGTCAGCAACAGTTCGCGGTAGGCGCGACGGTTTTCTTCGATGTTCTCGATGCCGACGCTGGCAAAACGCTTGGCGATCGTGCTGGTCGATTCGTCGATGGCGATGATGCCCTTACCCGGGGCGACCATGGCCTGGGCGGTTTCGGCAAGCTGTTCGATGCTCATGTAGTTCCTGTGGCAGCTGCGGGGGAGAACGAAAGTATAGCGACGAAAGTCGCAGACATTCCTTCACGGAATGCCTGCAACCGATTACACCTTGTCCGCGTGACAGGATATGTGGTGCTGCTCGCATCGCATGTGTGGGAATTGGGAATTGGGAATCGGGAATCGGGAATCGGGAATCGGCAGAGCTGAGCATGCGCGCGGAGTGTTGTAGCGATGCTGTGCCGTGTGCCTGCAACGACGTGCGGCGGCGCGGTTGCAGCAAGGGCACGTTTGGTTGGTCGGCGTGTGCGGAGGTGGGTTGCTTGGCCTGTTGCGTGCTGCGTACGCATTGCGCTTGCGGCACGCAATGCGTCGCGAGGGATGTTTCACCGGCACACCGCACGCACCAGCTGCCACACAACACAACGGCGACCCTGGGGTCGCCGTTGCGTGTTACGTCGCTTCCGGCTCAGATCATGCGCCGGATGGCGTCAGCAGGCGTTACAGCTCGCCCAGGCCGGTCGCGCGGCCGTCTTCGCCCACTTCCAGCAGACGCAGCGTGTTGGTGGCGCCGTGCATTTCCATGTGCTCGCCGCTGGTGAACACCACGCGGTCGCCGGGGCCCATGCGCTCGTTTTCCACCAGCAGGCGGATCGCCGCACGCGCGGCTTCGCGCGGGGTCAGGCCGCGGCTGTCGAAGCTGATCGGGAACACGCCGCGCATCATCGCCATCTGGCGACGCGCGCCGTCGTGACGGGTGAAGGCGTAGATCGGCATGTTGGAACGGAAGCGCGACAGGAAGCGCGGGGTGCCGCCGGATTCGGTCAATGCCACCACGCCGCCCAGGCCGATGTGCTCGGACAGGAACATGGTCGCCATGGCGATCGCCTGATCGGCGCGCTGCAGGTTGCGTTGCGCCGCTTCGAAGTCGGTATCGAACTCGAACTGGTGCTCGGCGCCCAGGCAGATGCGCGCCATCGCTTCCACCGCACGCACCGGGTAGGCGCCGGCGGCGGTCTCGGCCGAGAGCATCACCGCGTCGGTGCCGTCGATGACCGCGTTGGCCACGTCCAGCACTTCGGCACGGGTCGGGATCGGGCTTTCGACCATCGACTGCAGCATCTGCGTGGCAGTGATCACCACCTTGTTCTGCGCCAGCGACTCGCGAATGATCTTCTTCTGCAGGCCCGGCAATTCGGCATCGCCGATTTCCACGCCCAGATCGCCACGCGCCACCATCACCACATCGGAGGCTTCGACGATTTCGACCAGGTTTTCGATCGCTTCGGTGCGCTCGATCTTGGACACCAGCTGCGCATCGCAGCCGTGCTGCTGGGCGATCTGCCGCGCGTCGTGCATGTCCTGCGCGTTACGGCAGAACGACACTGCGATAAAGTCCACGCCGATCTTGGCGACGATGCCGATCAGTTCCTTGTCGCGCTCGGTCAACGCGCCCAGCGACAAGCCGCCGCCCTGCTTGTTGAGGCCCTTGCGATCGGACAGCACGCCATCGTTGAGCACGGTGGTGACGATGCGCGCGCCCTGCACGTCGGTGACCTGCAACTGCACCAGGCCATCGTCCAGCAGCAGCACGTCGCCTGCGGTCACGTCCTGCGGCAGGCCCAGGTAGCTGACGCCCACCTGATGCTGATCGCCGGCCGGCGCATTGGCATCGGCCACCAGGTCGAAGCGCTCGCCCATGGTCAGCTTGATCTTGCCTTCGGCGAAACGTTCGATGCGGATCTTCGGGCCCGGCAGGTCGGCCAGGATGCCGACTTCGGCACCGGCACGCGCCGCGGCGGCACGCACTTCGGCAGCACGCTTGGCCTGGCCGGACGGGTCGCCATGGCTGAAGTTGAGACGCACCACGTTGACGCCCGCCTTGAACAAAGCGTCCAGCACACCGGGCGGGTCCGTTGCCGGTCCGAGGGTGGCGAGGATCTTGGTGCGGCGTTGACGTTCTTTCATGATGGCCTCCCTGTAAAAGCCGCGAAACTTAACACACGCGTCACGTCCCAAGGATGGCATTGCGGCATAGCCACCCTCGTATTCCGGCATGTCCTAAAGACAGTGCGGGACAGTACGTACGCTTGCGCATGCGTTACATCTGGCAACGCAATGCGGTCGCCACCCTAACCCGGTGGCAGTGAAGACACATCGGCGCGGTCGCGCTGCGCACTGCAACGGTATCGGCCAAGCGAACGCCACAGCCGACCCCATCACTCATGCATGGATCAACTGCGTCAACTCGGAAGGCGTGCGCGCAATGGCGCCGGCGCCGGCATCGCGCAATTCGGCCTCGTCGCCAAAGCCCCACAACACGCCGACGCTGTGGATGCCGTGGTGATTGGCGCCATCGATATCCATGCGCCGGTCGCCGATCATCACGCAGCCGGTTTTTTCGATCTGCAGGCGGCGCAGCGCTTCGGCGATGAGGTCCGGCTTGAAGCGACGCTCACCGTCTTCGCTGGCACCGATCACCTCTTCGAAGCACGCACCGAACGGCAGATGCTCCACGATGCGTCGCGCGTAGCGTTCGTTCTTGGAGGTCACCACGGCCAGCCGATGACCGGCGCGGTGCAGGCCGGTGACCACCTCGCCGATGGCATCGAACACGCTGAGTTCGGTCCAGCCCACCGCGTCGTAGCGTGCGCGATAGAGCCCGAGCGCACGCTGCACCAGCTCGGGATCATCCGGAAAACATTCGGTGAAACTGTCGCGCAGCGGCGGGCCGATCCAGGCACGCAAGGTCTGCGCCGATGGACGCGGCTGCCCGATCTCGTCGAAGGCATGCACGATGCTGGCGACGATGCCCGGCTCCGAATCGACCAGGGTGCCGTCCAGATCGAAGAACAGCGTGGCTGCACTCACTTGCCACGTGCCTCGAGCGCGGCCACCGCCGGCAGGGTCTTGCCTTCCAGGAATTCAAGGAACGCACCGCCGCCGGTGGAAATGTAGGTCACGTCACTGGCGATGTCGTACTTGTCCACGGCCGCCAGGGTGTCGCCACCGCCGGCGATCGAAAACGCCTTGGAGCTGGCGATCGCACGTGCCAGCGTTTCGGTGCCGTGGCTGAAGGGCTCGAATTCGAACACGCCGACCGGCCCGTTCCACACCACCGTGCCGGCATTGGCGATCAGCTCGGCGTAGCGCTTGGCGGTCTGCGGGCCGATATCCAGAATCAGATCGTCCGCATCCACCGCATCGAGCGACTTCACGGTGGCCTGCGCATCGGGCAGGAACTGCTTGGCGACCACCACGTCGGTGGGCAGCGGAATCTCTGCACCACGCGTCTTGGCATCGGCCACGATCTGGTTGGCGGTGGGAATCAGATCCGGCTCGTTCAACGACTTACCCACGTCATGCCCGGCCGCGGCGATGAAGGTGTTGGCGATGCCGCCGCCGACGATCAACTGGTCGACCTTGTTGACCAGGTTGGACAACAACTCCAGCTTGGTGGAGACCTTGCTGCCGGCCACGATCGCCAGCAGCGGCTTGGCCGGGTTGTCCAGCGCCTTGGCCAGCGCGTCCAGTTCGGCCATCAGCAGCGGGCCACCGGCGGCAACCGGCGCGAAGCGGATCACGCCATGGGTGGAGGCCTGCGCGCGATGCGCGGTGCCGAAGGCATCCATCACGAATACATCGCACAGCGCGGCGTACTTGCGCGCCAGGGTCTCGTCGTCCTTGCCCTCGCCCACATTCATGCGGCAGTTTTCCAGCAGCACCACCTGGCCCGGCGCCACCTCCACCCCGTCGACCCAGTCGCGCACCAGCGGCACGTCCACGCCGAGCAGCGCGGTCAGGCGCGCGGCCACCGGCGCCAGCGAATCTTCTTCGCTCCAGCTGCCTTCCTTGGGCCGGCCCAGGTGCGAAGTCACCATCACTGCAGCGCCTTTTTCCAGCGCCAGCTTGATGGTGGGCACCGAAGCGGTGATGCGCTGTTCGGAGGTGATCTGGCCGTTGTCGATCGGCACGTTGAGATCCTGGCGGATCAGCACGCGCTTGCCGGAGAGATCGAGGTCGGTCATGCGGACAATGGACATGGGCTCAGCTCGCTAAGTCTGGGGGAATGGGGAATGGGGAATCGGGAATGGGGAATCGAAGCAGCAACCGGTGCGCGAACTGCCACGCTCCGAGCGCTAGACGGGCAGATGCTTTGAGGCAGACGTCTCACGCGGTTGTTGCAACCGCATGCAGATCGCGGGGATCGCACCTTGCCTGTCACCTCTGTCGCTGCCACTACGGTTGGCAACGCGGGGGATGCTTGGTCGAACACGACGGGCAATGCGGCTGCCTTGGCGACGGGGGACGCCCATTGTCGGACCTTCGCGCCGCAGCGGCAAACCGCGGTGCGAGGCGGGTGCACTCAGCCGCTGCGATTGGCCGACGCGTTACGCAGCAGACTCACCGCGAAACCACCGACCAGCAAGGCGCCACCGACCAACAGGCCCCACAGCAGCCAACGCTTCCAGTCGCGCGGCGTGGCCGCCGGCTCCAGCGCGGCCTCGCCGGCCAGCGGCTGTGCCTGCGTGGCCACACGGGCCTGCGCCGGTTGCCATTGCGCGCCGCGTTCGCGTCGCAGTGCCTGCAGCATCGAGGCCAGCGGTGCGTCGGTACGTTGCGCGCGCGCACTGCCGGCGACCAGCGCATACGGCGGCTGGCCCTGGGCCAGAAACATCAGCCGTTCCGGTTGATAACCGGCGCGTAGCGTCGGCACCGCGGTGCTGCGCCCTTGCGCGGCCACCAGCCGCCACTGGCGATCGCGCACCGGGGCGGACAGCAGTTGCGGCGGCGATGCCGCGGCCGCGCCCTTGCCCAGCCGGTATGCCAACCAGGGCCCGGCACGCTGCAACCACAGCGCATCGTCGGCATCGCGACTTGCCGCGATCCATTCGACCGCTTCGGCCTGACCGCCGCCGACATCGAGTTGGGTGATCGGAAAGCGCCCCGGCAACGCATACAGCACCACTGCGTCCTGCGCGGTGCCTGGCAATTCCAGCCATTGCAACGGTGCGGACGCCGCGATGCCGTCCAGCTCCGCCTCGACTACGCGCAGGGCCGGCAACTGGCCCGACACCGGCACGATGCGCAGATAGCGTGCGCCGTCGTCGAGTGCGATGCGGCGTTGCTGCAAGCGCTGCGCCTGGTTGTCCAGCGCGATGACCGTGGCCTCGGCCGCAAGCACGCGCCAATCGCGCAGATCGTCGCTGCCTTCCACGCGCAGTTGCGCCTGCACCGGCATGTCGCCGTCCCAATCCAGCAGCAGCGCCCGCGGGCGATCGCGCAATGCGCTGGCATCGATCAACCAGCTCCCACCGCCGCCTGCAGCGGCGGCGGCACCGGTCGCAAAGCGGCCTTCCAGACGGCGCACCGCACCACTGGCATCGCGCTCGGCAATCAGTTGCAGATCGCCGTTGGCCGGCGCCGCACCGGCCGGCAAGGCAAACAGGGGCAGGCGCTGCCGACGCACCGCAGCCGCCGGTGCGGCATCCAGCGGTAACCAGGCGGTGGGCAGTTCTTCGCCACGCGCATCGATCACCGTGACATCGCGCAGCGCGGCGTCATGCGCGCTGCGGTACACCGCCGCGTTCAAGGTCAGCTGATAGATGCCGGCATCGGACCCGGTCACCTGCAGCGGCCATTGCTGGCGGTAGTCCTGCCGCACATCGGCGGCCTGCGCCAGCAGCGGCACCATCACCAGCAGCGCCCATCGCATCGCTTTCATGCCTGATCCTTTTCGACGCCGTCGTCTTCGACGGCAGTGCCTTCGGTTGCCAGCGGACGCGGCGGCGCCGGCGCCAGGTAGCCCACCACGGTGCACAACAGGCCATAGGCCATGAACGAGCCGATGCCCAGCAGATTACCCAGATGCTGGCGGTCGACCAGCACCAACTTTGCCAGCACCAGGCCCATCAGCAACGCCCCGCCCAGCCATAGCCCACGCTGCCCGCGACGCGAGCCGATCACCCAGCCCAGCACGCCCAATACGCTCCACACGATGGTGAGGCTGGTCTGCGACAAGGTGGCGCCGATCAACGCGGAATCCCACGCCACGCCACCCCAGTGATGCACGCTGTGCAAGGTGCTGCCGGTGATCAACGCCCAGCCCAGCACACCCAGCGCGGTCACGCGCCAACGCTGCAGCAATGCCGGCGCCGATGCCGACCAGGCCCAGCGCGCGAGCAATGCGAGCACCGCCAGTTGCGTCAGCTCGGCCGGATTCAGCAGCGGCAGCCATGGCAACGGCGCAGCGCTCACCGGGTCCAGCAACACCGCCAGCCAACCGATGCCCAGCACGGCGAACACGCAGCTCAGCAACGCGCTGCGTGCAGGGTCGAAGCCGGCGCCCTGCGGCCAGGCCAGCCACGGCCAACGCAACAACCCCAGCATCGCCACCAGCAGCCACGGCGCAGCCAGCAGGGCGCACCGCCAGCCATTGGCCAGCAAGAACGCATCGGCCAACCAGGCCGCACCCAACGACACCACCAACGGCCACAGCAACCACCAGATGAACTGTGCGGCCATCGCGCCAGCGCCCTGCTGCAGGCGCAGGCACCACAGCGCACGCGCACCGGCCACCGCAAACACACCCCAGGCCAGCGCCCCCCAATGCGCGAACGGCTGGGTGTGCGCCTCGCCCTGCCACACCGCCAGCGGTGCTGCCAGCGCCAGACCCGACATCACCGTCCATACCCGCGCCGTTGCGGGACGGCGGCGATGCTCCTCGGCCGCCAGCCATAGACTGAGTGCGGTAAAGCCCAGCAGCAGATCGGGTTCGCTGCGTAGATCGGCAAAGCGCAAGATCTCGTGCACACCGCACAGCGTCCACCAGCCCAGCCCCCACAGATACGCCCCCAGCGCGCGTCGCGGATGCCCGGCATCGCGCAGGAACCAGGCACTGGCGCAGCCGGCAATGGCAAGCAGCAAGGTGCTCATGCAGGTGGCATTGGCCACCGCTACCGTGTCGTCGCCCCATGCATCCACGCCGAAGGCGACACCCACTGCCGCGAGCAACTGCAGCGCCACGCCGCTGATTTGCGGGATGCGTCGCTGCTGCCGCAAGCCCAACCACAACAAGCCCACACCTTCGAGTGCGAACACGCTTGCGGTGGCACGTGCCGACAATGCCAGCGGTATCGCCAGGGTTGCGAAGCCGACCGCCAGCATCGCGTGTGCCTGGCCCAACAAGCGCGTGGAGGCGCGGCGCAGCAACCAACTGGCCAGGCCTGCGTACAACGCAGCCACCGCCACCGCGCACAAGGCCAGCGGCAACCGATCGCCTTCCAGCAGACGCGCCTGCAACGCGAAGGCCACCAGCGGCGTCCCGAACAACAGGCTGCCATCGATGAGCTTGCCTGCACTGCCGTCGCCGCGGCGCGCGTGCAATACCGGGATGGCCACATACATGGCGAAGAACAGCAACAGGAACGGCTCGGTCGAGGCGAATTTCGCAGGCGTGTACTGCAGCGCGCCCCACAACGTGCCGATGCCGAAGGTGAAGGCGAAACCCAGCAGGTTCAACACGCGCCACGGACGCATCCACGCAATCGCCACGATGCCTGCGTTGAGCACGGCGTAGTACGAAAACAGCCCAACATGATTGCCGCTGCCGGTGGACAACCAGATCGGCGCAAGAAATCCGGCCAGCACGCCCAACACCGCCAACGTGCGCGAATCCTGCACCACCGCCAGCACACACATGCCGGCAATCAGCACCACGCTGATACCCATCGCCAGACCGGCGCCGAGCAATCCATACAACTTGAAGGCAGCGAACACGGTCAACAACAAGGCGCCGATGGCGCCGCCCTGCAAGGCCAACGCAAAGCCCGGCCGCTGCTCGCGTTGCTTCCAGCCGAAGACCAGACCGGCCAAGGCGAAAACGCTGATGCCGGCCAACCGCAGCTCGATCGGCATGCGCATCCAGCCCTGGTCGCTGGCGTACTTCAACAACGAGGCCACACCGGCCAACAACACCAGCATGCCGATCTTGACGGGCACATTGCCTTCGGTGAACCAGCGCTTCACTGCACTGGCCGCGCGCGCGATCGGGCCGGGTTCGGACGGGATGTAGTGCGGTTGCTGCTGTGACTGTGGCTGCGGCTGCGGCTGCGGCTCAGCCTGCGCAGGCGCAGTGGACGAAGTCGGCACATCGCCAGCGCTACGCGCTGCCGAAGACGCGAACGCATCGGCGGGCAATGATGGCGGCATCGTCACGACAGACACCGGTGCAGCTTGCAGGTCTGCTGCGCGAGGCGAGTCGGGCTCGCCAAATACAGACACACCGACGTCAGATGCGTCTTGCTGCGGCTCCCACGCCCTGAAAGGCGTTGGCGTTGGCGAATGCACCGCCGCCGCATCTGCGGCCCCCGCCCCACTGGCCTGCCACTGCGCAAGCCGATGCTCCAGTGAATCCACGCGTCGCCGCAACCCGGCAATCCACACCAGTGCGATCACCAATCCCACCGGCAACGCAAGCAGAAACAGCACTACCAGCCCGACCATCGTTTCCAACGCAGCAACCCCCTGAGTCGGCATCCGGCCGAATGCGCGAACCATACAGGCTCAGGACGCGTCTGGGCAGCCAAGCCGGGGGGAAAGCTCTGCGACGCGATGACGTCAGCAGCTCCGGGACGCAATGGCTGCACGTACACAAGCGCGCCCAAAAAAACGCCCGGAGAACCGGGCGTTTTTAAACTTATTCGCGGTAGCCGCTGTCGTTCTTGTTATGGATGATCCAGATCAAGTTGCCGCCGGTATCCATCGACTTGCCAGCGAAGACCAGACGGCCCTGGCCCTTGTAGGCCATCTCGTACCGGTAACGGTCGCCGCCGAAGAAGAACGGAATGAACGCCTTGCCAGTCACGTACGAACCCTGGTCATTCGGCTGCCCGATCAGATCGGTCACCTGCTTCATCGGCATGCCGATCTGCAACTGGGTGAACTTGCTGCCCGGCGCAGGCTTGCCGGTGATCTCGCCTTCGTAATCGTTGACGCCCTTGACGGTCTCGCCATAGCCGGCCTCGACGTCGGACGACTTGATCACTTCACCATCGGCATTCATCCACGCCGGCGTACCGCTCTGCTTTTTCGCCGCCCAACTGTTCAACGGAGCCGAAAACGCAATCACCACACCGAGCGCCAATGCGCCCGCCAGAAATTTACTCATCGTTATGTTCTCTCGATCCATGGAGTTCCCCGATCCTTCGTACACGACACGGGAACGGCCGCCGTGCGCGCAAATTAGCGCACGTGAGCCTCTCAAAGTCCACATCTCGTACTGGCGACGAAGCGGTGACGGCGCATGTCCACATCACACTCCGACCTACAAAAAACAAAGGCCCCGGCATGCCGGGGCCCTCAAAGCGTCGCGTAAGCGCGCGATTTACTTCGCCACAACCCGCACCATTTCCAGGCACTTGTTGGAGTAGCCCCACTCGTTGTCGTACCAGGACACCAGCTTGACGAAGGTGGAGTCCAGCGCGATGCCGGCGTCGGCGTCGAACACCGAGGTGCAGGTTTCACCGCGGAAGTCGGTCGCCACAACCTTGTCTTCGGTGTAACCCAAGATGCCCTTCAGCGCGCCTTCGCTCTGCGCCTTCACTTCGGCGCAGATTTCGGCATAAGTGGCCGGCTTTTCGAGTTCGACGGTGAGGTCGACCACCGAGACGTCCGAGGTGGGTACGCGGAAGCTCATGCCGGTGAGCTTCTTGTTGAGTTCGGGAATCACCACACCCACGGCCTTGGCAGCGCCGGTGGAGGACGGAATGATGTTCTCCAGGATGCCGCGACCGCCACGCCAGTCCTTGTTCGACGGGCCGTCCACGGTCTTCTGCGTTGCAGTGGCCGCGTGCACGGTGGTCATCAGGCCGCGCTTGATGCCCCACTTGTCGTTGATCACCTTGGCCAACGGCGCCAGGCAGTTGGTGGTGCACGAGGCGTTGGAGACGATCGCTTCGCCCTTGTAGGTCTTGTCGTTGACGCCGAACACGAACATCGGGGTGTCGTCCTTGGACGGTGCCGACAGGATCACCTTCTTGGCGCCGGCGTCGATGTGCTTCTGTGCGGTTTCCTTGGTCAGGAACAGGCCGGTGGACTCGATCACCACGTCGGCGCCGACGGCGTCCCACTTGAGGTTGGCCGGGTCGCGTTCCTGGGTCAGGCGGATCTTCTTGCCGTTGACGATCAGCGTGTTGCCGTCGACCGAAACGTCGGCCTTGAAGCGGCCATGCACCGAGTCGTACTGCAGCATGTAGGCCAGGTAGTCCGGCTCGAGCAGGTCATTGATGGCCACGATCTCGATGTCATTGGCGAAGTTCTGCACCGCAGAGCGCAGCACGTTGCGGCCGATGCGACCGAATCCGTTGATGCCGACCTTGATTGCCATGTTCACTAGCTCCTGCGGCCGCGACAGCGCGGCGGATGGAAAGGGGCGACCATTCTAGCAGCGTCACTTGTGTGCAGCCGTGTTGTTGCAGGCGCCGGGGGGAATGGGGTGACGGGCGGAGCTCTACGCGTCACGCTTTGCGGGGAATTGACCCGCAGCTGCCCCCGGCCCACGGAGTGAGCGTACATGAGCGGCCACGCCACGCGTCGCAGCAATCGTGTCGGTCAATTGCCGACGACATCGCGCCAATCGGCGCTAGCGCCAACACGATCCGACACCAGTCAAAACCGCTACACCCCATATATTTCAGTCACTTAAATTTATATTCGATAGGCTGAAAAGCATATTCAACACTATGCCGAACAGCAGAATTTCGGCACTCCGTGGATTTCGATACTGGCCATGCCTGCTGAGGCACCCATTCATCACACGGAGATTCCCCATGCGTCGCACCCTGTTCTCTCTGGTTCTGGCCCTTGCTGCCACCCCGGCGCTGGCCGCTGGCGTGATGCATTACAACGCAAAGGCCACCCTGCCCGCCGATGGCGAAGCGCGCGAAGTCGCCGCGCTGTTCGATACCTGGAACGCCGCACTGGCCACTGGCAACCCCGACAAGGTGGCCGATCTGTATGCCCCGGACGGCGTGCTGCTGCCGACGGTCTCCAACGAAGTGCGCGCCTCGCGCGAGCAGATCGAAAAGTACTTCGAGATGTTCCTGACCAAGAAGCCGCAGGGCGTGATCAACTACCGCACCGTGCGTGTGCTCGATGACGACAGTGCAGTGGATGCCGGCGTCTATACCTTCACCCTGACCGATAAAGAGGGCAAGAAGAGCAACGTGCAGGCGCGCTACACCTTCGTGTACGAAAAGCGCGACGGCAAGTGGCTGATCATCAACCACCACAGCTCGGCGATGCCGGAAGTGGATGCACCCAAGGTCGCCAAGGCCAAGTAAGTGGTGGATCGCACAGGCCATCGATTGGCTGTCGCCGCCAGCACCCATGCAACCGTCTGCGTCCCTCCTCCGCCGACGGTTGTGCCAGGCACATCACGTGCTACTGGCGGTGCGCTGCACCGCTGCGACCACCCGCACCACTGCCGTCAATGCGGGTTGCTGCTGCAGCCAGCGCAACGCCGGGCGCCTGAGCACGCTGCCGGATTGATCAGGATCAAGGCAGCGGCGGCGCCAAGCCCCAAGACTTCCTCCATTCATTGCACCCAACGAGAATTCCTATGCGCATGCGCTCTACCCTCCTGCTCGCCGGCCTGGCCGCCGCTTTCGCCAGCGTCCCCGCACTGGCTCAATCCAAAGGCGACTGGACCGTTGCCGTCGGCGCCCACCAGGTCGCTCCCAAATCCGATAATGGGCGCTTGGTCGGCGGCACGCTCGAAGCGGAGGTGGGCAAGGCCATCAAGCCGACCTTTACCGCGGAATATTTCATTGCCGACAACCTGGGCATCGAAGTACTGGCCGCGCTGCCGTTCGAACACGACATCGCATTGCGCGGGCTGGGCCGCGTTGGCAGCACCAAGCATCTGCCGCCGGTGATTTCGCTGCAATACCACTTCAACAGCCAGGGCAAGCTGTCGCCGTTCGTTGGCGCCGGCATCAACTACACGCGCTTCTTCAGCACCGACACCCGCGGCGCACTGGCCGGCAGCGAGCTGGAGCTGGACGATTCCTGGGGCCTGGCCCTGCATGCCGGCGTGGACTACAAGCTCAGCGACCGTGGCGCGTTGCGCGTCAACCTGCGCTGGATCGACATCGATACCGAAGCGCGCCTGGATGGCAACCGCATCGGCACGGTCAACATCGACCCGCTGGTCTACGGCGTGGCCTACGTGCACCGGTTCTGACCCTTGGCGGCGTGGGCGGCGCTTCTCTGGCACACTTGCGGTCCAGGGACGTGAATCCATCCACCGCCGGAGTTGCGGACAGGTCGGTCACGTCGACCGCCTGTCCGACCTACCGGGGATTCCATGAACACGCTGATTCACACCGCCCTCGCCATTGCCCTGGCCGCCTCGGCCGCCCCCGCTTTCGCACAGTCGGCCAGCCACTGGACGACCGGTTACGGTGCCGGCTATGTGTCGCCCAAGTCCGACAGCGGCACTTTCGGCGGCACGCAGGCCGAGATCAAGGGCGCGCCGGCACTGTCGTTTACCTACGAATACTTCATCCGCAACAACCTCGGCATCGAAGTGCATGCCGCAGTGGCGGGCAAGCACGACCTGGAACTGCAGGGCATCGGCAAGGTGGGCAGTTACTGGTCGGTGCCACCGAGCGTGTTGTTGCAGTACCACATCAACGGCTATGGCACGGTGTCGCCCTTCGTGGGCGTGGGCATCAACTACACCACCTTTCTGGGCGAAGACACCGAGCCGACCATCGGCAGCGGCGATCTGCGCTTCGACGATTCGGTCGGTGCCACCGCACATGTCGGCGTGGATTTCATCTTCAACGAGCGCAGCGGGCTGCGCGTGGATGCGCGCTGGACCGATTCGCGCAGCAACGTCGATCTCAACGGCGCGCGGCTGGGCAAGGCGCGGATCGATCCGCTGACCTTTGGCGTGTCGTATCTGGTTTATTACTGAGCGCTGCCAGCAAAACGACTGCGCTCACCACCAGGCGGGCGCAGTCAGTGTTCGGTGCGGCATATACCGCTCGTGCACCGGGTCCTGAGCGTGCTGTCCACATCTGCCTGACCACTGCTCGCCAGGTTGTAGTCGCCGCTCCAAGCGGTGCTGGTGCCACACTGAGGCGTGGCTGTTGCCTGCCCGGGGTGGCCATCAAACCGTCCCGGACCGATGCGTACAATCAGCGGATGAAGACATTCCCCCTCTCTGCAATCGTCGTTGCGACGGCAATGGCCGCCGCGATCCACCCCACCACCGCGCTGGCCTGGGGCCCACAGGGTCACCGCCTGGTGGCGCGCATCGCCGAAACCGAACTGAGCCCGCAGGCACGTGCGCAGGTGGCGCAATTGCTGGCCGGCGAGCCGGACCCGACGCTGCATGGCGTGGCCAGCTGGGCCGACGCGCTGCGCGAGCACGACCCGGACCTGGGCAAGCGCTCCGGGCCGTGGCACTACGTCAATCTGGGCGAACACGACTGCGCGTATTCGCCGCCGCGCGACTGCCCGGACGGCAATTGCGTGATCGCCGCGCTGGATCAACAAACCGCGTTGCTTGCAGATCGCAACCGGCCGCTGGACGTGCGTCGCCAGGCCCTGAAGTTCGTGGTGCATTTTGTCGGCGACATCCATCAACCGATGCATGCCGGCTACGCGCACGACAAGGGCGGCAACGACTTCCAGCTGCAGGTCGATGGCAAGGGCAGCAACCTGCATGCGCTATGGGACAGCGGCATGCTCAACGACCGCCATCTGAGCGACGATGCCTACCTGCAACGCCTGCTGGCATTACCTGCTGCCACAGCGGTGTCTGCGGCATTGCCACCACCGGCTGCGGCGTGGGCACAGGCCTCGTGCAAGATCGCCATCACGCCCGGCGTGTACCCCAGCGCACATGTGTTGCCGCAGACCTACATCGCCACCTATCGCCCGGTCGCCGAAACGCAGTTGCGCCTGGCCGGCGACCGGCTCGCCGCCGTACTCAATGCGGCGCTGGCCAGCCCCTGACGTGGAGACGCCGATGCAGCCCCAGGTCCTTGCGTTCTTTCATGCCGCCAGCAACACCTTCACCTATGTGGTCGCCGATGCTGCCTCCGGTGCGGCGGCGGTGATCGACCCGGCGCTGGATTATGTGGCCGCTACCGGCATCATCCAGACGCATGCGGCGCAAGCCATCCTCGATGCCATCGAGCAACGCGGATGGCAGCTGCAGTGGCTGCTGGAAACCCATGCGCATGCCGATCACCTGTCTGCTGCGCAGTGGCTGAAACAGCACTGGCCGCAGGCGCGCATCGGCATCGGCGAAGGCATTCGTCATGTGCAACAGACGCTGGCACCGCAGTACGCATTGCCGGAAGACTTCCGTGCCGATGGTTCGCAGTTCGATCATCTGTTTGCCGATGACGAGCGTTTCCTGCTCGGCGGCATCGCCGCACGCGTCATCGCAGTACCCGGCCACACCAGCGACAGCATTGCGTACCTGATCGGCGATGCGCTGTTTCCGGGCGATTCGTTGTTCATGCCCGATGCGGGCACCGCGCGTTGCGACTTTCCCGGCGGCGATGCGCGCCAGCTGTTTGCGTCGATCCAGCGCATGTATACGCTGCCGGAGCGCACCCGCGTGTTCGTCTGCCACGACTACGGCCCCGGTGGGCGCGCGGTGGCGTACCAGACCAGTATCGGCGCACAGCGGCGCAGCAATATTCACGTGCGCGACGGCGTCGATGTCGAGGCCTTCGTGGCGCAGCGACAAGCGCGCGATGCCAGCTTGCCCGAACCCAAGCTGATCCGGCCGGCCTTGCAGACCAATCTGCAGGCGGGCCGCTGCGCCGGACTGGTTCCGTAGCGCGGGCGGGCTCGCCACGCGGGGCGCATCGCCCAGCCGTTATGATCGGGGACTACCCGGTGAGGAGTTCCCCCATGCGCATGATCGGTTTCTGGCAACGCGCGTTGTGCGTGCTGATGTTGGCGCTGCCCATGCTGGCGAGTGCGCAGACCGCACCGGTCACCGTATTCGCAGCGGCCAGCCTGAAAGAATCGATGGACGAGGCCACGGCTGCATACGAGAAAGCGGCCGGCACGCCGGTGCGGGTGTCGTATGCAGCGAGCTCCGCACTGGCACGCCAGATCGAACAGGGCGCACCGGCGGACGTGTTCTTTTCGGCCGACCTGGAGTGGATGGATTACCTGCAGCAACGTGGCCTGGTGCTGCCGGCGCAGCGTCACAGCCTGCTCGGCAACACGCTGGTGTTGATCGCGCCGGCCAACAGCAAGCTGCGCGTGGACCCGCGCACGCCCGGCGCCATTGCCAAGGCGCTTGGCGAGAACGGCCGCCTGGCCGTTGGCCAGACCGCCAGCGTGCCGGCCGGCAAATACGCCGCCGCTGCGCTGCGCAAGCTCGGCCAATGGGACAGCGTCAGCGACCGCCTTGCCGAATCGGAAAGCGTGCGCGCGGCATTGATGCTGGTCTCGCGTGGCGAAGCGCCGCTGGGCATCGTGTACGGCTCGGACGCACGCGCCGATGCCAAGGTCCGCGTGGTGGCGACCTTTCCCGACGACAGCCATGAGGCCATTGTCTATCCGGTTGCCGCATTGAAAAACAGCAGCAATCCCGCCACCGCCGCTTTCGTGACCTGGCTGGCGAGCAAGCCGGCCAGGACGATCTTCGCGCGCCATGGTTTTTCGCTGAAGGATTGAGGCACGCCGCTTGTCGATGTTCACCCCGGAAGAGCTGACCGCGATCGGCTTGAGTCTCAAGGTTGCGATCGTGGCGGCGCTTGCCAGCCTGCCGCCGGGTATCGCCTGCGGCTGGTTGCTGGCGCGGCGCCGCTTTCCGGGCAAGGCGCTGCTGGATGCGCTGCTGCATCTGCCGTTGGTGATGCCGCCGGTGGTCACCGGCTATGCGCTGCTGGTGGTGCTGGGCACGCAGGGGCCGGTGGGCAGCTGGTTGCTGGAACACCTGGGCATCCAGTTCGCCTTCCGCTGGACCGGCGCGGCGCTGGCGTGCGCGGTGATGGGATTTCCGCTGATGGTGCGCGCGATCCGTCTATCCATCGAAGCCACCGACCGTCGCCTGGAAGCGGCCGCCGCCACCCTGGGCGCCGGGCCGTGGCGAGTGTTCTTCAGCATCACCTTGCCGCTGGCCTGGCCGGGCCTGGTCGCCGGCGTGGTGCTTGCGTTCGCCAAGGCACTGGGCGAGTTCGGCGCCACCATCACCTTCGTGTCGAATATCCCTGGCGAAACGCAGACCTTGTCGTCGGCCATCTATGGCCTGATGCAGGTGCCGGGCATGGAATCGGGCATCTGGCGACTGGCCGGCGTGGCGCTGGCGATTTCGCTGGCAGCGTTGCTGCTGTCCGAATGGCTGGTGCGCAGGCCGCATCCGCGCGAGGAGGACTGATGCTGGATATCGATCTGCAGCTGCAACGCGGCACCTTCGAACGGCGTATCCGCATCCACGACGATGCGCGCGTGGTGGCGCTGGTGGGCCCATCCGGTGCCGGCAAGACCACGGTGCTCAACGCGATTGCCGGACTGGTGCGCCCGCATGCCGGGCATATCCGCATCGACGGGCGCTGCCTGTTCGACGCCGGGCAAGGCATCGACCTGCTCACGCACAAGCGCCGGATCGGTTACGTGTTTCAAGATGCGCGGCTGTTCCCGCACCTGGATGTGCGCGGCAACCTGCGCTACGGCCGGCATGCGCGCGGCACGGCGCCGTTCGGCTTCGAGGATGTGGTGGGACTGCTTGGCATCGCGCCGTTACTGCAACGCCGGCCGCGCAACCTCTCCGGGGGCGAGGCGCAGCGCGTGGCGATCGGCCGCGCCTTGTTGGCACAACCGGCGATCCTGCTGTTCGACGAACCGCTGTCTGCTTTGGACCAGGCGCGCCGCGAGGAGTTGATCCCGTACCTGCAGCGCGTGCGCGACGAGATTCGCCTGCCGATGCTCTACGTCAGCCACAACCCCGATGAGGTGCAGCGCATTGCCGATAGCGTGCATGTGCTGGATTGAAAGCGGCGACTAAACGTAGCAACCGCTGCAATCCCTATCGCGCGACCTTCCCGCTACGCACGCTCACCTTGCCTTGCCGCACCTCGAAGGTGAACGCGAACGACAGCGTCACCGGTACCGGCTCGATCTGGGAGGCGCCGGTGCAATCGTCCGGTGCTGCCGGTTGCGCAACCCCGGGTGCATACGTGCACATCGCGGCCGGGACGAACTGCCATCGCTGCGCGTTGGTGCGCACCGCCTGCAGCAGATCGGCATTGTCCGGCAGCAGCCCTGCCACGCATTCTTCGCGGTCGGACATCGCATCGACGCGCTGCACGCTACCGTCGGCAGCGAGGATGAGATGGGCACAGACGGTGGTCGGCGCCAGGGTCTGGCGCGGCGAATCGGCAGGCAGTACCGGTGCCTCGCTGCGCAGCGCACGCGGCATGCGAAAGCGCTGGGTTGGCGCCAGCTTATAGGGCTCGATCCTCGCGGTGCCCCCGTCATCCGGGCGCGATGGCAGCAGGCGTTGATCCACTGAATCCTCGCGCTGGCGACGTTCCTGCTCCACGCCCTGCCGGGTGGCGCAACCGCTTACAGCCAGCGTCAGGAAGACGCTGCAGACCTTGAGGGAGTTCATCGCAGCGTTCCGCGTTCAATGCATTGCGTCTTTGCGCAGCTGGCAACGCGCTCGGACTGCGCTGCAGCGTGCTGCGTTTCGGCATTGTGATCGGCACCGGCATTTCGATGCGTGACTGCGGGCGCCGGGTCTGGTGGATCCAGTTCGAATTTCACCGGCACGCGCACGTCGGACGCCACTGCGTGGCCCTGCCTGAGCGCAGGCTTGAAGCGCCAGGTGCGTGCTGCGTCGAGCACGGCTTGATCGAACACACCAGCCGGCACGCTGTGCACGATGGCGATGTTGTCGGGTGTTCCAGTTGGGCTCACCGCGATCTGTAGTTCGACAAATCCGGCAAGCTGCTCGGCAACCGCATGCGCTGGATACCTGGGCGGCTGCATGCTGCGAAAATCGGGCGCATTGCCGGGCACGGGCATGCCCTGCAGTTGCGCAGGCTGCAAAGCCCAGCAGGCGCCGCTGAGCATCAACGCCATCGCGACCACCATGCGTAGATTCCAACGCGCACGCGGTACTTCCACCGCAGGGCTCAGCAATGCAGCCACGCGTTGCGTGATGGCATGCGGCGCGGCCCAATGGCAGGCGGTCGTCGGCATCCAGCCTGCGCCACACTGGGTCTTCAGCATCGCCGTGGCGTAGCTGCGGCGCTGGCCCGGGAAGCGCGCCAGCACGGCAGCATCGCAGGCCAGTTCCTGATCCAGCCGGAACGCACGCCATGCCAGATGCATCAACGGATGGCACCAGCCGAGGCACAGCAACGTTGCGGCCAGCAGATTGGCGTGCAGATCGCCGCGACGCAGATGCAGGCGCTCATGCGCCAGGATCAGGGTGCGCTCGGCGGCGGTGTAGCGCGTGTGGAAATCCATCGGCACCACGATGCGCGGGCGCCAGATGCCCAGCGACACCGGCAGCCCCACATCGTGCGTTGCCGCCCACAGCCCGCTGCCCAGCGCATGCAACGCGCCCAGGCTGTGCACGTATTGCCGTTGTCGCCAGCAAAGCGCAACGGCCATCGCAACGGCACCGGCCAACCAGGCAGCCAGCAACTCACCCGCCCATGCGGGCTGGCTGCTTTCCAGGGTGAGCGGCAATGCAACCAACGCCGGCATCTTCGGCAACGCTGTCGCTGGCGGCGGCCCCGGCAGCAACGCTGCCAACACCGCGAGCGGCACGGCGGCCCAGATCGCGTACGCCGCTGTTGCGCCAAGCCAGGCACGCAGCGCACGACGCAGCAGCAGGCATGTCAGTAGCGCTGCGCTGCTGTACAGCGTGACGCGCAACAGCGATGGCAGGTCAAGGTGCATCGTCCAACTCCTTGAGCAGACGCTTCAATTCCGCGATGTCGGCCCGGCTGAGTTGCCCGCGTGCGCTGAAGTGGGCCACCAGTGGCGCAACCCGCCCGCCGAACAGCCGCTGCAGCAATCCTTCGCTCTGCTGCTGCACCCAGTGCTCACGCGCCAGCAGCGGTGTGTAGTGGTATTTGCGACCATGCTTTTCTGCTGCAACGGCCCCTTTGGTGAGCAGCCGGTTGAGCAAGGTCTTGATGGTCGGCTCGGCCCAGCCGGTGTGTGCCAGCGCGGCAATCACCTCTTCGGCCGCGCGCGGAGCGCCGTCCCAGAGCACCTGCATCACCACCGCTTCGGCATCACTGATCGGCATACGATTACACCCGTAATTTTTTTCGATTACGCGCGTAAACGAATCCGCTGTCAAGCACCGTTTGTCGGTGCGGTGCCACCCTCGCCGACGGATCGTCTGTCAGCGGATCGGGTTACCGGCAAATTGCACACTGACACGTAAGCCGCCCAATGTGGGCGCTTCATCCAGCTGCACGCGTGCTGCATGTACCACAGCGATGTCGTGCACAATCGACAAACCCAGCCCGCTGCCTTCTACACCGGTGCCTAGTTCGCGATGGAAGCGATGAAACACGCGGGCGCGCGCCGCTTCGGGGATGCCGGGACCGGAATCCTCCACCACCAGTGTCGGCTGCGGTGCGTTGTGCGTGCTGACCCGGATGCGGCCACCCGCCGGGGTGTAGCGCACGGCGTTTTCCAACAGGTTGCGCAGCAGCAACGACAACGCGGTTTCATCGGCGATGACCATCACCGGTTGCAGTGCCAGCTCCACGCTCTGCTGGCGTTGCACCGCCAGCGCCAGCACATCTTCGGACTCGCTCCGCACCAAGGTATCCAGGCTCACGCTGCGCTGTGGTAGCGCAGCGACCGCTTCGACCCTGCTCAAGGCCAGCAGCTGCGCAATCATGCGTTCGATGCGCAGCACATTGGCATCGAGTTGCTGCTGCGATTCATCGCGTTCCTGTGCGTTGGTGGCCAGGCGCAGGTTGGCCGCGTGCACTTTGAGCGCGGCGATCGGTGTCCGCAGTTCATGCGCGGCGTCGGCGATAAAGCGGCGTTCGCGTTCCAATCCGTCCTGAACACGGCCCATCAATCCGTTGACTGCGCGCACCAGGCCATGCACCTCGCGTGGCATATGCTGTGGCTGCAGCGGCTGCAAGCGCTTTGGGTCGCGCTCGCCGATCTCGTCGGAGACACGTACCAGCGAGCGCATTGCCCAATTCACCACGGCCCAGATCAGCAGCCCCATCAATGGCAACGCCATCAGCAGCGGCAACAACGTTCCCAGCGCGATGTCTTCGGCAAGCTCCTCACGAATATCGGCGCGTTCGGCCGATTGAAACCAGCGCCCGCCCGGCGAGCGCAGGGTGAATGTGCGCCACTGGCCATCGGCAAGGTGTACGTCTGCATAGCCGGCACGTAGCGGTGCCAGTGGTTGCGCCGGTGCGCTGTCAGAACGCAATAGCAGCGCACCGGCAGCGTTGCGCACCTGGAATGCCAGTTTGGTTTCGTAGGCATGGCCGTCGTTGAACGCCAACGCTTCGCCCACGCCTTGCGCTTGCCCATGCCATCCACGGATCACGATCGGCTCGCCTGCTCGCAGATCGTCCAGGGGTCGATCCACCAACGACAGCAGTACGCGTGCCGACTGCACGAGGCGTGCATCGAACATCTCACCGGCTTCCTGCAGCCCTGCGCGATAACTGAACCCGGCTGCGGCCAGCATCAGCAACGACAACACGCCCAGCAAGGCCAGCAACAACACACGCCGAATCGAATTCATTGCGGCGCCTGCGGCGGGGTCGCGGCGGCCTGTGCGGCCTGTTCGTCCAGTGCGTAACCAATGCCGCGAACGGTGCGGATCACGGCTGCCGACAGCTTGCGACGCAACTGGTGCACATGCACGTCCACCGCATTGCTGGCCACGTCCTCGTCCCATCCATAGAGATGTTGCTGGATACGCTCGCGCCCGATCGGCCGGCCACGCTGCTCCATCAACAGCCACAACAGGGCAAACTCGCGCCGGGTCAGATCCAGGTCGCGGCCGTGCCAGCGCACCGACATGCCGGCCGGGTCCAGCCGCAGTGCGCCGGCCTGCAATGCCGGCTGTGCGCGCCCGGCCGAGCGGCGCAGCAGGGCCCGCGTGCGCGCCAACAGTTCATTGGTGTCGAAGGGCTTGCCCAGATAATCGTCTGCACCGATATCCAGCCCAAGCGCGCGGTCGGCTGCACGCTCACGTGCGCTGAGTACCAGAATCGGCGTGTCCAGCGCACGAGCGCGTGCGGTGCGGATGACCTCGATGCCATCCATGCGCGGCAAGCCCAAATCCAGGATGACCAGATCCATGGTCTCCTCCTGTAGCGCCATCAACGCACTGACGCCGTCATGCACCCAGTCCACTGCATAGGCGGCGCGCCGCAATGCAGTGCGAATGCCCTCGCCCAGTGAGAGATCGTCTTCAACCAGCAGAATGCGCATGTGCGCCAGTCTGTAAGTCTGCTCACTGCTTGGCAAGCTGCGCCCGCACATCTGCCAGCTTGGCGGCAATTTCCTTGCGTCGGCCAGCGTCGGCAACCTGCCGGCCCTGACGTGGTGGTGCGGCAGCGGCCTTTTCGAACGCTTTTGCCGCCCCAGCCCAGTCCTTCTGGTCGCGCAGGAAGTCACCGACGAAGTAATTGCTGTCCAGTCCGTCTGGATCGATCGCCAGGCCCTGATAGAGCAATGTGCGCGCCCTGGCGTCGTCACCGAAACCGATCGGCCAGCCGGGCACCTGGTAATACAGCGCGCCCAGACTGGTGTAGGCCGCACCGTCGAGCGCGCGCGGTGCGCGCTTGATGGCCTGTTCGAAATCCGTACGCGCGCGTTTGACCTGCGCCAATGCGCCCAGACCGCCTTTTTCCCCAGCCAGACTCGAGCGCACGATGCCGTCCCAGATCAATGCCTCTGCATCGTCCGGCAAGGCATGGCACACCTGATCGGATTGCTGTGCGAGTGCTTCCAATGCGACAACCCGCTGCGGTTTTGGAAGTTGATAGGTGATCACCGCCCAGCGGTCCTGCAGCTGCGCCACCTGCGGCGACAGACCGGCCGCCCAGCCGGCGCCGGCGATCATGCACAATCCCAGCGCACTGAAGATGCGCGATTTACGGCTACTGCGGTTCATGCGAAAACTCCTGTGTGGCGGCGGTACCGCTGGGCCGCGCATGGCGACGGATGAGGTGAAGCTGTTTGCGCAAGGCGCGGTCCACCAGTTCGGGCAGTAGCCCATTGAGCCGGGCAAACAGCTTTTCCGGCCACCCCAACTGACGCCGTGCATCGCCGCGCACGATTGATTGCAATAGCGCTGCGGCCACGTCCTCGGCACGATCCACCGCGGTCCCCAGCTCCGCATTGAGCGCATCCACCGCCGCAGGATTGAACGCAGTGGCGGTGGCACGCGGCGACAGATACTGGAAACGCACGCTGGCACCGGCATGCTCGCGCGCCAGCGCTTCGAACAGACCACGCAGACCGAATTTGCTGGCGCTGTAGCCGGCAAAACCGGCAAACCCGATACTGCCGAAGGTGGAGCCGACCGCCACCATCGCTGCATCCGGCTGGCGCGCGAAGGCCGGCAACAGCGCCTGCACCAGCAGCATCGGTACGGTGAGATTCAGATGCACCACTGCGGCCAGATCCGCCGGGTCTTGGTCCTGCAGTAATCCGAAGTGGCTTTGCGCATGCGCAAGCACCAGCACCGACGGTGCCGGGCGCATCTCATGCGCACGTGCCAGCAACACCGCACGGCCCGCGTCGCTGGCCAGATCCGCGACCACCGGCACCACGCGACCGGGCGCGTGTGCGGCAGCTAGCCGCTGCAACGTCTGCTCCGTTCGCCCCACCGCGACAACGGTTGCGCCTGCCCCGACCAAGCCGGCGCACAGTGCGGCGCCGATGCCACCAGTGGCGCCGGTCACGATGACGCACTTGCCATGCAGATCCATTACGCCGCCTCCGCCAGACGCACGCCTTCGCTGCGCAAGGTGCGAAACAGATCGCCGTACAGCACGTAAAAACGCTTGGCCGCATGCACCACCGCCTGCTGGTCGAACGGGTCGTCGAGCCGGTTCATCAACGTCTCGAAAAAGCCGGCATGTTCGATATCCAGATCGCCATGCGACAACAGGTAACTGAAGGCATTGCGTGGCAATTCCAGCGACTGCGCAATGCTGTTGGCCGCACGCGTGGCCAACGCCACGCTGGTGCCTTCCAGCACCAGCACCATGCCGAAGAACCCCACCGGGTTGCCACGCTGGATGGTGTCGTAGGCGTAGCTGACCAATAGCTCGGTGGCCAGCGATGGCCCCGCTAGCACGGTCGCTTCGCGCGCCTGCCCGCACGCCACCAGATCGTCCAGGATCCATTCCTGATGGCCCATCTCCTCTTCGATGTATTCGCCGATGGCTTCGCGCAGCCATTCCAGCCGCGCCGGCAGGCGTGCGCCGCAGGCCATCAGCAGCGGTACGGTGTGCCGCACGTGGTGATAGGCCTGGCCGAGAAACGCCACGTAATCGTCGCGGGCGATGTTGCCGGCCAGTGCCGCCTGGATGATCGGCACCTGAGTCATGCGCTCGCGTTCGGCCTCGGTCTGCGCCAGCAGGGATGTGTAAAACGTCATGGAGAAATTCCTTGAGAGACGACGGTAGCCGGCGACCGGTAACTGCGATCGACGGCGGATTGATAGCGCGCGAGGATCGCGTCGCGGCGGGGGCGCCCGTTGGCCGTGAGCAGGCCCTGGAGTGCGCTGAAGGGTGCATCTGCGCGCACGAAGCGCGCCACGCGTGCGTAATCCGGCAAGCCGGCGTTGACTTCGGCCAGCGCCTTGGCGATTGCCGCGTCGTCGCTGTCGGGCCGTCGTGGCCATAGCACCGCCACGTTGTCGGCCTGCGCTTCGCCCCACACCACCGCCTGTGCAAGCAGCGGGTGTTGCAGCAATTCGCTTTCCACCCATTCGGGCGACACGTTGCGGCCGAAGGCAGTGATGAACACATGCTTGCGGCGCCCGGTGATATGCACGAAACCGTCGTGGTCCACATATCCCAGATCGCCGGTGCGTACCGGCCCCGGCGGCAATGCTTCTTCGCCCAGATAGCCGAGTGCGCGCACGCCATCGACCTGGATCTCGCCGTCGACGATCTGCACCCGTGCATGCGCCAGCACCTGACCGACACTACCCGCACGCACGGCACCGGGCCGGTTGAGGCAAACCACCGAGCCGCATTCGGTCAGGCCGTAGCCTTCGAACACCGGCAGCCCCAACGCCGCGGCACGCGCGAGCAGACTGGGGCCGATATGCCCGCCACCGACAGCGATGTAGCGCAGCGATGCCGGCAGGGCAACGCCCTGCTCGGCAGCGCTGACCAAGGCCAGCAACAACTGCGGCACCAGGATGACGCTCTCGGGTTGATACTGGTGCAGGCAGCGCAGTAGCGTCGGCACATCCAGCCCGCTGGCGCCGGTGTAGCCGATCTGCGCCAGCGACGGCAACGCCACCTGCGCGCCGGACAACAAGGTTGCGTACAGCCCGGCCACGTTCTCCAGCAAGGTGGACAACGGCATCAGGCAAAGATGCCGACGCGGTGCGATCGCAGACGAAGCATCCACCAGCGAGTCGGCAACCGTGAGCAGGCTGTCGGCGGACAGGCACACGCCTTTGGGGCGGCCGGTGGTTCCGGACGTATAGGTGATGCACGCAGTGGCTTCTGGCAAGGTGGGCAGCCCGACAACTGCAGCCACCCGCCAGAACCGCAGCGAATCGCCATGCATTGCGGGGAGCGGGCCGCTGCTGCCGGCCGGCGCGGCGGCGGCAAGGTCGGTCACCACGCATTGCGCGCCGCTAGAGGTCAGCGCGTGCAGCACCTGGGAGTCGGAGAAGAAGGTCGGCAATGGCACGTGGACGGCGTCGATCAGACGTAGTGCCAGATCCAGGATCAACCAGTCCGGGCCGTTGTCGAGCCGGCTGGCAACCCGTGTCAGCCCTGCGATCTGCATGCTCGCCGCCAACCGCGCCACCGCATCGGCCAACGCCTGCGCGCCCAGGCTCGCGGTGGCGGTCAGCACCCGCGGTGCATGGCCGTGCAAATGATCGAGCAACTCGACGAAACGTGCGCTCATGCACCTACTCCCATCTGGTACGGCATCGTCTCGATGCCAAGGCGTGCGGCCTGCGGATGCAGTGATTGCCGCGCGAGCAAAAAGGCATGGCCGGCGGCGACGTCGCCGCATACCACCTGCGGTTGCGTTGCGTAGTAGCTGCCCCAGTCGCTGTCGTCGTCGCGAAGGCGCGACTGCAACGCGGGCGCCAGTGCCAGCGGCCGCAGTTGGAGCCGATCGAAGGTATTGCGCAACCCGCGCGTTGCGGCGAACAAGACCCAGCGCACACCGGCATCGTGCAGCGCGTGGGTCATCTGCGGGATCAGCGCACGTGCGCTGCCGGCACTGATCGCCACGAAATTACCCACCTCGGCCAGGCACGAGCGTGCCACGGGCGCAGCCATGCAGGCGGCCAGCGCCGATTCGGCGGGCTCATCCAGATACTGCTCCACGAACAGACGACCGGCGCTGCCGAGCCGCATGCCTACTGCCGCCATCAGCGCACCTTCGGCATCGCGGTAGACCAGCAACTGCGGCAGAAAGCTGCGCAGTTGCGCACCGTAACGCTGCAGGTAGACCGCAGCGATGAAGCGTTCCACCTCCGGGCGCTGCGCATGCCCGACCCCGATCAGGCTGGCACTGGCAAATCCACGGCGGGAATACAAACGCGAAGGCGAGGAGGTGATCATGCAGTGCATGCTGGGCCGGCTCGATTAAGTGACCATGAGCCATGTGTTATCGAGTTGTAAGTTCTGCCGTGGCAATTCGTTGCACGGCGTCGGGTATCACCTGACAGCTGTCGGTGCCAGCACGACAGCGCTTTCGGCTACGCTCTCGTGCATGAGTACGCATGTCACTGAGTTGAGCACTGCCGTTTCGCATATCCTGCAACGTATCGATGGCCCGCTGCGCGTCGGCGCACCGCTGGGCATCGGCAAGCCGCATCGCCTGTTGAACGCGCTGTATGCCCGCATCAAGGACACGCCGTCGCGGCCCCTGGCGGTGTACACGGCGTTGTCGCTCAATCCGCCCAGGCCGGGCGCGGGGCTGGAGGCACGCTTTGCCGCACCGTTCATCGCGCGTCACTTCGGCGAAGATTTTCCGCGCCTTGCCTATGTCGATGCGATGCTGCGCGACGCCCTGCCCGCGCATGTGCAGGTGGAAGAGTTCTACATGCAGTCCGGCGGGTTGCTGCATTCCACCCAGGCCCAGGCCGATTACACGAGTCTCAACTACACGCATGCTGCCGCCGCGGTCGCGCAACGCGCGCCCAACCTGATCGTGCAGAAGGTGGCGCGCGAACCCGGCGGCACGCGGCTGTCGCTGTCGTGCAACAACGACATCACCCAGGACACCCTGGATGCGGTGCAGGCATTGGGCTTGCCGCGCCCGATGCTGGTGGCCGAAGTGGACCCGCAACTGCCGTGGATGGGGGGCACTGCCGCCGTGGATGCCGCGTTCTTCGATCTGGTCATCGACCTGCCCGGTGCTTCCCCACGCTTGTTCGGCTTACCGCGGCAGGCGGTGAGCAGCGTCGACTACGCCATCGGCCTGTATGCCAGCACCCTGGTGCGCGATGGCGGCACCTTGCAGATCGGCATCGGCACGCTCGCCGATGCACTGAGCCATGCGTTGGTGCTGCGGCATACCGATAACGCGACCTATCGCCGCGTGCTGCAGGCACTGGATCCGGCACTGGAACAGCACCCGGCCGTGCAGGCAAGCGGCGGCCTGGCGCCGTTCGCCATCGGCTTGTACGGCTGCAGCGAAATGCTCAACGAAGGCTTCAAGCAACTGGTGGACAGCGGCGTGATCCGCCGCAAGGTGCATGACGATCTGCCGCTGATGCAGCGCATCAGCGATGGCAGCGCCGATGCAGCAGACCATGCACGGCTGGCAGCCGAAGGCGAGTTCCTGCATGGCGCGTTCTATCTCGGCTCGCCGGCGTTCTATCAATGGCTACGCGATCTGGATGCGCCGACACGCGCGGCAATCGGCATGCGCCGCATCAGCGAGATCAATCAGCTTTACGGCGGCAACGAGGCGCTGGAGCGGTTGCAGCGCAAGGACGCACGCTTCTTCAACTCCTGCATGATGGCAACTGCGTTGGGGGCGGCGGTGTCCGACGGGCTGGAAGATGGCCGCATGGTCTCCGGCGTGGGCGGGCAATACAACTTCGTGGCGATGGCGCATGCCCTGCCGCAGGCGCGCAGCAGCTTGATGCTGCGTGCCACCCGCGAGACTGGCGCGCACACCGCCAGCAACCTGCGCTGGAACTATGGCCACACCACCATTCCACGCCATCTGCGCGACCTCTATATCACCGAGTACGGCATCGCCGATCTGCGCCACAAGACCGACCAGGACTGCGTGGTGGAAATGGCCGCCATCTGCGATGCGCGCTTCCGGGACGCGCTGCTTGCCCAGCCCAAACAGTCGCGCAAGCTGCGCACCGCCCCGGTGCTGCCGGCACGTGCGCAACGCAACACACCACAGGCACTGGAACAGGCGCTGGCGCCGTTTCGACGCGACGGCAGCCTGCCCGAGTACCCGCTCGGCAGCGACTTCACCGAGATCGAGCACCGTCTGCTGCGTGCATTGAGCTGGCTCAAATGCGCAACGGCTGGCACCGGCGGAAAAATCGCCACGGTGTGCCGCGCACTGCTCGCACGCAAAGCGTTGGATGCGAATGATGTTGCCTGCCTGCAGCGCATGGCGCTGGATGCACCACGCAGCCTGGGCGACCGCGTGCAGGCGCGGTTGCTGACCTATGCGCTGCAACAGACCGCCCCGTCGTGAGAAACAATGTCACGATGTTGCAACCAACACGAACCCCTTGCAGCAAGACCTGACGCATCACGGACACACTGCGGAAAGACATGCGTCAAGCTGGGCCGCGATGATGGCGGCCTCGTCGCTTCCCGGCTGTACTGCATGCATTTTTTTGGCGCTTTTACTGCTGTCACGTCAGGCATCACCCACAAACCGAAGCTGGTGCGCACGAAGCGAAGAACCACCACGCGTATCGTCTTCTTCACCGCGCTGGTGCTGAGCAATGTTGCCGCGCAAGCTGCGCCGCGTCTCACCGATCTGCAGTACATCGGCAGCCACAACAGCTACCACGCCGGCGTTGCACCCAGCGAAGCGGCTGTGTTGAAGCAACTGGACCCGGCACTGTTTGCTGCACTGGATTACCGCCATACCGCATTGACGCAGCAACTCGACGCTGGCGTGCGCCAACTCGAACGGGACATCTTCGCCGATGCACAGGGCGGGCGCTATGCGCACCCGGCCATCGTCGCGCAGATCGCCAAGGCCGGACTGCCGGCCGCACCGGCAAGCGCGCCGGCCGGGGTGATGGAGACGCCGGGCTTCAAGGTCATGCATGTGCAGGATCTTGACCAGCGCAGCAATTGCCAACCCTTGATTGCCTGCCTGCAGGACATCCGCACCTGGTCGAAGCAGCACCCGGGCCATGTGCCGATCTTCATCCTGCTGGGAACCAAGCAGACGCCGATAGCGCTGGCGTTCCCCACCGTGTAACCCGAACCGTTCGACACGAAAGCGATGGATGCGCTGGATGCCGAACTGCGCTAGGTGTTCCAGCCCGATGAGTACATCAGCCCCGATCAGGTACGGGGCAGCGCGCGCACCCTCAATGCCGGCGTGCTCGCGCATGGCTGGCCATCGTTGGATCAAGCGCGCGGCAAGGTGGTGTTTCTGCTCGACCAACGCGCTGCAGGCGCCAGCTACCTGCCCGGCCATCCATCACTGCACGGCCGCGTGTGTTTCACCAATGCGGTGCCGGGCGAGGACGATGCGGCATTTATCGAGCGCAACGACGCCCTGCCGATGACATCGCGCAGTTGGTCAAGGCCGGTTATCTGGTGCGTGCGCGTACCGATGCCGATCTGAAAGAAGCGCAGCGCAGCGACACCTCCCGGGGCGATGTCATGCTGGCCAGCGGCGCGCAATTGCTCAGTACCGATTTCCCGATCAACGAGCCGGCCGAAAACGGCTACGTGGTGCGCTTCGATCACGCTGCGGTGGCGCGCTGCAATCCGCAGCGACCAAGCGTGCACTGCAGCGGCCTCGACCTGCGCCACTGAGCGCAGCGCCGCGCATACACGCGCCGGCTAACCCCACGCATCAGACCTGTCGCAATGGAAGGCGTCGGCGACCCAGGCCAGTGCCCGTTCACTGGATGCGGGCACTCCTTCCCACTTCCGCGAGCCCTGAGCATGCAGTCTTCCCGTCCCTTCCATCGCCTGAGCTGTGCCATTGCCGTGGTGCTTTCCGCACCAGCGTTTGCACACGCTGCAGAGCTGACCACCACCACGTTGGATTCGGTCACCGTGCAAGCCACCCACGCCGCGGCACCGGGATCGCTGAATGAGCAGCGCCTGTCCAACAGCGTCAACAGCGTGATGAGCAAGCAGCAGATCGATGCGATCCCCTCCGGCGGCATTGCCGATGTGGTGGCGCACATGCCGGGTTTATCGGCCTACAGCGACATGCATCTTGGCCAGGCCACCACCGGCGAAAACGTCTACGTCAGCATTCGCGGCATGGATGCCAGCTACAACGCGTACACGCTCAACGGCTTCGGCATGCCGGAGACCGATTCGTCGACACGCGCCATTTCGTTGAACATGCTGGTACCGTTCGGCATCCAGTCGGTGCAGGTGTCCAAATCGCCCATGCCCGACATGCCCGGCGATTCGATCGGTGGCGCGATCGACATGCGCACCCCCAATGCGTTCGATTTCGACCGCGATGTGTATGCCAAGAGCACCGCGCAAGGCCAGTTCAACGCATTGGCCAAGCATCTGGGCGGCAAGCACGGCGGCGGTACCTTCCAGCAGGAGCTGGCCTGGAAGTTCGGGGGAAGGCGACGCCTTCGGGATCCACGCATCGGCCTATTACGGCAAGAACAACACTATGGCGCAGGCACCGGCGCCCAACAGCACATATGTGCCGGCAGACCCTGCGCCCGCCGCAGCCACCGACCTGCGTGATGTGGGCCCATTGATCAGCGCCCGCTACAACTACAGCCTGTACACCAGCCAGATCGAACGCCACGGCGGCAATCTGTCGCTGGATTGGCAAGGCGATACCAGCGCGCTGTATGCGCGTGCCATCTACGGCAGTTACGGCGTCACCGGCACCCAGGACCAGTCCAGCGCGCGCCTGGAAACCTATCGCAACCAACCCACGGCGGTGCGCGGTGGCTACTCCCGCCGCCGGGGGCCCGCCGCTGAGCGCGATTCCCGGCCGCATCACCTACAACGCATTCGATGGTTACTACGCCGGGCCGTTCAAACTGCTGGATCGCGGCTGGATGCGCGCGCAGGCGCTGCCTTACAAATATATTGCCGATCCGAACGGCGCAGGCAGTTACACCGCCAACGACTACAACGCCAACACCACCTCCAGCACCGAGGCGATCTATTCCGGTTACGCAATGGCCGCGCTGCATATCGGCGCGGTGAGCGTGCTGCCTGGTGTGCGTTACGAGCTGACGCGCTACTCGGCCCAATCCTGGCAATCCAGCGGCGATGGCAGCGCCGGCAGTTTGGTCGGCAGCGGCAGCACCTATGGCAAGGTCTTGCCGGGCATCGGCATCAACTATCGGCCGAACGATCTCACCGTGTATCGCGCGGCGTTGCGGCGCAGTTTCAGCCGGCCGGCGTTCGGGCTGATTTCCGGCGAGACGGTGTATTCGATCGACGACACCCAAAGGGTGGTCGGCATCTCCAAGCCCAACCCCAACCTGCAGGCAAGCACTGCCGACAACGCCGACCTGTCTGCCGAGTTCTACGACCACACCGGCGGCGTGCTCAGCGCCTCGACGTACTACAAGCGCATCAGCGGCTTCATCTATACATCCCAATCGGCCACTGGCAACGACAACACTCTGGGCGGGCTGGTGCCGACCGGCACGACCTTCGAAAACGGCGTACCGGTGACCATGCCGCAGAACGGCGGCACCGCAACGCTCTACGGACTGGAGTTGGCAGCAAGCAAACGGCTGCAGCAGTTGCCGGGGCGCTGGAGCAATCTGGGCGTCACTGCCAACCTCACGCTGCAACGCAGCCAGGCAGACAGCAAACGCAGAGATCAGCCGGAAAAGACCTGGCTACCGCGTGCGCCCGAGCGCATCTACAACCTGGACCTGTTCTACGACGATACGCATCTGCGCACCGACCTGAGCTACAACTACACCGGCCTGCAATTGCTGGGCTTGACCAGCGACCGGCTCAACGACTACCTGCAACCGGTGAAGTCGTTGGACTTCAATGCGACCTACCATTTGCCGCACCTATCGATGTCGGTGTCTCGGCCAAGAACCTGCTCAACGCCGCCACGTTCTACGAAACCCAGGGCAAGTCCAAGCGCTACATGGCCTACGACCCCAGCGCCGATGGCGCTTACGTGCAGACCGGGCGGGTGTACCTGCTGACAGTGGGCTATACCTACTGACCATCGGGCCAGGGCGGTAGGCGACCAGGCGGGTGCTCTTGCACGTGGGCGCACAGGTCATCGGTCGATTGTCTGCGCATGATGCAGGCGGTCGGCCTCCGATCAATGCTGCGAGGTCTCGCAAGCCAGCCTTCATGACCCGCGTGCAACGCGGTGGCGTCGTGAGGACCGCCGCGCAACCCGGAACCGCACCGCCCTCATCGAGCAAGGACCGCAGCGCCATCGCGCCTCAGTCAGTCCGGGTGCAGCCATTTCACGCAGCAAACGCAGGCCGCTACGGCACTGTGCGCGCTTGCCTCTTTGCGGACCTGCACATGCCCCCTCGCTCTTACGCTCGCGTCTGTTTGCTCGCCCTGTCGTTGAGCACTTCGTTGTCTGCGCTGGCACAAGCACCGCAAGCTGCGCCTGCTGCCGCCCCTGCGCCGACGGCGACGCCTGCCGCAAAGGCCGTCGCCACCGGCCCACGCTCGGACCTGCATGCGCAGGTGCTGCTGGACCGCGCGCATTTTTCCCCAGGCCAGATCGATGGCGAACGTGGCTCCAATCAGAAGCGTGCGGTCTCCGGGGTCCAGGCCGCACACAACATCAAGGTGACCGGCGAACTGGACGATGCCACCTGGCAGGCCTTGCAGGCCGACAGCACACCGGCGCTGGTGCACTACACGCTCACCGATGCCGATGTTGCCGGCCCGTTCCAGGCGATTCCCAAGGGCCCGGCCGAACAAGCCAAGCTGCCTTCGCTCGGCTACACCTCGGTGGATGAATCCCTGGGCGAGCGCTTTCATGCCGACCCTGCGTTGCTGCGCCAGCTCAACCCCGGCGTGGATCTGAGCAAGGCCGGCAACGCGATCCAGGTTCCCAACATCGACGGCGTTGCCCCGCTGGCCAAGCCAGCCAAGCTGGTCGTGGACAAATCCGACTCGACGCTGCGGCTGTTCGATGCCGACGGCAAGGTCTATGCGCAATTCCCGGTGTCCTCCGGCAGCAAGCACGATCCGCTGCCGATCGGCCGCTGGAAGATCCTGGGCACCTCGCGCGACCCGGTGTTCAAGTACAACCCCAAACTGTTCTGGGACGCGAAAAAAGGCGATCAGAAAGCCACCTTGCCATCGGGCCCGAATAACCCGGTCGGCCGCGTCTGGATCGATCTGTCCAAGCCGCATTACGGCCTGCACGGCACCCCGGAACCCGGCCACGTCGGCAAGACCGAATCGCATGGCTGTGTGCGCCTGACCAACTGGGACGTGGTCAACCTGGCCAGCGTGGTCGGCCCGTCGTTGCCGGTGGTGATGCAGGAGTAAGCATGAAACTGCTGATGATCTTGGTGATCGGCATGCTGCTGGGTGCAGCCGGCTATTGGTGGCTGGAACGCACCGCACCCGAGGCAAACGTAGCGCCGGCATCCAGCGCTGCCACTATCGCCAAGGACCCCACTGCGGCAGGTTCCGCATCGGCGGCATCGCCTGCTCCGGCGCCCACGGCGGCCCCCGCGGTTGCCGCTGCGCCAGCACCCGATGCCGCGCCAACCGGCATGCCCGTGGCAGCAACGCCGGCGCCTGCTGCCGAGACCACGGCACCGGGCAGCGGCCTGCTGATCCCGGTACAAGGCATCGGCGCCAGCCAGCTGCAGGACACCTATACCGATGCGCGTAGCGAAGGCCGCGTGCACGATGCCATCGACATTCTTGCGCCCACCGGCACCCCGGTGGTTGCAGTGGCCGACGGCACGGTGGAAAAACTCTTCAACAGCGAACGCGGCGGCCTGACCGTGTACCAGTTCGAGCCCGGCGGCAATTATTGCTATTACTACGCGCATCTGGAGCGCTACGCCGACGGCCTGGCGGAGACACAATCGATCAAGCGCGGTCAGGTCATCGGCTACGTCGGCAGCACCGGTAACGCGAATCCCGCCGCACCGCATCTGCACTTCGAGATCCATCGGCTGGGGCCGGAAAAACAATGGTGGAAGGGAGACCCGTTGAATCCCTACCCGGTATTGCATGGCGACCAGGCCTTGCAGTGAGACAATTGCCCGAGTGGATGTCGCCAAAGGCCTGTGTAGTTTGCGCAGGCCTTTTTTATGGGCAGTTCTTGCCAACGGCAAGAAGCGGCGTCGATCCGATCGATCTGTCTATGTATCCGGCTTGCCTACGCTGTAGGCAGCGCATGAAACGCACAAAAAGGCATCCGCATACGAGCGCTGCGATCTCAGTGAGCGACGTAGCGCCCTTTGCGGTTGAACCGCCACTCTTAGCGCTGCTGACAGGAACGTAGCGAGCAGTCACCGGATGAGTGAGGCCGACGCGCAACAACCGGCATGCACGCGTGGCACATGCCGCACTGACATCGGCCGCGCCCGCAAGTCGGTAAGCGCAGTCGGTTCGTAAGTCGCTTAAATCAACATCCCTCCAGAGACTTCGATACGTTGCGCATTGATCCAGGCAATGCCCGGTGCAAGCAATGCGGCCACCGCCGGCCCGATGTCGTCCGGCAGCCCGGGGCGACCCAACGCGGTGACCGAGGAAACCATTGCATCGACCTGCGCGTTGTCGCGCAGGAAAGACGGCCCCTTGAGATGGATGGCAACCAAGCCATCGAACTGCGCCGGCGTGGTGTCGGCGAAGGACGCGTGCAGGCCGGTCCCGGCGTTGTTGACCAGCGCATCGAACTGGCTGGGTCCCCAACCAGCCAGCACCTGCTTCAGCTGCGCGAAGGCGGCAAAGGAATCGGCGTCGGCAACATCGAGTTGCAACGCGTGCGCGCGCCGGCCGTGCTTGTGGATCTCTGCCACCACAGCGGCGGTCTCATCGGCCTGGCTGCGGTAGGTCAACGCAATGTCGCTGCCATCGGCAGCGAGCGCAAGCGCCGCGTTGCGGCCCAAGCCGCGGCTGCCGCCGGTAATCACAGCGATGGGTGCAGTGGTAGTGGTCGACATGCGTGTGTTCCGCCAAGAAGGAGCACCTAAGCTATTGCGCTTGCGACGCCGCATAAATCGACTCACCCTGATTGCACCGTTCAAGATCACCGACCGATCGATGGACACCTTGGAGTCGCTGCGGGCGTTTCTGCGCGTGGCCGAACTGGGCAGCTTCACTCGCGCCGCCGACACCCTGGGGCTCCCCAAGGCCAGCGTCTCGACCGCCGTGCAACGGCTGGAAGCCTCGCTCGGTACCCAGCTCCTGCATCGCACCACGCGACGCGTGCAGCTTACCGGCGACGGCACCGCGTTCTAATCAGCGCAGCCGCGACCTGCTAGACGACACGGACCAATTGCAGGGCATGCTCCAGCGCGAACGCAGCCAATTGCGTGGGCGCCTGCGCGTAGACATGTCCACCGGCATCGCACGCAACTTCGTGATCCCCGTCTTGCCGGCATTTCTGGCGCAGTACCCGCAGGTGGATGTGGTGCGCGAGGGCTTTGATTGCGTGCTGCGGGTCGGCACGCTGGAAGACACCAGTCTGGTGGCGCGCCCGCTTGGCGCATTTCGCATCGTCAGCTGCGCCAGCGCAGCGTACCTCGCCGAGCCCGGCACGCCGGCACTGCCCGGACGATCTGGCCCGGCACGATCTGCTGCATTACGCGCCCACGCTGGGCCAGTACTCCTCGAGCTTCGAGTATTACGACGGGCAGGCGTATCAACTGCTGCCGATGCGCGGCCCGGTAACGGTGAACAACGGCGATGGCTATCTTGCTGCCGCACTCGCGGGGCTTGGCATCATCCAGGCACCGGCCAGCCCGCTACCCGCGTACCTGGACAGCGGCCCACTGGTGGACATCCTGCCCGAGCTGGCTGCCGAACCGATGCCAGGGACGCTGTTCTACGCACAGCGCCGACATCTGCCGCAACGCGTGCGCGCCTTCATGGATTGGGTGGCAAAGGTGATGGCACCGCATCTGCAGCCGCTTATGCAGTGAACAGCACGCGCCATAGCGCAGCCCGACGCGAGCGAGCGATGGAGTCATGCACAGCCAAGCTCGGTAGTGCATGCCTCGCAGCGCACCCGCAACGTCGTTGCTGGCCAGTGTCTTGCGCGGTTGTTGTTGCGACGACACAGCGTGCTGCAAACCTGCCTGTCGGTGAGTGCAGTGATCGCGCAGAAAATCCTCCTGCGCGATAGCCGCAAGCCGTAGCAAGTCGGGTACATATAAATCGGGCGCACATAAAAAAGCACAGGCATCTCTGCAAGATGCCTGTGCCACGTACCAACCACATCGAGCCGGCCAAGCGCCCGATGTCGTTCCCAATCAGAACGTGTAGTTGAAGGTCAGCATGCCGTTGCGCGATGCGCCCCACGCGCCGTAACCACCGTTGAACTGCGCGTAGTAGCGCTTGTCGAGCAGGTTATCGACGTTGAGTTGCACCGAGAACTGCGGCGACAGGCGATAGCGTGCGAAGGCGCTCACCAAGGCATAGGCGCTCTGCTGGAAGGTGCCGTACACCGGGTCCACGTAGTACGACCGGTTCTGCCAGTTGACGCCACCGCCGACGGTCAGATCGCTCCATGCACCCTGCGGGGTGTAGCTGCTGAACAGTTTGATGGTGGTGCGCGGCAGATGCGTGTTGATCGATGTGCCGCTGTCGTCGCGCGCGGTGTAGTGCGAGGCGCCAAAGGTGGCGTTCCAGCCCTGGGTCAGGCGGCCGGAGAGCTCAAAGTCGAAGCCTTCGCTGACCACACCGCTGGCAGCCACGAACGCGGACTCGCTGCTGCCCGGCACGAAACCGCCGGTGGCCACGCCAAGGTTGTCCTGCTCGATGCGGAACACGGCCAACGAAGCATTGAGCTGATCGTCGAACCATGCGGCCTTGACGCCGGCTTCGTAGCCCTTGCCGCTCAACGGGTCCAGGTAGCCGCCATTGGCATCGCGCAGGGTCTGCGGGTTGAAGATTTCGGTGTAGCTGACGTAGGTCGACCACACATCGTCGATGTCGTACACCAGACCGGCGTACGGAGTCACTTCGGTCTGCGTGTCGGAGAACGGTACGAGCCCCTGCACCGCATCGAAATTGCGGCCATCGATCTGCCAATCGGTATAGCGTGCGCCCACCAACAGCGTCAGCGGGTCGGCCAGCGAGAAGCGTGCAGCCACGTAGGCGGCCTTCTGCTTGATGGTGCCATCGCTCTGCACCGTGCGCGGGCTCCAGTTGGGTTCCGCGTACGCGCCGTTCCAGCCGAGGTAGCTGTCCAGCGGCGCCGGGAAATCGAAGGTGCCGTTGTTGACGTATTCGCGGCGGTTGTAGCTGGCGCCGGCCACCAGATGATGCTCGCGGCCGAACAGCTGGAACGGGCCCTCCGCATAGACATCGGCGCCATCGGCCTTGCGCTCGGTCAGGTAGTTGCCCGAATACGGCACCACGCCGCCACCGGTGGCGCGGTCGAAGCCGAAGATCGTATAGAACGGATAGAACAGATGATTGGCCGCTTCGGTCTTCTCATGGCTCAGATTGGCCTTGAGGTTCCAACCGTTGTCGAAGCTCTGCTGCAGGCTGGCGAAGGTGCGCTGCAGACGCGTATCCCAGAACGTCCAGTCGGCCGCCGGGTTGAACGAGCGGTCGTAGTTGGTGCGGGTGCCATCGCTGTAGAACAGCGGGAAGCCGCCCCAGGTGACATCGTTCGATTCCTTCTTCTGGTACTCGTAGCCCACGCTCAGCAAGGTGCTGTCGGTGAGGTCGGCATCGATGATCGCCGAGCCGATCTTCTTGCGCAGGCCGTAGCGGTCCATGTCGGACTCGCCATCCTGATACACGCCGATCACGCGCGCGCACGGTGCCTTCTGGGCTCAGCGGCACGGTGACATCGGCCACACTGCGGGTCTTGTTGAAATCACCGCCGCCGACCGACACGGTGCCGGTGAAGTCGCGGCTGAGCGCGTGCTTGCGCACCAGATTGATCGAGGCCGACGGATTGCCCGAGCCGGTGAGCAGGCCGGTGGCGCCGCGCACCACCTCGACGCGGTCGTACAGCGCCACGTCCAGCGCCGAATCGCCATAGCTCCAGGCCTGCTCCATATAGGCCGGGATACCGTCGAACTGGTAGTTGTCGATGTAGAACCCGCGTGCGAAGAATTCCAGCCGCTCGCTGTCGCTCTGCGCCACCGAGATGCCGGTAACGTTGTTGAGCACGTCGGTGATGCTCTGCAGGTTCTGGTCGTCCATGCGGTCGCGCGTGATCACGGTGACCGACTGCGGAATCTCGCGCAGCGCCAGGTTCATGCGCGTGCCGGCGGTGGTCTTCTCCACCGTATAGCCCTTGGCCTGTTCGCCCTGCACGATCATCCGGTCCAGCGTGGTGACCTCGGCATCGGCGGCGACAACGGGCGTCTCGGCCAATGCCTGGCCAGCGGCCAGCGTGCACAGCGCAGCGAACAGCGCGCGCGGCAGGGCATGACGACGCGCGCCCATGGAAACATGACGCAACTCGGTACTACGGATCATCGGGAACTCCAACGCAGACGGAATCAGACCACGCGCTGCGAAGACGCCGCGCCGGCAACAAGGGGGAGGAAGCGGTGTGCCGTACCAGCGGCAGCGCGCTATTTTAATGGGAATGATTCACATTTTAAATAGCTGGGTTGACATTTTTTTAGCATTTTCTTGACATAAGCAAGCGCTACCTGGATGGGAGCGCATTTCGCAGGATCTGGTCCAGCGGAGATCAGCAAGGCCTACTTCGATGGTCTTTCTGCCCCGAGCGAGCAATTCCTGCTGCTGCCACGCACCGGGCACGATCCCAACCCGCCGATGATGGAGGCACAGTTGAAGGCGCTGACCAGAATCCGCGCCTCGGCGCTGGCCAACGACGCGCACCGAAGCACACCACGCTTCCGTTGAACGATGACGCATCGCGCATCGCTCACGAGGCTCAACAAAAAAGCCGGCTTTCGCCGGCTTTTTCTTTCAAGCACCACGCAAGGCCTTACAACGCCTTGGCTGCCGCAACCACATGCTCGGCGGTGATCTTGAAGTACGCATACAACTGGTCGGCCGGCGCCGAGGCGCCGAAGGTGTCGATGCCGACGACATCGCCATCCAGGCCCACGTACTTGCGCCAGAAGCCGGTCACGCCCGCTTCCACCGCAACACGCTTGCGCACTGCATTCGGCAACACCGATTCGCGATACGCCGCATCCTGGCGGTCGAACACGTCGGTGGACGGCATCGACACCACACGCGTCTTCAGACCAGCGGCGTCCAGGGTCTGCTTGGCTTCCACCGCCAGCCCGACTTCCGAACCGGTGGCGATCAGGATCACGTCCGGCGTGCCACCTTCGGCATCGGCCAGCACGTAGCCACCGCGTTCGATCAACTTGATCTGCTCGGCGCTGCGCGGCTGGTGCTGCAGGTTCTGGCGGCTGAACACCAGGCAGCTCGGGCCGTCCTTGCGGGTGATGGCCGCTTTCCAGCTCACCGCCGACTCCACCGCATCGCCCGGGCGCCACACATCGTTATTGGGGATGTAGCGCAGCGAGGCCAGGTGTTCCACCGGCTGATGGGTCGGGCCGTCTTCGCCCAGGCCGATCGAGTCGTGCGTGTACACGTGGATGGCATGTGCCGGGTTCAATGCGCTCATGCGCACGCCATTGCGCGCGTAATCGCTGAACACCAGGAAGGTGGCATCGAACGGAATGAAGCCGCCATGCAGCGCCAGGCCATTGGCAATGGCGGTCATGCCGAACTCGCGCACGCCGTAATACACGTAGTTGGCGTCCGGGTCGTCGGTGGCCACCGACTTGCTGGCCTTCCACAAGGTCAGGTTGGAATGCGCCAGATCGGCCGAGCCGCCGATCAACTCGGGGAGCAACGGCGCAAACGCTTCGATCGCCAACTGCGAGGCCTTGCGCGAGGCGATGGTCTGGCCGTCTTCCTGCGCCTTGGCGATGTAGGCATCGGCCTGGGCGATGAAGTCGGCCGGCAACTCGCCGTGCGAGCGACGGGTGAGCTCGTCGGCTTCGCTGGCGTACTGCTTGCTGTACTTGTCGAACAGCTGCTCCCACTCGGCCTGACGCAGGGTGCCGGTGCCGCCGGCGCGCCAGCCGGCGTAGATTTCTTCGGGAATTTCGAACGGGCCATACGGCCATTCGAGTGCCTTGCGCGCGCCTTCCAGTTCTTCCTTGCCCAGCGGCGCGCCGTGCGAGGATTCCTTGCCGGCCTTGGTGGGCGCACCGAAACCGATCTTGGTGCGGCAGCAGATCAGCGTGGGCTTGTCGCTGTTTTCCAGCGCGGCCTCGATGGCGGCCTTGATCTTGTCGGCATCATGCCCGTCCACGTCGCGGATGACGTGCCAGCCGTACGCCTCGAAGCGTGCCGGGGTGTTGTCGCTGAACCAGCCGGCGGTGTTGCCGTCGATAGAGATCTGGTTGTTGTCCCAGAACGCGACCAGCTTGCCCAGGCCCCAGGTGCCGGCCAGCGAGGCGGCTTCGTGCGAAATGCCTTCCATCAGGCAGCCATCGCCCATGAACACCCAGGTGCGGTGATCGACGATCTCCAGCTCCGGGCGGTTGTAGCGCTGCGCCAGCAACTTCTCGGCCAGCGCAAACCCGACCGCATTGGCAAAGCCCTGCCCGAGCGGACCGGTGGTGGTCTCCACGCCGGGGGTTTCGCTGCGCTCGGGGTGGCCGGCGGTCTTGCTGTGCAACTGACGGAACTGCTTGAGCTGCTCGATCGGCAGGTCGTAGCCGGACAGGTGCAGCAGCGCGTACTGCAGCATCGAGCCGTGGCCGTTGGACAGCACAAACCGGTCGCGGTTGAACCACTGCGGGTTGTTCGGGTTGTGCCGGAAATAATCGTTCCACAGCACTTCGGCGATATCGGCCATGCCCATCGGCATGCCGGGATGGCCGGACTTGGCGGCTTCGACCGCGTCTGCGGCGAGAAAACGGATGGCGTTGGCCAGCTGGCGGCGGGTGGGCTGGGTCATGGGCGTCTATGGAAGCGGAAGGGAACACCGCTGGAAGCGGAGCCCCGTATTCTCCCACACAGTGTGTGACTAGGGCCGGGACCCGGGACCCGGGACCCGGGACCCGGGACCCGGGACCCGGGAAGCCTCGTCTCTATTTAGCGGATGTCAACACGCGTTACGGCAATCCCTGGATTCTCGGCCCTGCCAAGACATTTCAGATACGGATGCCGTCGGCCGCTCATCGCACTGCTTAGGCATTCGCGGGTCCCGGGTCCCCGGTCCCCGGTCCCGGCTCCCCTTTGGCCACCAAGGTCGTCAGCGCCAGATCCCCGGTCACGTTCAACGCCGTGCGGCACATGTCCAGGAAGTGATTGACGCCCAGGATCATGCCGATACCCACCGGGTTGACCCCGACCATGGCGCAGATCAGCGCCACCACCGGTAGCGAGCCGGACGGCACGCCCGCGGTGCCGATACCGCCCAGGATGCACACCAGCATCACCATGAACTGCTGGCCGATACTCAGGTCCACGTTGAAGAACTGCGCCAGGAAGATCACCGTCACGCCCTCGAACAGCGCGGTGCCGTTCTGGTTGGCGGTGGCACCCACGGTCAGCACGAAGCGTGAAACGCGTGGCGGCAGGCCCATCTCGTCGGCCACGCGCAGCGCGGTCGGCAGGGTCGCGTTACTGGACGCAGTGGAGAACGCCATCATGGTTGCCTGCTGGGTCTGCTTGAAGAAGCCCAGCGGCGAGCGCCCGGCAAACTTCACAGCCAACCCGTAGCTGACCACCATGTGCAGGCCCAGCGCCAGTACCACCACGCCCACGTAGGCGCCCAGCCGGATCAACAAATCAAAGCCAAACAACGCCGCCAGGTTGAACATGAAGCAGGCCACCGCATACGGCGCCAGGCGGATCACCAGCCCGATCAAGGTCATGGAAATTTCGAAGATGCCTTCGATGCCGCGCCTGAGCGTGGCGACCTTTTCATCGGCGGTCAGCACCATGCCCACGCCGAACATCACCGCAAAGAACATCAGCGACAGGATCGCACCATTGCTGGACGCGGCGGCAATCACGTTGTTGGGCACGATCGACAGCAGCATGTCCATCCCCTGCGGCTGGGTGCCGGAGCTGGAGATGATCTCGCGGGTGCGCTCAGCGTTTTCCTGGATCAGCTGATTGGCCAGCTGCGGGTCCACGCCGGCACCGGGCTTGAGCACATTGACCAGCACCAGGCCCAGCAACACCGCCACGCCGGACAGCACCACGGTATAGCCCAGCGTGCGCCACCCCACGCGGCCCAGCGCACGGATGTCGCCCATCTCGGAAATGCCCATCACCAGCGCCGAAAACAGCAGCGGCACGATCAGCATGAAGATCAGATTGAGGAAGATCTGCGAGAACGGCGTGGTCACGTACTTGGTGGCCAAGCCCACCCACTCGGCATCACTGCCGGCCAGGTAATAAACGGCCAGACCCAACAACAGGCCAACGGCGAAGCCAATCCCCATCTTCCAATGCAGGGGCAGGCCCGGGCGGCGCGCGGCTGGGGATGCAGTCATCTGGTCGGCCTTGTTCTGGACACAAAGACCGGAGCTTAACAAACGCCATGGATGCGGCCACCTACCCGGGTGCACTTGCGCGCCTGCTACGGGTAGGTGCCCCTCTCAGCAGGTGCGCCTCTCAGTCATGAGGGCGCCGCGCCAGACAACTACTGGGTGCTTGTTGAACACGTTGCGCACCGACCAACTCCCCTGGTCCTTGCCCGCTCACCGTCGCGGGACCCTTGGCGGCATGGATGCCGCCACGGAGCTTACATGGACGTACTTGCAGCGTGTCCTGCGATGGTGGGCTGGCAAGGGCCTTGCAGCAAACGCAAAGACGTCGAGTGCGCGGTGCCCTCACCGCTCGTGGGACACGCCGTCAACCCGTCCATGGGGCTCGGTGGCGGCATCCATGCCGCCAACGGTCCCGCAATCAGCGAGGACACCGCACCAGATAGTTGGCTGGTGGTTTTGTGAAGAGCGAGGAGCGCGTCGCGGCTTGCCGGTTGCTCGTTGAAAACCATGCACACCGACCATCCCGACTGGTCCTTGCCCGCCCACCGTCGCGGGACCTTGAGCGGCATGGATGCCGCGCCAGAGCCTCCAGGGACGGATTCACGGCGTGTCCTGCGATGGTGGGCGGGCAAGGGCCATGCAGCAGACTCGCAGCAGTAACTTTTTTCTCGGCGACACGGTTTTCAAACCAGGCGCATGGAGCTCAAAAAACCACTGCGACGTAAAGGTGATAACCATCGTCGCCATCGATCGACGTCGATTCATCGCAGCCGATCAAGACACCGGCGGATACAGCGGCGCCAGCACTTCGGGTTCTGCTGCGCTTGCATGTTGCCAGCGGGGGCCCTTGGCGAACGCTTCCCGCAAGGCTGCGCGCGCGCCGGCCACATCGCCGTCGCCGCCCCAGCGCGCGCGTTGCATGCGCGCCACGGCTGCCCGCTGCGCCGGGTCTGCCAACGCCGCCAACACCGCGTCGATATCGGCAACACCGGCCATGCCACAGAGCACGACTGCCACATCGTCCATTCCGCCGGTGTCCAGCGCGCGGCGCAGCTCGGCCACGCCATGGGTTGCACGCTTGCCGGGCATGGGCGTGGCGCCAACGCTTGTGCCGTCAACACTGTTTGGCATGCCGCGCCGACGTCGCAACGCCCATACCAACGTCACTACCCACAACAGTGCGAAGCCGGTCGCCGCGGCAATCCATCCCCACGGCCGTTGCATAGCAGCGGACTGCTGCTGCAACGTCAGCGTACCGGCTGTTGGCGCAGGCGCCGCGTCGTTGATTGCCGGACGACCCGTTGGCGCAGGTGCTGGCGGTGGCGCGGCAAAGGCCCCGCTGCCGGCTGCAACATCCAACGTCAGATCCGGCAACGTCGCAGTCTTGGCCGCCGCTGCGGCCACATCCCACCACGCCACCTGCAGACCGGGGACTACCAAGGGACCGGCGCGGTTGGGCACGATCGAATAGCGCCGGGTCAACCGCAGTTGCGGCGAGCCGTCCACGAAGCGTTCCTCGAACTGCGCCGGCTCGGCGAACACCTGTGCGTCTGGCACGCTTGGCGTGGGCAATTCGGGGAACTGCGCCTGCGTGGCACCGCGCGCACTGGCTTCCACCACGAGTTGCGCCGCCTCACCGGCGGTGGCCCGCTGCGGCGTGGTCGTGTAGCGCAACTGCAGGCTGCGCAGCGGCAGCCAGGGCTGTGGTGCGTTGGCCGGCTGCGCGCGTACCTGCAGCGGAATGCTGGCGCTGCGCGCACTCAGCTCTCCGTTGCCGCGACCGAAGTAATCGTCGAAGAACCCGCCAACCGAACGCCCATTGAAACGGGCCGGCGGCAGCAGCAGACGCCCACTACGTTCGGGCACCAACAGATAGCGCCGCTCCACCACGTTGTACTGGCGTCCGTTGAGTACCTTGACCGAGCTGACGTCATCGCCGACGCGCTGCATCGATGCACCATCGGGAGCCTCAAGATCCAGCTCGCCCGATGCCAGCTGATTGGCGAAGTACAACCGCACCACCACGCCCACGCTCTGCTGCACGTAAGGCTGGGGGTCGTCCACCCGGGTTTCGACGAAAGCCTCTTCATTGCCCTGCGCCGCACTCGGCCCGCCGGCAGCGCCGCTGGAATTGCTGGCGGCATCGTTCGCCGCCCCAACCACCTGCAGGCGCAGGGGTTCGGTGCGCTCATTGCCCACCCGTATCGCCGGCACGATCAGTTCACCACTCTTGCGCGGCGTCAGCACCACACCGAACAAGGCACGCACCGTCACCGAACCGTTGGTCACCTGCATCTGCTGATTGGCGCTCTTGGCGCCCACCGAAAAATCGGTGCGCAGCGGCGTGTAATCCGGATCGACGCCGCGTTGGTCGGTTTCGATGTTCAACATCACCACGTCGCCAGCACTGGCGCTATCGCGATCAAGCCACGCGCGTGTGACCGCACCGGCTGGTGCGCCAACCAACAGCATCATGCTGGCCAGCATGCCGATCGCCGCGCGACGCAAATGGTGTCTGCCGATCATCGTCCGTCCCGTTGCCTGCGTTCGTATTCCAGCCTGAATTTGGTGCGTAGCAGGCTGCCCGGATCGTCCGGCACCCGCCGCAGCCACGCATCCACCGCCTGGCGTTGCTCGCGCTGTTCCGGCGTCTCGCTTGCGGCGGCGGCCTCCTGCTCGCCGCCTTGGCCCGTCTGCTTGTCGCCCGCCTGCGCCATGGCCTGTTGCATCTTGCGACGCTGCGCCTCATCGGCCTGCTGCTGCGCCTTGGCGTCGGCAGACTGCGGTGGCGAGCTCTGCTTGCTCTGCTCGCCTTGCCCGTTTTTGGATTGCGCATCCTGCGACTTGCCGTCCTGCGGCGTCTGCGCGTCGGAGGGCTGCTGCTTGCCGTCCTGCGGCTTCTGCCCATCCTGGCCGGATTGCTTGTCTTGTTGATTCTGGCCCGATTGCTGTTGCCCCTTCCCATCCTGGCCGGGTTGTTTCTGATCCTTGGACTGGCCTTTGCCGTCCTTATTGTTCTGCTGCTGACGCTTGCGCGCCGCATCGACCGCCGCGCGGTTGGCGATGGCGTCTTGCTGATTCGGATGTTGCTTGAGCGCACGGTCGTAGGCTGCGATCGCCGCGTCGTATTGGCCTTGTCGCGCCAGCGCGTTGCCGAGGTTGTACAGCCCCTCATCGGTTGGCACCGCTTCGAATGCCTTCTGCGCCGCCGCAAAATCGCCCTTGCGGTACGCCTGCACGCCGGCATCCAGGCGCTGTTGCTGCACCTGGTCGGCACGTTGCCACAAGGTGCCTTCCGCAGCGCGCGCGGGCTGCGCCAGCGGCAGCACGCAGACCATTGCCAGCACCGCCACCACCGCGCGGCGTCGAAACGCCAGCAGAGCCAACAGCATCACCGGCATCACCAGCCAATAGCCTTCGTCGAGCCAGGTCTTGCCACCATCGGACTCGGCGGTTTCATCTGCCAGCGGCTGTTGCGACGGGTCGAGCACACCCAAGGCGCGCAGATCCGCATCGTCCGGTGCGATGCGCGCATACCGGCCACCGCCCTGCCCGGCCAGGTCGCGCAGGCTGCTTTCGTCGAGCTTCGCCTGCATGATCTCGCCGCTGGCCGTGCGATACGCGGCGCCGCGCTCGCCGCCCACGCCCAGCGCAGAGACAGCGAATCCGCGCGAACGCGCCACCCGTGCGGCGCTTTCGGCGGAACGATCGGCACTATCGCTGACCAGCAGGATCTCGCCCTGCTTGAAACCGGCTTGCTGCAGCAGCTGGACGGCTGCATCGATGGCCCGGTCCGCGCGCTTGCCGTCGACCGGCATGACCGACGGCGACAGCGCATCCAGAAACAAGGCCACATTGGCGCTGTCTTCTGTCAATGGCGCAACCGTGAAGCTCTCACCCGCATAGACCAGCAATGCAACTTCGCCACCGGCACGTTTGCGCAGCAGCGTCGCCAGCTTGGCACGGGCCTGCAGCAGGCGCGATGGCGGCAGGTCGGTCGCGTTGGCACTGGACGACAGATCCAGCACCACCACCAGCGGCATGCTGAATTGATACACCGGGCGCTCGGTCTGGCGCCAACTCGGCCCGCTCATGGCGACCACGGCCAGCGCGTAGGTCAGCGCGGCCAGCACGAATCCCAGCCATCCGCGCCGACCACCGGAGACCAGCAATGTCGACAGCAGGTGCGCATCCACGCTTTGCCGCCAGACATCGGCATCGCGTCGGCGCCAGTGCCACAGCGCCGCCGCCGGCACGATCGCCAGCAACGCCCACAACAGCGTCGGGCGCAGCAAATGCAGCGACTGCAGCGACACTGCCACTTCGGTCAGCGCATTCATCGCCACCTCCGCGGCAGCACATAGGCCAGCAACGCAATCGCGATTGCCGCGCCCAAGGGCCAGTAATAACGCTCCACGCGCGGTTGCACCGACGGGCCAAGCCCCTTGACCGGTTCCAGCCGATCCAGCTCGGCATAGATGCCGGCCAGTTCTTCGGTATCGCGGGCGCGGAAGAAGCGCCCACCGGTCTGCTGGGCAATCTTGCGCAGCCCGTCTTCATCGATATCGTCGTTGCCACCGGCCGGAATCGGCACGCCGAACAAGGAATAGCCGCCGCTGCCGCCGAACGCGATGGTATGCACGCGCACGCCTTCGGCCTTGGCGAGTTCGGCGGCTTTCAACGGATTGAGCACGCCGGCAGTGTTGACGCCATCGGTGAGCAACACCACCACGCGTTGGCCCTGCTTTTGTTCGCGCAGACGCTTGACCGACAATGCGATCGCATCGCCAATCGCGGTTTCGCGCCCGGCCAGGCCCACCACGCTATCGGCCAGTTGATCGCGCACGGAGGTCAGATCGGCGGTCAATGGTGTCAGCGCGTAGGCGCGTTGACCGAACACCAGCAGGCCGACGCGATCGCCATCGCGCCGATCCAGGAAATCCGACAGCACTGCTTTGGCAGCGGTCAGTCGATCCACCACCTTGCCGCCGAGCACCATGTCCGGCTCGCTCATGCTCCCCGAAAGATCCACCGCCAGCATCATCTGGCGCGCCTCGCGCGGTGGCTGGATCACCTCGCCCAGCTGCTGCGGGCGTGCAAGCGCCGCACACAACAGGAACCAGCCCAGCCACGCCAGCCACCGCGGCATCCGCAGCGCCGGCATGCTTTTCGCTTGCGCCACCGCCTGCAGCTGCTCCGCATACGGCACGCGTAGCGCGGCCGCATTGGCACGAGGTTGCGGCCAAAACCACATCAGCAACGGCAACGGCATCAACCACCACGCCCACGGCCAGGCGCAGTGGGCCAGCGCGTCCTGCCATTGCGACCATTGCAGCCAGTTCATCGCCGGCCCCGCATCAGCGCTACGAAGCGCTGCCGCGCCAGCGCTTCCACCGCAGGCAGATCGCTCACTGCAGGGGTGCGTTGAAAGCCGCCTTCCAGCACGGCACGGCCAGGGCCCTGCGAAAACAGCTGGTCCTTGCTCTTGCGGCCATCCAGAAACTGCAACCAGGCATCGCCCTGCAAACGGTCGGCCTGTGGATCGACGCGGCGCGCCGCACGCCGCAGCAGCATCGACACCGCCGCAAGACGCTGCGCGGGCGTGGCGGCACTTTGCAATTGCGCATCGAAGGCAGCCAGCCAACGGTGCTGCCGCTGACGGCGTCGCCACCACCAGACCCACGCGCTGCCCAGCACCAGCACAATGACCGCGATCACCAGCCACCAGCCAGGCGCCAGCGGCCACCACGACGGCGACGACGGCAGATGGACATCACGCAGCGGCAGCGATTGCGGCGTCATCGTCAGCGCCTCTGCACGACGGGGCTGCCGCCCAACCAGGCATCGCTGGCATCGTCGGTCGACAATCGGTGCAAACGCACGCCACGCGCCTGCAGCAGCGTGCTCAGCCGCTCCAGCGGCGCGACGAATTCGGCATGCCAGCGCGCGCGTCCGGCCTGGCTGGAGAGATCGATGGCGACCCGCTCGCCGCGCACATCGAAGGTCAGTGCACGCGCAGGCGGGGCCAGCTCCAGTGGATCCACCAGCACGATCACCACCACCTCGTGATGCAAGGCCAGCCCCGACCAGCGCGTGGCAGAAATTCCATCGGCACTGCGCGCATCGGCCAGCACGGTCAGTCGTGCGCCGGGGCGCAACAGGCGCGCTGCATGATCCAGCGCCACATCCAACCCGGCATCGCCGGAGGGCGGTTGCGCGTACCAACGCGCAAATGCATCCAGCACCGGCAACACGCCACGCTGGCCGGAACGCGGCGCAATCGGCGCCTCGCTGGCGGTGCCGCGCAATGCCGCAATCCGGTCGCCCTGGCGCTGCGCCAGCCATGCCGCCACTGCGCCGACGCGCGCCGCCTGTACCGACTTGTAGCGCACCCGCGTGCCGAAGAAGAGCGCAGGCGAGGTGTCGGCCACGATCAGACTCAAGCGCTCGCGCTCGGCCTGAAACAACTTTGTGTGCGCACGTCCGGTACGTGCAGTCACGCGCCAGTCGATATGCCGTGCATCGTCGCCGGCCACGTACTCACGCGACTCGGCGTATTCCATGCCGCGCCCGCGCGTGGCCGCAGGCACCGGCCCCACCAACCCATGCCGACCGCGCCCGGGTTGGCCGCGATGAGCCGCGGTGCCGCGCAACGCAATCAACTCTGCAAGCGTCGGGCGCAGACCATCGCCGGCAACAGGCGACGGCGTGGTGGAAGGGGGCGAGAACGGCATCGAAGACATCGGTGTCTGGCGGGAGGGCGGCATACCTCAGCGACGCTACCCGATCAGGGCAGCGGAATCTTTTCGAGCAATGCAGCAACCAGGCGTTCGCCATCCCAGCCTTCGGCCGTGGCCTCGTAGCTGGGCAGCACGCGGTGCCGCAGCACGTCCGGGGCAATGGCGCGAATATCGTCCGGGGTCACGTAGTCGCGCCCGGCAAGCCACGCACGCGCACGCGCACAACGCTCCAGCGCGATCGAACCGCGCGGGCTTGCGCCCCAGGCAATCCGCCGCGCCAAGGCGGGGTCGTAACGCTGGGCGTCGCGCGAGGCGAGCACGATTTCGATCAGATAGCGTTCCAGCTGCGGCGCCAGATGCACGTCCAGCACCACGCGCCGTGCGGCAAAGACATCTTCCAGCGGAATCTTGTCGGGCACGGTCTCGTGCTTTTCCAGCGTGTCGCGGGCAGCCTCACGTGCCAGACGCAGGATTTCCGCCTCGGCGTCGGCCTGCGGATAGCCGATGCGCACATGCATCAGAAAGCGATCCAGCTGCGCTTCGGGCAACGGGAACGTACCCTCCTGCTCGATCGGGTTCTGCGTTGCCATCACCAGGAACAACTGCGGCAGCGCATAGGTATGACGACCCACAGTCACTTGCCGTTCGCCCATCGCTTCCAGCAACGCCGACTGCACCTTGGCCGGTGCGCGATTGATCTCGTCGGCCAGCAGAATCGGGTGGAAGATCGGCCCGGGCATGAACTCGAAACGGCTGTCCTGCGGCCGCCAAATCTCGGTACCGGTCAAGTCGGCCGGCAACAGATCCGGGGTGAACTGCACCCGCGCGAAATCTGCTTCCAGCCGCGAGGCCAGCGCGCGGATCGCGGTGGTCTTGGCCAAGCCCGGCGCGCCCTCCACCAGCAGATGACCATCGGCCAGCAAGGCGATCAGCAGCCGTTCGACTAATGCCGACTGCCCAACGATGCGCTGCGCCAGCGACTCGCGCAGCGAGGTGAATTGACGATGCAGCCGGTCCTCGGCGGGCGCGGCAACGGCTTCGGGGGGTAGCAGTGGCGGTGCGTTCATAGGTCCAGTGTGACCGATCCGGACGCGATTGGTTCACTTGGCGATGGCTAGAGGTTCAGTGAGTGACCGGGTTCATGCTCCACTCTGCCAGCCTCACACCAACAACGATTCGGTTCGATGGACAGCGCAGGCAGACATCTTCGAAGAAGGCGAGGCGAGTATGTCACCTGACACACACGAGGTTTGAAAGCGCCCCTAGAAGCGCGCCGCCTACATTGCTCCTTAAAAGAAGAAGGCCGCTGTCGCGGCCTCTTCTTCAAACGTCGCGCTTACCGCGCTGCGCTCGCCACCCGCAACACTTTCGGGGTAACGAAGACCAACAATTCAGCCTTTTCCTTACTGCGCCCACGCTTCTTGAACAGATTACCCAAGAACGGGATGTCGCCCAGGAACGGTACCTTCGACACGCTCTCACGGTCCGTGAATTCGTAAACGCCGCCGATCACGACGGTCTCCCCATCACCCACCAACACTGCCGTATTGACTTCCCGACGGTTGATTTCCGGCACGGTGCCGTACTGCGGCAGGTCGATAAACCGCGCGACCTCATCCTTTTTAACATTCATGTTAAGAAAGACGCGATTGTCGTTCGTAATCGTCGGCGTGACCTTCAGTTCAAGCAGAACTTCCTTGAATTGCACATTAGCTTGCGAACCGCCGCCTGCAACGCCCGCGCCGCTGATCGTCACATAGCCGATTTCACGTCCCTGCTTGATCACACCCTCACGTTGGTTGGCGGTCACGATGCGTGGGTTGGAAACGACTTCGCCGCGACCTTCTTCCTGCATCGCCGACAGCTCGATATCCAGGTTGAAGTGGGAACCCAATAGGGTGTATGCAAGACCTGCTGCACCACTGTTCGTGAAGCCGCCCGCTCCAAGATCGACGTTCAGCCCGGACGGAAACAGATGCGCCGGCAACGTAGTTTGTGTGCCGCCATTAGCGCGCTCCAGGCCGGCTTGCGCAGAAGTATTGAGGTAGTTGACGTTACTTTCTAGCGAACCGCTCAAAATCCCTCGACCAGTCGCACCGGTGATACCAAACCGCGCACCCAGATCCCGCGCAAACGTGTCGGTGGCAATCACGATCCGGCTCTCGATCAGCACCTGATCCACCGGGCGATCGATATGCGAGATCAGCTCGCGCATCTGCGCGACCTTCTTGGGAATATCGCTGATCATCAAAGTGTTGGTGCGTTCATCAGCAACCAAACGTCCGCGTGGTGACAAAAAGCCATTATCTTGCTGACCGGCACCACCTTGTCCGCCCTGACCGCCACCACCACCACCGCCGATCCCCTTGGCCTCGGTCAGCGCTTTAAAGATCACCGCCGCATTGTGGTAATTGATCTGCACGTAATCGGTGATCAGATCTTCGCGATTCTCGATCGCGATACGCGCGTCTTCTTTATCCTGCTCGAACTTGGCCAGCTCCGGTTGCGGGGCGACCCACACCACGCCGCCGTCGCGGCGCTTGTCCAGACCCTTGGCACGCAGCACGATGTCCAGCGCCTGGTCCCACGGCACATTCATCAGGCGCAGCGTGACGTTGCCCTGCACGGTGTCGGAGGCGACGATGTTGAGGTTGGATTCCTCGGCGATCAGCTGCAGCACGGTGCGCACCGGCACGTCCTGGAAGTTGAACGTCACCGGGCGGCCGGCGTAGCCGCGCGCCGCAATCTGCGCGGCGGCCTGCGTGACCGCTGCAGCACTCACGCCGCCAACGGCCGGCTGGCCCTTGCGCGGGGTGATTTCCACCACGTATTCGTTGCCGGTCTGGTAGGCCAGCGAGTCGAAGGCGCCCTTGGTCGACAGCACCAGCTGCGAACCGGAGCCGGACGGCTTCACTTCCACGCGCTGCACCGGCGTTGCGAAATCGGTGACATTGAGCGGGCGTTGCAGCTCGGCCGGCAGCCTGGCGTTGCTGATGTCCACCACCACGTTGTCGCCCTGCGTGCGCAGGTCCGGGCTCGCGCCCTGGCCGTCGAACTGCAGGATCAGACGGCCAGCGCCGTCTTGGCCGCGTTTGAAATCGATCTTGGACACCGCCAGGCTCGCCGGAGCGACCTTGGCCGGGTCCTGCGCAGGCTGAGTCAGCGCCGCCGCAGCGAACGCGCCGCCGCTCGCCAGGGCCAGCGCGAACCCCAACGCGCAGGCCTGGAAGATCGCGTGGCGTCGAACCGGACGCAGCCGCTGGGCATTGGAAAACGTCATCGTGCTATCCCCTATCACTTTATTGATCATCCAATGCGAGTGCTGCCGGCCGTTCAAGCCATCCACCCGCACCGTCCGGCACAAGTTCAATCAGCTCGATGCGGTCTTCGTAGACCCCGGTCACCCGGCCATCGCTCTGTCCCAGATACACACCCGGCCGCACCCGGTAGGTCACCTTGTCAGGCGCCATCACCAGCGCGATCAGGCCCGAGCCGCCGCCAATGGTCCCCACCATGTCGAGCGCGTCGAGCGGAAAGGCTTCCAACGGTTCCTTGCGCCGGTTCGGATCCGGACGTGTGCCATTGCCACCTTCGGCAGTGACCCAGGCATCGCTGAACGGGTCGCGCATCACCTGCGCGGCATATTCGAACGTCTCGAACTGCTGCATCACCGGCAACGGCTCCAGCGGCGGCGCAGGACGCGCGCGCACCTCGGCCACCCAGGCTTCCAGATTCGGCGCATCGCCCGGGGTGCTGGTCACACCGCGCGTGCACGCCGGCAATACTGCAATTAGCGCCACGCAGGACAGGATCTTGAGCAGTTTCATGGTCATTGGCCGCCCTTCTTCGCAGCGTCGGCCGCAGCCTTCTCCTGCTCGGCCATTTCCTCATCGTCCAGATAACGATAGGTCTTGACCGTGCCGGACAGCTCCAGCGCACCGCGCGGGGTGATGCCGGCCTTGGGATCCTTGGGCTTGAGGTTGATGTCGTGCATGGTCAGGATCACCACGCGCGGCAGCGATGCCACACCGCTGACGAAGGCGCCGAACTGGTGGTAGCTGCCCACCATGCGCAGGGCGATCGGCTTCTCGGCGTAGAACTCCTTGGGCGATTCCGGTCCCGGCTGGAACAGCTCGTTGGACAGGCCGCTGGACAGCGCGGTCTGCGAGATGTCGATGATCAGATCCGGCATTTCGGTCTTGCTGGGCAGCTGACGCAACATCTGCTGCAGCACCTGTTCCATCTGCGCGAGCTGCTGCTTGAGCGGCTCCAGATTCACCGCGCGCCCCTGCTGGGTCTCGAACTCGGTGCGCAGCTGCGTTTCGGTGCCTTCCAGGCCTTCGAGTTCATCGCGCTTGCCGCTGATCAACAGGAACCAGGCCAGCACCAGAATGAACAGACCAACCACCACGCAGAACACGATGCGTGCCTGCTGCGGCCAGCCGCCGATGTTGTTGAAATCCAGATCGCTGAGCTTGAAGGATTTCTTGCTCATGACGCTGCCCCCTGCTGCGGCCGATTGGCGGGCGCCGGCGCTGGCTGCGGTGCTGCCGCAGGTGCGCTCGGCGGCGTTGCAGGCGCAGCAGGCGTGGTAGCAGCCGGCGTTGCGCCCGGTGCAGCGGCACCCGGCGCAGCCGGATCCACCACCGCGGGCGCGGTGCCGTTCTTGTCGGCCTCGTTCGGATTGGCCAGCTTGACCTTCAGCGTGAATACGTATGGCAGCGTCTTGGTGTCCATCGACGAGGTGGCAGGCTGCCCGGCCTTGTCCTGGCTCTTGGCCTCGATGATCGACAGGTCCGGATTGGTCATCCAGCCCGAGCCTTCCAGGTTGCGCATGTAGGCACTGACGCGCGCATTGGATTGCGAGCGGCCTTCCAGCGTCAGGATGTCGCCATCCTGCTTGATGTTGGTCAGCGCCACGCCATCGGGAATGGTGCGCACCAGCGAATCGAACAGGTGCACCATCTGCGAGCGGTTGGCCTGCAGCTCCTCGATCACCTTCTTGCGCGCAAGCAGGCGATCCTTCTTCTTGTCGAGTTCCTTGATCTCTTCGTTCTGCGCCTTGACCTTATCGATCTCGGTGGTCAGGAACGCATTGCGCTCGGTCTGGCCGCTGATCTGCCCGTCGTAGTAGAACCAGATCAGCGCCGACAACAGCACGCCACCGAGCGCGGCGAAGCCGAGCATCGAATAGAACTCACGCTCGCGCGCCTTCCGGCGCTCGGCGCGCCAGGGCAATAGATTGATTCTTGCCATCAGTCAAAGCTCCTCAGGGCCAGGCCGGTGGCGATCATCAATGCAGGCGCATCCAGTGCCAGCGCATGGGCCTGAACCTTCGGGCCCAGCGTCATCTGCGCGAGCGGGTTGGCGACCACGGTGGTCACGCCCAGCTGCTCTTCCACCATCTCCGGCAGGCGCGAGAGCGCGGCGCAACCGCCGGCCAGCACGATGCAGTCGACGCGATTGAATTCGCTGCCCGCATAGAAGAACTGCAGCAAACGGCTGATCTGCTGCACCGTGGCTTCCTTGAACGGCTCCAGCACTTCGACCTCGTAGCTCTCCGGCAACCCGCCCTGGCGCTTGGCCAGGCCGGCTTCTTCGTAGGTCAGGCCATAGCGACGCATCACTTCGTCGGTGAGCTGCTTGCCGCCGAACACCTGTTCGCGGCTGTACAGGCTACGACCGGAACGCAGCACGCTCAGCGTGGTCATGGTGGCGCCGATATCCACCAGCGCCACCACTGCGTCAGCGGCCACCGGCAGTTCGCTGGCAACCAGGGCAAAGGCGTTTTCGACCGCGAAGGCCTCCACGTCCATCACCTTGGCGGTCAGACCACCGAGTTCCAGCGCCGACTGGCGCAGTTCCACATTCTCCGAGCGCGAGGCCGCCAGCAGCACCTGCACCATGTCCGGGCTGTTGGGCATCGGACCGAGCACCTCGAAATCGAGATTCACTTCCTCGATGGGGTACGGGATGTAATTGGTGGCTTCAAGTTCGACCTGGGCCTCCAGATCGCTGTCGTCCAGATCGGCAGGCATCGGGATCAACTTGGTGATCACCGCAGACCCTGCCACGGCCGCAGCCGCGTTCTTGGCCTTGCTGCCGGACCGGTTGATGGCGCGACGAATCGCTTCGCCCACCGCCTCCACTTCAACGATGGTCTTTTCCACGACCGCATTCGGCGGCAACGGTTCTACTGCGTAATGTTCCACGCGGAAACGGTTCCCGCTGCGCGACAGCTGCAAGAGCTTCACGGCAGTAGAACTAATGTCGACACCAATCAGTGGCGACTGACTCTTGGGTAAAAGCCCCACGGTAACTCCCCTGCCGACGGGCACTTGGACGCATGTCTGCGCCCTCGTATTAATAATCAAATTTTAACAGTTGACAAGCCCTTCACGCGCCAGGCAATGACCCGGCGACGTGACCCCAGTGCTGTCTTCTGCGATCCCCAGAGTTCGGCCCCAGCCAAACTCGGCGTCATCTATACTCTGTGACCAAGAAATCTGCAATCGGAATCTCTCTTACATGCCCCGTATTCGCCGTTGGCTGGGCTGGATCCTGGCCACGCTCGTTGTGCTCGCACTGCTTGGCGCTATTGCTGCCGGCGGCCTGTATTACGCCATTTCCTCGAAGTTGCCGGACGTGCAGTCGCTCAAGCAGGTAGAACTGCAGGAGCCGATGTACGTCTATTCCAGCGATGGCCGCCTGATGGCCGTCTATGGCGAGACCCGGCGCTACCCGATCCAGATGAAGGACGTGCCGCTGCGCCTGAAGCAGGCATTTCTGGCCACCGAGGACGCCCGCTTCTACCAGCACGGGGGCGTGGACTACAAGGGCATCGCCCGTGCGGTGTGGCTGCTGGCCAGTACCGACGCCAAGCGCGTGCCGGGCGGCTCGACCATCACCCAGCAGGTGGCGCGGCAGTTCTTCCTCAGCTCCGAGTACAGCTACACCCGCAAGCTCGCCGAGATCCTGCTGGCGCGCAAGATCGAGAGTGAGCTGAGCAAGGACGAGATCTTCGAGCTGTATCTCAACAAGAGCTTCTTCGGTAACCGCGCCTACGGCGTCGGTGCCGCCGCCGAGTACTACTACGGCAAGAAGATGAGCGAGTTGAGCCTGGACGAGATGGCCTCGCTGGCCGGCATCCCCAAGTTCCCGTCCAGCGGCAATCCGATCAGCAACCCCGAGCGCGCACGCGAACGCCGCGACTACTACGTGCTGCAGCGCATGGCCGACCTGGGCTTTGTGACCCAGGCCGAGTCCGACGACGCCAAGGCGGTGCCGATGCATGCCAAGCCGCACGAGCCGCCGGTCGAGGTGTACGCGCCTTACGTGGCCGAGCTGGTGCGCCAGGAAATGATCGCCAAGTATGGCGGCGATGTACTCAACAAGGGCTATCACGTCACCACCACCATCGATGCCACCCTGCAGACCGGCGCCGATGCGGCCGTGGCCGAAGGTCTGCGCCTGTACGACCACCGCCATGGCTGGCACGGCGTGGAGCAGCATTTCGATGTCGCCGCCGATGCGGATGCGCCGGCACTGGCCAAGCATTTGTCGGGTGCATTTACCCAGGGCGGCCTGCGTGCGGTGATCGTGGCGCGTACCAATCCCGATGGCGGGGTGACCGTCGTGCAGAGCGACAAGACCGAGCTGACCCTGCCGGCCAGCGCCAGCCGCTGGACCAACAAGACGCCGGCCAAGTTGCTGACGCGCGGCGACCTGACCCGTATCCGCGCCGGCGAAAAGGAAGGCGAATGGATCATCGACCAGCTGCCGCGCGGCCAGGCCGCGCTGGTGTCGCTGGATGCCAACAGCGGTGCGCTGCGTGCGCTGGTCGGCGGTTTCAGCTTTGCCGGCAACAAGTTCAATCGCGCCACCCAGGCGCGGCGCCAGCCGGGCTCGAGCTTCAAGCCGTTCGTGTATGCGGCCGCCTTCGAGAAAGGCTTCAACCCGGCCTCGATCGTGCTGGATGCGCCGGTGGTCTTCCGCGACCGCCGTGGCAAGACCTGGTCGCCGCAGAACGACGGCGGCGGCTTCCGCGGCCCGATGCGCCTGCGCGAGGCGCTGGTGCAGTCGCGCAACCTGGTGTCGGTGCGCCTGCTGGACGCGATCAGCGTCGATTTTGCACGCAAATACATCAGTCAGTTCGGTTTCCAGGAAGCCGAGTTGCCGCCCAACCTGTCGATGTCGCTGGGCACCGCCTCACTGACGCCACTGTCGGTGGCGCGTGGCTACGCCGTGTTCGCCAATGGCGGCTCGCGGGTGGAGACCTGGATCGTGGACGAGGTCAAGGACCGCGACGGCAATGTGGTCTTCAAGGAAGTGCCGGCGGTGGCCTGCCGTACCTGCGCCTTGCAGGGCGGCAATGTCGCGCCGGTGAGCCAGGTGGTGGATGGCTTCAACTTCGGCGCCCCCGCCCTGCCCAAATCGATCGAACCGACCACCGCGACGCCGGCCACGCCGGCGGAGACCGCCCCGGCAGCCACTGCCGAAACCAAGATCGCACCGCGCGCCATCGACGAACGCACCGCCTACCAGCTGGTGTCGATGATGCGCGACGTGGTCCAGCGCGGCACCGGTACCGCGGCCAAGGTGCTCGGCCGCGAGGACGTCGGCGGCAAGACCGGCTCCACCAACGACCACCGCGATGCCTGGTTCTCCGGCTTCGGCGGCCCCTACGCCACTACCGTATGGGTGGGCCGCGACGATTTCCGCTCGCTCGGCTATCGCGAGTACGGCGGCAAGGCGGCGCTGCCGATCTGGATCGACTACATGCGCGTGGCGCTCAAGGACAAGCCGATCGCCGCCAACGACCCGCCCGATGGCATGACCCAGGCAACCATCAACGGCGCGGTCGAATGGGTCAAGAACGAAGATCTGGACCGCTTGCAGGATTACGACTACGGCCTGCAGGAACAGCAGGACGAAAAGGCCTTCGATATTTTCTGACGGCAGCGAGTCGGGAATCGGAATTGGGGAATCGTGACGGCGCGGCTGTTCGGTTCCCCTTTTTTCTGGGGTGTGTGATGGCGCACGGCACGCATGATCGACGTAGCGCTCGCGCTCGATCGCGCTTCAGGACGGCGCGCTGGATTCGCCATGTCTTCATGCAGCTGTTGTAGAGTCGAGCTCAGGTTCATAGGGGAGCCCGGTCATGCATCACGCACGCGAGCACGCCGATACACGAACCCGCGAACGTCGCCATCGCCTGGCGCACGAAGCCGCGCGCCTGATGGCCGAGGGCGGCATCCGCGATTTTCATCAAGCCAAGCTCAAGGCGGCCAGCCGGCTCGGCATTCATGACGACGCCTCATTGCCGCGCAACCGCGAGATCGAAGACGCGTTGCGCGAATACCAACGCCTGTTCGCCGGACCTGCACACGGCGTGCGTGTACGCCAACGTCGCGAAGCCGCGCTGCGGGCGCTGGAATTTCTCCGCCCGTTCCAGCCGCGACTGACCGGCCCGGTGCTGGATGGCACCGCCGATGCCAACGCGCCGGTGCAGTTGCAGCTGCACAGCGACGATGCCGATGCAGTGCAGCGCTTTCTGGAAGAACACCGCATTCCGGCCGAGTCGCGCACGCGCCGCCTGCGCCTGGATCGCGAGCGCACCGGCGAGTTTCCAGTGTGGCTGTTCAGCGCGGAAGAGCTGACCTTCGACCTGACCGTGCTGCCATACGACGCACTGCGGCAGGCGCCATTGTCGCAACTGGACGAAAAACCGATGCCACGCGCATCGGCCGCGCAGCTGCGTCAGCTGTTGGCCGACGAGGACGGCCCCGACGTCTTGCAGCTACCGCGCTGAGCCGCGGTCATTGCGGCGCCGAGCCTGCGAATGCGGCAAGCTGGAGACGCGCTCTTCGATGCGAGGATGTCGCGACGAGAGCGATCGTTTGTAGGGGTGTAATTTCCACTGCACCCATCCGACGCGATGAGCGCCGCCGACACCGACACCGACACCGACACCGCGGCAGTATCGCGCTTGGCTTGCAGACCGACCGCAACCTGCAGCCATCCCAAAGCAAACGCCCCGCAATGCGGGGCGTTCGTTCAAGCAGACAACCGCAAACGCTTAGCGCTGGCCGGCGTCGGTGTAGTCGCGCTTGTCGTAGCCGGTGTAGATCTGGCGCGGACGGCCGATCTTCATTTCCGGGTCGACCTGCTGCTCCAGCCAATGCGACACCCAGCCGGCGGTGCGTGCAATGGCAAACATCACGGTGAACATTTCCACCGGGATATTCAGCGCCTTGTAGATCAGGCCCGAATAGAAGTCGACGTTCGGGTACAGCTTGCGCTGCACGAAGTAGTCGTCCTTCAGCGCGGCTTCTTCCAGCTTCAGTGCCACTTCAAGCAACGGGTCGTTGACGCCCAGCTCGCCCAGCACCTTGTGGGTCATCTCGCGGATGATCTTGGCGCGCGGGTCGAAGTTCTTGTAGACGCGGTGACCGAAGCCCATCAGACGGAACGAGGAGTTCTTGTCCTTGGCCTTGGCCACGGCCGACTCGACGTTATCGGCGGTGCCGATCTCTTCGAGCATCTTCAGCACGGCTTCGTTGGCGCCACCGTGTGCCGGGCCCCACAGTGCGGTGATGCCCGCTGCGACCGAGGCGTACGGGTTGGCACCGGTCGAACCGACCAGGCGCACCGTCGAGGTGGAGGCGTTCTGTTCGTGGTCGGCGTGCAGGATAAACAGCAGATCCAACGCCTTGGCAACGACCGGGTTGATCTCCAGCGGCTCGCTCGGCACTTCGAACATCATGTGCAGGAAGCGGTCGACGTAGTTCAGGTTGTTGCGCGGGTAGCGGATCGGCCAGCCGATCGAATAGCGGTACGCGGCAGCCGCCAGGGTGGGCACCTTGGCGATCAGACGGATGGCGGCCTGACGGCGCTGTTCCGGATCGTTGAGGTCCAGGGTGTCGTGGTAGAACGCCGACAGCGAGGCGACCGAGCCGGCCAGCATGGCCATCGGGTGCGCGTCGTGACGGAACCCACCGAGGAAGTTCTTCAGCGACTCGTGCATCATCGTGTGATGCGTCACTTCGTGGTCGAACTTCTTGAATTCGTCCGCCGTCGGCAGTTCGCCGTTCATCAGCAGGTACGACACTTCCAGGAAGCTGGACTTCTCGGCGAGCTGTTCGATCGGGTAGCCGCGATACAACAACACGCCGTTGTCGCCATCGATGTAGGTGATGGCCGACTTGCAGCTGGCGGTGGCGGTAAAGCCCGAGTCGTAGGTGAACAGACCGGTTTCTTTGGTCAGCTTTGAGATATCGACGCAATCATTGCCCAACGTGGGCTTGAGAACCGGCAGAACGACCGACTTGTCGCCGGCGTTGAGCGTGACCTGATCAAGATCGGACACTGTGTACGCTCCTTCAGTGGAAGGCGCCTGATCCCACATGGGCAGGCACGTGATGGAAGTCCAAGGCGTCGCCTCGGATCACGTCATTATCGCACAGCAGCATTTTGGCCGTCGCTTGGACAGAAGTCGTAGATGCATTGGCCAGGGACACGCACATGAAACGCGGGCGACCTAAAAAACAACGGCCGCGCAGTGCGCGGCCGTTGCCGGTACAGCCCGTCCTGCAAGTTCAGCGCGCGTAGCGCTTCTGGAACTTGTCGATACGGCCGCCGGTGTCGATCACCTTGTGCTTGCCGGTATAGAACGGGTGCGACGCCGAAGAAATTTCCACCTTGATCAGCGGATATTCCTGGCCGTCTTCCCACTTCACGGTCTCTTTCGAGCCCATGGTGGAACGGGTCAGGATCTTGAAGTCGGACGTCACGTCGTGAAAGACGACGTCTTTGTAAGTGGGATGCACGTTATCTTTCATGGACTTGGCGCCGGGCTGCCTGGATAAGCCGAGCATTATAGCGGCCTCCGTTCGCCCGGCGCAAGGTTGCCCTAGCCAGCGGCCAGGGCGGCCCCGACCAGGCCATAGAACTGCGGGCGGTCGTACGCCAGCAGCAGGTTGGCGTTGTCGGGCGCCCCACCCTGCCGGTTCCAGTCCACCAGGGTCATGCCACGGGTATGCGTGCCGGACAGCTCGATGTGGACCGGGCGCTGCTCCAGCCGCTGCGCCCCTTCCGGGTGCAGGGCGAAGGCCATCGCCAGCGCGTCGGCGGCATACCAGTACTCGCCGCGGCTGTCTTCGGACCACAACCGGGTCTTGCGCGAGATTTCCTCGTAGAAGCGGGCGCGGGGGGTGTCGGCGGCCAGCCACTGTTCCACGTCCCGGTGCAACAGGCCATGCGCGATGGTGGCCTCCCAGTCGGCGACGTCGAACTGCGGGAAGCCGCGGAACACGATGTGCGCGGCCTCCGGGTCGAAGCCGATGTTGAATTCGGCCGCCGCGGTGATGTTGCCGTGCCCGGTCAGCGCGCCGCCCATCACCACCAGCCGTGCCACACGCTGCGGCAGGGTCGGGTCCAGGGTGAGCGCCAGCGCAAGATTGGTCAGCGGGCCCAGTGCGACCAGCAGCAGCTCGCCGGCGTGCTCGTGCGACAGCCGCAGGATGGCGAGCGCGGCGTGTTCGGCCTCGGCAGTACGCTTGGCCGGTGCCAGACCCACATCGCCGAAGCCGTCGATCCCGTGCACGTGCGCTGCATCCACCGAAGGGTGCAGCAGCGGCTGCGGGCAGCCGGCGTAGACCGGTACATCGGAGCGGCCGGCGATCTCGCACACCTTCAAGGCGTTGCGCACGGTGTGCTCCAGGCCGACGTTACCCGCGGCGATGGTCAGCCCGACCACCTCGTGGCGGGTGTCGTTGAAGGCCATCAGCAGCGCCAGCGCGTCATCCACGCCGGGGTCGGTGTCGATCAGCAGCGGTATCTTTTTGGTCATGGGATTGGAGATCGGGCATTCGGGATTCGTTGCGGCATCTTCGCAAGGATCGGCGAGCCGCGCGAATTCCAGGAACGTCCAGGTCGCAGCAACCCCGCTTTGACGAATCCCCAATCCCGACTCCCCACTCCCCGCCGCTCAAGCGGCCGCATACCGCACCGCGCCACCGATCCAGCGGGCGACGACGCGATCGGCGATTTCCGGCGCTTCGGCCAGCAGCCGTTCGGCCAGCACCTGCACGCGCGGTAGCAAGCCGGCGTCACGCGCCAGATCGGCGATGCGGAAACTGGCAAGGCCAGTCTGCCGTGTGCCCAGCAGTTCGCCGGGGCCGCGCAATTCCAGGTCCTTTTCCGCGATCACGAAGCCGTCGTTGGTCTGGCGCATGGTTTCCAGACGCTGGCGCGCCATCATCGACAGCGGGCCCTGGTACAGCAGCACGCAACTGGACGCGGCCGCGCCGCGCCCGACCCGGCCGCGCAGCTGGTGCAACTGGGCCAGGCCCAGGCGTTCGGCATTTTCGATGATCATCAGCGAGGCATTGGGCACGTCCACGCCGACTTCGATCACGGTGGTGGCAACCAGCAGATCGCTGCGGCCCTGCTTGAAATCGAGCATGGCCTTTTGTTTTTCGGCCGGCTTCATGCGGCCATGCACGAGTGCGACGCGCACGCCGGGCAGCTGCGCCGACAAGGCTTCGAAGGTGACTTCGGCGGCCTGCGCTTCGATACGTGGTGGCCCGTTTGGCGCACCCTTGCCGGGTTCCTCGCTTTCTTCGATCAGCGTGCATACCCAGTACGCCTGGCGTCCTTCGGCGCAGGCGGCGCGGATGCGCTCGACCAGATCGGGGCGGCGTTCTGCGCTCAGCACGATGGTCTGCACCGGCGTGCGGCCGGGCGGCAGTTCGTCGATGGCTGACACGTCCAGATCCGCATAGGTGGACATCGCCAGCGTGCGCGGGATCGGCGTGGCGGTCATCACCAACTGATGCGGCACGCTGCCCGCCGCCGCGCCCTTGTCGCGCAGTGCCAGGCGCTGGTGCACGCCGAAGCGGTGCTGTTCGTCGATGATGGCCAGCGCCAGATCGTGGAAGACCACCGCTTCCTGCATCAGTGCGTGCGTGCCCACCACCACCTGTGCCTGGCCGGAGGCGACCTCGGCCATCGCCGCAGCGCGCGCCTTGCCGGTGACCTTGCCGGCCAGCCAGACGATGCGCACTCCCAGCGGCTCCAGCCAGCCACGCAGATTGGTGAGGTGCTGCTCGGCCAGCAGTTCGGTGGGTGCGGCGAGTGCGACCTGTTTGCCCTGCTCCACCGCCAGCATCGCCGCCAGCGCAGCGACCACGGTCTTGCCGCTGCCGACATCGCCTTGCACCAGCCGCAGCATCGGCGAGGGCTGCGCCAGGTCGTGTGCGATCTGCTCGAACACGCGTTGTTGCGCGCCGGTGAGCTGGAACGGCAAGGCGCTGCGCAATTGCTGCACCAACGTGCCGTTGCCGGGCAACACCGGCGCATGAAACCGCTGCAGCGCGATGCGCTGGCGGCGCAGGCTGAGTTGATGCGCCAGCAGTTCTTCGATGGCCAGGCGCTGCTGGGCCGGATGCCCGCCGGCGAGCAACTGCTGCGGGTCGGTATTCACCGGCGGGCGATGCATGGTCAGCAATGCCTCGCGCAGCGATGGCAGTTGCTCGTCCTGCAGCCAGTGCGGCGGCAGCAATTCCAGCGCGGCCTCCGGCGGCAACCGCTCCAGCGCCTGGCCGATGAGCTTGCGCAGCGTGGCCGGCCCAACGCCCTCCAATACCGGATAGACCGGGTCCAGGCTGTCGCCCAGCCCGGCGTCTTCGTCCGGCGCGAGCACGCGGTAGCTGGGGTGCACGATCTCCCAGCCGTGCTGGCCGGGCTTGGGCGTGCCGAACACGCGCACGCGCGTGCCGACGGCAAACTGCGCCACCTGCGCGGCGCGAAAGTGGAAGAAGCGCAGCACCACCGTGCCATGCGATTGGTCCGAGACCGCTACGCGCAGCACCGGCCGGAAGCGGAAGCCACGCTCCACCGCATCGACGCGCCCTTCGATCTGCGCCGGCACGCCGCCTTGCAACTGCGCGATGGTGGTCAGCCGCGTACGGTCTTCATAGCGCAGCGGCAGATGCAGCCACAGGTCCTGCACGCTCAGGATGCCGCGCGCGGCGAATTTGTCGGCCACCTTCGGGCCGACCCCGGGCAGGCTGGACAGCGGTGCCTGGCCGGCGGCGGCCAGGGCCGGGGTGACGGGACGCGCGCGCGGCACGACGGATCGAATCGGCTCAGTTGGGCACGATCACTCGATCACCATTACCGCATCGACTTCAAACCCGGCGCCCTTGGGCAGGCCGGACACTTCGATGGTGGAACGCGCGGGGAACGGGGCCTTGAAATACTCCTGCATCACCGCGTTGACGGCAGCGAACTGGCCAAGGTCGGTGAGGTACAGGCCAAGACGCACGATCTTGTCGAGCGAGCCGCCAGCCGCTTCGGCCACCGCCTTGAGGTTGTCGAACGCGCGACGCGCCTGCGCGCCAATGTCGCCCGGCACGATCTCGCCGGTAGCCGGGTCCAGCGGAATCTGACCGGAGAAATACACCGTGTTGCCGGCACGCACGGCCTGCGAATACGGGCCGATGGCGGCAGGCGCCTGGTCGGTATGGATGATCTGGGACATGGCGACTCCGTCAACACTGAAAACGAACGCGCATTGTATCGGCGCATGCGGTTGACGAGCGAATGGGGGATGGCTGCGCGCGGGCGGTAGCTGGCGGACTAGTCCACTGAATCATTGAAATCGGATGCATGATCCCCAGGTAGTGTGTCATGCAAAGAACGAAGTTGACGATCCAACAGCGTGCTGAATTGGAGGCGGTGATGCGCAAGCGTCACGGCAACGCCG